>CAWJCM010000006.1:0-117383 GCA_963841405.1 uncultured Actinomycetes bacterium | reverse complement strand
TCTGACCGGCGGGCAACGCCCGGCGTTGTAAGGAACTGGTTAGGGTCCGTTTCGGGACGCGCGCGGCCGAGCAGAACGGGTCGAGCGGGTGCTCGGGATCGCAGTGCCGGCTGAGGGGTCTGCGACTGGCAGGCGGCGCGCGCAGGGCACCCGCGGGCGGCGAAACGGGCGGGCCCGTCCGTCTGGGAGCAAGCGAAGGCACCGGACGGTCATAGCGGGTACCCGCCCGTTTCCGTTTCGCAGCGCCGGTCGATTCGTATGCATCGCCGGTCCGCCTGCGTCTCCGGGCTCGAACGCTCGGCTACACTTCGCGGCCGGTCATGGCCGGTGAACGCATTCGTCTCGAGGTAAAGGAGCGCGAGCAGAGCGGCTCGCGCCAGTCGCGCCGCCTTCGCAGGGAGGGGATCATCCCCGGCGTGCTCTACGGGCGCGGACACGAGCCGCACCCGATCTGCGTTCCCGAGCGCGAGCTTCGCCGGGTACTGACGGGCTCTGCCGGGTTGCACGCGATCCTCGACGTCGTGCTGGAGGGCCAGAAAACCACGCACTCGTCGATCCTCAAGGACTACCAGGTCGACCCGATCCGCGGCCGCATCGACCACTTCGATCTGCATGAGGTCAGGCTCGACCAGCCGATCCAGACCGCGGTCGTCGTCGAGCTCGTCGGCGAGAGCGTCGGCGCCAAGGCCGGCGGCGTCCTCTCCCAGGTGGCGCGCGAGGTGCGGGTCGAGGCGCTGCCGCTGGAGGTGCCGGAGCGTCTCGAGCTCGACGTCAGCGCGCTGGAGATCGGCGAGTCCCTCCGGCTGAGCGACCTGCGCGTGCCCGACGGCGTCACGCTGCTCGACGATCCCGAGACCGTCCTCGCGACGGTGACCGTCCCGACCAAGGTCGAGGAGCCCGAGGTCGAGGTCGAGGAAGGCGAGGAGCTCGAAGAAGGCGAAGAGCTGGAGGGCGATGCTGCTCCGGAGGCCGAGGGCGAGGCGCCTGCCGAGGGCGAGCCCGCCGGCGAGGCCGGCACCGCCGAAGAAGGCTAGCGTGCGTCTCTTCCGTCGAGGCGAGCCCGCCTCGACGCTGGACCTGCTCGTGGCTGGTCTCGGCAACCCCGGCCGCGAATACGCGACGACGCGCCACAACGCCGGCCGGATGGTCCTCGACGAGCTCGCGCAGCGCCGGGACGGCTCGTGGCGTTCCAAGTTCTCGGGGCAGCTGGCCGAGCTTCGGCTGGACGACGCGCGGCTCGCGCTGGTCAAGCCCGAGACGTACATGAACGAGTCGGGCCGATCGATCGCCGCTGCGGCCCGCTTCTTCAAGGCGCCCGTGGACGCCGTCCTCGTCGTCCACGACGACGTCGACCTGGAGGAGGGGCGGCTCCAGGCGCGGCTGGGCGGTGGGCTCGCCGGCCACAACGGGCTCCGCTCGATCGCCCAGGCGCTCGGCTCGCGGGACTTCCTGCGGCTGCGCGTCGGCGTGGGTCGGCCCGGACGTGGCGACCACCGGTCGGTGGCCGACTACGTGCTGGCATCGTTCGAGCCGGAGACCGACGTCGACGCGCTCGTCGCGCGGTCTGCCGATGCGGTCGAGACGGTCGTGCGCGACGGGCTCGAAGCCGCGCAGCAGCGCTTCAACTAGTTCGGCTTGCCGCCCATCGCCCAGACGGCGACCACGTACGCGACGATGAGAACCGCAGCGAGCACCGTGCTCGTCTTCAGCAGGCCGGCGCCGCCCCCCGAACGCGCGCGTCGGATGCCGATGCCGCCCGCGATCAGCGCGACGAGGAGGATGATCCCGCTGGCATCGGCGATGATGTAGCCGATCCCGAGCCACGTCGGCTGCAGGTTGTCCGGGAGATTGTCCCAGACCGACTTGGAGTAGGCCCACTCGGCGCCGACGCGCATGATGATCCAGCCGGGGAGCGCCACGGCAAACAGGGTCAGCGCCGCCAGCCGCCGCAACCCGCCGGCCGTGTCGCGCCAGCCGATGATGCCCGCGCCGGCTGCCGTGACAAGCCCGCCCATGAGGATCATCGCGCCGGCGACGTGAACGAAGACCGCCAGGTCGAAGCCGTGCGATCTAACGGCGGCGAGCATCGTCACGCTCCGGGCTTGAAGATCATGTCGAGAAGTATGAGCACGAACACGAGTAGCGTCCCGAGGTGGAGCAGCGCTCCGGTGGGAGCGCGTAGCCGGGCGACCACCTCTTGCTGGGCGCCCTCGCCACCCTCCTCGGCCAGCTTCTGGACCGCCGTGTAGTAGCTGCCGCTCCGCTGGCCGATCGCGACCAGCAACACCCAGAGCACGATGCCGGCGATCACCCAGCCGTCCCAGATCTCGAACCGGTCCGAGTCGATCGCGAGAATCACGCCCAGGATCAGCGCGAGCACCGCGCCGCCGCCGATCAGCGGCGTCCCGATCGGAGCGATCCGGAACAACAGCTCCCGCTGCTCCGGGCTCTCCGTGCGCCGGCCGTTGAAGACGAGCACGCTGTAGAGCACCAGCGCCGAGGCGATCGCGAAGGCCGCAAGCAGATGGAGCGCGAGCATCCAGGCGTAGAAGTTCACGCGCGCCTACCGTAAAGCACCCGCCGGGCGTCGGCACGCACAACCCGCCGGCACGGCGCAATCGCCACCCATTCGTCACACCGATGTGAACATTCGGCGGCTAGCGTTCCCACCCCCACCCAGGGTGGGGGGTGGGTCGGAAACGGTGGTCGTGATCGAGGCCATCCGGCGCCCGCGATCGAGCCATTCCCGGCGCCCGTTGGCAACGCGGTAGCGCGGTCTAGACTGAAATCGTGCGGAACCGCCCGGTTCCGCCTTTCGTCATGGACCGTCCCGATCGTTCAACCACACCCTCGCTGCGGCCTCTCGCGCATGAGTTGGCGGCATCCGAGCGTCTGCAGACGTTCGCGGCCGGGCTGCGCGGAGCCGCCGCTCGTGTGTCGGAGCCCGGGCTTCCGCTCCTCCTCGCGGCGCTCCACCTGCACCTCGGCCGCTCGCTGCTCGTGCTCCTCCCCGAGGACGCGGACGCGCGAGACGCGGCCGAGGCGGCGTGCTGGTACCTCGGCGAGGAGCATGTCGCCCTCTTCCCGAGCCGCGGTGTCGGCTGGGGCTCAGGCCTCGAGCCGCCGCCGCATCTCGTGGGCGAGCGTGCACGCGCGCTCGACGTGCTCGCCGAGAGCGGCGTCGTCTGCGCGTCGGCTGCCGCGCTCGCCGAGGGGTCGCCCCCGCCGGAAGCCCGACCGGAGCGGCTCGACCTGGCCGTCGGCGACGAGCCGGGGATCGACAGCCTCGCCGAGCACCTGGCGATCGCCGGCTACGAGCGCGTCGAGCGGGTCGAGGAGCGCGGGCAGTTCGCAGTTCGCGGCGGGATCGTCGACGTCTTCCCGACCACCGGCCACGATCCGCTGCGCATCGAGTTGTTCGGCGACGAGATCGAGGCGATCCGCGCCTTCTCGCCGTTCACGCAGAGGGCGCTCCGGCCGGTGGATCAAGCGACCGTCTACCCCGCCGCCGAGCGGCGGCTGGACCTCGTCCCGGCCGAGCTGCCCCACGACGAGGCGCAACCCAGGGCACCGGCCGACCTCGTGCCGCCATTCGACCGCGAACCGGACCTCGTGTTCGAACCGGAGTCGGTCGCGCGGGTGTGGGAGGAGGAATCGCTCAACCCGGTTCCGTTCGGCGACGCGGCATTGCTCGATTCCTTCCCGCGCGGACAGGAAGCGGCGTTCGAGGCGCAGCGCCCGGCGGTTGCCGCCCGCGGGCTCGCCGAAGCCCAGCAGGAGCTCGCGTCCTTCGTGCGCGCCGGGCAGCGCGTCGTGGTCGCGTTCCCGCACCGCGGCGACGCACTGCGTACCGCCAACCTGATCCGCCGGCTCGAAGTCGGCTGGCTGGAGGAGGGCGACGACCTCCCGGCCGACGAGGGGCTCTACTTCACCGTCTCCCCGGCGCGCCGCGGCTTCGTGTGGCGCGAACTCGGCCTCGTCCTGCTGCCGGACACGCAGATCTTCCGCAAGCGCGCCCCGCGCGGCGACGCCAGGCTCGGCCGGGCGCTCGGGTCGTTCGCCGACCTGCGCACCGGCGACTTCGTCGTCCACGAGGACCACGGCATCGGGAAGCTGCTCGGCTTCGAGACCAAAGAGGTGGCGGGGGTCACCCGCGACTACCTGTTCCTCGCCTTCCGCGGCGAGGACCGGCTCTACGTGCCGCACGAGCAGATCGGCAAGGTCTCGCGCTACATCGGCGCCGACGGCAAAGGCCCGGCGCTCTCCAAGCTGGGCGGCAAGGCTTGGCTTCTGCTGAAGAGCCGAGCGCGCGAATCCGTCCAGGAGCTCGCCGGCGAGCTGATCGGACTCTACGCCCGCCGACAGACCGCGCGGGGCGTCGCCTTCGACCTTTCGGGCGAGTGGCTGGAACGGCTCGAGGCGGACTTCCCCTACCGCGAGACCGCAGACCAACGCGTGGCGATCGAGGCCGTGAAGGAGGACCTGGAGGCGCCGAGCCCGATGGACCGGCTGGTCTGCGGCGATGTCGGGTTCGGCAAGACCGAGGTGGCCGTCCGGGCCGCCTTCGCGGTCGCGCTGAACGGCCGCCAGACGCTCATGCTCGTCCCGACCACCGTGCTCGCCCAGCAGCACTGGAACACGTTCCGCGAGCGCTACCGCGACTTCCCCGTCCGGGTCGAGATGGTCTCGCGGTTCCGGAAACCGGCCGACGCGAAGGCGGTGTTGAAGGACTTCGCGGACGGAAAGGCCGACATCCTGATCGGCACGCATCGCGTCCTCTCCCGCGACGTCGTCCCCAAGAACCTGGGGCTCGTGATCGTCGACGAGGAGCAGCGCTTCGGGGTCGCACAGAAGGAGTTGCTCCGCTCGCTCCGGCTCGAGGTCGACGTCCTGGCCCTGACTGCCACGCCGATCCCGCGTACGCTGCACATGTCCCTCTCCGGCCTGCGCGACATCTCGGTGATCGAGACGCCGCCGGAGGGGCGCCGCCCGATCCGCACGCACGTCGGCGAGTACGACGAGGACGCGATCGTGCTCGCACTGACGCGCGAGCACGAAAGGGGAGGGCAGTCCTTCTACCTCCACAACCGGGTGGAGACGATCGAGGAAGCCGCGGCCAGGCTCCAGGCGCTCTGCCCGGGTCTTCGCTTCATCGTCGCCCACGGCCAGATGAGGGAGCGCGAGCTCGAGGTGAAGATGATGCAGTTCCTCGCCGGCGACGCCGACGTCCTGGTCTCGACGACGATCATCGAGTCGGGGCTCGACATCCCGCAGGCCAACACGCTGATCGTCGAGCGCGCCGACGCGCTCGGCCTGGCGCAGCTGTACCAGATCCGCGGGCGTGTGGGCCGCTCGGACGTGACTGCGTTCGCGCACCTCTACTACCCGGCCGCGTCCGAGCTCACGGCGGAGGCGCGCGCCCGCCTGGCCACGCTCGCCGACCACACCGAGCTCGGCGCGGGCTTCGCGATCGCGATGCGCGACCTCGAGATCCGCGGCGCCGGCGAGCTGCTCGGCGCTGAGCAGTCGGGCCACGTCGCCGCGGTCGGCTTCGAGCTGTACCTCGAGCTGCTGAACGAGGCGGTCGCCGAGCTGTCGGGCCGGAAGCGAATCGCAGCTCGGCCGGTGCGGATGGATGCGCGGGTCGACGCCTACGTGCCGGCGTCGTACATCGGCTCGGAGGCCCTGAAGATCGACCTGCACCGGCGCCTGGCGCTCGTCGAGGACCAGGACGAGCTCCGCGAGCTGCAGGCTGCGATCGAGGACCGTTACGGCGAGCTCCCCGAGCCTGTCGAGAACCTGTTCGCGATCCAGGAGGCGAAGCTGAAGATCGCGCTGGTCGGGGCGGAGTACCTCGTCTTCCGCGGAGGCAGGATCACGATCGGACCGCTCGTGCTCGGCTCCGAGGAGCTGCGCGAGCTGCGCGAACGCGCGGCCACCGCCGTCTACACGAGCGGCAGGCACGAGGTGGCGATGCGCAAGGACGACTTCCGCGACGCGCTCGGGCTGGTGGACGCGATCGTCGAAGCGCGTGCCGCATGAAGCGGGTCGCGCTGCTCGCCGCCCTGCTCGTCGTGGCGGCCGGCTGCGGGCACGACAGCGCGTCCGTTCCCCCTGGCGCGGTCGCGGTCATCGGCGACCGGCCCGTGCCGCAGAGTGCCCTCGATGCCCAGCTCGTCCAGTCGCGCCGCGCGTACGCGGCTCGGGGGCAGGTTTTCCCGAAGGCGGGGACCGAGGCCTACCGGCGCCTGCAGGACAACGCCGTTCGGCTGCTCGTCGACCGGACGCGACTGGAGCTCGCGGCGCAGAGGATCGGGATCGTGATCCGTCCCGCGCAGGTCGAGGCCCGGCTCAGGCGGTTCAAGCGAACGGCGTTCGGGGGCAACGAGACCCGCTACCGCGCCCGGCTCCGCGCAACCGGCATGACCGACGCGGACGTGCGTCGCGCGACTCGCGACGAACTGCTCGTGGCGGCGCTCCAGCGGGCAAACCCGTCGGTCCTCGAAAAACTCTTACCCGTTTCTTATGCAAGGGGCTTCGCTCCGGCGGCCAGCGGCTGAAAGCCGCTGCTACCCTGGCAGCCGCTCCATGCGCCGCCTTTTTCTTGTTCCGCTCGTGCTCTCGCTGACGCTGCTCGCAGCCGCCTGCGGCAGCAACAGCAACAGCAAGGACTCCGGCAGCGGCACCGCCTCCGGTGACGACGCGGCGGTCGTCAACGGCGACCACATCACCCAGGCGACGCTCGACCGGCGCCTGAGCGAGGCGGCGTGCAGCTACAAGCTGCAGAAGAAGACCTTCCCGAAGGCGGGGACGACGGAGTACCAGCAGATCCGCGCCCAGATCCTCCAGAGCCTCGTCCAGCGCGCCCAGCTGGCGCAGAAGGCGCCGGGGCTGGGAGTGAAGGTGACCGACAAGCAGGTCGAGGCGCAGCTGAAGAACCTGAAGAGCCAGTACTTCGGCGGGAGCGAGGCCAAATACCGGGCCGAGCTGAAGCGCCAGTGCGTGAGCGACGCCGAGGTGCGTGACGACCTGCGGTCGAACCTGCTCTCCAACGCGATCTTCACCAAGGTGACCACCAAGACAACGGTCTCGCCCGCCGAGGTGAAGGCGTACTACGACGCCCACCGGGAGGCCTACACCACGCCGCAGACGCGGGTCGTCAGCCACATCCTCGTGAAGAACAAGGCGCTCGCCGACAGGCTCTACTCCCAGCTGAAGGGCGGCGCGAATTTCGCCGCGCTGGCGAAGAAGTACTCGATCGACCCGGGCTCGAAGGCACAGGGCGGCCGGCTGACGATCACCCGGGGCCAGACGGTCGCGCCGTTCGACCGCGTCGCCTTCGAGCTGCGGACCGGCCAGCTGTCGAAGCCGGTGCACACCCAGTACGGCTGGCACATCATCCAGGCCGACAAGCCGGCGACACCGCACAAGTCGACGCCGTTCGCGCAGGTGAAGGCGTCGATCAACCAGCAGCTCCTCCAGCAGAAGCGCAACGCCGCGCTGCAGAACTGGCTGAACGGGCTGAAGAAGGAGTACGACGGGAAGATCTCGTACGCCCCAGGCCTCGCGCCCCCGGCGACGACGACATCCGGCACGACCACCGGTTGAGAGACGAAGCCGGCGTCGGCCTCGACGGGGCACTCCTCGATCTCCAGGAGCTGACCGAGCGCCTCCGGCGCGACTGTCCCTGGGACCGCGAGCAGACCGCGCGGACGATCGTGCCGCATACGGTGGAAGAGGCCTATGAGGTCGCGGACGCCGCTTTCGCCGACGACGGCCCCAAGCTGCTCGACGAGCTGGGGGACCTGCTTTTCCAGGTCTACATGTTGGCCTTGCTCCTTTCGGAGCAAGGCCAAGGAGATCTCGCGCAAGTCGCACGGAGCGTGCACGCGAAGCTCGTCAGGCGGCACCCGCACGTCTTCGGAGAGCAGCAGCTTTCCACTGCTGGCGCGGTGCGCCGGCAGTGGGACGAGATCAAGCGTGAGCAGGAGGGACGGGAGGGCGTGTTCCACGACGTCCCCGACGCGCTGCCGGCGCTCTTGCACGCCCGGAAGGTGCAACGGCGGGCGGCGGCGGTCGGGTTCGAGTATCCGGATCTCGCCGGCGCGCTTGCTGACCTCGAGGACGAGCTGGCCGAGCTGAAGAGCGAGCTGGACGGCGGATCCCCGGAGCGCCGCGCGGCCGAGCTGGGCGATCTGCTCTTCGCCTGCGTCAACGTCGCCCGGCGTCTGGAGGCCGATCCGGAGCTCGAGCTGCGGCAGGCGACCCGGCGCTTCGTCGCGCGGGTCGAGGAAGCCGAGCGGCTCGCAGCCGCCGACGGCCGGACGTGGTCCGAGCTCGAGCTCGCCGACCAGGATCGATACTTCGACCTCGCCAAGGAGGATCAAGGATGAGCGCCATCGCCGACGTCCACGCCCGCCAGATCTTCGACTCGCGGGGCAACCCCACGGTCGAGGTCGACGTGCGGCTCGAGTCCGGCGCGCTCGGCCGGGCGGCGGTGCCGTCGGGCGCGTCGACCGGTGCCCACGAGGCGGTCGAGCTCCGCGACGGCGGCGAGGCGTACGGAGGCAAGGGCGTGATGCAGGCCGTGGCGAACGTCCTGGGCGAGATCGTCGCGGCGACGCGTGGCCGCGACGCGGCCGACCAGGCCGGCCTCGACCGGCTGCTGATCGACCTCGACGGGACTCCGAACAAGGGTCGGCTGGGCGCGAACGCGCTGCTCGGCGTGTCGCTCGCAGCGGCGAAGGCCGCGGCGGCTGAGGCGCGCGTGTCGTTCTTCCGCTACCTGGGCGGCGAGGAGGCGCGGGTGCTGCCGGTGCCGTTGATGAACGTGATCAACGGCGGCGTGCACGCCGACAACTCGATCGACCTCCAGGAGTTCATGGTCGTCCCGGCCGGCGCGGAGACGTTCACCGAGGCGATGCGCATCGGCACCGAGACCTACCACGCGCTGAAAGGTGTGCTGCACGAGCGGGGGCTCTCGACTGCGGTCGGCGACGAGGGCGGCTTCGCACCGGACCTCGGCTCGAGCGAGGAGGCGATCGAGGCGATTCTGGAGGCCGCCGAGCGGGCCGGGCACCGCGAACACGTTGCGATCGCGCTCGACCCGGCGTCGACGGAGTTCTTCGCGGACGGCGCCTACCGCTTCGAGGGCAGGGAGGCCGGCGGCGCTGCGATGGCGGACTTCTACGCCGGACTCGCCGACCGGTACCCGCTGGTGTCGGTCGAGGACGGCGTGGCCGAGGACGACTGGGCCGCCTGGCGGATGCTGACAGAGCGGATCGGCCGCCGGGTCCAGCTGGTCGGCGACGACCTCTTCGTAACGAATGTCGAGCGACTCAGGCGCGGGATCGAGGAGAGCCTCGCGAACGCGATCCTCGTCAAGCTGAACCAGATCGGGACGCTGACCGAGACGCTCGACACGATCGGTCTCGCCCGCTCCAACGGATACAAGGCGGTGATCTCGCACCGCTCGGGCGAGACCGAGGACACGTCGATCGCCGACCTGGCAGTCGCCACCGGCGCGGGCCAGATCAAGTCCGGCGCCCCGTCGCGGACCGACCGCGTCGCGAAGTACAACCGGCTGCTCAGGATCGAGGAGGAGCTAGGCCCGCGGGCCGAGTACCCGGGCTGGTCCGCGTTCTCCCGCGTTTGACGGTCGGCGCCATGAGATCGTCTGCCTCGGGGCGTGAGCGAGCCGGAAGCGGCGCAGATGCGTCCGATCGCGCAACCGAGCACGCGGGATCACGGCGTCGACCATCTAGCTACGCTCACAGCGTGGCGCCGCCAACCCCCCGCCGCACCAAGATCCTCGCCACGATCGGGCCGGCCAGCGGTCCGCCCGAGCGTCTCGCCGAGCTGGTGGGAGCGGGCATGGACGGCGCTCGGCTGAACTTCTCGCACGGTACCCCCGAGCAGCACCGCACGCGGGCCGAGGACGCCCGGGGCGCCGCCGCCGAGGCCGGGCGGCCGCTGGCGCTCGTCGCCGACCTCCAGGGCCCGAAGCTCCGTGTGGGCGACCTGCCGGCCCCCCGCACGCTGACGAGAGGCGAGCACGTGGTGATCGCCGCGGAGGGATCGTCTGACGACGGCGATCTCCCCGTCTCGCCGGCGGTGATCGGCGAGGTGCTCGCGCCGGGGAACGACGTCCTGATCGACGATGGGCTCATCCACCTGAGGGTCGAGGAGGTCGAGGCCGGCAGGGCTCGTTGCGCGGTCGTCGTCGGCGGGCCGGTCAGCGCCCACAAGGGCGTCAACCTCCCGGGTGTCCCGCTGCCGATCCCCTCGCTGACACCGAAGGACATCGCCGACCTCGAGCTCGCGCTGTCGCTCGGGGTCGACTACGTCGCGCTCTCCTTCGTCCGCTCGGCCGCCGACGTCCGCGACCTGCGCCGCCTGATCGAGCAGGTCGGCTCCCGCGCCGAGGTGATCGCCAAGATCGAGAAGGCCGAGGCGGTCGAGGTGCTCGACGAGATCCTGGCCGAGACCGACGCGATCATGGTCGCACGGGGCGACCTCGGCGTGGAGATCGGGGCGGCGTCGGTGCCGCTCCTCCAGAAGCGGATCATCCTCCAGGCGCTCGAGGCCGGGAAGCCGGTGATCACGGCGACGCAGATGCTCGAGTCGATGATCGAGCACGCCGAGCCGACCAGGGCAGAGGCGAGTGACGTCGCGAACGCCGTGCTCGACGGCTCCTCGGCACTGATGCTCTCAGGCGAGACCGCCGTGGGTGCCTACCCGGTCGAGGCGGTCGCGTACATGGACCGCATAGCCCGGGCGGTCGAGCCGAGCCTCGGGTACCGGCACGAGATGCCCGACCCCGACGAGAAGCCCGACGTCGGCCGCGCCATGTCCAACGCGGCGTGCGACATCGCCGAAACGCTGGACGCAGCGGGAATCCTCGTGCCGACGGCGACGGGCAAGACGGCCTCGGCCGTGGCCCGGCTGCGCCCCCGGCGGCCGATCGTCGCCCTGACGCACAACCAGCACGCCGTGCAGCAGATGGCACTGGAGTGGGGGGTGATCCCGCTGCTGGTCAAGGAGGCACAGGACGTCCAGGATCTCTGGGAGCTGTCGATCGACGCGGCCAGGGACGGCGGGGTGATCGAGCCGGGCGACCGGATCGTGATGACGGCGGGCACGTCGGTCAACATCCCCGGCACGACGAACGTGATCAAGGTCGACGTGGCGTAGGAGGAGGCACGCGGGGCGGCGTCGAACCGGGGCCCCCATGCTTCGCTTCGGAAGACGGCGTTGGATGCGCCTGTTCGCGCTCGGCGTCGCGGTCCTGCTCGGGCTCCTCTACTATCGGCCCGTCAAGACGTACCTGCATACGCGAGACACGCTCCGCGACCGCACCGCCGAGGTCCATACCCTCGCAGCGCGGAAGCACCAGCTGGAGACGCGGTTGGCCGAGATCGAGCAGGGATCGTCGCTCGTCCGCGGCGCACGCCGGCTCGGCCTCGTCAAGCCCGGCGAGCACCTGTTCATCGTCCAGGGCATCTCCGAGTGGCGCCGGGCGCACGCGCGGAAGTAGCACGAGTACCCTCACCTCCGTGGACGACCGTGCAGTCGTCGCCCGCCAGCTGGCGCGCGAGCCGCGCGCCTTCCGGCGCGTCGCCGTCCGCTGCCCCTTCGGCCGGCCGGCGGTGACCGAGCAGGAGCCCTACGACGACCGGGGCGACCCGTTCCCGACCACCTACTACCTCACCTGCCCGCACCTGGTGGCGACTCTCTCGCGGATCGAGGCGGCGGGCGGTGTGGAGCGCTGGTCGCGGGCAGCCGCGCACGACCTCGCGCTCGCCGCCAGCCTCGCCCGCGGGAACGACGAGCAGCGCTCCGTACGCTGCGACCTCGCCGCCGGCCGCTCCGGGAGCGACGGCGGCGCTTCGCTCGAGCTCGGAATCGGCGGAGCCGGCCGCCACGGAAGCCTCAAGTGCCTGCACGCCCATGCGGCGTACGCGCTCGCACGCCCGGGCTACCTTCTCGGCGAGCGGATAGTGGCGGAGATCGAGCCGCTGTGGCCGACGGATCGCTGCTGCACCGCGTGAGAGACGAAGGCGAGCGGGCGACGGCGAAGTGCCGGTCTCGATGCGGGGCGTGGTCGCGTCGCCGAGGGCGTCGCGTAGCATCGAACGATGGCGATCGGCACCGACCTCGTCCGGCACGAGTGGGCCGCCGGCTACCGCCGGCTCGAGGCCGAGCGGGAGACGCCCGCGCACTACCGCGCGCTCCAGGCGCAGCTCGATGCGATCACTGCGGAGCTGCGCAAGCGCGTCGGCGACGTCTACGACCTCGAGGGGCTCGCCGCCGAGTACAGGCACTCCGACGCGTGGGCCCAGCGCGTCGTCGCGGAGCTGCCGCCGGACGACCGCTGGGCGCCCGGCGTGACCCTTGCCACCGACACCGCCTTCCATCTCTTCGCCCGCCGCGCCCAGGACTACGCGCCGTGATCGCCCCCTCCCCGTGAGCACGCCCCCGGTCGTCAGGCCCGAGCGTCGGCCGCCGCGGAAGCGCCGCGGCCGGGCACGTCCCGTGCTCTGGGTGGCGGCGATCGTCGTGGTCTTCGGAGTCGGGCTGGCACTCGGCGAAGCACTGCACGACAACCCGTCCGGCGGGACACAGACGGTCGTGCGCACCCTGAAGCCGCTCCCGCTGCCGCCCGCGCGGGAGACGGTGACGGTCACCCGGCCCGGCTAGAGCGAGCGTGGTCCAGGGCTTCAGCCTGGCTCCGATTACCCTACAAGTCTTCGCCGGCGCGCAAGAGGCCGGCCGCGATCACGGCCAGCGCCGCCAGCAGAGCGATCCAGAGTCCGATCGACCGGCCGCTCGTACCGGCGAACGTGTCCGGGATGGAGATCAGGCGGATCAGGACGAGCACCGTCGCCAGCGAGCCGAGGCCGATCGTCACCAGGCTCTCCGGGATGCTCGGCGGCAGCTCGATCCCCGCCTCGCGCAAGATCGCGATCACGACCAGCGCGAGGCCCAGGAAGAACACGAGCTTGCCGATCGTGCCCGTGTGCCAGCCGATCACCGACAGGGTCGGACCCTCGACGGAGCTCCCCGAGTACCACGACATGAACGAGGAGAGCAGCAGGACGAGCCCGGCCACCCATGCGATGCGCTGGCCGGCCGACCAGATCCCGCCGCCGGGGCGAACCTGCGTCAGCGGCGGGACAGGACGCGACTGCTGCGAGGGCGCCGCTTCCTCCGTCTCCGGATCGTCGAAATCGAACAGGTCGGGCGTTTCCACAGACTGAGTATGTAGGAGCTAGATGCCGAAGATCCGGGCGACCTCGCCCCACACGGTGACGGCAACGACCGCGCAGGCGAGGATCAGAATGCCGAGGAACGCCCAGAAGCGGACGTGGGCCATCCTCGTCGCCCGCCGGTGCTCGACCTTGGCGTGTCGCTGGGCCCGGTAGAAGCGGTAGGCGCGGTCGATCGCCTGAGGATCCACCGGAGGAGCGCCCGCCCGTGCCCGTTGCCGCTGCGCAGGGTCGGCCATGCCCGAATTCTAGATCGACCCGGGGCGGGTACGTTTCCCAGGTGGAGCTGAGGGCAGGCGCCGGGCCGTTACGCGTCGGCCACAGAGGTGCCGCTGCCCTCGAGCCGGAGAACACCCTGCGCTCGCTCGCCCGGGCGGTCGAGCTCGGCTGCGACCTGGTCGAGTTCGACGTCCTGGAGCTCGACGACGGGACGCTGGTGCTCGCACATTCCGACGATCTGCTGGAGGTCAGCCACGGCGCCGCCCGCGGCCGCGTCCGCGGCCAGAGCCTCGCCGCGCTGCGCGAGCTGGCGCCCGAGCTGCCGACACTGGACGAGGCGCTGGAACAGCTCCGCTCGGGGGGAACAGTCGGCGTCCAGGTCGACCTGAAGGGGAGCGGGTTCGAGGAGCGCGTCGCGGCCGCGATCCGTCGCCACGGGCTGGTCGGCCGCTCGGTCGTCAGCACCTTCCACGTACCAAGCCTGCTGCGCCTGGCCCGCTACGAGCCTGCGATTCCGCGGGGACTCACCTACCCGGTCGACCGGCGCGGGCTGTCGCGGCGACGGCTCCTCTTCCCGGCTGCGGTCGGCGCGGCTGCGGCGCTCCGCCGGACGCTGCCACGGCGCATCGCCGGGCTGCTCACGCGGGCGCGCGCCTCGGCGGCAATGCTGCACTTCTCGGTCGTCTCGGCGGCTGCGGTCGACAGTGCGCACGCCCACGGAGCGGCTGTGTTCGCCTGGACGGTGGACGACGAGCCGCTCCTCGACCGCATGCTCTCCGCCCGCGTGGACGCGGTCATCACCAACGACCCGCGGATCTTCGGCGGTTGAGCCCGACGAAAAAGCCCGCCCCCGTGCAGGGGGAAAGCAACCGTTTCCGTATTTTCTCTCGACTACACTGGTGAATGGTGAAGCGCCCGCTCGTCATCGCCGTCAGCGCGCTCGCACTGGCCGCCGCAGGCCTGTTCGCAGCGCTCGTCCCCGCCGGCTCCGCGCAGGAGCCTCCGCCGACCACGACCGGCTCCACGACGGAGACGACCACGACCGACACGGGTTCGACTGCGACCACGACGACCACGACGACCCCGTCCACCACGACGAACCCGTCCACCACGACGACGCCGAAACCGAAGCCGAAGCCGACTCCGAAGGTGCTGCCGCACGGGGTGACGATCGGCGGCATCCATGTCGGCGGACTCGCGCCGCGGGCCGCCTATGCGGTGGTGCGGGCGGCGTTCGAGGCGCCGCTCGTCCTGGCTGTCGGCGCGCACCGGATCGAGGTCACGCCCGCAAAGCTGGGCGCCGTCGCGTACGCCAGGAACGCCGTTTCGCGCGCCCGCCTTGCTGCGCCCGGCACGGCCATCCCGCTCGGCGTGAACGTCGACGGGGCCCGCGTCCGCCGCGAGCTCGCCGCTCTCGTGAAGCGGTTCGAGCGCGAGGCGGTCGACTCGACGCTTCTCCTGCGCGACCTTCAGCCATACATCACCAAAGGCACGTCCGGAAAGCATCTGGCGGTGAAGCGGTCGTTCGAGGCGATCGTCGCAGCGCTCCGCCAGAATCGCCGCACCGACATCGTCCTGCCGTACGAGGACGTACCGCAGAGCGTGACGCGATCGTCGTTCGGCCCGGTGATCGTCATCCGTCGCGGGTCGAACCGCCTCTACCTGTACAACGGGATGAAGTCGTGGCGGACGTTCACCGTGGCGACGGGGCAGGCGGTCTACCCGACACCGCTCGGCAAGTTCGACATCGTCGTCAAGTGGAAGGACCCGTGGTGGTATCCGCCCGACTCGCCGTGGGCGAAGGGCGCGAAGCCGATCCCGCCGGGGCCGGGCAACCCGCTCGGCACGCGCTGGATGGGCCTGTCCGCGCCGGGCGTCGGCATTCACGGCACGCCCGATCCGGCCTCGCTCGGCTACTCCGCCTCGCACGGCTGCGTCCGCATGTACATCCCGTACGCCGAGTGGCTGTTCGACCACGTCGAAGTCGGCACGCCGGTCTACATCGTCCCGGCATAGTTCCAGCGTGACGTTGCGCTGGAAGCACGGCCTGCAGGCGCTGACGGTCGCGGTCGTGCTCGGCCTGCTCGCTCTGCTGATCTGGAAGGTCGCTCACCAGGACAAGGGCGTCAAGCTCGGGGGAGGGAGGACGCCGGCGGCGCCGCAGTTCGCGCTCTCGCGGCTCGATGCGCCGGGGAAGCTGAAGCTCGCGTCGCTGCGCGGCAAGGTGGTCGTCCTCAACTTCTGGGCGTCGTGGTGCGCGCCCTGCAAATCGGAGGCCCCCCGGCTGGAGTCTGCCTGGCGGCGCTTCCGGGGGCGTGGCGTCGTCGTCATCGGCGTCGACGGTCAGGACTTCTCCGGCGACGCGAAGCGTTTCATCCGCACGCACGGGATCACCTACCCGAACGTGCACGACGGGCCCGGCGACATCGGGACGAAGTACGGCGTGACGGGTTTCCCCGAGACCTACTTCGTCGACCGCCGCGGCCGCCTCGTCGGCGACCGGGTGGTCGGCGAGGTGAGCGCCGACAAGCTGACTGCCGGGATCCAACGCGCGCTCGAGTCGTGAGGCTCGCCGCTGCCCTCGCCCTCGCTCTGGTGCTGGCGGCGCCGGCGGCGGCGAGCGAGCGTCATCCGACGCTGGGGGAGCTCGAGGGTGAGGTGATGTGCCCGACCTGCAAGACGACGCTCGATCAGTCGAACGCGCCGATCGCAAATCGCATCCGCCGGTTCATCTCCGCCCGGATCGCCGCCGGCGACACCGAGTCGGAGATCAAGGCGAAGCTCGTCGCCCAGTTCGGCCCGGCGATCCTGGCCGAGCCGTCGAAGCACGGCTTCAACCTGCTGGCGTGGGTGTTGCCGTTCGTCGCGCTGGGGGTCGGGGCGGCGGCGCTCGGCTGGCTGGTCTGGCGCTGGTCGCGAGGTCGCCGGCGGTCTCCTGCCTCGGCCGGTGGGGCGCCGATCGATCCGGAGCTCGAGCGCCGGGTGGACGAAGAGCTTGCTCGCTTCGACGGCTAGCCAGCTGCCGGTCGCTTTCGCCGTCGGGTTCATCTCGATCGTGCTTCCGTGCGTGTTGCCGCTCGTTCCCGGCTACCTGTCGGCGGTCTCCGCGGTCGAGGCCGGGCGTCTCGGCGAGCCCGGCGTGGGGCGCAGGGTCGCGCTCGCGAGTCTGCCGTTCATCGCCGGCTTCACCATCGTCTTCGTCGTCCTCGGAGCCGGGGTTGCGGCAATCGGGAGTGCACTGAACGCTCGCACGAAGAACGAGCTCGCGGGCTTTCTGCTGATCGTGATCGGCCTCGCGTTCATCGGGCTCCTGCCGTGGCCCGAGCGGGCCGTCGCTCCGGGACTGCTGGCGCGGGTGCGGGGATCCAGCGTCCTCCTCGGCGCCGCCTTCGCAGTCTGCGCGGCGCCTTGCATCGGAGCCGTGCTCGGCTCGATCCTGACGCTGGCTGCGAGGTCCGGCACGGTCGCGTCGGGTGTCGTCCTGCTGGCCGCGTACTCGCTCGGCCTGGGAGCGGCGTTCGTGCTCGCCGCGATCGCCTTCACGAAGGCGATGAGCGCGTTCCGCTGGGTCCGCGACCAGTACCGGGTGATCCAGATCGTCGGCGGCGTGACGCTGGTCGCGCTCGGGCTCCTGCTCTTCTTCGACCGCTCGTGGTGGCTGAACGTCGCCGTCAACCGCGTCCTCGAGTCGGTGGGGCTCGACCAGATCTAAGCCTCGATCCACCGGGCGATCGGGGCCTGATCCGTCCGAGCTCATCCAGAAAATGACCTCCTGAGCAGGCAATTAGCGGCTGATTGGAGCAGCCGCGGCCTGAGGTCAGGAGGTCACTCACATGGTGAACGGTTCTGTGGCGGTCGTGCGGCGCGGTTCGGTGGCGGTCGAGTTCGACGACGAGCGGCTGATCGCCAATGCGGGGCTGCTGGTGACGAGCACGCTGAGCGGGCGCCTGGGGCTTGAGCGGTTGGTGGACGAGACGGTCGACTTGGGCGAGCGCCCGGGTGCGGCGAGGCCAGGGCGCAAGGTGCTCTCGCTCGCGCACGCGATCGCGGCTGGCGCCGACTCGATCGACGGCTGCGACCTCCTGCGCGCGGGAGGAACCGAGGCGGTGCTCGGGCACCGAGCGATGGCGCCCTCGACGCTCGGCACCTTCCTGCGCGCCTTCAGCTTCGGGCACGTGCGCCAGCTCGACCGGGTGCTCGGCGAGGCGCTCAGGCGGGCCTGGTCGGCGGGTGCCGGCCCGGGCTCCGAGCGGCTTGTGATCGACATCGATTCCTTCGTGGGCGAGGTGCACGGCTACCACAAGCAGGGCGCCGGCTTCGCCTATACCGGCGAGCGCGGCTACCACCCGCTGCTCGCCACCCGCGCGGGCACGGGCGAGGCGCTTCACATCCGCCAGCGCAAGGGCCAGGCCGGCTCGAGCCGCGGCGCGCTTCGCTTCTGCCAGGAGCTGATCGCCCGCGTCCGCCGCGCCGGCGGCGTAGGCGAGATCCTCGTGCGCGCCGACTCGGCCTTCTGGAACAAGAAGGTGATCGCCTACCTCGCCGGCCGCGGCTGCCGCTACTCGATCGGCGTGACCCTGCACAGGCTCGTGGTCGCTCAGATCGCCCAGATCCCCGAGGAGGCCTGGCAGGCGGTCGCCGACTACCCCGAAACGGGGATCTGCGAGCTCGCCGAGACGACGCTTCAGGGCCAGCGACTGATCGTCCGCCGCGTCCACCTGCACGCCCAGGAGGCCCAGGCCGAGCTCTTTACCTACTGGCGGCACTTCGCCTTCCTCACCAACCGAGAGGAGGAGATGCACCTGGTCGACCGCGAGCATCGACAGCACGCCGAGGTCGAGCTCGCGATCCGCGACCTCAAAGACCAAGCGCTCGCGCACTTCCCCTCCGGGTCCTTCGCCGCCAACTCGGCCTGGAGCGTGATCGCCTGCCTGGCTCACAACCTCCAGCGCTGGACCGGCATGCTCGGCCTCGAAGACCCAACCCCACGCACGGCGCGGACGATCCGCCGCTGGCTGCTCGCGATCCCCGGGCGCCTCACCCGCACGGCGCGGCGATGGACGCTCCACCTGCCCGCCCGCTGGCCCTGGCAGCGAAGCTTCATCGAGGCGCTGACCAAGATCCGGGCGCTCCCCGCCCTCGTCTGAGCGTCCGCACCCTCACGCCACATCCCGGCCGATCACCGGCACGACCGCTCTTCGCCCGAACCCATCCGAACTACCCCTCCGGGCTCCCCGCGCGTCAATCCGGCGTGCGTGAAGACCGATCACTTCCCCCCACCAACCCCGATCGGCGCCCCAACATGCCGACCTCGGCCACCACGGCGGAGAAACGGTGGATCGAGGCTAAGAGGGATCTACCGGGCGAGGTCTGCGACGAAGACGACGACCTGGGAGAACGTCGTCCCGTCGATCTGAAAACCGTAGCAGCCCGGTGCGATCACCCGGACGGACGAGGACAGGCCCCGGCTGCCCGGTGGCCGGCCGTGCCAGGAGACGGTCTGGTGCGGCCGGACAATCCGCTGTGCGCTCCGAGCCCCGGGTAGACCGGCCCTCGTCCAAGAGCGTCGAGCCCGGCAACTCTGACCGTCCGGCTGACACGCTTCAATGGTACCTCGGCATCAGCGCGACTTCTCTTCGCATTCGGGCGCTGACAGCTCCAGCGAGCCTCCTGCAACGAGCGTCGCCGCCTCGTCGATCGACGCGAGCAGTCGTGTGACGTCCAGGCCACGATGGGCAGGCGCGCACGGGCTCAGGCGTCTGGTCGCCTTCTCCAGCTGCCGCCCGCAGCCGACGCGGTTGCCGCGGCCGGCCTGGTACCAGGCGACGGCGACATGCACGAGCCCCTGGAGGAAGTCGCGCTCGGCCGGCTCGGCCGCCCGCCAGGCGACCTCGAGCTCCTCGTGCGCCTCGAAGTACCGGCCCGCGCGGATCAGCTCGAGCCCTCGTTCGTACTCCGACACGGCACGAAGTTAGCGACTCGGCGCCGCGACCGACCTGGCGGGCGCGGCTCACAGACACAACCGAGGTGCAGATGTCTGTCTAGTTCCCCTACTTTACCTATTTTATCCTCTCCTTTTATTCTGTATTTCTTCCTTTACTTTCTTCAATTATGCTCTGATTTCTGCACTCTAACTCCAAGCTCTGACTGGCTGGCCGGTTACGCGCTGGTGTCGCGATCGAGGGCGGGATGTCGCTGAAGGCGGCCGCGGCCGCCTTCAGCGTGTCGCCGGCGACAGCTCATCGCTGGTGGCATCGCTGGCTGGAGCGG
The DNA here is from genome assembly GCA_963841405.1 of uncultured Actinomycetes bacterium. GTDB lineage: Bacteria > Actinomycetota > Thermoleophilia > Gaiellales > Gaiellaceae > DATBLE01. Next base: position 97,626 of record CAWJCM010000006.1, on the reverse strand, counting down.
GTGAGGAGGCCAGGCGCACGCTGTCGTGCCTGCTTGATCGCTCGAGTCGACCGCGGCGCTCGCCGCGGCAGCTTGCGCCCGAGCTCGAGCGGCTGATCTGCGCGTGTCGCCGCCGGACCGGCTGGGGGCCTCGACTGGTTGCCGGCTCGACCGGCTTCGCGCACTCGACCGTCTGGAAGGTGCTCCACCGAGCCGGCATCTCGCGGCCGCCGAAGCCGCCGCGCAGGCGGCCACAGCTACGAGTGGCCGTGCCCGGGCGACCTGCTGCACATGGACGTCTCCAGTTCGCGCGCTTCTTGCGCCCAGGACACCGCGTCACCGGCGACCGCTCGCAGCGGCTGCGTGGCGCAGCGTCGAGTCGCGGGTCGGCTACGACTACGCGCACGCGATCGTCGACGACCACTCCCGGCTCGCCTACGTCTAGCTCCACGACGACGAGAAGGCCGCGACCGTGACCGCCTTCGTCGAAGGGGCGCTCGCCTTCTTCGCCGAGCACCACATCGTTGCGAAACGCCTGATGACCGACAACGGCTTCAGCTACGTCAGAACCGCTCGCTGCGCGAGCTGCTCGCCGCCACGGCATCCGTCACCTCCCACAGCCCACCGCCACGCCCACGCATCGCGCTTCCACCAACCATCCCCGCATGGCCTACTCTCCCTACCGCTCACATCACAACGCACCACGCGCTGCCACACTGGCTCTACCACTACAACCCACACCCCCCCCCCCCCCCACCGTCCGGGTAGGAGGGAGGGGGCTCGTGGGGGAAACCGGCTGTTCCCCCCACGCGAGCGAGCTTGCGGCGAAGCCGCAGCGAGCGGTAGTGTCTCCTGCCGTGGCGACGATCCTGCTCGTTGGGGTCGACCTTTTCTTCCGGGCCAAGCTGGACGTGCTTCTGCCGGGGCAGCATTTCGTCACCGCGGACACGATCGCGGAGCCGGAGCTGGTGATCGCGGACATCTCGCGGATCGAGCCGGAGGAGGTCGCCGACGCGTATCCGGACATCCCGATCGTCGGCTTCGCGAGCCACACCGATACTGCCGGTCTCCGCCGCGCGCACGCAGCCGGCTTCGACCAGGTGCTCGCCAAATCGGCGCTCCAGGAGCGCGCTTCCGAGGTGATCGGTGAGCTGCTGGCCCCGGTAGAGTGAGCCTCCCAGCACCTGTTCGACCGGAGGCCACTTGACCTACATCATCGCCGAGCCCTGCATCGACATCAAAGACCGCTCCTGCGTCGACGTCTGCCCGGTCGACTGCATCCACGAGTACGAGCGGATCCTCGTGATCGACCCGGAGGAGTGCATCGACTGCTTCGCTCCGGGCGAGCAGTTTCTGACCACGTACGGGGTGCGCACGTTCGCCGAGATGGAGAACCAGCCTGTCCGCGTTCTCACGGACAGTGGGTTCAAGCCCGCGCTGGTGAAGCGCTTCCGGCGGAAGCCGCTGGTCAAGCTCGAGCTCGCCCCGGCCTTCCACGAGCGCGACCGGTACGGCGGCTGGCGCCTGACCACGCGGAACATCTCCAAGTTCCGCCGCAACGTCTGGGCGACGCCGACGCACCGGTGGTTGCTGACGGACGGCGACGAGACCGTGTCGCTCTCGGCGGGTCAGTTCGTGCCGTCCATGCGGTTGGAGCCGAAGCGCGACTCGGAGCAGTACCGGCTCGGCGTCCTCCACGGCCTCGTCTACGGCGACGGCTCGTGGAACAAGCAGGAGATCCGGTCCGACCAGCACCTGCACTACGTCCAGCTCTACGGCGAGCGGGTCGCTCGATTCAAGGATCTCTTCGACCAGGTGAACTTTTCGGCCTGCCTCGACGTCCACCCCGGTTACGTGGGGACGGGCGTCGTTCGCGCACCGGTCAACCTCAAGCGCTCGCTCCCGGAGACGGGTGATCCTGAGTACATCGCCGGTTTTACGGACGGGTGGCTGGCGGCAGACGGCGATCCGGTCAAGGCAGGCTCTTGGTGGCTGCGCTCGACCGACCACGAGGCGCTCGCCTGGCTCGGGCTGGTCGCTCCATACGCAGGTTTCGTGGTCGTGGGCTCTGGCGAGGAAGCAAGCGTCGAGACGAACTTCGGTGTTCGGAGCAGGCCGATTCGCTGGCTCTATCTCGCCACGCGGGAGACGACGTGGCGTGTGATGAGCGTCCAAGAGTCGGACGCGGACGACGAGGAAGTCTTCTGCGCCGTTGTTCCGGGCAAGCATGCGTTCACTTTGGCCGCTGGTGTCTATACAGGCAACTGCGGTGCGTGCGAACCGGAGTGCCCCGTCGAGGCGATCTTCCCCGAGGACGCGCTTCCCGACAAGTGGTCCCCGTTCGTGAAGATCAACTACGCCTATTCCGACGCCGACGAGATCAACCGGCTGACGAACGAGTACGCGACCGAGCACAACGTCCAGAATCCGCCACTCGACTAGGTCCGAACCGAACTCGCGCCGGAGGCGAATACCGCCGAAGGGCCAGGAATGACGACGAATCAGGATCTCCACGAGCAGGGCGCGGCCTACGCCCTCGACGCGCTCGACGACGACGAGCGGCGCGCCTACGAGGAGCACCTTGCCGGCTGCGAGCGGTGCCGCGCGGAGCTCGCGGGACTGACCGACACGGCCGGCGCGCTCGGCCTCGCCGCCGGCACCGCCGATCCGCCCGAGGGGCTGCGCGCACGGATTCTGGACACCGCCCGCGACGAGGGGCCCTCGAACGTCGTTGCCATCGGCCCGGGCCGCCGGCGCCGCTTTGCCGTAGTGGGCGGCGTGGCCGCGGCCGTCGCAGCCGCGGCGCTCGCGGTCGGCCTCTACGCGGCGTTGTCGGGCGGGCCCTCGAAGGAACTGGCCGTGTCGGTCGATGGAGGCGTCGTGCGCGCGACCGTCTCCGGGTTCGACGCTGCACCGGCCGGCAAGACGTACGAGCTCTGGGTGATCGAGGGGCAGACCCCACGTCCGGCGGGCCTGTTCGCGGGCGGCGACAAGCAGGTGATCACCCTGACCCGGCCGGCTCCCGGGGGTTCGACCGTCGCGGTCACGCTCGAGCGGGCCGGAGGCGCGACGACGCCGACGTTGCCCCTCCTGGAGCAGACGACGGTCTCGGCCTAGTTCGCGTCCGCAGCACCGTGGGTAAGCTGGCCGGGTGGAGCCGACCAGCCTGGACCACGTCGCGCTCTGGGTCGCCGACCGCGATCCAATTGCCGAGTTCGCGACCGCGCACCTCGGCATGCACGTGATCGAGCGCACGGAGAGGTTCACGCTCGTCGGCTCGGATGCGCGCCGCGGAAAGCTCACCCTCTTCGAGGCCGAGGGGCCGCGGGAGGTGGGGGCGCTGGCCCGGATCGGCCTGCGGGTCTCCGACCTGGACTCGGCCCGCCGAGCGCTGCCTGAAGGCACGCCGGACGTCTTCGACGTCGGCGAGGGCCTGCGTCTCACGCTGGTCGAGGGCGAGACCGACGTCGAGTACGACCTCGACCACGTCGCGCTCTTCTCGCCCGATCCGGAGCAGGCCGCGCGCGAGTGGTTGCGGTACGGCTTCAACGCGACCGGCGAATCGGCTCGTATCGAGGTCGGCGGCGCGTTCCTCGAGCTGCTCGAGGGCGACCCCGGCGAGCCGGAGCGGCCGCTCCTCAACCACCTCGGCGTGCTCGTCGACGCGGCTGCGCCGGCACAGGAGCTCGGCGTCGAGGTTGCGGACGTCGTCGACGCGCCCAACACCTTCGCGGTGTTCGTCTGGGGACCCGACCGGGTCAAGCTCGAGTACGTCGAGCACAAGGCGAGCTTCTCCCTGCGCTGATCACCGTCCTGGGAGCGGGGATGGCCGGGCTGGTCGCCGCCGCCCGCGCGCGACAGCTCGGCGTCTGCGTCCAGCTGCTCGAGAAGGGCAACCGTCCGGGGGGCTCGATGGTGCTCTCCAGCGGGGTCGTCTGGCGCTATCGCGACTTCGACGAGTTCCGGCGCCAGTGTCCGTCCGGCGACGAGACGCTCCAGCGGCTGCTCTGGGAGCGGCTCGACGACGCACTCCAGTGGCTGGAGCGGCTCGGCGCGGCGGCCGTGACTCACACGACGAATCCGCTCACCACCGGGCGCCGCTTCGACCCGCGCAGCCTGACGGATGCACTCGGCCGGGCGGCGGGCGAGGTCGAGCTGGGGCGGACGTCTCCCGTGGAGGACGGCCCGCTCGTGATCGCCACCGGCGGCTTCCCGGTGCGCCTCGCCCGCGAGCGCGGGCTGCTCGTCCGCTCGAACCCGTGGTCGGAGGGCGAGGGCATCGACCTCGCGCTGGCCCGCGGCGCCGCGGAGGCGCCGAGCGGGGAGTTCTACGGCCGGGCGATGCCCGGCCCGGTTCCGGAAGATCGGTTCGTCGCCGCCTCCCAGCTGTACGGGCGGTTCGCGCGCCGCGTGAACGACCTCGGCGAGGAGTTCTTCCCCGGCGAGGTGTCGTGGTCGGAGAACGACCTTGCGCAGGCCATCGCAGCGCAGCCGGGTGGCCGCGCCTGGTACGAGCTCGAGGCCGAGGCGCTCGCGCGCCCGGAAGTGGCCGAGAAGCTGCCGTACGCGCGGGAGACCGAGCCGCTTCCGGGCGGCGGGCTGCGCGTCCGCGTCCACGCGGCCGTCACGCACACGTACGGCGGGGTGAAGATCGACACGCGGGCGTGGGCGGCGGACGGCGTCTGGGTCGCGGGCGTCGACGCCGGCGGAGTCTCGAACGGCGGCTACGCGAGCGGACTGGCGCAGGCGCTCGTCCTGGGCCTGGTCGCCGCCGAGGGCGCCTGTCAGTAGCGGTCGAGCTCGCGCAACCGTTCGTCGGAGATCCCGAAGTGGTGCGCGATCTCGTGCAGAACGACCCGCCGGACCTGTGCGCGGAGCACCTCGGGGGCACCGCCGGTCATCCGCTCGAGCGGGCCCTGGTAGATCGTGATCCGGTCGGGCGGCACGCCTCCGTAGGCACTCGATCGGTGCGTCAGCGGGACACCTTGATAGAGGCCAAGCAGCGGCAATCCGGCCGGAGGCTCGTCCTCGACGACCACCGCGACGTTGGACATGAACCCGCGCAGGTCGTTGGGAAGCGAGCCGATCGCGTCTTCGACGAGGTCCTCGAACGTGGACATGGCCGACAGCATCGCGTGACGGGATTCATCCCGTCACCGATACAGTTTCCGCCATGGGACGTGGCTCACGGCCGATCAGGCGCTGGAAGGCAGACCGGCAGCGGAAGAAGAAGGCGCGCGAGCGCAAGCAAGCGCCCTTGCCCACGCCGCCCAGGCGGTGACCGGGCGATCCGTGGGGCTGACCCCGCGGGTGACCCTCGAGGCTGAGCTCGCGGCGGATTCGCCGGGCACGGTCCCTTAGACAGGCTGGATGTAGACGCAGCGGCGATCGTCCGCCGGCAAGGGCGACGGCGCCACCTTCATCACCGTCATGCGAGTCTCGTCCTCCTCGAGCTCGTCGCCGACGGCCGGTGGATCGCCTTCGCGCTCGCGTAGCTCGTAACCGCTCGGCTTCCACACGAAGAGGAGGTACGCCACGTCGGGGGGAGACTGTATCGGTGACAGGCTCGAGCCTGTCACCGATACCGCTCCTACCCTCGAGCGGCGTATCCGGGCAGCACGACCGTGATCGTCGTCCCGGCCTCTCCGCGCTCGACCGCCACCGTGCCGCTCAGGTGCCGGGCGCGCTCCTCGAGCTCCTCGATGCCGTTCTGGCGGCGCTCCGGATGCCCGTCGTCGGCGACGGTCAGCCGGGCCTCGTCATCTCCGCCGTCGGCGACGGTGATCGAGATACGACTGGGGCGGCGCTCGGCCGCACGGTTCAGCGCGACCCGGATCAGCTGGTAGAAGGTCACCTGGGCGCGCTCGGCGAGCCCCTGGGCCGGAGCGACGTCGACGTCGACGCGCACCTCGCGGTCCAGCCCGACCCGCTCTGCCAGCGCCCGTACGGCCGGCTCGAAGCCCTGGTCGCGGAGCGCGACCGGCTCGATGTTGAAGGAGAGATCGCGCAGGGACTGGATCGTCGCGCGCTGGTGCTCGATCGCGGAGGCGAGCACGTGCCGCGCGTCGCCTGGGCGCCCCTCGGCGATCGCGTGGTCGGCCGCGTCGAGCATCAGAGCGATTCCGGCGAGCGCCTGCACGGCGCCGTCGTGGAGCATCAGGGCGAGCCGCCGGCGCTCGTCCTGCTCGCCGGCGATCCGCTGCTCGAACTGGCGGATGCGCTCGCGCTCTTCCTTGCGGCGCTCGCCCTGCCGCCGCTCGAACTGCGGCTCGGAGGGCAGCGAGGTCATCTCAGTCGATGATCGAGTCGCGGAGCGCGATCGCGACCGCGTGCGTGCGCGTGTCGGCTTCGAGCTTGGTGAGAATGTGGCGCACGTGGCTTTTCACGGTCTCCTGGCTGATGAAGAGCTTCGCCGCCACGTCGGCATTCGACATCCCGTCGGCGAGCAGCTGGAGGATCTCCCGCTCGCGCGGGGTGAGCATGTCCGTGCCCTCTTTCCCGCTCAGGAACGCGGGCATCAGCGCGGGGTCGATGTAGCCCTCGCCGGCCGCCAGCTTGTCGATCGCCTTCAGCAGCGTCTCGTGCGGCGCCTCCTTGAGGATGTAGCCCTTTGCACCCGACTCGATCCCACGCGCGAGCAGCGAACGCTCGCTGAAGGCCGTGAAGATCAGAACGGCGGTGTCGGGAGCCTGCGCGACGATCTTCTTCGTCGCCTCGAGGCCGTCCATGCCCGGCATGCGAACGTCCATGACGACGATGTCTGGCTTTCGCCGCTCGACGAGCGTGACTGCCTGCTCGCCGTCGGAGGCCTCGCCGATCACACGGATGTGCGAAGCGCGCGAGAGTGACAGCCTCAGCCCCTCGCGGACGACCTCGTGGTCGTCGACGATCAGGCACGTGATCTCCTCTGCCATGCGCCGATCATAGAGCGACCGCAGGCGGTCACACGGCGAACGTCAATTGCTCCGGGCGGGCGGGCGGCTCTGCGCGCACGCGACGGCGGTCGCGGATGCCGTGCCGCTTCCGGAGCTCGGCGACCAGCGTGCGGACCGGCTCGACCTCCGCCTGCGGCAGGTATGCACGGGACGCGTAGAGTCGTTCGTAGCGGTCGAGCTCCTGGGGCCAGTCCGACGCCAGCGCCTCGAGGAAGTGCTCACGGGTTCCGGGCTTGAGGTAGAGCACGTTCGCCCAGACGCTCGTCGCCCCCGCCTCCCGCGCGGCGCGGATCACCGCTTCGAGCTGCTCCGGCGAGTCGGAGATGCCCGGGAGGATCGGTGCCATTCCCACGCTCGCCCTGACGCCTGCCTCGACCAGGCGGCTCAGCGCCTCGAGCCGCCGGCGCGGGGGAGGGGTGCCCGGCTCCGTCCGCCGCCAGACCTCCTCGTCGAGCGTCGGCACCGAGAAGACGACACCGACCTCCGCCCGAGACGCAGCCTCGACCAGCACGTCGAGGTCGCGGGCGATCATCGGGCTGCGGGTGATCAGGCTGAAAGGGTTGGCGGCGTCGCGGAGCGCCTCCAGGCAACCACGGGTGAGCTTGTACCGGCCCTCGGCCGGCTGGTACGGGTCGGTCGCCGCCCCGATCGCGACGACCTCGCCGGCCCAGGAGGGGCGCGCGAGCTCCTTCCGCAGCACCTCGGTGACGTTCACCTTCACGCGGATCGAGCGGCCGTAGCGGTTGTCGGACGGCCGGTCGGCACGCAGCTCGAACGCACGCACGTAGCAGAAGGTGCAGCGGTGGGCGCAGCCCATGTAGGGGTTGAGCGACCAGCCGAAGCCCATCCCCTTCACCCGATTGAGCGCGCTCCGGCAGGGTTCTTCGCGATACTCGACCCCCATCTCCGGCATGATAGAACATACGTTCGCCCCGGTCGAGGTGGCGGAGGGAATCCTCCGCATCACCTATCCGATGCCGATGAAGCCCGGGCACGTCCACGGGTACCTCGTGCAGGCCGAGGACGGATACCTCCTGGTCGACACCGGCCTCGGCCTGCCCGAGATGCCTGACCACTGGGCGGCGCTCGCACCGCTGCTCGACCGGCCCGTGACTCGGATCCTCGTCACGCACTTCCATCCGGACCACGTCGGAGGCACGGCCGATGCCGTCGAGGCCACGGGCGCATCCGTCCTGCAGGGCGCGCTCGACCACTACCAGTGCGAGAAGGTCTGGGGCAGCGCCGCCTGGGTGCCGGAACTGGCTGCGTGGTTCGCCCGCCAGGGCGTTCCGCCCGTGGAGACGGACGAGCTGCTCGAGGTCGGCAGCGTGTACCGGCAGTTCGTCCATTTCGTCCCCGACGCCCGCCTCCTCCGCGAAGGCGACGAGGTGGCAGGCTGGAGCGTCGTCGAGTTTCCCGGCCACGCCGACGGGCACATCTGCCTCCTGAAGGACGGCGTGCTGATCGCAGGCGACCACCTGCTGCCGCGGATCACTCCCGCGGTCGGCCTCTACCCGGGCTCGCGGCCCGACCCGCTGGGCGACTTCATGGCGTCGCTGGTGCGCGTGGCCGAGCTGGCGCCGAGGCTCGCCCTGCCCGGGCACGGGGACCCGATCGACGACCCGGCCGGCCGAGCGCGGGAGATCGTGCAGCATCACCACGAGCGGCTGGCCGAGACCGAGGCGGGGCTACGCGACGGGCCCAGGAGCGGGTACGAGCTCTCGCACGTCCTGTTTCCGGGCGACCTGGGCGCCGCCCAGCGCCGCTTCGCCGTCGCCGAGGCGCTTTCCCACCTGGAGCGGCTCGTGGTCGAGGGCCGGGCCGTGCGCGGAGGCGACGACGGATACGTGACCTATACTCAGCCGTAGGTTCCTTGGAGAACGACCTCCTTCCTAGTACCGGCGCCCCGGTCGCCGGGGCGTGACCCTGTCGCTCGAGCTGGTCGCCGTCGCGGCGCTCGTGCTGCTGAACGGCTTCTTCGTCGCGGCCGAGTACGCGCTCGTCACCGTCCGGCGGACCCGGCTCCAGGAGCTGGCCGCCGAAGGAAACCGGCGTGCGAGACAGGTGCTCGGGTTGACCGCGGTGCCGCCGCGGTTCATCGCTGCGATGCAGCTCGGTGTCACGGTCACCTCGCTGGCCATCGGCGCCCTGGGCGAGCAGGCGCTCACCGAGCTGTTCGACCCGGTGATGGCGACCGCCCTTGCGGTCGCTCTCGCCCTCCTGCTCCTGACCTTCTTCCACGTCGTCATCGGCGAGCTGGTGCCGAAGGGGATCTCGCTCGGCCACTCGGAGGGGACGGCGCTGCTCGTGGCGCCGCCGGTGCGGTTGTTCTTCTTCGTGTTCAAGCCGCTGATCTGGTTCCTGCAGCGCTCGAGCGACCTGACGCTGCGCCTGCTCGGGCTGGAGCCGCCGGGGGCCGAGGGCGCGGTCTACTCGGAGGCGGAGCTGAAGCTCCTGCTCGAGCGTTCGACCGTCGAGGGCGAGCTCGAGGAGGAGGAGCAGGAGATGCTCTACAAGGTCTTCGACTTCGCCGACAAGGAGGCGGCCGACGTCATGGTGCCGCGCCCGGAGGTCGTCGTCGTCGCCGCCGACATGCCGCCCGAGGAATGCCTGGGCAAGGTGCTCGACTCTCCCTTCACCCGCTTTCCGGTCTACCGGGAGACGCCCGAGCACATCATCGGCGTGCTCCACCTCCGCGACCTGCTGAACGCCATGAACGACCGCGGGATCGCCGGCGTGCAGATCGAGGAGATCCTGCGGCCACCGTACATCGTCCCCGAGACGAAGGACATCGCCGCGCTGCTGACCGAGTTCCGGCGCACGAACCAGCACATGGCGATCGTGGTCGACGAATACGGCGACATGGAGGGGATCGTCACGCTCGAGGACGTGATCGAGGAGATCGTCGGCGAGATCGAGGACGAGTTCGACCTCCCGGACGAGTCAATCGAGAAGCTGGAGGACGGACGGATCCGCATCGACGGCACCTTCCCGATCGACGACTTCAACGACCAGTTCGAGACCGAGCTGCCGATCGAGGACTACCACACGATGGGCGGCTACGTCTTCGGCCTTCTCGGCCGGGCACCACTGGCGGGCGACCAGCTCGAAGACGACATGCTCCGCTTCACGGTCATCGACCTCGAGGGCTCGCGTATCGACCGGCTCGAGATCGAGTTCCTCCCGCAGCCGGAGCGGGAGGAGCCGCCGGAGCAGCGCGCGGCCGAAGCGTGAGCTGACCGGCCGGCGATGTCGGCCCGCATAGACTAGGACCGTGAAGGCGGTCGTGATCGAGCGCCCGCACGAGGTCGTCTACGGGGAGGTGGAGACCCCGACCTGCGGGCCGGGAGACGTACTGGTGCGCAGTCGGTTCGCAGGGCTGTGCCGCACCGACGTCGAGGTGCTGGAGGGCGAGCTCGACCGCCGCTGGGTGCGTTACCCGTGCATCCCGGGACACGAGTGGAGCGGGGTCGTCGAGGCGGTCGGCGACGGAGTGACCGGGCTCGAGCCCGGTGACCCCGTGGTCTGCGAGGGGTTCTGCTACTGCGGCACGTGCGGCCGCTGCCGGGCCGGAGACACGCACCTCTGCGAGACCTACGACCAGCTCGGCTTCACGCGGGGCGGCGGCTACGGCGAGCTCGTGGTCGCGCCGCGACGGGTCGTCCACCGGCTGCCCGAGGGCGTGGAGCTCGACGCCGCCGTGCTGGTCGAGCCCGCGTCGGTCGTACTCCAGGGACTCTCGCGTGCGCGGCCGCAGGCGGGGGAGACGATCGGCGTGATCGGGGTCGGGACGCTGGGTGCGCTGGGGGTTTTGCTCGCGCGGCTGTTCGCTCCCGCGACGGTCGTCGCCTACGGGATCCGCGAGGCCGAGCTCGAGCTCGCCCGCCGGCTCGGCGCCGACGAGACCGTCGACCTCTCGGCCGGGCGGGCGGCGTACCAGGGCGAGCTCGACCTCGTCGTCGAGACCGCAGGTGCGGTCGACGCGATCGAGCTGGCCACCCGGCTGCCGCGCATGGGGGGCCGTGTCGTCGCGCTCGGGATCGCGGGCGCCGACCGCGAGCTGGCGCTTCCCGCCGACCGCTTCGTCCTGCGCGACCTGATGCTGATCGGCAGTGTCGGCTACACGACCGCCGTCTGGTCGCGTGTGGTCGAGCTCCTAGGCGCCGGGCTGGTCGATCTGGCGCCCGTCGTCGCCCGGCGCTTCCCGGCCGAGCGGTTCGAGGATGCGTTCGCCCTGATGGGCGAGCGCGACGGCGTCGTCGGCCGGATCCTGCTGGAGCACGGGGCGGGATGACCGATCGCGCCGATCTGCTGCGCCGCGCCGGGGCCGGAGCCGCCGGCCTCTCGCTCGCCCAGCTGCTCGGGCCGGCGGCGGCGCTGGCCGGCGAGGGCGGCGGCGACTTCCCGGCGCACCCCCGCTGGCGGTTCGTCTTCGTCAGCCACGACACGCTCGACCCGCTGCTCGTCGCCACTCAGTTCGGGGCCCAGGACGCCGCCGCGCTCGTGCATTGCACGACGCAGTGGACCGGCTCGCCGAGCGGGAGCGTGAAGGAGACGGTCAAGGCGCTGCGGACGGCGATCGCCAAGAAGGCGGACGGGATCGCGGTGTCGGTGCTCGACGCGGCCGCGATCGCACCGGCGGCCGAAGCGGCGGCCAGGGCGCGCATCCCGCTCGTCGCCTTCAACGTCGACTCCGGTTCGAGCGGACGCCGGTATGCGTACGTCGGCGAGAACCCGCTGGCCTCGGGCGTCAACGTCGGCGTAGAGGTCGCCCGGCTCGCTCCGACCGGCACCGTCGTTCTCTTCGCCCCGCAGCAGGCGAAGAGCTGGACGGAGCGCCGTCTCAAGGGGATCCTCACCGGGCTCGCCGCCGTGCGCAGGGCGCCTGCCGCCACCGTGGTCAGGCTCTCGGGCGATGCCAACAAGCAGCAGAGCGCCGTCGAGAAGGCCTACGCCCGCGAACGGGGGGTCCGCGGGCTGTTCGCGGTCGACGGCCTGGGGACGCTCGCGTGCGGCAAGGCGATCTCGCACCTGGGCCTGCGTGCGAAAGGCGTCAAGGGCGGCGGCTACGACCTCCTCCCCGACGATCTTCAACTGGTTGCAGACGGCATGCTCGACTTCGTCGTCGACCAGCAGCCGTACGTCCAGGGATTCGCGCCCGTCCTGCAGCTCTTCCTCGCCAGGATCTCCCAGGGTGTCGTGATCCCGTGGGACACGGAGACATCCGTGCTCCTCCGCCGCGCGGACGTGCGCATGTTTCTCGCGACGAAGAGCCGCTTCGAGGGCAGCTCGAGCCGGCAGGCCTACCCGCTCCGGCGCGTCTGACGCGCGCTGCAGCCGGCTCGTCTCTACGTCCTCTACCGGCTACGAGAGGCGGGGTACGAGGTCGACATCGCGGCGCCGGTCGGCGACCTGGCGGAGTGGCCGAAGGCGTTCGTCGGGGCGCTCGAAGACACGGCGGTTCCGGCGTAGGCAGAGCCGCAGTGCAGGCCGAACCGCAGTGACAGGCTTGAGCCTGTCACTGCACCAGCGCTCGCGCCAGCGCTTGCAGCCCGTCCTCGAGCACCGGCTCGCCGTGGGTGACGAGAATACGCTCGACAGGCAATTCGAGGAGAGGCCGGAGCAGCGCAAGGCCTTCGCCGTAGCGCTCATTCATCCAAGGCTCGGGCACCCACAGACCGCCGTCTCGTCCCAGCAGGACGTCCCCGACCACCAGCGCCCCGTGCTCCGGGATCCAGTAGACGACCTCTCCGAAGGGCTCGGCTGCAACCTCAACGCCCTCGGGCGGTGACCCGATCTCGGCGTCGTAGCGCTCTGCGAGCTCTGCCGCCGAGCGGCGGTGGTCCTCGACGGTGACGAGCACCCGAACCGGCCGCCCGGCGCGTGCGACATCCCGGTCGAGCGCCGCGAAGAACCGGTCGCGGTCCTCCATGGGGACGAGTGGGTCGAAGAGCACGATCGCCTCCGGCGCCTCGTAGTAGTAGCTGCCCACCTCCTGCGCCCAGCCGTCGGGGCCGCCCTCCCCGGGCGTCCACGCCGGATGGAGGCCGGTCCAGCGCCACAGTCCGGTTGCGATCTCCTGGACGCGCATTCCGCCTCTATCCTGGCAGGGAGACACCACTCGGAAGGAGTTGCATGACACGCTTTCGCACGCTCACGTTGCTCGCCGCCCTCGCGGGGATGCTGGTCGTGGTCACCCCGGCGGGCGCGAAGCCGACGGCGCTGCCCAAGCTCACCGGGACGGTCGGCCCCGGCTTCACGATCACGATGAGGAAGCTCGGCAAGCCGTTCAAGACGCTGAAGGCCGGGACCTACTCGATCACGGTGACGGACAAGTCGAACATCCACAACTTCCATCTGCGTGGGCCGAAGGTGAACAAGGAGATCACTCAGGTCGCCTTCAAGGGGGTCAAGACGGTCGTCGTCAAGCTCTCGAAGGGGAAGTACACGTTCGTCTGCGACCCGCACTTCACGACCATGAAGGGCAGCTTCACGGTCACGTAGCAAACCGATAGGTCACGGCGGGGCGTAGTGCCCCGCATGAAGACCATTTGCACACTCATCGCCGCCGGGGCGGTCGCGCTCCTCGCGACCTCCCCCGCGGCACCGATGTCGACGCCTCGTCTGATCGGGACGGTCGGCCCGGGCTTCACCATCTCGCTGAAGCACAACGGCGTCCTGGCGAAGACGCTGAAGGCCGGCACCTACACGTTCGTCATCTCGGACCGCGCGAGCATCCACAACTTCGTGCTCGAGGGCCCCGGCGTCGAACGCGACATCACCACGGTGCCGTTCAAGGGAACGAAGACCGTCACCATCAAGCTCAGGAAGGGCAAGTACAAGTACTACTGCCGCCCGCACGAGAGCTCGATGTTCGGCTTCGTCCGGGTCACCTAGCCGGGCGGGAAACGGTTCAATCGAGCGGGAGTGGCCCGGCCGCTCCCCGCTCGATCTTCCACGCGAGCAGCTCGCCTGTCGGCCGCGACAGGATCAGGTACGGGCGGCCCTCCCAGAGGCCGATGTTCGCGATGTCCGTCCGCGACGGCTTCGCCAAGCCCGTCGGGTGCGAGTGGAAGACGGCGAGCTCCAGCCCATCGTCCTCGAGCTCGAAGATCAGCGCCGGATCGGGGACCCGCAGGTCGAATCGGTACGGGCTGGCGGCCGTGTTGACGCAGGGGATGTAGCGCTCCGCGACCCCGTCCCGGAGCGCTAGAAGTCCGCATGCCTCGTTGGGTGCCTCGGCCGCCGCGTGTTCCTCTAGCACCCGGCGCAAGGCGGGCGCTACTACCACCAGTGGCCGTGCTCCATCGCCGAGCCCGGATCCGGCGCATCCCAGAAGTCGGCGGAGAGGTACTTCCAGCCGCCGTCGGCGAGGATGCAGACGACGACGCCCTCGTCGAGCTCCTCCGCCAGCCGGCGGGCGACGTGCACGACGGCGCCGGAGGAGACGCCCGCGAAGATCGCCTCCCGGTCGACCAGTGCACGCACGCCGGCGAGCGACTCCGCGTTCGAGACGAGCAGCTTTCGGTCGAGCTTCGAGACGTCGAGTACGGGCGGGACGTAGCCGTCCTCGAGCGAGCGAAGCCCCATCACCAGGTCCCCCGGCAGCGGCTCGGCGGCGGCGATGACCGTTTCCGGGAACGTCTCGCGGACGCGTTCGCCCGCGCCCATCAGCGTGCCGCCGGTGCCCAGGCCGGCGACGAGCACGTCGATCCGGTCGAGCGCCTCCGCGATCTCGGCTCCGGTGCCCTCGTAATGCGCGCGCGGGTTCGCCTCGTTGGCGTACTGGAACGGCATGAACAGGCTCGGGTCGCGCTCGGCCAGCTCCAGCGCAAGCCGGACGGCGCCGTTCGACCCCTGCTCCGCGGGCGAGCCGACGATCTCGGCGCCGTAGATGCGCAGCAGCCGGCGCCGTTCCTCGGTCGCATTCGCCGGCATCACGCATGTAAGCGGGTAACCCTTCAACTTCGCGACCATCGCCAGCGAGATTCCGGTGTTGCCGCTGGTCGGCTCGATCAGCGCCCGTCCGGGCTCGAGCTCGCCCGACGCCTCGGCCGCCTCGATCATGGCCAGCGCCACCCGGTCCTTGGTCGAGCCGGTCGGGTTCGCCCCCTCGAGCTTCGCGTAGATCTGGACGCTGGACTTCGGCGCGAGGCGGGTCAGCTCGACGAGTGGCGTGCCGCCGACGAGGTCGAGCAGCCCGGGGGCGAGGCGGCTAGCCACACCGCTCCCAGACGTATACGGTCGGGCAGAGCTTGCCCAGCAGCTGGTAGACGCCCCAGACCTTGTCGGCTGCGTAGGCCTCCGTCTCCGAGCCACTCTCGGCGCGCCGCCGGAGCCGCGAGACGCGAAGAAGGGCGTCAGCGGGATCCCACTCCCCGTCCTCGATCATCCGCTCGCGCCACTCGCCGCCGATCTCGAGCTTGTCGGTCAACGTCAGGCCGGCCGCTGCGGCCGCACGCTCCAGACGGTCCGGATCCAGGCTCCGGAGCGCACAGGCGTGCGTCAGCCACGCGGCCTCACGCGGCTCGAGCAGGTCGGTGGCCAGCGTGACGTAGGCAACCATGCGGCCGCCGCGCTCGAGCACCCGCGCGCACTCGGCGAGGCCGCGTTCGACGTCGACGTGGACGAGCACGTCGCGGCACCAGATCCAGTCGGCACTCGCGTCGGGAAGCGGCAGCGCCTCGATCGCGCCCTGGAGGACCTCGACGTCGAGGCCCGACGTCGCCTCGCGTGCCATTCGGACGTGGTCTGGAACCGGGTCGATCGCAACGCCGTGGAGGCCGTGCTCCTGGACGAGCCGGCTCAGGTGGCGCCCATCGCGCGCTCCGACGTCGACGACGAGCTGACCCGGCTGCGGGCCGAGCGACGCGAAGAGCTCGAACAGCGACTCCTTGCCGCGTGGGTCGAGGCTCTCGCCGAGCCGGGCGTCGAGCTCGGACTCGCCGGCCCAGAGCTCGTACAGCTCGCGGACGGTGGTCATCGGCCGCCGGCCATCGCCGGCAAAAGGATCACGGTTGCGCCGTCGCGGACCGGGGTCTCGAGGTCGTCGAGCGTGCGGATGTCCTCGCCGTCGACGTACACGTTCGCGAACCGGAGCTGCCCGTCGAGCTCCGGGAAGCGGGAAGTGAGATCGGCGAGGATCTCGCCGACGGTCGTGCCCACCGCGGGCACCTCGCGCTGGCCGCCGGTGGCGGCGCGCAACGTGGGGGGGATCCGGACCTTGGTCACGCGTGCGCCCTGGGCCCGGCACAGAACTCGACGTAGTCGATGTACTCGGTGATCGTCGGCTCGTCGCCGCAGACCGGGCAGGCCGGGTCGCGGCGGAGGGTGACCTCGGTGAAGGAGGCGGCGAGGGCGTCGTAGAGCAGGAGCCGGCCGACGAGCGGGTCGCCGATCCCGAGCGCGAGCTTCAGCGCCTCGGTCGCCTGGATCGAGCCGACCACGCCGGGGAGAACTCCGAGGACGCCGCCCTCGGCGCAGCTCGGCGCGAGCTCGGACGGCGGCGGCGTGGGGAAGAGGCAGCGGTAGCAGGGGCCTTGCTTCGGAGCGAAGACGGTGACCTGCCCCTCGAAGCGGAAGATCGAGCCGTGGACGACCGGGACGTCGTGCCAGACCGACGCGTCGTTCAGCAGGTAACGCGTCGGGAAGTTGTCGGCCCCGTCGACGATCACGTCCCAGCCGTCGCCGAGGATCCGGTCGACGTTCTCCGAGGTCAGCCGCTCGCGGTAGGTCGTGACCGAGACGTCCGGGTTGAGCGCCTCGATCGTTCGCTTCGCGGACTCCGCCTTCGAGTCTCCGAGCCGGTCGGTCGAGTGGACGATCTGGCGCTGGAGGTTCGTCTCGTCGACCGCGTCGTCGTCGACGATCCCCAGCGTGCCCACCCCGGCAGCGGCGAGGTAGAGCGAGGCGGGCGAGCCGAGGCCGCCGGCGCCGATCAGCAGGATCCGCGACTCGAGCAGCCTGAGCTGGCCTTCCTCGCCGACCTCGGGGATCAGCAGGTGCCGGCTGTAGCGGCGGCGCTGCTGCTCGCCCAGCGACTGCGGCAGCACGGTCGGGAAGCCGTTCCGCTTCCACTCCGTGTAGCCCCCTTCGAGGTTGACCACGTCCCCGTAGCCGAGCTCCTCGAGCGTCTTGGTCGCGAACGCCGAGCGGGCGCCGCTCGCGCAGTAGACGACGATGCGACTGTCGTGGTCGGGAACGGCGTTCTCGATCCGCGACTCGAGGCTCCCGCGCGGAACGTGGATCGCGCCGGGGATGTGCCCCTCGTCCCACTCGCTGCGCTCGCGGACATCCAGGAAGACCGTTCCGTCCTCCAGCGACGGCGCCGCGCCGCGGGCGTCGATCTCGCCGATCTCGGCGCGGACCTGACTCAGGAGGTCGCGGTAGCTGGTCATTAATTCAAAAAAGATAGCGCTTCGAGCGAGCGCCGTGCAGAGATTTCAACCATTGGGTACACCTGTGTATTCCGTCGACCCGACAGCCGGTAACGTCGGCACGTGGGGCCTCGCTCTCGCATCTACCTCATCGTGGCAGCGTGTGCCGTCGCCGCCGCCGGTCTCACGGTCGGCGTCACGCTCGCGACGCGCACGCCGACGCCCAAACGGCCCGCCGGGCAGGGCGGCGCGCCGCCGCTCGTGCTCGACCTCGGCGTGCGGACCGACCGGGAGGCGGTCGCGCTACGGCGCGCCGACAACCTGTACAACGCCGGCAAGCGCGGCCAGGCCGCGGAGATCTTCGGACGGTACGGCTCGCTCGAGGCACAGGTGGGCACTGCACTGGCGGCGTGGCCGGCGGGATTCAACAGCCTGGCCGCGCTGGCGAAGGCGCACCCGCGGAGCGCGCTGGCCCAGCTGAACTACGGCCTCGGCCTCTACTGGCGCGGCGAGACCCCGGCGGCGAAGGCCGCCTGGCGGAACGCCCGCCGACGCGAGCCGGACACGCCGTACGCGCTGCGCGCCGAGGATCTGCTCTACCCGAACTTCCCGCGGGGGCTGCCGACCTTCGTGCCGAGCTTCCCTGCCCCCGCGGCGCTCGACCGGCTGCCGCCGCCGCGGCAGCTCGCCTACCTGCAGCGGCTGGCGCGGACCGGGGGCGCCCGCGGCAAGCTGCTCTACGGCGTCGCGCTCCAGCGGCTCGGCCGGCAGGTGTCGGCGCTGCGCGAGTTCGAGGCCGCAGCCGCGCTGGCGCAGGACGACCCCGAGCCGCAGGTCGCAGCCGCGGTCGCGCGCTTCGACAAGGCCGATCCGTCGCGCACCTTCTCCCGGCTCGGCCCGCTGGCGCGGCGCTACCCGAAGAGCCAGAGCGTGCGGTTCCATCTCGGCCTCTCCCTCCTCTGGCTCGGGAGCGTGAAGCAGGCCGAGCAGGAGCTCCGGCTCGCGCGCGACCTCGGCCCGCGCACGCCGCTCGGGTCCGAGGCCCGTCGCTTCCTCACCCAGCTGAGCAGGATCAAGCCGCGCTGAGGCGAAGATGGGTCGTTCGGCCCATGGCGGCCGTCCGCCGCGTCTGGCAGAGTCCCCCGGTCCTGGCGACCCGGTTGACGGAATAGAGGAGTGCGGCTAGCTTGTCGGCCTTGACGGGAGGGGTGGAGCGGCGGTGAGCAGCACCGAGACGGCGGTCGTCGGCACCAGGGTTTCCGTCCTCGAGACAGACGAGGCGAGGACGCTCCTCGAGGCCGGCCGGGAGTCCGGCTCCCTCTCGGCGGACGAGATCACGCTCGCGCTCGACGACCTCGACCTCGACGCCGGCCAGATCGACGACTTCTACCAGGCCCTCGACGAGCTGCAGATCGAGGTCGTCCAGGCGGAGGAGGACGACGACACCGTCGCCGAGGAGGTCGAGGTCCAGGAGGTCTCGACCGACGCGCTCCAGCTCTTCCTCAAGGACGTCGGCCGCGTCGACCTGCTCACCGCGGCGCAGGAGGTCGAGCTGGCGAAGCGGATCGAGCGCGGCGACCACCGGGCCAAGCAGGAGATGGTCGAGGCGAACCTCCGGCTCGTCGTCTCGATCGCCAAGCGCTACCGCAACCAGGGGCTGCCCTTCCTCGACCTGATCCAGGAGGGGACGATCGGCCTCGTCCGTGCGGCCGAGAAGTTCGACTACCGCAAGGGGTTCAAGTTCTCCACCTACGCGACGTGGTGGATCCGCCAGGCGGTCGCGCGCGCGCTCGCCGACAAGGCCCGCACGATCCGGATGCCCGTCCACGTGGTCGAGAAGTTGAACAAGATCGTCCGCTCCGAGCGCAAGCTCAGGGCCGAGCTCGGCCGCGAGCCGCTCTCGATCGAGATCGCCCGCGACCTCGACCTCACCACCGACGAGGTCGACCAGATCCGGCGCACCGCGCAGTCGCCGGTCTCGCTCGAGAAGCCGGTCGGCGACGAGGAGGAGTCCGAGTTCGGCCACTTCATCACCGACGAGTCGGTGCCGCTGCCCGAGGAGGCGGCGGAGGTGACGATGCGCAAGGAGACGCTCGAGCAAATCCTCGGCCAGCTCTCCCAGCGCGAGCGCCGCGTCCTCGAGCTTCGCTATGGGCTGAACGGCGAGCACCCGAGGACGCTCGACGAGGTCGGCCGCGCGTTCAACGTCACCCGCGAGCGCATCCGGCAGATCGAGAACCAGAGCCTGAAGAAGCTGCGGGCGCTGGCGGACTCGCAGAAGCTCCGCGACGTCGCTTAGCCGCTCGCCGCGGCCTTCGGCCGCGAGCTCGCTCGCATGGGGGGAACGGCCGGTTCCCCCCATGGACCCCCCTCCCTAACCGTGCTCGCACATCAGCGCAGTGGGGAGCCGCGGCCGCCATGTCGGCCGCGGCGGCAAAGGGTGCCATCATCGGGGCAGATGGTGATCGACCACGTCGTCTTGCTCGTACCGGATGTGGCCCAGGCAGAGCAGCTACTCGAGCGGAGCGGGCTCGGCTACGAGCGCGGCCCCTACCAGTCATTCGCCGGCACGCGGAACCACATGGTGCCGCTCAAACCTCCGTCGTACCTCGAGTTCCTCACGATCGAGGACCGCGAAGCCGCCACGGCAACTGAAGCGGGGCGTCGGGTACTCGCTTGCGAGGCTGCAGGCTTCGGGCTCCTTGCTTGGTCCGTTCTCGTCGATGAGCTGGAGGCAGTCTCCGAACGCCTTGGCATCGCCATCCACGACTACACGATTCCTCGCGGCGATGGCACGCTGCGCGGCTGGCGCACGGTGAGCGGGCCTGCGCATCTCCCGTTCTTCATCGATTACCCGAACAACGGCGACAGGACCGGCAGGCTGCAGGCGATGTATGACCGAGTCGGGCACCGATGCTCGCCGGTCTGCTTCTCCGAGTTGAAGGTTGGTGGCTCGAAGACGGAGATGGTGGATTGGCTCGGCCCGAACGATCTGCCCTTGCGCTTCGTCGGCGGCAAGCAGGGCATCCGTGCGGCTCGGATCGCAACCACCGACGGGTTCGTCGTCGTCAGCTAGTCAGTGCCGCGGCCGCCATGTCGGCCGCGGCGGCCGCCCGGTGCGAAGCCTGGGTTGCCCGGTTCGAACCCCAGGTAGCGTTCCCGGTCGTGCCGCTCGATCCCGCCTGGCTCGCCGAGGTCTCCGAGTGGCTGCGCATCCCCAGCGTCAGTGCCGACCCGGCGCACCAGGCCGACGTCCGCGCGGCGGGCGAGTGGCTCTGCTCGTTCGTGCGTGCCGCCGGGGGCGAGTGCGAGCTCGTCGATCACGGCGAGCGGCCGTTGGCCCTCGGCGAGCTGCGCGCGTCGGCCGGCGCCGGCGCCGCGCCGACGGTCCTGGTCTACGGGCACTTCGACGTCCAGCCGCCGGCGCCCCTCGAGCTCTGGGAGAGCCCGCCCTTCGAGCCGACGATCCGGGACGGGTGGCTCTACGCGCGCGGCGTCGCCGACGACAAGGGCCAGCTCTACCTGCTGCTGAAGGCGGCCGCGTTGCTCGCCGCCGCCGGCGCGCTGCCGGTGAACGTCCGCATCGCCTGCGACGGCGAGGAGGAGGTCGGCGGCCACTCGATCGTCGACTGGATCGGAGAGGACGAGCGCGGCGCCGACGCCGCCGTGATCTTCGACGCGCACATGCCCCGGCGCGGGCAGCCCGCGTTCTACATCGCGTCGCGCGGGCTCTGCTACTTCCACGTCCGGGTGAGGACCGGCGAGCGCGATCTCCACTCGGGTGTGTTCGGCGGCGCGGCGCTGTCGGCCACGCACGCGCTGCTGCGAACGCTCGCCGGCGTTCTCGCAGGGCCGGACGGCCGCCTGCCTGACGCGCTGCGCAGGGGGGTCGTCCCGCCGACCGATGAGGAGCTCGCGGACTGGTCGTCCCAGCAGGCCGGGGCAGAGATGTTGTCGGACCAGGGCGCGAGGCCGATGGACGCGGGCGCGGCCGGGGAGTTCTACCCGCGCACCTGGGCCGAGCCCTCGGTCGACGTGAACGGCGTCGAGGGCGGATCGCCGCAGCTGCAGAAGACGGTGATCCCGGTCGGCGCCGAGGCCAACGTCTCGGTCCGGCTCGCCGCGGGACAGAAGGTGGAGGAGATCGCGCCGGAGGTCGAGCGGCTCCTGCTCGAGTCGGCGCCGGCGGGGGCGGACGTCGAGGTCGACCTCCGGTCGGCGGCGCCGCCGGGGCTGATCTCGGCCGACTCGGCGGCGATCCGTCTCGGTCAGGACGCGTTCGAGCGGGTGCTGGGCGTGCGACCGCTGCTCCTGCGCTCGGGAGGGACCCTGCCGATCGTCCCGGCGCTCGCGGAGAGGGGCATCCCGACGATCGTCACCGGCTTCGACCTCCCCGAGGGGAATCTCCACTCGCCGAACGAGCGGCTGCTGGTCGAGCACGTCCCGCTCGGCGTCGCCGCCGCGCAGGAGCTGTTCAGGAGCCTTGCCGGTCTCGGTTAGGCATGCCTGTGATGCGGGTCGTGAACAAGCCAGTCGTGGCCGAAGCGTCGCATCTCCTCGATCACCGGCAGCAGGCCCAGGCCCTTCGGCGTCAGCTCGTACTCGACCCTCGGGGGCGTCTCCGCGTAGCTGTGCCGGACGACGACGCCTTCCTCCTCCAGCCAGCGCAGCCGCTCCGAGAGCGTCCGGGGGCTGATCCCGGGGCAGGAGTGCTCGAGCTCGGAGAACCGCCGCGCCCCTTCGGACATGTCGTGGACGAGCAGCGCCGTCCACTTCGAGCCGATGATCTCGGCGGAGCAGGCGACCGCACAGGTCGCGTCGTGCACAGGCTTCATCGTCCGAACGGCCATGCTCAGATTGTAGAGCGATGATCGATCTGCACTCGCACATCCTGCCCGGGCTCGACGACGGCGCCCGCACGCTCGCCGACAGCGTGGACATCGCCCGTGCGGCTCTGGACGACGGAATCACGGTGATCGCCGGCACGCCGCACGTCCGGGACGACTGGCCCACGAACGTCGAGTCGATGGAGCAGCGCGTCGCCGAGCTGCGCGCCGAGCTCGACGCAGCGGGCGTGCTCCTGGACGTCCGACCCGGCGGCGAGATCGCACTGGACTGGGCGGTGAAGCTCCCAGCGGACGTGTTGCGGCGGTTCGGGCTCGGCGGCAGCAGGTACCTGCTGGTGGAGACGCCCTACCACGGCTGGCCGCTCCAGCTGCCCGACGTGCTGCTCTCGCTCCGCGACCAGGGCTTCGTCCCGGTGCTGGCCCACCCCGAGCGGAACATCGAGGTGCAGACGAGGCCGGAGCGGCTGGTGCCCCTGGTCGAGGCGGGCATTCTCGTCCAGGTGACGGCCGCGTCGGTCGACGGGCGAATCGGCCGGCGGGCCGCCGAGTGCGGCCACCGGCTGATCCGGGGCCGGGTCGCCCACCTCCTTGCCAGCGACGCCCACCACGCATCGGTCCGCGCGGTCGGGATGTCGTCCGCGGCGAAAGCGGTTGGCGGCGGAGTGCTGGCGGAGTGGCTGACCCGCGAGGTTCCGGCGGCGATCCTCGCGGACGCCGAGATCCCGCTGCGTCCGCGCTCCGGCCGCAGGGGCTGGATCGGGCGTCTTGCTCAGCGCCTAGCGGGCACTCGTCTTTACGGTGCCAGGCACTGTTAAGAGCGCGCGTCGATTTCCCCGAGCGTGCAGGGTCTTTACGGTGCCAGGCACTGTTAAGAGCGCAGCGACTCGAGGAGCGCTCGCACCTCGTCGACACCGGCGTTCCAGACGCGGAGCGCCTCCTCGTCGGCCACTCGATACGGGCCGCCGTAGGAGCCGTCGCCGATCGCGGCCCTCACTGCCCTCGGCTCGAGCTCGCGGAGAGCCTCCCGGTCGGTGACCATCGGCTTCTCGCCGGCGGGCAGCTCGACGCCGGCGAGTCGTGTCCACGGGAAGCTCTCGAACCAGGATGCATGCGTGGCCTCGCCGTCGTAGACCTCGCCCGCGGCGGCGCGGACGGCGGGCGAGTCCCACCAGCTGTGGAAGCGGAGCCGTGCGCCGTCGCGCGTGTCTGCCCAGGCCTCGAGCGGCTCCCGTGCCGGCTCGTTGCCGCCGTGACCGTTCACGACCAGGAAGCGCCGGAAGCCCTGCCCGTAGAGCGTATCGAGCAACTCCGAGAGGACCGCGACCAACGTCTCCCGGCGTAGCGACAGCGTGCCGGGGAACGCCGCGAACCCGGGCGCGACCCCGAACGGCATTGCCGGCAGGACGAGCACGCCGAGAGGCTCGGCCGCCTCGACCGCAACCCGTTCGGCCAGGATCGAGTCGGTCGCGAGCGACAGGTACGCGTGCTGCTCGGTGGAGCCGAGGGGCAGCACGACGCGATCGTCGCGGCGCAGGTACTCCTCGACCTGCAGCCAGTTCCGATCGGCGAGTCTCACCAGGGTGGGGCGTTGTGCGTCCAGCGGCCGCCGACCATGGTCGCGACCACCTGGACCTCCGGCAGCTCCTCTGCCGGGATCGACAGCGGGTCACGGTCGAGCACGACCAGGTCGGCCAGGTATCCGGGGAGCAGCTTGCCGCGGCGGCGCTCGTCATAGGTCTGCCAGGCGGGCGCGACCGTCGACGCGGCCAGTGCCTCCTCGACCGTCACCCGCTGGTCCTCGCGCCAGTGCTGCAGCACGCCGGCGACGATTCCGCCCCAGGGGTCGAGCTCCTCGATCGGCGCGTCCGAGCCGTTGATCAGCCGGGTGCCGCAGTCGAGCAGGTCGCGGAACGAGTAGACGCCGCCGAGCCGGTCGGCCCAGAAGCGGTGGGCGAGCTCCTCGTCCGAGGGCGCGTGTGAGAACTGCACCGACGCGGTCAGGCCGAGGTCGGCGAAGCGGGCGACATCCACGGGGCGAAGGCACTGGGCGTGCTCGATGCGGTGGCGCAGACCCAGTGGCTGCCACTCGCTCTTCGTCTCCTCGAACGCGTCGAGCGCGTTCTGGTTGGCGAGGTCGCCGATCGCGTGGACGGCGACGGGCCAGCGCGCCGCTGCCGCCCGGCGGAGGATGTCGGCGAGCTCCTCGCGGCTGGTGATCTCCACGCCGCCGCCGTCGGTCATCAGCGCCGTCTGCGAGCCCAGCGTCCCGTCCATGAAGACCTTGAGGTACCCGAGGCGCAGCCGGTCGCTTCCGAGCCCGGAGACCACGCCGGCCGCGGCGACGCCGTCGAGCCGGTCGTGCGGGATCGACTGCCACACCCGCACGGGCAACGCATCGTCGCGCTCGAGCTCCTGCCAGAGCCGCGGGATGGCGGGGATCCAGCCGTCCTTGTCGTGGATGGCGGTCACGCCGCGCGACGACGCGACCTTCAGCCCTTCGCGGAGCGCGTCACGGTACTCATCGTCCGAATACTCGAGATGGTCCTCCTTGAACTGCCACGCCGACTCCTCCCGGATCAGACCGGTCGGTTCGCCGTCGAAGCCGAGCTCGACGACGCCGCCGTCGACGGCGTACTTGCGCAGGTCGCCGCCGGTCCTCGCGACTCCGGCGGAGTTCAACCAGATCGCGTGGAAGTCCTTCGAGATCACCGCCGCGGGGACGTCGCCGGTGACGGCGTCGAGCACCTCCCTCGTCGGCGGCGCCGGCCAGTTCGTCTCGCGGAACCCCTGCGCCCGGAACCAGCCGTCGGGTTTCACGTCGCCGGCTGCGGGCCGCATGCGCTCGGCCGCGTCCTCGGCCGAGGTCGCGTCCTCGAGCCGGACCAGCCGCCGCGCCGCCGCCCAGGTGGGGAAGTGGACGTGCGACTCGGTGATCCCGGGGATCGCGCAGCGGCCGCCGAGGTCGACGACGTCCGGACTGGCCAACGCGGTCTCGTGTGTTCCGACCCCGCCGGCGACGCGGTCGCCGGCGATCGCCAGCGCGGCCGTCACCGGCAACGTCGCGTCCATCGTCCGGACGACCCCGTTCTCGAGGATCACCGCGTGGACTCTAGTGCGGCGTACAGGCCGGCAGCGTGTGAGTGGAACGACGTCTCCCTCGCGGCCCGGACTAGACTCAGCGCGTGCCCTGGGACGTGCTGACCGACGACCAGCGCGAGGTCCGGGAGCTCGTCCGTGCGCTGGCGCGCGAGCGGATCGCTCCGCGGGCGGCCGAGATCGACGAGAGCCACGAGTTCCCGTGGGACGTGGTCGAGCTCTTCCGCGAGCATGGGCTGTTCGGCCTGTTCTTCGGCGAGCAGTGGGGCGGGACAGGCACGGGAGCGCTGCTGGCGCTGGTCGCGATCGAGGAGATCTCGAAGGTGTGTGCGACCAGCGGCTTGATCCTGGCCGTGCAGGAGCTCGGCTCGCTCGGGCTGAAGCTGGCAGGCTCGCGCGAGCAGCAGGAGCGCTACCTCCCGCGGCTCGCCTCCGGCGAGTGGCTGTGCGCCTATGCGCTGACCGAGGCGGGCTCAGGCTCCGACTCTGCCGCGATGCGGACGACGGCGCGGCGCGACGGCGACGAGTTCGTCCTCGACGGCGGCAAGCGCTTCATCACGAACGCCGCGGTCGCGAACCTGTACACGGTCTTCGCGAAGACGGATCCCGAGGCCGGCCACTCCGGGATCTCGGCCTTCCTGGTCGAGTCGGACGCGACCGGGTTCGAGGTCGCGCGGCTGGAGCCGAAGATGGGGATCTCAGGGTCGACCACCGGCGAGCTCGTCTTCGACGGCTGCCGCGTTCCGGGCGGGAACCTGCTCGGCGCCGAGGGCGAGGGGTTCCGGATTGCGATGCGCATCCTCGATCGCTCGCGGCCGGGCGTCGCCGCGCAGGGCCTCGGGATCGCGCAGGGCGCAACCGACGTCGCGCTCGAGTACGCCAGAAGCCGCGAGACGATGGGCAAGCCGATCGCGCAACATCAGCTGATCGCCGCCAAGCTCGCGGACATGGAGACGAAGTGCGAGGCCGCGCGCGGCCTGCTCTACCGCTTCGGGCGGATGGTGGACGAGGGCGCCGCCGACGAGGAGCTGACCAAGGCCTCCGCGATGGCGAAGCTGTACTGCACGGACGTGGCGATGGAGGTGACGACCGAGGCGGTCCAGGTGCTCGGCGGCTACGGCTACATCAAGGAGTATCCGGTCGAGCGCATGATGCGCGACGCGAAGATCACGCAGCTCTACGAGGGTACGAACGAGGTCCAGCGGCTGGTGATCGCCCGCGAGATGCTCCAGGAGCAGCGGGCGTCCCTGCTCGCAGGCGTCAGCGGATGAAGAAATGAGCGCCCGGCCCGGCGGCAGCCGCCTGGTCTTTCGGGTTGAGGAGGCCGCAAGTCTTCAACGAGAGGCAGCCGCAGCCGATGCACGTGGTGAGGCGGCCGCGGACGGCTTCGAGCGTGCGGATGCGCTCGTCGAGCTCCGCGCGCCATGAACGTGAGAGGCGCTTCCAGTCGTCCTTCGTCGGCGCCTTGCCTGTCGGGAGCTCGGCCAGCGCGCCGTGGATCCGCTCCAGGGGGATGCCGGCCGACTTCCCGGCCTGGATCAGGGCGACGCGGCGGAGCGTGACGGGCGCGTACCGGCGCTGGTTGCCGTCGGTGCGGCGCGACTCGATCAGGCCTTCACGCTCGTAGAAGCGAAGCGCGGAGGCGGAGACGCCGCTTCTCACGGAGAGCTCGCCGATGGTCAGCTCGCGCCGCACTTGACTTAAACCATAGTTGAAGTTCTACGCTTGTTTCCATGGCGACGACGGCGCAGCTCGGCTACGACGACCTGCCGCGGCTCCTGACCCTCCTGACCGGCGACGAAAAGCACGACCGGAGCTCGTACTCGACGCTCGATGTGCTCTGGGTCCTGTACGACCGCGTGCTGCGCGTCGATCCCGCAGCGCCGGACGATCCGGAGCGCGACCGGTTCCTGCTCTCCAAGGGCCACGGGCCCGCCGCCTATTACGCCGTGCTGGCTGCCAAGGGGTTCATCCCGGTCGACTCGCTGGCCGGCTTCGGGGACGGCGATTCCGCGCTCGGCTACCACCCCGACCGGCTGCTCGTCCCGGGCGTCGAGATCTCCAGCGGCTCGCTCGGCCACGGATTGCCGATCGCAATCGGGGTGACGCTCGCCCTCGATGCGGCCGGCTCCGACCGGCCCCGGGTGATCTGCCTCGTCGGCGACGCGGAGCTCGAGGAGGGCAGCAACCTCGAGGCCGTCCAGCTCGCGGGGCGGCTCAGGCTCGGTCGTCTGGCGGTGGTCCTGGTGGACAACCACTCGTCCACGTACGGCTGGCCCGGCGGCGTCGAGCGGCGGTTCGAGCTGGAGGGCTGGAGTGCCGTGCGTGTCGAGGGCGGCGACCACGACGCGCTCGAGGCCGCGTTCGCGTCGTCGCGCGGCGACCGTCCCCACGTGGTGGTGGCGGAGGTGCATCCGTGAGTGACGAAGCCGAGCACAGACGTGACGGCGCAGGTGTCGACGTTGGTGCGAGGCGTTGTCGTGACGCCGAAGGCGTCACCACGATGCGGCAGCGCTTCTACGAGGTCGCGGCCGAGCTGCTCGACGCGGATCCGCGGGTGGCCGTCGTCCTCGCGGAGATCGGCGCCGGCGAGCTGCGACCGCACCCGCGGCTCTTCAACGTCGGGATCCGCGAGCAGCTGATGGTCGGCGTCGCCGCCGGTCTCGCGCTGGAGGGGCTTCGACCGTTCGCCCACTCGTACGCGCCCTTCCTCGTCGAGCGGCCGTTCGAGCAGGTCAAGCTCGATCTCGTCCACCAGGGCGTGGGCGCCGTGCTGGTCAGCACCGGCGGGTCGTACGACGGGGCGCGATCGGGCCGCACACATCAGTCGCCCGCCGACGTGGCGCTGCTCCGCGCGCTGCCCGGGTGGACGATCAACGTGCCCGGCCATCCGGACGAGGTCGAGCGCTTCGTGCGACGGGCGGCGAGGGGGGACGGCAACGTGTACGTGCGGCTGTCCGAGGAGGTGAACGCCGGCGCGGCGGGCGGCGACGGTCTCGTCGTGATGCGGGAAGGGAGCGCTCGGGCTCCGCTCGTCGTCGCCGTCGGGCCGACCCTCGACCAGGTGCTCGCGGCGACGTCGGATCTGGACGCCTCCGTCGCGTACTTGTCCACCGTGCTGCCGTTCGACGTCTCCGGCTTGCGGGCGGCGCTGCCCGGGACGGACGTCGTCCTGGTCGAGCCGTACCTGGCCGGCACCTCGGCGGCCGAGATCGCCTCGGCGCTCGCTGACCGGCCACACCGTCTGCTCGCGCTCGGCGTGGCCAACGAGGAGCTTCGTCGCTACGGCACCGGGTCTGAACACCGCGCCCTGCACGGCCTCGACGCGGCCGGGATCCGGCGCTCGATCGCCGCGTTCCCGGCGGACGTCCCCCACCCGGGGTGGGGGACAACCCCTCACCCCTTGCCGGCGACGATACCGGCCTGACGTTCGCGCGTCTGTGCCGATTCGGCGACGAGTGTGTGCGGCATCGCCGCCCGCGGGTCGCCCCCGCACGCGACACCACAGAGTTTAAGCTCGGTTAAACTTGGCGGTTGAAGAGCTTGACGTCCCCTGAGACCGGGTGCACGCAGAGGCGGAGGTGCTCGAGCACGTTCTCTCGGAAGGCCTCGAGGAGCGCATCGCCGCCAAGCTCGGCGAACCGACCCACGACCCGCACGGCGACCCGATCCCCGCTGCCGACGGCACGGTCGTCGAGCCCGAGACCGTCGCACTCGACGCACTCGCCCTCGGCGACCGCGGGCGCTTCGTCCGCGTCTCCGACAGCGACCCCGAGCTCCTGCGCGAGCTCGCCGGACTGGGCGTTCTCGCCCAACTTCGACGGAGAGGCCCTGCTGCTCGCGGTCGGGATCATCGGCGCGACTGTCATGCCCCACGTGATCTACCTCCACTCGGCGCTGACCCAGTCGCGGGTCCGAGGCCGGACGGAGGCCGAGCTCAAGCGCATCCAGCCGTTCGAGCGGATCGACGTGCTGATCGCGATGTCGATCGCCGGCCTTGATCAACCTGGCAACGTTGGCTGTGTTCCCCGCACGTTTCTACGGCACCGACGCCGAGTCGATCGAGGACGCATTCCATGGCCTGTCCGCCGACCCGGGCAGGTGGGCGGCGGTGCTGCTCGGCATCGCGCTCCTGGCCTCAGGCCTCTCCTCGTCGTCGGCCGGCACGCTCGCCGGGCGTGATGCAGGGCTTCATCCGTCGCCAGATTCCGATCTTCGCGCGCCGGACGATCACCGCCGCGCCGGCCCTCGTGGTCGCGATCATCGGCGTCGACCCGACCAGGGCGCTGGTGCTCAGTCAGGTCGTTCTCTCTTTCGGCATCCCGTTCGCACTGATCCCGCTCGTCCTGTTCACGAGCAGCCGCAAGGTGATGGGTGGGCTGGTCAACAACCGGCTGACGACCGTGGCCGCATGGGCGATCGCGGCCGTGATCAGCTCGCTGAACGTGTTCCTGCTGATCGCGACCTTCCGCTGAGCCGTCTTAACAGTGCTTGGCACGGTAAAGAACCTGCATGAGAGGCTGTCGCACAAACCGCGGCTTGTCGGGGGTTTGTCGTCTGGGGCGGCATGGACGATTCGGTGAGCGTCCTGTCGACCGGAGGTGTCTGGTGCCGCAGAACTTTCTTCGGTGCGATCGCGATCAAGAGCTGTTGCTTCCTCCGAGTCTGCGCGAATGGCTGCCGGAGGGTCACCTCGCCTGGTTTGTGCTCGACGCCGTCGACGAGATCGATCTGAGCGCTTTCTACGGCGGTTACCGCGAAGACGGTTGGGGTCGGGCGGCGTTCGAGCCGACGATGATGGTGGCGTTGTTGTTGTATGCGTACGCGGTGGGCGAGCGCTCGAGCCGTGGGCTTGAGCGGCGTTGTCGGGAGGATGTTGCCTTCCGTGTGATCGCGGCGAACCGGATCCCTGACCAGGCGACGATCGCGCGTTTTCGCGTGCGGCACGAGCAGGCGCTCGCGGACACTTTCACGCAGGTGCTGGCGCTGTGCGCGCGGGCTGGGCTGGTGTCGGTCGGAGTGGTCGCCCTCGACGGCACTTTGCTGGCGGGCAATGCCTCGCCGGGAGCGACGCGCGGCTACGCCTCGATTCGCTCGGAGGTCGAGCGGATGCTCAGCGAGGCTGCCGAGGCGGACGCCGACGAAGACGAGCGGCTGGGCGAGGCGCGCGGCGACGAGCTGCCGGCCGAGCTCGTCGATGCCCGCTCGCGGCGGGAGCGGCTGCGCCGCTGCAAGCAGCAACTGGAGCGCGCGCAGGCCGATGAGGAGGCCGCTTACCAGGCCAACCTCGCCTGGCGAGCCGCCTGGGAGGCCGAGCGCGGGCGCCGGTTGGCCGGTCGGAAACCGACCCCGCCCGATCCCTCCGCGCTCGCCGAGCGAAAGATCAACACGACCGACTCCGACACGCGGCTGATGAAGCGGGCGGGCGGCAAGTCGGTGCAGGGCTACAACGCTCAGGTTGTCGCGAGCCCCGAGCAGGTGATCATCGCCGCCGACGTGACCCAATCGCACAACGACTCAGACCAGCTCGAACCGATGGTCACGCACGCGGTCGAGACGCTGCGGGAGGCCGGCATCGAGGAGCCGATCGGGATCGTGCTCGCCGACGGCGGCTACTGGAACTCGCCCGCGATCAGCGAGGTGCGCCGACAAGCGATCAACGCGCTCGTCCCCACCCAGGACCGACGCCGCATCGCCCCAGGCAAGCTCTCACCTCGCCAGGGACAAGAAGCACAGCGGATCGAAGCCGTGCTCTCGACGCCCGAAGGACAGGCGCTCTACCGACGACGGCAGCAGATCGTCGAACCCGTCTTCGCGCACACGAAGCTGATCCGACGCAGCGACCGCTTCCTCCGCCGCGGCCTCGCCGCCTGCCAGGCCGAGTGGCGGCTGATCGCCGCCACCCACAACCTGCTCAAACTCTGGCGCGCCGGCCTCGCTCAAGCGCAAGCGACGATCGGGAAACCGCTGACCACCTGACGCGGCCGCGTCGCCGCGCGGCGACCTGCGCCTCGACCGGACGAGCGATCCGCGCCGGCCACCGCGAACAGTAGAAAAGCCCCGCTCCAAGGCTTTGTGCAACAGCCTCATGAGCGGCGTTTTCGACAGGGCGTCTTAACAGTGCCTGGCATCGTTAAGGATGGATCGCGGCGGGGTCGACGACCTCGAAGTCGGAACCTTTGACCCGGCCGAGCGTGTGCAAGTCGTCGTTCGACCAGCCTGGGTCGGGCGCCCCGCTGATGTACCAGCTCGAGCCGTTGTCGGCGACCATCATCCCGTAGCGCTTCAGCGCCGTCAGGACGACCCGCGCCTGGGGCGGGAAGCTGCTCGTGTCGAAGCCCGCCTTCAGACGCAGGCGCAGTCCCATCGGCGGCAGGCTCGGGTCTGTCAGCGAGCTGGCGAAGTGCCGCGCCGGGTAGACGTACGCCTTCCGCGACCGCTGTACCGTGAACCGGAGCCCGTGGTCGATCGAGCCCGCGGCGACCTCGTCGAATCGTGCGAGGCCGGGGAAAATGGGGAGCCCGGCGGCGTCGGCCGACGTCCAGCCGTCCGTCCGCAGTGCGTTCGAGCTCAGGTCCCAGATCGCGCCGGATCCGGCCCTCTTCCCCTTGAGCGCGAACAGCTCGTAGAGCCTGCAGGTGCTCGTGTCGACGATCAGCGCATGGTGGTCGCTGCCATGCTCGACGTGGACCTTCTTCGGGACCGGATAGGGGCCGGGGTCGCTCTCGTCGGCGTACTGGAACTTGAGCTTGGTCCACTTCTTGATCGTCGTCCCGTCGACGACGTCGTACGGGATCCCGATCGGGCCGCCCGCCCACTTGCCCGAGCCGAAGTCGGGGTGCAGCCCGACGCCGGCGCCGATCGAGGCGACGATCGCGTCCGAGTTCGAGGCGACCGGCAGCGAGTCGACCCGCATGTTCCACGGGTTGTCGGCCGGGAAGAGGGCGCACCCCGCGATGCGCGGGCCCTGGGCGGCGCCTCCGAGGAGGAGGACGGCAACTGCCATGACGACGGCCTTCATGATCTCTCAACGGTAGAGAAGCCCGAGCGTCCCGTCGTCACCCGTTCGAGTCGGATCACGAGTGCTCGAGAGCGGCAACGACCGCCGCGGCGTTCGCGTCCCAGACGTCCTGCGGCGTGGGCGGGAGGACGTCGTCCCAGATCGCGGCGAAGCTGCTGGCGAACTGGGGCATGCGCACAGGGCGCGCCATGAACCACCAGTGGAGGTGCGCGGAGCCCTCGCCCCACCGGCCGACGTGGACCCGCCCGATCCCGTCGAGCGAGCTGACCGCCCGCTCGATCCGCGCGATCAGGACGCCGAGCTCTGCGGCGAGGTCGTCCGGCAGGTCGCCCGGGGCGTCGAGGTGCTCGCGGGGCTCCAGCAGCAGGACGACGGGGAGCCCGGACGGCTCGTCGAGCGTCCGGAGCCGCCAGCGCTCGGTCGTCCAGACGTAGTCGTCGTCGGAGGCGTTGCACGCCGGGCAGTCGACGCCGCCCTCGCCATGGCGCGCCGCCTCGCGCTCGACCGGCGGCGCGAGCGGCCGGGGCCGCAGCTCGCCGTCGAAGGGAAAGGACTCCCAGGTCTCGACCGGCGGCATGCGCAGCGCGCCGGCGGCCCGTGCGTGCAACTCTTCGGGCGTCTCGGGCATGGCTCGGCCCGATGCTAACGTCGCGAACGTGGAATGGCCGCAGTCGTTCTACGCCATGCTGGGCGGCGAGGGATGTCCGCTCTGCGCGGACGGCGGCCCGGACAACGGCCACGGCATCCGTTTCTACTCCGGGGAACGGGTGGACGCGTACCTGCAGCGGAAGAACGTCCAGCGGGGGTACACGACCGTGATCTGGCGGGGACGGCACGTCGCCGAGCCGACCGAGCTCGACGCCGGGGAGGCCGCAGGCTGGTGGCGCGAGCTGGTCGAGGTCGGGCGGGCGATCGAGCGCCGCTTCGGGCCCGTGAAGCTGAACTACGAGCTGCTGGGCAACTCCGTTCCGCACCTCCACGCGCACGTGATGCCGCGCTACGCCGACGATCCACGGCCGGGCTGGCCGTTCCCCTGGCCGGACGAGGACCCGCCGCCGTTCCCGGAGGAGGAGGTACGGCGCGACGCGGACGCGCTGCGCGCCCTGCTCTCTAACTCTTCGCTCTGAGGGACGCCTTGTACGCGCGCTTGCCGGCCTGGTAGCGCTCGAGCGCCTCGGCCGAGTCGACGTCCCCGAGGGTGGGGTGGTCCGGGACGAGGCCCTGGGCCGCCTCGACCCCGAGGCGCTTGGCCAGCACGGACCCGAGCGCCTTCACCTTCATCTCGCCGAAGCCGGGAAGCCCTTCGATCCGATCGCGGAGATCGTCCGAGTCATTTGCCTCCGTCCAGAGCCGCTCGGCCTTCCCGCCGTACCGCTCCTCGACGACTGCGGCGAGCTCCTGGACCCGCCGCGCCATGTTCCCGGGAAAGCGATGGATCGCCGGCTTCTCCCGGAAGGCTGCCTCCAGTACGGCGGGGTCGGTCGTGGCGATCCGGCCCGGGTCGAGCGTGCCCAGCCGCTGCTTCAGCTTCAGCGGACCCAGGAACGCCGTGGGAACGGGCACCTGCTGGTCGAGCGCGAACCCGATCAGCAGCGCCATCGGTTCCTCGACGAGCAGCCGGTCGGCCTCGTCGTTGCCGGTGAAGTACAGGCGATCCGGCATGCCCGTGATCCTAGACTGCGCGGCAGAGGCGATCGCCCTTCAGCAGCGAGCGCAGGTCGTCGTCCGCGACGCGGTCGGCTGCGGCGTCGTAGCGGCCAGGAGGAGCGCCCTGCCACATCACGTCCGGCGTGACCCCGGGGCCGATCGCGGTCGCGCGCAGCAGCCTGCCGACGCCGAGGTGCCCGCCGTGCGGGTAGAAGCCGTAGCAGAACGCCCCGACCGGGGCGTGCGCGAGGAAGCTGTTCACGCGGCGCCAGCCCGCGCCGAGATCAGAGTCGAGCGCGTCGACGTAGATGTTTCGGCCGTAGCCGTCGAGCGGAACGCCGCTGCGTACGTGGTAGCCGAACACCGGCCCGCCATAGTCGAAGAGGCCGTAGAGCTGGACGTACCGGCGGTAGGCCCAGCCGAAATGGATCGTCAGGGTGGCCGCCGGGCCCCGCCAGTGGGAGAGGCGGAGCTCCCTGATGGCCTGGGCCGGCGCCGGCCGGGCGCCTCCGTTCGGCAGCAGGCGCTGCCAGCTCTGTAGCGCCCAGTAGGAGCCGTCCGGCGCCTTGCACGCCGCGACCAGCCAGGCGAGCGGGAGTGACACCGGGGTGCAGGCGTTCCGGAGCGCGCCGCCGTGGGTGTTCAGCGTGAACTGCACCTGCGGCACGCTCTCGGACGGCGCCCTGGCGTTGATCGCGCCCGAGGCGAGAACCTGGTGTACCGAGCCGCCGCTCGTGAAGGTGACGAGCGCCCGGCCCGATCCGTCGGCGGCCAGCTTGACATGGCTTGTGTCGACGCCGACGAGCTGCGACGCGGCCGCAGGCCCGGCGAGCACGAGGAACGAGACGGCAGCGGCCGCGAGCCAAGGAACGAGGGATTTCGGAGCCGGCTCCACGAGCGGCAGAGCCTAGCCGACGCCCCGCGCGCAGACGACACACCCGTCCCGAACGAACACTTGTTCGCATGACGGCCAGGCGGTACGCTGGCTCGATGAAGGACGCCGGCGTTCTCGATCTGTTCACTCCGGCGACGCGCGACTGGTTCGAGCGCGCCTTCGCCGGGCCGACGCCCGCGCAGGAGGCGGGCTGGCCGGCGATCGCCTCGGGCGAGCATACGCTGATCCAGGCGCCGACCGGCTCGGGGAAGACGCTGGCGGCGTTCCTGTACGGGATCGACCGGTTGAACGAGGCGCCCGGCGAGGGGCTCAGGCTGCTCTACGTCTCGCCGCTGAAGGCGTTGAACTACGACGTCGAGCGGAACCTGCGGGGGCCGCTGGCGGGGCTACAGTCGGAGCTGACCGTCGCCGTCCGCACCGGCGACACGCCCCAGAAGGAGCGGGCGGCGATGCTGCGCAGGCCACCCGACATCCTGATCACCACGCCCGAGTCGCTGTTCTTGCTCATGACGTCGCGTGCCCGCGACGTCATGAGGGGAATCGAGACCATCATCGTGGACGAGGTTCACGCGATTGCCGGCACCAAGCGAGGCGCGCACCTTGCGATCACGCTCGAGCGTGTCGACCGCCTTCTCGACAAACCGGCCCAAAGGGTCGGTTTGTCTGCGACGCAGCGGCCGCTCGACGAGATCGGGCGTTTCGTGTCGGGAGCCCGTCCGATCCGGCTCGTCGACGCCGGTACCCGCAAGGAGCTCGACCTGCGCGTCGTCGTGCCGGTCGAGGACATGCGGGAGCCGGGCGCCGGTGCCGCGCCGACCGACCCGCTCCTCGGCACGGGCGCGGAGGGCGTGGCAGCGACCTCGATCTGGCCGTCGATCTACCCGGAGCTGTTGAAGCTGGTCGAGGAGCACCGCTCGACGATCGTGTTCGTCAACAACCGTCGCCTGGCGGAGCGGCTCGCGCTCCGGCTGAACGAGCTCGCGGAGAAGGAAATCGCCCGCGCCCACCACGGCTCGCTGGCGCGGGAGCAGCGCGTGGAGGTCGAGGAGCTGCTCAAGCGCGGCGAGATCCCGTGCCTGGTCGCAACGTCGTCGCTCGAGCTCGGCATCGACATGGGCGCGGTCGACCTCGTGATCCAGGTCGAGTCCCCGAAGTCGGTCGCCCGCGGCCTGCAGCGCATCGGGCGGGCCGGGCACGAGCTCGGCGCGACCTCGAAGGGGCGGATCTTCCCGAAGTTCCGCGCCGACCTGCTCGAGTCGGCGGTGGTCGCGGAGCGGATGCTCGCCGGCGAGATCGAGGAGACGGTGATCCCGAAGAACCCGCTGGATGTGCTCTCCCAGCAGATCGTCGCGGTCGCTGCGCAGGAGGAGATCGACCTGGGGGAGCTGCACGACCTCGTCCGCGGCGCCTATCCGTTCGCCGACCTCTCCCGCGCCCAGCTCGAGAACGTTCTCGACATGCTCTCGGGCCGCTACCCATCCGACGAGTTCGCCGAGCTGAAGCCACGGATCGTCTGGGACCGCACCGGGGGCACGATCCGTGGCCGCGAGGGGGCACGCCGCCTCGCAGTCACGAACGCCGGCACCATCCCCGACCGCGGCCTGTTCGGCGTGCACCTGGTCGACGGCGGCGGCCGCGTCGGAGAGCTCGACGAGGAGATGGTCTACGAGGCCCGCGCAGGCCAGACGTTCCTGCTCGGCGCCTCCACCTGGAGGATCGAGGAGATCACCCGCGACCGCGTCCTGGTCACGCCGGCGCCGGGCGTCCCGGGCGCCGTGCCGTTCTGGAAGGGCGAGGGGGTGGGGAGGCCCTTCGAACTGGGCGAGCGCATCGGGCAGTTCTCGCGCGAGCTGGTCGCGCTCTCGCAAGCGAGAGCGCTGGAGGTCCTGCAAGGCAGGCATCGACTCGACGAGAAGGCGGCGCACAACCTTCTAGCCTTCCTGCGCGAGCAGGAAGTTGCCACGGGCGTGGTCCCCTCCGATCGGAGCCTTGTCGTCGAAAGATTCAGAGACGAGATCGGCGACTGGCGGGTCTGCATCCTCACTCCGTTCGGCGCGCGCGTGCACGCGCCGTGGGCGATGGCGGCCGGCGCGCGGCTCCGCGACACGCTCGGGCTCGAGGCGCAGTTCATCTGGTCGGACGACGGCATCGCCTTCCACCTGCCCGACGCGGACGTACCGCCGCCGACGGAGGAGCTCGTTCCCGACCCCGACGAGCTCGAGGACCTCGTCGTCGCCGAGG
Source organism: uncultured Actinomycetes bacterium (assembly GCA_963841405.1). Classification (GTDB taxonomy): domain Bacteria; phylum Actinomycetota; class Thermoleophilia; order Gaiellales; family Gaiellaceae; genus DATBLE01. The sequence goes on along the minus strand of CAWJCM010000006.1, from coordinate 60,589 downwards.
TCGGCCAGTCGGCCCTCTTCGGCTCGCGCTTTCGCGAGAACGCCGGCCGGGCCCTCCTGATCCCACGCCGCCGCCCGGGCGAGCGGACCCCGCTCTGGCAGCAGCGGCTCAAGGCCCAGTCGCTGCTCCAGGTCGCACGCCGCTACCCCGCGTTCCCGATCGTGCTCGAGACCTACCGCGAGTGCCTGCAGGACGTCTTCGACCTGCCGGCGCTGCAGCAGCTGCTGCGCAAACTGCGTTCGCGTGCGCTCGACGTGGTCGACGTCGAGACGCCCTCGGCCTCCCCGTACTCGGCCTCGCTGCTCTTCGACTACGTCGCCACGTACATGTACGAGGACGACACGCCGCCGGCGGAGCGGCGGGCGCAGGCGCTCTCGCTAGACCGCGATCTGCTGCGCGAGCTGCTCGGCCAGGAGGAGCTTCGGGACCTGCTCGATCGCTCCGCGATCGAGCAGGTGGAAAGCTACTTGCGTGGTGATCCACGTAACTCAGACGATCTGCATGATCTTCTCAGAAGAATAGGTGACTTGCGATTCGACGAATTTGATATCCAACTTGCAGAACCGTTACTACGCGAGCGGCGGGCCGTGACCGTCCGGGTCGCGGGTGAGGAGCGCTTGATCGCCGCCGAAGACGCCGGCCGGTACCGCGACGCGCTGGGGGCGATGCCTCCCTCGGGGCTGCCGGAGGTTTTCCTGGAGAGCGGCGAGGAGCCGCTGCGGTCGCTGGTCGCGCGCTTCGCCCGCTCGCGAGGACCGTTCACGACCGCAGAGGTGAACGAGCGCTTCGGCCGAGACGTCGAGGCCGAGCTCAAAGCGCTCGAGCGGGAGGAGAAGCTCGTGCGCGGCGAGCTGCGCCCGGGCGGCAGCGAGCGCGAGTGGTGCGACCCCGACGTCCTCCGCCGCCTCCGTCGCGCATCGCTCGCCGCGCTCCGCAAGGAGGTCGAGCCTGCCGAGCAGGCGACGCTCGGCCGCTTCCTGCCCTCCTGGCACGGCATCGACCGGCGCGCGACGCTGCGCGAGGCGCTCGTCCCGCTCCAGGCGCTGTCGCTGCCGGTGTCGCTGTGGGAGTCGGAGGTGCTGCCGCGGCGCGTTCCCGGCTACCGGCCGGAGCTGCTCGACCAGCTCTGCGCTACCGGCGAGGCCATCTGGGTCGGGGCGGGGCTCGACCGGGTGGCGCTGTTCTTTCGCGAGGATGCAGCCGTCCTCGGCCGCCCCTCCGCGGCACCGGCGCCGGAAGACGAGGTCGCGGATGCCGTTCGCGGCGTCCTGCGCGAAGGCGCGGTTTTCTGGCACGACCTTCTGGAAACGAGCCAGCTAGAGAGCAGCGAGGCACTCGTTGCTCTCTGGGACCTGGTCTGGGCCGGCGAGGTGACCAACGACGCCTGGCAACCGCTTAGGTCGCGGCGTCGCTACGCGACGCCGCGAAAGGAGAGACGGCCCCGGCGTTTCTCGAGATCGAGGACACTGGCCGACACAGGCACTCAGGGACGCTGGTCGCTCGCCGAGCAGCTGTTCGCGGGCGAGCAGGACCGCCGCGCGCTCGCGGAGCTCCTGCTCGAGCGGCAGGGGATCGTCACGCGCGACGGCGTCCGCGGCGAGGGGATCGCCGGCGGCTACGGGGCCGTCTACGGCGAGCTGAAGGCGCTGGAGACCCTCGGCCTGTGCCGGCGTGGCTATTTCGTCGAGGGGCTCGGCGGCGCCCAATTCGCGCTCGGCGGCGCGGTGGAGCGGCTGCGCGAGCTGCGGCCGCGCGAGGACGACGAGGCGGAGCCGCTCGTGCTGGCCGCCGCCGACCCGGCGCAGCCGTACGGAGCCGTGTTGCCCTGGCCGAAGCGGTCGGGGGCGCGCGCCGCCCGCGTCGCCGGCGCCCACGTCGTCCTGCTCGGCGGTCGTCCCGCCCTGTTCGTCGAGCGCGGGGGAAAGTCGATGGTGCCGCTGCAGGATCCCGACCCGGAATGGTTGCGCGTCGCGCTCGCCGCCCTGGTCGACCACACCCGCCGCTTCGGCCGCAAGCGGCTGGCGGTCGAGCGCTTCGACGGCGAGCCGGTGTCGGAGAGCGAGGCCCTGCCGCTGCTCGTCGAGGTCGGGTTCCTCGCCGGCCCGCGGCGGGCGGTCCTGCGTCCCTAGCCTCGAGCGAGAGGACGCTCGCACATCCAATGTTTGTGTATGTTGCATGAGTGGCTGCTGTTCGTGTTCGTGCTGGGATCTATGCCCGGATCTCGTCTGATCGGGAAGGCGACGCTCTGGGTGTGCGGCGGCAGTTGGCGGACTGTGAGCAACTAGCGGAGCGGAAGGGCTGGCAGGTTGTTGAGCGGTACGTCGACGACGATGTGAGCGCTTGGAGCGGCAGGACGCGACCGGAGTACGTGCGCTGTCTCGACGACCTCGCAGCGGGCACGGTCGATGGTCTGCTCGTGTATGACCTTGACCGTTTGCATCGGCAGCCGCGGGAGTTGGAGGCGTTTATCGATCTTTGCCGGCGGCTCGGTTTGACGAATGTGACCTCGGTCAGTGGGGACATTGATCTGACGACGGCTGAGGGGCAGTTCCAGGCCCGTATTCTCGGTGCGGTGGCTGCGAAGGAGAGTGAGGACAAGAGCCGGCGGATCCGGCGCAAGCACGAGGAGCTGGCCCAGGCAGGGAAGATCGCCGGTGGCGGCTCCCGGCCGTACGGGTACGAGGACGACAAGCGCACGGTTCGGGAGTCCGAGGCGGTCGTGATCCGTGAGTGCGCAGCCCGGTTTCTGGCCGGGGAAGCGCTGCGCTCCATCTGCGCGGATCTGAACGAGCGAGCTGTGCCGACCTCGACAGGGGGGCAGTGGCAGGCGCAGACGCTCAGCCGGATGCTGCGATCGGCCCGGATCGCGGGTCAGCGGGAGCACAAGGGCGAGATCGTCGCTGCCGCGGAGTGGCCGGGGATAATCAGCCCGGCAGACTCAACGAGGATTCGCGGTCTGCTGGCTGACCCGGATCGGCGGACGAACAAGGCAGCCCGCCGGTACCTGCTCGTGCGGCTGTTACGTTGCGGCCTGTGCGGGGAAACGCTTGTCTCGCGGCCCAAGCAGGGAGGGGCTGGCGCCTACCAGTGTGTGAAAGGCCCAGGCTTCTCCGGCTGCGGCCGAATCTCGGCCATGGCCGACCGGCTGGAGGAGTTCGTGGTCGAGGCGGTGCTGTATCGGCTTGACTCGCCCGAGCTCGCGGCCGCGATCAGCGGCGAGCCGAGTGATCCCGACGCGGAGCGCTGGCAGGCAGAGATCGACCAGTCGCGCGAGCAGCTAGAGAAGCTGGCGGCGATGTACGGCCGTCGCGAGATCGGCCTGACCGAGTGGCAAGCTGCCCGCACCCCGATCGAGCACCGGGTGACCGACGCGAAGAAGCAACTCGCCAGACTGACCCGCACCAGCGCCCTCGCCGGCCAGATCGGCCACGCGACCGAACTACGGAAGCGCTGGGCGTCACTCCCTCTTACCCGGCAGCACGCGATCGTCGCCGCCGTCCTCGACCACGTCGTCGTCGGCCCCGGCAGGCGAGGCTTCAACCGCTTCGACCCGGGCAGACTCACCCCCGTCTGGCGCACCTAGCGACACTCCGCCGTTCATCCCGAGCAACCTCGTATCGGTGCAGACCGGGAACGCGCCCCTCTCCGAGCGCCTTCGCCGCGTACTTGCCGAGGTAGCGGCCGGCCATCCTGGCCTCCTCCAAGGAGCCCGAACCACCGGCAGGTCCCCGAGCAGCTTGATGTGGACGAAGCCATGTCTCCAGCTCTCCTCGATCAGCGACCGCTTGATGTACCGCCCGACCGCGAAGTGGGCATGAAGCCCGTGACCTCCGGGATGTACCTCGGGCACCCACAGGTAGGGGAACGGTTCCCCGCCGAGTTCCTCACGCAGGCTCTTAAAGAACCTCCCAACGTTCTGACGCACGCCCACCGGGTCATGGCAGCCGGCACCCGCATAGGTGAGCGTCCCGAGCCGGTTCAGCCGATTCGCAGCGCAGTAGCGGCGGATCCTCCCCTTCGCCCGCCGCCCCGCCTCGGCCTCCACCCGCTCCGGGCTCGAGTGCCCACCCGACCCGGACTGCCTACTCGATTGGAGACAGCCGCCGGCTTCCCCGGCCTCCGGGTACAGCTGAAGCACCCACCGCGAATCGCGAAACACCGAACCAGACACCGCCGAACCTCCGACACATCGCCCTACCTAGACCAGTGGCCCCGTCCGGGCCTCTCGGCTCGCCGCTTGTCTAGAAGGGCTGAGGTTCGGCTCTCGGCTCCCGTCTGGGAACGCCGCTACCGCTCATTGGAACCCTGATGGCTGCGTGATACGAGCACTCGCACCCTAGTTGCCGCGTCGGACAGCAGCCAGCGAGTTTCGTTGGAAATACAAGAGAAGAAGCCGGGCGCTCCGCGCCCGGCGACCGCGCTCCGGCGTGCGCTCCGCCCTCGCGGGCGAAGCGCGCCCGCCGCAGTGCGGCGGAGCCTGTGGTCGGCGCCACAGCCGCACGTCCCGCTTCACTACATGGACGCAATGGATCGGCCTGCAGAACTCATTCAGCACGGCGACGACTTCGAGAAGGCGTACTGGCCCGTGCTCCTGGAGCCCGAGTTCCCGCAGTACGCGGCGTTCTGGAGTCGCTTCGTTCGGCCGCTACGCGAAGACCCAGACGGCATCCGACTTAGAGCCTATCTCTGTAGGCAGGCTGCACTGGTCTGACGGCGAAGCGGTCCTTCGTCATCCGACGGAGGAGGTAGACGATGGGTCTCGTGGCCAAGGACGACGGTTGGCGGATTCCGGACGAGACGTGGGCGCGGATGGAGGCGCTGCTTCCACCGCGGCCGCCGCACCCGCTCGGCTGCCACAACCCGCGCGTTCCCGATCGGGATGCGCTGAACGCGATCCTGCTCGTGCTGCGAACCGGGATGCAGTGGAACGCGCTGAACGCGACCGGGATCTGCTCCTCGAGCTCGGCGCACCGGCGCTTTCAGGAGTGGGCGCAGGCGGGCGTGTTCGAGCAGTTCTGGCGGCAAGGGCTGCTCGCCTATGACGAGCTGCAGGGGATCGAGTGGGAGTGGCTGTCCTGCGACGGGTTGATGGGCAAAGCGCCGCTGGGCGGGAAGGAGACCGGCCCCAACCCCACTGACAGAGCGAAAAAGGGGGAAGCGCTCGCTCCTGTGCGACGGCAGGGGCGCCCCGCTCGGAGTCGAGATCGCCGGCGCGAACGTCAACGACTTCAAGCTCCTGCGGTCGACGCTCGAGCGCATCGTGATCGCCCGTCCGGACGCCACCGCTGAGCCGCAAGCGATCTGCCTGGACAAGGGCTACGACTACCCAGAGGTATACGAGCTCATCGACGAGTACGGGCTCACTCCGCACATCCGCTCCCGCCGCGAGGAGAAGCAGGCGCTCGAACGTGAGGCCAGCTTCCGCGCCCGCCGCTGGGTCGTCGAGCGCACCCACTCCTGGCTCAACCGCTTCCGCGGTCTGCTCATCCGCTGGTCGAAAAAACCCGAGAATCACCGCGCCCTGCTGCAACTCGCCTGCGGCCTGATCACCTGGCGTCTGGCGGCACCGGAGCCCCTACCGGGATAGGCTCTTAGACGTGAGGAGAACTCCGAGAAACCTAACCCAGACAACGGCATTGTCGTCTCCCAGTTGCACTACTCGACTTTCATGCACTTGGTCTGCGCGTACGAGGCGCGACGCGATCCGCAGACCTTCTTCCTTCCGACAGCGACTCTCCCCGACGTACCCCGGCTCTACTCACGCTTCGCGAGCGCCCTTACCCACCTATCGTCCGCCACCGACACCGCCGACGAACTCATTACCCGGATGCGGGACGACAGCTACTTCGCCTGGGACGAGCGCAAGAGCCAGGCCGCCAGACTCTCGCGCCGAATCCCGGTCGACCCGATGCAGCCCCTGCACCGTTACCGGAATCGGCTTATGCACGGCCCCGTCATCCCGCACAGCCTCGTCCCAGTCATCGACGCCAGCGGAGACACGGCGGTGACGCTTACGCTTCCTCGTCTCGACAAGGTTCGCGACGTCTTGGACTGGCGCTCCTTCCAGCATGGCGAGGTGGACGCTGCTGACTACGCGCCCGCGCACAGCATCTTCGATCACGCCTGGACGGACGTGATGGCATACCTGCGTAGCGAGTGGCGCGGGATGCTCGGCTCTGCACCCGGGCAGGCGGAAGCCCCCTAGCTTCACAACCCGTCGGCGGGCACGTCGTCTGTGCTTTGCAGGACACTCTTGAACGCTTGTGCACGCGGCGCTCGGTTACCGCGGGCCCCCGCGCCCAAATCGCAGACCCCCGCCCTCGTCGCTTCGCTCCTCGGCGATTTGGGCTTCCCCGCGGTAACCGAGATCATCTTCAGGCAACACTTCTGAACGCTCGCGCAGACGAGACAGCCGTCGCTTGGACTGCGAGAATCTGCTGCGTGAACGAAGCGAGGCTTGAGGACGCTGGCTCCGGGCTTGCCCCCGTGACGGAGGGTTGGTTCGTCGTCAACGTGAGCGATGCCGAGTGGTTCTCTTCGAAGACGAGGGGCGCGGCGTGTTGGTTCGCCAACGAGTACGGCGAGACTCCGATCGAGTTCGCGCAGCTCGGGATCAATGTGAGGGTTCTCGAGCCCGGCCAGAGCAGCGTCTACCACGCCGAGGCGAATCAGGACGCCTTCCTCGTTCTGGCCGGTGAGTGCAGGCTGCTCGTCGAGGGCGAGGAGCGACTCCTCCGAGCCTGGGACTTCTTCCATTCACCTCCCTGGACGGAGCATGCCTTCGTGGGAGCTGGCGACGCCCCGTGTGTGGTCCTGATGGTTGGCGCGCACGTAAGCCCGGAAGTGCGGTATCCGGTGTCGGACCTCGCAGCGCGCTACGGCGCGAGTGTGGAGAAGGAGACATCCGATCCGGAGCAGGTATATGCGACGGCCGAGAGTTTCCGGCGACAGCGGCCGTCGTACTGGTCACGGCTGCCCTGGGGCTAGAGCCGTTCGCGGTAGCCGTCAAGCGTCATTCCCGAACACTCGCGCAGCCGAGTTAGTCGCCCCGAACCTCTACGCGAGCATCCGGATGCGCCGCCTCTAATTCTCGGGCGAGAGCCTGCGCGTCCTGCTGGTCCGCAGCGGCGATCGAGACGCGGCGGCCGAAGCGACCAGCCTCTCGCCTCACACCTCGAAGCCGTCCGACGAGCGATCCCGCGGCGGCGGAGTTCGACATCCGGACCTTGACTGACCACTCCTCTTCTCGCCCTGAGCATATGATCGCCGCGTTGAGGCCGATAGAGGTCCGGACAGCGTCTGCGGATGAGGTGCCGAAGGTGGCGGCAGCGCTGGCCGACGCGTTCGTCAACGACCCGGTGTTCACGTTCCTTTGCCCGGGCCGTCTCCGGCAGAAAGCGCGGCTACGAACGATGTTTGCGGTTGAGATAGAGCAGTACGTGCTGGCGAACCGGGGGACCGTGTGGACGACTTCGGGGTACGACGGCGCGGTCGCCGAGCTGCCCCCTGGCGCCTGGGAGATGCCGAAGTCGGCGACGGGGAGGGAGACACTCAAGTGGATCGGAGCGTTCAGAACGCGATTGCCGCGGGCGATACGAGTGCAGCGCGCGATGGAGACGCGACACTTACGGGAGCCTCACTTCTACGTCCGAACGGTCGGGGTGCGCACCGCCCTGCAGGGACAGGGCGTGGGATCGGCGCTCATGCAGCCGACGCTGGAGAGAGCCGATTCGGCTGGGCTACCGACGTACATCGAGGCCAGCAGCGAGCGTAGCGCGGCGCTGTACGAGCGGCTCGGCTTCCTGCACATGGGCGTGCTCGAGCTGCCAGACGCCGGGCCGCCGGTTTGGCCGATGCGGAGGCCCCCGACAGAGACTCGTGCCGGTCCTCACGGTTGAGGAGATCGACGCTCAGGCGTCATTCCCGAACGCTGGCGCAGGCGAGAGCTAGTAACGTCGGGCGGACGGCAGCCTCCTCAACTTCGGAGAGGAGAGGCAACAGTGGAGTCGGTCAATCTCGACGCCGAAGAAGCGGAGATCCCGTGGTCGCGAGCCCTCGACCAACTGGACAAGCTAGAGCCGAGAGGCGGTAGCAGAGGTCCGACCTGCTGGCTCGCGACAACCCGCCCGGACGGACGTCCTCACCTCGCGGGCGTCGTGGGGTTCTGGGCGGACGACAGCTTGTACTTTGTCAGCGGCCCGACGACCAGGAAGGCGCGAAACCTGGTTGCCGATCCTCGCTGCAGCTTTGCAATCTCGCTTTCTGATCTCGACCTCGTGCTCGACGGGACGGCCACTCGTGTCACCGACACGCAGACGCTCGTTCGGGTCGCTGAGGCTTTCGCCGCCCGTGGCTGGCCTCTCGAAGTCGAGGGTGAGGTTGTCACCGCCTCGTTTGCGGCCCCGACCGCGCCGCCACCTCCATGGCATCTGCACGTCTTCACGCCGACGAGTGCACTCGGCGTCGCCACGGCCTCGGCGGGAGGGGCCACGCGTTGGCGCTTCACATCCGTCGGGCGTCATTCCTGAACGCTGGCGCAGTCGACCCTTCTCGTTCCGCAGACCCTCTCGACGCCGCCGGGTGCCGTGCATGGCTTTTCTCTAGGCCGTTTGCGTCGCTGCGATGCTGCGGCGCTCTCGTAGCTTCAGCACGCCCACCCCGGCAATCGCCAACGCGATGCCGATGACGGTTGCGGCCAACCGTTCGGTCGCTTCGCTCACGTTCTGGTCGGCAGCGAACCAGTAGTAGAGCAGCACCGCATTGGTCAGGAAGAACGCGTAGATCATGTAGTTCGCGTTGTAGAACGCCACCGCGCCAAATGTGCCGACGAGCGCGACGGCAACGATCACCGGCTCGGAGCCTGTGACGCTGACCAGCGCCGCCGCGGTCGTCGCGCCGACGAGGGTTCCGAGCCCGCGCTGGGTCGCCTTGAAGATGGTGTGTTGCAGGTCGGGCTGGAACACGATCAGCAGCACGATTGCGGTCCAGAACGGATCGAGATCGCTGTCGGTCAGCCAATAACCGACCAGGGTCGCGATGACCACCAGCACCGCCCTTAGCAGACTCCATATGCCGATGCCCGACCGCACCGCGCCTCCGACCGAAGGCGGAGAGCCCGACGACTCGTTCGGCCGGGGGACAGGTGGAACCCCATCTCCGGCGCCGCCGCGGACCGCTTGCACGGCGCCCGCTGCCGCGACCACGAGCATCGCCACGGCGCCGCCAATCAGGAACGCCAGAGCAGTCGCCGGCGGATCGCCTCCGTGCGCCTCTCCGATCAGGACAGCGCTCGTCCACAGCAGCAAGACGTATCCGGCGCGTCCCAGTTCTGGACCGAACGCGTAGCCGAGTCCGGTCAGATAGCCGACAACACCGAGAACGAGCGCAGCCTGCCACGCCGTTTCGGCGCTGATATACGACAAGAACCCGAAGGCGCCACCGACCAGCGTGACGGCCCCATGTGCACCAGGCGTAAGCGAAGCGCGCCGCCCCGACCAGCAGCCATGACGATGGCGGCGGCGATAGCGGCTTGCACCGCGCCGAGTCCGATGATCGCCTCGAAGACGGCCGCAACGGCGATGCCGACCAACGCGTACGCCGCCAGCCGGACGTCGAGCTCGTCCCGATCGATGTGGAGCAGCCCGCCCGCCACGGCGCCACCGTAACCGACCGCGCCCTGACTTCGAGCAGCCGACGGCGCAGCGCGACGGCGCCGTTCAGCCCTGCGTGATCGCCAGCCTTGCGCACGGCCATGAACGCGTGGCGCCTTGACTACGGCATGCCCCGGCTGTCGTGAAGCAGCACCTAGCGTTCGGGCGTCATCGGTGAACGCTGGCGCATGTGAGAGACGCGCATCCATTCGACTGCGAGAATCCGGTTCGTGAACGAAGCGAGGCTTGAGGACGCTGGCTCCGGGCTTGCTCCCGTGACGGAGGGTTGGTTCGTCGTCAACGTGCGCGATGCGGAGTGGTTTTCTTCGGAGACGAGGGGCGCGGCGTGTTGGTTCGCGAACGAGTACGGCGAGTCTCCGATCGAGTTCACGCAGCTCGGGATCAATGTGACGGTCCTCGAGCCCGGCCAGAGCGGCGTCTACCACGCCGAGGCGAATCAGGAGGCGTTCCTCATCTTGGCCGGTGAGTGCAGGCTGCTCGTCGAGGGCGAGGAGCGTTGTCTCCGAGCCTGGGACTTCTTCCATTCGCCCGCCTGGACGGAGCACGCCTTCGTAGGAGCTGGCGACGGGCCGTGCGTGATCCTGATGGTCGGCGCACACGTAAGCCCTGAGGTCCGGTATCCGGTGTCGGACCTCGCAGCCCGCTACGGCGCCAGTGTGGAGAAGGAGACATCCGATCCGGCGCAGGTCTATGCGACGGCCGAGAGATTCCGGCGAGAGCGGCCGCGGCATTGGCGACGTCTACCCTGGGGCGAGAGCCGTTCGCAGTAGCCGTCAGGCGTCATTCCGGAACACTCGCGCAAGCGAGGGCAGTTGGGCTCATGCATCGAGTCGGAGCACGACCTCGTCTATCTCCTCGTTGCGCCCATGAGCGAACCCACGCCCTTCGCCCACGATCAGAAAACCGCACTTCGTCAACACACGAATCGACGCGGCGTTGTCGCTTGCAGCGCCAGCGTAAAGAGGACGGGCTGCCTCCAGCTGCAAGAACTCTTGTAGAGCACGCGTGGCAATCCCGCGGCCCCAATCTTCACGGCCTATCCAATAGGTGACCTCGCGGTGACCCTCCAAGTCGAAGCTCGCAATGTGACCCACAACTCGACCGTCGATCTCGATGACCCTGTTCGTCGTAGAGGCATCGCTTCTCAGCCGCGCCCACCGTCGCTCGAAGGTCGTTCGATCATCGGCCTCCGGCGAAGTGAACGCGGCCATCCGTATCGCCTCGCGATCCGTCCAGTGCGCGAACAGCACGCCGAGATCACGATCTTCGACTTCGCGAAGGACAAGCTGTCCCGAGCCCTCCCACACGGCGTTAACGCTAGCGGCAGTCTCAGATCCCGCCTTCCTCTGCTTCGAACGGCGTAACGCCATCGCGCCCAACTCGGGGGAAACTCGCGAACACTGACCCAGCCGAGGGTCGCGTAGCCGACGCTCGGGGACGTCGTTGGGCACGTTGCGACCTGCCGAGTGCGCCGCTCTTCTCAGACCGGTCGCTAGTACCCGAGAGCGTTGAACGCGGCCGGATAGACGATCCGACCGGCGAGGTCGGGGCTGTATTCCGGGAGCCGCTTGATCATGAAAGCGTCGTCGGGGATCTTCGGATGCGGGGAGATGAAGCCGAGCGCGCTCGCCTGCTCGAAGCCGAAGCGAGGATAGTACGCGGGAATGCCCTCGACCATGACGGCAGGCTCGCCTGCTTCTTCGGCGCGGCCGAGCGCGCCCCGAATCAGCCGTGTCCCCACACCGAGGCGCTGGCGGTCAGGCCGGACCGACATCGGCGTGAGATTGAGGATCCTTGGACGGGATCCGCCTTTGACGCCGACCCAGCTCAGCATCACGTGAGCAATCACACCGGAGGAGTCCTCGGCGACCAACGCCAGCTCCGAAATGAACTGTTCCGACGCCAGAATGCGCTCGACGAACGACGCGACCTCGTCGGGGTGTCCGACGAATGCCGCGCGGACCACCTCTGCGATCACGGGATGGTCCGCGTCGCGCTCGGGACGGATGACGACGCCATCGGTCACGCGCGGCGATGGTAATCGGGGCACGCCGTTCTCGCCTCCGGCCACGCGCCCGCACCGGAACGCTAGGAACGGTGCTGGGGGGTCGCGGTGATGCGCCCGGCATGATTCGAACATGCGACCTCTGCCTCCGCAGGCAGTTCATACGAGCCGGTTCAGGGGTCGTTCCTGAGCACTGGCCCATGCGGCGCTCTCGTCTCTGCAGTCCCTTTACCTCGTAGACGATCGGTCGATGGTTTTCGCAGTCGCGCGACGCGGAGCACGCCGGTCAGCATCGGGAGGGTGAATTCGCCGCGAGCGGTCTCCGGTCTGCTCGCGAGGAAAGCGCGGATCCGACCGAGCGTGGCCTCTTGTTCCTGTTCTGGCATGACCAGCATTCCCGCCTTCGTCGCGAGCGTCGCGACGAGGGAGTCGGCGGTCCGGCGCTGCCCATGCGGGAACTCGGCCTGCTCCGGCGAGCCGAACTGGACGATTGAGCCACTGTTTGGGAGGTGCGCTTCGGCCGTCTCGGCGCGCCAGCTGCTGAACGTATCCCGCGGGCCAATGGCCGCGCTTCCGCTGATCCGTTCGAGTCCGGCAACCCAGTCGACCCGGTTGTCGAAGATGTTCCACAGGCCGGCCAGGATGCCGTCTGGTTCGAGGACTCTGGCTATCTCGGGTCCTGCGACGTTCATGTCGAACCAGTGCATGGCGTTGCCGGCCAGCACGGCATCGACAGACGCGTCCGGCAGCGGCACCGCCTCGGCATTACCCGGCAAGGCGCGAACAGTCGGCAGCACGCGGCGCAGCTCGGTCAGCATCGCCGGGTCGGGCTCGACCGCGATGACTTCGGCGCCCAGCGAGACCAGCGTGGCGGTTAGCTTACCGGTTCCCGCGCCGAGGTCGAGCACTCGCGGGCCGGTCGCGCGTTCGAGCGCCCAGCGCACCGCGGCCTGCGCGTAGTCCGGGCGGTGCTCGGCGTATGCGGTCGCTGCTGCCCCGAACGACGAACCCAGAGGTAGCCGTTCGTCCTGTCCCACGTGGTGACCGTATCGGTGAATTGCGCCCTCAGACCTCACGCCCGGTACCGCGTGTTCCTGTAAGGCGCCGTCACAGGGCATGTCCTGAGCCGGTTCGTGATTCGAGCTCAAGGACATTCCTAAACGCTGGCCCAGGCGAGGCGCCTTGCCTCGCGTGTGGAATCATCGGGCCCGATGACCGCCAGCGAGTGGGACTGGACGCTCAGGGTCTTTGACCACGTCGATCTCAACGCGAGCGATTACACGGCGTCGGTTCGCTTCTACGAGACGGTCTTATCGCCGCTCGGAATCCCGAAGATCGCAGAGCACGAGCAGGGAACGTGCAGTTCGGCCTGGACTGACTTCACGGACCTCAACGTCATGGACAGGCGACCGCCGACGACCAATCTGACATCTCTGCTTCTACGCGAGGAGCAAAGAGCAGGTTGACGCCTTCCACCATGCGGGAGTCGAGGCCGGTTTTCGGTCGAATGGCGCGCCGGGGTACCGTGACTACGGCCCTGGCTACTACGCGGCTTATCTGCTCGACCCCGATGGTCGCTCAGCAACATTGAGTTGAGAGGGGAGAGCAGTGTGCATCGGTGCAGACGGGGAGTTCAGGCGCCGGCCACTCCGCTTACTTGACCCAGATCTGGTCGAGAAGCGGGCCCCATTCCGGATGATGCTGGTAGTTATGGACGCGGCGTGAGACGAACTGAATCGACCGCGGGTTCCACTGGACGGCCCACGGTGCTTGGTCGACGAGGTCATGGTCGATCTTGCGCCAGAGCTGGGAGGCGGCCGGTCGGTCGCTGGTTTGGAGTGCGCGGGCGTGGGCGATCTCGGCGTCGATCTTCTGGTTGCAGAATTCAGAGAAGTTTTGCTGGCCGGGGGTGTTCGGAGAGAAGGAGCCACAGCTCAGCGTCGGAGTGATGAACCCACCGGCCGCGGGGTAATCCGCCGTCCAGAGCATGCCGAATGCCTGGATCTTTCGGCGCGAGTCGGTTGCGGCGTTGAAGTACTTTGACCCCGAGTTGTCCGAGAGGACTTTGAGGCGCGCTTTGTAGCCGATGCGGTTGAGCGCAGAGACGAGGTAGGCGGCGTACGGTGCGAAGCTCTTGAGGATCCAGACAGTCACTCGCTGCCCTTTCGTACCGGAGGAGGCTACGAGCCGCCGCGCTTTTGCGAGGTCAGGGCCGGTGTAGGTTCCGTCGGACTTCGGGTCGATCGTGTAGGGGCAGTAGCGTTGGTAGCCGTCGAAGTTCGGCGGCAGCACCTGGCAGCTCGGTTGGACGAAATCGAGGCCACCAGCGGGACCGATCAGGCCGTTGCGGTCGAGTGCATAGTTGACCGCTCGTCGCGCGTTGATGTCGTTGAAAGGCGGCACCCTCGTATTGAGAGGGAAGAACCCGATCGACGGCGTTGGCTCGTTGTGCAGCTGGCTCGCGTACTGGGTTCGCAGCTCGAAGAGGATCCGGCGCAGGCTGGGCGTGGCCGCGGTGCCAAGTGCTGTCAGGTCGGACGCTCCCTGCTCGACGGCGCGGACGCTCGCCTCGAGTGAGGGACTGAGTCTCCAAACGATCTCGGCTGGGTACCCGCTTGGCTGCCCGGCCCGTGACCATTCATGGAAGCGCGGATTGCGGACCAGCCGCAGAAGCTTCTGGCTCGCATTCTTGATCATGTACGGGCCGGTTGCGGGCAGTCGCGCGCGCGTCGTGAGCGGGGTGCCGGCGGCCACCGCGACCGCTGCCGGCAGCGCGAGCTTGTAGAGGAAGTCCGGGTCGGGAGCGGTGAGATGAAACGTGACCGTGCTGCCAGCCGGGTCGGTCACGATCCCTCTGGTGAGATCGCAGTGCTTCGGCGCCTTTACGCAGGCAGCGGCGCCGACGATACCCGTGTAGTAGAAGCCGCCGTACAGCGGGTTGAGAAGCGCGCGCTTGATCGCTCGGCGGAAGTCGGCAGGTTCAAGCAGCGCTCCGGTCGAGTAGCGGATTCCCGGTTGAAGCTGGAATGCGTACGTCCTGCCTCCGTCCGTGGGTGCCGGAAGCGTGGTGGCGAGATCCGGGACGAGGTGCGCGCCGGCGCTGCCACCTACGTGCCGGAATCCCGTGAGCCCGTCGTTTGTGAGATTCAGCCAATCCCAGTAGTCCGGGTTTGGGCCCTTGAAGAGGTTGGCGTCGTTCGAGCTGATGGTCAATGTGCCGCCACGGTGCGCGAGGCTGGATTCCCGCATGGCGACGTACATCGTGTGTGCGGTTAGGGCAAGGCCATTGGGTTGGTTTCCCGTCGTGACGGTCCGGACGACCTTCTCCTGAGTCGTGTCGATCCTGGACAGCGTGCCGCCGAGCTCGTTCGAGACCCAGGCAGATTTGCCGTCCAGTGTCATCGCGACGCTGCGCAGCCCGTCGCCGACCTGGATTGTGGCCTCCACCTTGTTCGTATCGCGTATGAAGGGCGGTGGATGCCCGCCGTGACCCTTGACCGCCTCGATGCTGGTGGTGTCCGGGTTGGTGAGTACGGTGCGACCGTCCGGGACGGGGGCGTTCGGGAGCAAACGCAGGTCGGGCAGGCCGTTCTTGCAGGATGGGCTTCGAGCCCGTGTTAGTTATTTGGCCGCCCCTGCGACTTGCCCGGATGCGCCTCGAGCGCGGATCCGTAGGTGTCGTTTGCCCGCCTCTTGCTCCGATGTCAACCGATGCTGGAAGGAGTGAGCATGCGACGCTGTATCGGTCTGGATGTGCATCGCGAGTTCGCCGAGGTGGCGATCTGGGAGGACGGGGTCGTGCGCTCGGCGGGGCAGATCACGACGACGCCGGAGGCGCTTCGCCTCTTCGCCGAGAGTCTGTGCGAGCTGGACGAGGTGGCGATCGAGGCGACCTGCAACACGCACGCGATCGCGCGGCTGCTCGAGCAGCACGTCGGCCGCGTGGTTGTCTCGAATCCGATGAAGACGCGCGCGATCGCCGAGGCGAAGGTGAAGACGGACAAGGTCGACGCGCAGGTGCTGGCCGAGCTGTTGGCGGCCGACTATCTGCCCGGCGTTTGGATCGCCGATGACGAGACGCACGCGCTGCGCCGCCAGGTCGCCCGTAGGGCCCATATCGTGCGGCAACGGACGCGGTTGAAGAACCGGGTGCAGTCGATCCTGCACCGCAACCTGATCCCGCGCTGCCCGGCCGCGGACCTCTTCGGACACAAGGGCCGCGGGTGGCTGGTCGAGCAGGAGCTGCCCGCCGACGAGCGGCGGGCGGTCGAGGCGCTCCTGCGCCAGCTCGACTTCCACGGCGAGGAGCTCCGGCTGATCGACAGCGAGCTCGCCCGCGTCGCGCTCCAGCGCGACGAGGTGAAGCGGCTGATGACAATCCCGGGCATCGACGCCACCGTCGCCCTTTCGATCGTCGCCGCTGTTGGCGACTTTGGCCGCTTCCGCTCACCGGAGAAGCTGGTCTGCTATCTCGGGCTCAACCCGCGGGTGCGCCAGTCCGGCGGACAACCGGCCTCGCACGGACGGATCACCAAGCAGGGACGTGCGCACGCGCGCGGCATGCTGGTTGAAGCCGCCTGGGCCGCGGCCAAGACCCCCGGTCCGCTCCACGCCTTCTACGAACGCGTCCGTGCCCGCCGCGGCATGCAGATCGCGGTCGTCGCGACCGCGCGCAAGCTGGCCGTGCTCTGCTGGCACCTGATCGTCAAGGGCGAGGACTACGCCTACGGCCGTCCCTCGCTGCTGGCGCAGAAGCTGCGCAAGCTCGAGCTCCGCGCCGGCATGCCCTCACGCCGCGGCCAGCGCGGCTCCACCCACGCCTACAACCTCAAAGAGGTACGCGCCCGAGAACGCGCGCTGAGTGAGCAGGGCGAGCTCGCCTACCGCCAGCTCGTCGCCGACTGGCACGCGAAAGCACGCCAGAGAGCGGGCGCGGGTGCCGCCACTGGGGTGCGACTCTGAGGCCGTCAAGCGGCAATCCTGCGCGGCGGGGCTTCCATCCCCGATGCCCCGCTCTTCGGTCCGGGGTCACCCGCGCCCACAACGAAGCGTAACGCCCGCTGAGCGCGCGGACACGACGTCGCGCCGGCGCCGGCATCGCCGGTGAAGGGCCGCGCACGCCCGAAAACAGCCGATCGGCCGCGGACCGACGCGACAGGAGCCGATCTCAGCCCCTGCGAGTACCCGCCGCTACCAATAAGCCGCACGAAATCGGCCCGGAGGCGCCGCCGAAGCGCTTGACATTTTCATCCGTCTGCGGATCGATCCGCGAGACGGTGCCGTCGAATGAGTTCGCGACCCAGACAGAGCCGGCACCGACTTCAACCGCCGCGGGCCCGTTGCCGACGTTGATCGTCTGGATCACACTCCCCGTCGACGGGTCGATGCGGGCGAGGCTGCCTGCCGACTCGCTTGTCACCCAGACCGCCCCGGATCCGACCGCGATCGCGTCCGCTCCGCCGCCGACCGGGATCGGCTTACGGCTCGTTCCAGTACGCGGGTCGATTCGTACGACAGTGCGGTCGCTCGAGTTCGAGACCCAGAGCCCGCCCCCGCCGAAGGCGACACCAGTCGGCTGGTTGCCGACCGGGATTCGCTGGACGACGCCATTCGTGCGCGGATCGATCTGCGACAACGTGCCATCGAGGCTGTTCGCGACCCAGACGAAACCGTCACCGACTGCGATCCCGGAAGGCCCGCTCCCGACCTGGATCGTCTGCACGACTGCGTTCGTCTTCGGGTCGATTCTCGAGACGCTTTGGCTATTGGCGTTCGTCACCCAGATAGAGCCCTCTCCGACCGCGACCGACCCCGGGACCTGCGACCGGGATCCAGTGCGCGATCTGGCCGCTCGCCGCATCGATGGCCCCGATCGCGTTCCCGTCGACACCCGCAAGCGCGTCGGAGTTGCCCGAGCCGCCGCCGATCGCGAACACCGGGATCGCGACCGCGGCTGCGATCACCCCGACCAGCGCCGCGGCGGCAGCGAGCGGCGTCGAAGGATGGGCGACGGCTTGACTCGCTCCGCCCCCCGGAGCGGTGGAAACTCCACCTGGAGACCCTCGGCGGCCAACTGCGAGATCCGTTCGGGGCGGTCGATGTCCTTCAGCCGGTAAGGGCCAAGATCGCGGAGGTAGATGCCTTCGGGCAGATCGTCCTCGATCAGCGACCTGGTCGAGTCCGAGACGAGCACCTGCCCGCCATGGGCGGCCCCGCCAACGCGGGCAGCGCGGTGGACGGAGAAGCCGAGATACCGCTCCTCGGTCGCCGACGCCTCGCCTGTGTGGACACCGATCCGCACCCGCACCGCTACACCCTCCGGCCATCGGTGAGCGGCCAATGCACGCTGGATCTGGACCGCCGAAGAGAGCGCGTCGGCACCGCTTCGGAAGGCGACGAAGAAGGAGTCGCCCTGCGTGTCGATCTCCTCGCCGCGATTCGCTGCGAACGCGTCCCGCAGCAGCCGCTGCTGGTCGGCCATCAACTCCCCGTAGCGCTCTCGGCCGAGCTTCTTGAGCAGCCCCGTCGAGCCTTCGATGTCGGTGAACAGGAAGGTGACGGTGCCGCTCAGACGCTCAGTCGTGAGCCACCCTGCCCGAAAGGGTCTACCCGTACTGAACTCGTGTCAAATTCCGCAAGACGGTTTGCCGTGCAGTCGGGAGGCAGTTCGCGACCCGATGTTCGCCGCGGCTAGTGTCCGGGATCGTGTGTGCCCCTAACCAGCGAGAGTATCGCTGCTCGACCCAGATGGGAACAACGTTGAGGCCTTGTATCGCTGGCGTGTGCGGCACGAATTTCCTCGTGCCGTTCCTCGAGTCGATCGATCCGTTCTTCTACGGCGATCCACGACCCGACCTCGTCGAGGCGGTCCATCGGGGGGCACTCGCCGGATGGCAGGTCGGGTCCGCAGCTGAGGCGCAGAGTGCTCAGGGCTGCGGCTGCGACTACGTGGTCGCCCAGGGAATCGAGGGCGGATGGAGACGCGCGGGGGACGCGGCCGCTCGCAGACGTGCTCGTCTACGTGCTCGGCACGGTTTCGGTTCCCGTGGTCGCGGCGGGCGGCGTCACGACTGCCGAATGATTCGCCCAGGTGATCGGCCTCGGAGCCGACGCCGTGCGGGTCGGAACGCGGTTTTGTGGAGACGCACCCAGGCTGTCATGAACAGCGCCGGATCGGCTACGACGAGAAACGGGTTCCAGTTGTCGAAGATCCGCCGGGGAAGCACCACTCGGCATCGGGCGAACGCGCTTCCGGTCTGCCGCGGGTCAGGGCTCGGCGATCGAGCGGCCGACGACCAGAACCTCGCGCAGTTCCGGCTCGAGCTCGCCGTAGCTCGCGTCCGGCTGCACGCCGAGCGCATCGAGCGTCTTCGTCCAGAAGCTCCGCGCCGCGGCGGTGAGGATCACGTCCAGGATCTCCTCGTCCGAGAGCTCGAGGTCGCGGAGCCGCTGCAGATCGGCCTCGTCGATCGCGGTCGCGTCGTCGACGACCCGCTCGGCGAGGTCCATGACGGCCAGGTCGACCTCGTCCAGCCCGGCGGCACTGCGGTCGGTGGCGATCTGGAGCACGGGCTCTCCGAACTGCTCGATCAAGACCTTGCCGTGCGCGAGTGAGCAGTAGCTGGACCGGAGGCGCTGAGCGGCGGCGAGCGTGGCCAGCTCGTAGCGGCGGAGATCCATGTTCGCCTTGATCGCGCCGAGCAGCTCGGCCCAGGCGGCGTAGACCTCGGGCCGGGCCTCGAACGCTCGCTCGTAGTTGGTCGTCATGGGCGCATTCTGCTGCAGGTCGCCCCTAGAGTGCGGCGGTGCGGCTCGGTCTCTGCGTCGCCAACGTCGGTTCCTACGCCGACCCTCGCACCGTGGTCGAGCTCGGCCGCGAGGCGGAGGCGGCCGGCTGGGAGGCGCTCTTCCTCTGGGACCACCTCGCCTTCGTCTGGGGCCCGCCTGCGGCTGACCCCTGGGTCACGCTCGCCGCGGTCGCGGCCCGAACGTCCTCGCTCGTGGTCGGCACGAACGTCACGCCGGTTCCCCGGCGGCGCCCGCACGTGCTGGCGCATCAGGTCGCGACCCTCGACGTGCTCAGCGGCGGCCGCGTCGTCTTCGGCGCCGGGATCGGCGGGATCGAGTCGGAGTTCACCGCCTTCGGCGAGGTCGCGGACGCGCGCACGCGGGCAGAACAGCTGGACGAGGGGCTGGAGGTGCTCCGCCGGCTCTGGTCGGGCGACCGGGTCCAGCACCACGGGCGCCACTACACGGTCGACGGAGTGACGCTCGCGCCTCGCCCGGCACAGGAGCAGGTGCCGATCTGGATCGGCGGTAACAGCGCGCGGGCGCTCCGCCGCGCAGCCCGCTTCGACGGCTGGGCGGCGGACTCGACGAACCGGGAGGGTATGACGAAGACGCCCGCCGACGTCGAGCGCTCGGTCTCCACCCTGCGTGACGCCCGTGGCGAGCTGGACGGGTTCGACGTTGCCGTCATGGGGCACGCGGACCAGGTCGATCCGGGCGCCTACGCCGCGGCGGGGGCGACCTGGTGGCTGGAGAACGTCCACGACCGGCGCGGAAGCACCGGCGAGATGCTCGCGCTCGTGCGCCGGGGGCCAGCCAACTAACGGGCGAGCACGCCGAGCGCGAGGCCGAACAGGGCATGCCGCCAGGTCGCCTGTGCGAAGGCGCGCCGATTCGTGAGCAGCGGCGGCACACCGGGCTCGCCTCGGGCGGGGTGGTAGCGGTCGACGAGTGCGCAGAACGGCCAGAGCGCCGCGTTCTCGGCCATCGCCATGCCGACCGCGAGCGAAACCGGCCTTGCGCCCGTGCGCCGGCGGACGAGGTCGAAGGCGAGGCCGAACGCGGCGCCGTTCGCCGCGTGCATCGCGAGGCCGACGGGCCGCCAGTGGCGGCGAGAGACCGCCTTGCCGAGCAGCGCCGTGTCCGAGTAGTCGCAGCGGAAGATCCGTCGGTCGAGCGGCTCGGACGCCGTCCAGAGGAGGGCTGCCGTCGCCCCCGCTGCTGCCGCACGCGCGTTCATCCTCCTATCGTCCTACCCGATGCCCGAAGGAGATGCACTTCACCGGGCCGCCCGCCGTCTGCAGCCGCTCGTCGGCGAGCCGGTCGAGGTCGAGACCCCGAACCCCCGTGCGCAGGTCGGGAGGATCGCCGAGCGGCTCGACGGCCGGCGCCTGCTCTCCGCCGAGGCGGTCGGCAAGAACCTGCTGCTCACCTTCGAGGGCGGACTCGTCCTGCGCAGCCACCTGCGGATCACCGGCCGCTGGTCGCTCGTCCCGCGGGGCGCCACGCGCCGCGGCCGTCCCTGGCTCGTCCTCCGGGGCTCGCGCTACGAAGGTGTCCAGTGGAACGGCCCCGTGCTCGAGCTGCACTCGCGCGCAGTCCGACGATTGGGTCCGGACGTGCTCGCCGCCGAGCCGGACGTCGGCCGCATGCTGGAGAACCTCCGCAGGGACGACCAGGGTCGCGCCGTCGGCGATGCGCTGCTCGACCAGCGGCTCGTCGCCGGAATCGGAAACAAATGGAAGGCCGAGGCGCTGTGGTCCGTCGAGCTCTCGCCGTGGCGGCCGCTCTCGGAGACGAGCGACGCGGAGCTTCACGCCGTGCTCCGGGCCGCCACGACCCAGATGCGCGGCTCGCTCGAGGGCCGTCGCCACGCCAACCGCGTGTACCGCCGCGCCGGCCGGCCGTGCCCTCGCTGCCGCGGGCGAATCTGCTCTCGCGGCCAGGGCGACGCCAATCGGATCGCCTACTGGTGCCCGGCCTGCCAGCGCTGATCCCGGGTGCCGTAACCGGATCAGACGCCTCGGCAGGTACCCGTCGTGACCGCCCGGAGCCGGTCCCGGCGAAGGTGATCGAGACCGGCGGGAGAACACGATCGGGATGACGGCCGCCGCTCCCCATCTCTACGGGGCCCTTCGGGCGTTCTGTCTCGCGGCCTTCGCGCGGATCGCCCCCGACGCGGAGCAAGGCGAGATCCCGTTCGTGGTCGACGAGCGCGGCGGCCTCTACGAGTACCGGCCGCTCCTGCGCGACTATCTCGAGGAGCGAGTGCACGTCCTTTCGCAGCTCCCGGATGCCCGGATCGCGCTCGACGAGCTGCGGCGCCAGCCCGCGGCCGCCGTCTTCGCGCGCGGCGCCGCCGACGGGCCGGCCGCGGGCCGGACACTGTTTCGTGCGATCCTGCTGCCGCTGCTCGTCTCGACCGCCGAGGCCTGCGGGGGCTTCGACTGGGAGGACGGGGGGTTCAACCGGGTCTACGGCGAGCTCGAACGGTCGCTTTTCGGAGCAGGCAGGCGATACGCCGCCGCAGTGCCGCTCCTGGGCCTCTCGGTCGGCGGTACGATCGAGCTGGCGCGCGGCATCCGCGTCGAGCGCGTCGATGGCGCGGAGCCCGACGAGAACGGCTCTCTCGCGTTCGAGCGCGATCTCCCTGCGGGCGAGCTGACGCTGCCCGACGCTCCCGGAGAGCTCGCCGACGCGGTCACGGCGCTCCGTCTGGCCACGGGCGCAGCCGTTGCCGCCGGGCCGCTCGTCGTCGAGCGGGTCGACCGCCACCCGCTCGAGCCGAGGCCACTGCTCGGGATCGCTGCCACCCGGCCGGGTGGGGAGCCGTCGCGGCTCGATCTATGGCGCGGGAAGCTCGCCGCCGACGTGCTCGCCAGGCTTCCAGCATCCGAGCAGGACGGCGACCTCGGCGAGGCGCTCGAACGCTGGGAGCTGTCGCTGTTCGAGGCCGAGCCGCTCCGTTCGGAGCGTCTCCGCGAAGCGCTCGCCGCCCTCCTCGGCGGCGCCGACGGGCTCTGGGCGGCTGCGATGCGCGCGGCGGTGCTGATCGGCGAGGTCACCGACCCCACGGCACGGGCTCGGGTGGACGGCCTGCTCGGTCTGGCACGAGGGGCAGGCGCCGACGCCGAAACTGCGGACACCATGCGCCGGATCTTCGTCGAGACCATGCTTGCCGACGACCGGCCCCGGCTGCTCGAGTCGCTCGACGAGGCGCTGCTCGGGCTGCGCGCGCGTCCGGCGGGCTTCTTCGCCGCCCGGGCGAGTGCCGCGTGACGAAGTCGGCACGCACCTGCCACGAACCGGCGCGTCCTGCCCGGCTACGGTCGCGGCATGGACGAGGCGAGGCGCCTGCTGGCGCGGCTGGAGCGGATCGAGGCGCTCGACCGTGCGCACGCCGCGCCGGCCGATTTGCTCGCCGAGCTGCGGTCACTGCTGTCCGAGGCGGAGGCCTGGGCGCGGGTGGAGCACCCCGTCCCGGGCGGGGCGACCGACGCGGTGGACCGCTGCCGGGAGCTGCTCCGGCCACCGGAAACCGCAGAGCGGATCTCCGGCAGGACTCTGCTAGCCTGAGCCGAAAGACGGCCCGGCACCATGTCGGCCCTACAGGACATCGCGCGCCCGCAGGTTCGGGCGTCCACCTCTAAAGGAGCAACCGTGGGAAGGGTCATCGCACTCGCCAACCAGAAGGGCGGAGTGGCGAAGACGACCTCGACGCTGAACCTCGCCGTCGCGTTCGCCGAGGAGGGAAGCAACGTGCTCGCGGTCGACCTCGACCCGCAGGGCAACCTGACCATGAGCCAGGGCCTGAACCCGGACACGATCGAGCGCTCGATGTACGACGTGCTCGTCCACCGGCTCCCGATCGACCAGATCATCCACCACGGCGAGATCGACCTCGCGGTCGCCTCGATCGACCTGGCCGGCGCCGAGCTGGCGCTCTCCGCGATGATCGGCCGTGAGCGTTCCCTGGAGAAGGCGCTCGCGCCGGTGATCGACCGGTACGACTTCGTCATCATCGACACGCCGCCGTCGCTCGGTCTGCTGACGATCAACGCGCTCGTCGCCTCGAACGGGGTGATCGTCCCGGTCCAGTGCGAGTATCTGTCTCTGCGCGGCCTCGTGCAGCTGGAGAACACGCTGAGCATGATCCGCGAGAACCTGAACCCGGCCGTCGGGATCGAGGGGATCCTGGCCACGATGTACGACAGCCGGACGCTGCACTCGCGTGAGGCGCTCGAGATCCTCGAGGAGAACTTCGGCGACCTCGTGTTCAAGACTCGAATTCGCAAGACGATCCGCTACGCCGAGGCGCCCGTGAAGGGGACGTCGGTGCTCAAGTACGACCCCACCGGCTCCGCTGCGCAGGCCTACCGCGACCTGGCGAAGGAGGTGCTCAATGGCGCGCAAGCGCGCAAGCATGCGTGAGGGCCCGCTCGCGGAGCTCTTCCGCGCGACGGAGGCCGCCCAGCGCCAGGCCGAGGCACAGACCGAGCCGGCCGAAGTAGCTCCGTCTCCCGAGCTCTCGACTCGGGAGCCCGAGCCGGAGCACAGGTCGGACCGAGTCGTGGAAGCCGCTGCGGAGGCAGCAGGGGCTCCGGTACGCGCTCCGGAGTCGGAGACCGAGCCGGCTCCGCGGGAGGAGGCGCGCCCCGCGGCCCGCCTGGTCGACCCGCTGCCCGAGCAGCCGCCGCGGCTCTGGCAGGCGCCGCGCGCCGACTCCGCCTACCTCGCCGTGATCCGCGTCGTCGGCGTCGGCGGTGCGGGCCTGAACGCGATCGACCGGATGATCGACGCCGGAATCACGGGCGTCGAGTTCGTCGCGGTTAACACCGACATCCAGCAGCTGCAGATGAACGACGCGCCGCTGAAGATCCACATCGGACGCGAGCTGACCCAAGGCCTCGGCTCGGGCGCCGACCCGGACATCGGTCGCGCTGCGGCCGAGGAGGCGTATGACCAGATCAAACGGTCCCTCCGCGGCTCCGACATGGTGTTCGTCGCCGCGGGCGAGGGCGGGGGGACCGGCTCGGGCGCGGCGCCGGTCGTCGCCAGGATCGCCCGCGAGCTCGGTGCCCTCGCCGTCGGCATCGTCACCACGCCGTTCCGGTTCGAAGGGACGCGCCGCAAGTCGGCGGCCGAGGCGGGCGTCGAGGCGCTCCGCAGCGCCTGCGACACCGTGATCGTCATCCCCAACGACCGCCTGCTCGAGGTGCTCGAGAAGAACACGGCGATGCTCGATGCCTTCCGGATCGCGGACGACGTTCTCCGCCAGGGCGTTCAGGGGATCACCGATCTGATCACGCAGCCGGGCCTGATCAACCTCGACTTCGCCGACGTGCGCACCGTCATGCAGGACGGCGGGAACGCCCTGATGGGGATCGGCTTCTCGACCGGTGAGAACCGCGCTCGCGAGGCCGCCGAGCGGGCGCTGCGCTCGCCGTTGATAGACACGGAGCTCGGCGGCGCGCGCGGGATCCTGCTTTCGATCGCCGGCGGAGAGGATTTGTCGCTGTTCGAGGTGAACGAGGCGGCCGAGGTCGTCCGCCAGGGCGCCGTCGACGACACGAACCTGATCTTCGGCGCGACCATCGACGAACGCCTGAACGGCCAGGTCTGGGTGACCGTGGTCGCCACCGGGCTCGGCGGCCAGCGGCGGGCGCAGCGGCCGTTCGCCGTCCATCCGCGCGACACCACGGCCGCGGCCGAGGGCGAGGCCCTCGAACCGCCCAGCTTCTTGACCGGATGAAATCCGCCACCGGCTTCGCCGGTGGCATGACGATTTCATCTGACGACCGTGGATCGCCGAGCCTGCGAGCCGTGCCCGCATATGTCGGGCACGGCGGCCAGTGCATCGGTAGAGCTCTTGGACTCTCGTAGTAGGGTGCGAGCGTGATGCTGGACGGCACGGCGATCTGCCAGTTCGGGTTTCCGGGCGCGCTCCGGGACAAGCTGGTCGCCGCAGTGCTGCGCGGCGAGAAAACGGCAACCTCGTCGCTCCGACAGGAGTACGTGCCGGACGGCCCCGACCCGCTGCCCGAGGTAGGCGCCCGGAGTGTTGTCATCGACTCGGACGAGCGGCCGGTCGCGGTGATCGAGACGACCGAGGTGCGGGTGGTTCGCGCCGGCGACGTCGACGTCCAGTTCGCAATCGACGAGGGCGAAGGCTTCCGCACGGTCGCCGACTGGCGGGCGGCACACGAGTGGTTCTGGAGCTCGGCTCCCTACCGCGAGGAGGTCGGCGTGGTGGCGGTCGACGACGACACGTCGGTGGTCTGCGAACGCTTCCGGCTCGTCGAGCTGATCTGAACGCAGCTCCGAAGGCCTCGTTCTAGGCTGGCGGCGTGAAGGGAGCGATCGCCGCCGGGCACCTGCTGACGGCCGAGGCCGGGGCCCGCATCCTTGCCGACGGCGGCAACGCGGTCGATGCCTGCGTCGCCGCCGCGTTCGCCTCGTGGGTCGCCGAGAGCCCGCTCACCGGCCCCGGCGCCGGAGGGTTCATGCTCGTCCACCTGGCACGTGACCGGACCGACCGTCTGCTGGACTTCTTCGTCGCCGTTCCCGGTCTCGGCGCGTCCCCGCCGCGGGCGGCCGACATGGAGGCGGTCGACATCGACTTCGACGGGGACACCAGCCAGATCTTTCGGATCGGCGCAGCGTCGTGTGCGGTGCCGGGCGCCGCAGCCGGGCTCGAGGCCGCACACCGTTCGTACGGCTCGCTGCCGTGGCCCCGCCTGGTCGAGCCGGCGCTGGAGCTCGCGCGCGGCGGCGTCGAGCTGACGCGGCCGCAGGCGTACCTGCACGCGATCCTCGATCTGATCCTGCGCCACACGCGTGAGGGCAGGCGGATCTACGGCCGGCGCTCGCGTCTTGTCGCCGGCGACCGGCTCGTGCTCGGCGACCTCGGGGGCACACTCGAGGAGCTCGCGCGTAAGGGCGCCGCGGCGATCTACACGGGACCGATCGCGCGGAGGGTCGTCGCGCACCTGCGCGAGCAGGGGGGAGCGGTCACGGGGGCCGATCTGGCCGCCTACCGCGTCGTCCGCCGGCGGCCGGTCCGGGTGCGGTTCCGCGGCGACGAGTTCGTCTCCAACCCGCCTCCATCCTCGGGCGGCGTCCTCGTCGGCTACGGGCTCCAGCTCCACGACGCGCTCGGGCCCGGCGCACCGACCGGAAGCGCCGACGCAATCGCGCGCCTCGCGGACGTGATGCGCGAGCAGGGTCGTGCTCGCACGGGCAGCTTTGCGCGCGACCTGTACCGGGGAGGTCTCGCGCGCCGGCTCGGGTCGGCCGAGAACGTCCGCGAGGCGCTCGGGCGGATCCGGGCAGGCCTCGCAGGCGCCTCCGAGACCGCCGACCGCGGGACGACCCATATCTCGGTCGTCGACGCGCGCGGGAACGCCGCCTCGCTGACCGCCTCCACGGGCTCCGGCTCGGGCGTGATCGTCCCCGGAACGGGGATCCACCTGAACAACATGCTCGGCGAGTACGACCTGAACCCGTCGGGCGGCGCCGCGCGGCCGGGAACGCGGCTGACGAGCATGATGGCGCCGTCGATCGTGCTGCGCCGGGGCCGGCCCCGCCTGGTTGTCGGCAGCGCGGGCTCGGTCCGGCTGCGAGGGGCGATCCTGCAGACGGTGGTGAACGTGGTCGACCACGGGCTCGGCGTGGAGGAGGCGATCGACGCGCCGCGCGTCCACGTCGAGGAGCCGCACCTCCACTGCGAGGGGGGAAGCGACCCTGCCGCCCTCGACGCGCTGGAGGCACGGGGCTACGACGTCGTCCGCTGGCGCCGGCGCAACCTCTACTTCGGCGGGGTGGCCGCGGTCGAGGTCGGCGCGGGGGGCAGGCTCGCCGCGGCGGGCGATCCGCGCCGCGGCGGTCACGGGATCGTCGTCGGATGAGCCCCGCCCTCGTACGACCGGCGCGGCCGGGCGACGCAGCGGCGCTCGTCGCTCTCGCCGAGGCGGTCGGGTCGGAGCCGGAGGGCTGGCTGATCTCCGAGAGCCGCTGGCGCTCGGTGTCCGACGAGCGCCGCTACCTGAAGGCCGTTCGAAACCACCCGGACGCCGCCGTGTTCCTCGCCGAGCGCGACGGGGAGATCGTCGGCCGTCTCTCGATCTCGCGCGACCCCCATCCCGCGAGCCGCCACGTCGCCGACCTGGGGCTGATGGTAGCGGGCTCCACCCGGCGGCAGGGGGTCGGGACGGCCCTGCTCGAGCAGGCGGTCGCCTGGGCGGACGCGACCGGCGTCCGCAAGCTGGAGCTTCACGTCTTCCCGCACAACGAGCCCGCGATCCGGCTGTACGAGCGCTTCGGCTTCGTCCGCGAGGGCTACCGCAAGCAGCACTACCGGCGCGGCAGCGGCTACGTGGACGCGATCCTGATGGCGTACGAGACACCGCGCTGACTAGTTGACGTGCCCACACACGTTGTGAACGGCTGAGAGTCGTCCGGGCCCTTCCTGAGGCTGTGCGTCTGCGAGGACGTCGGCCAAAGGAGGGCCCGGATGCAGCTGCACCGTAACGCCAAGCTCGGACTGTCGGGACGTTTCGCGCTGGTGCGCGCGATTGAAGCTGGATGCTCGATTCGGGAAGCGGCGAGACGCCATGGCGTCTCGCCGGCGACTGCTTGTGAGTGGTCGCGTAGGTGGCGCGTGGCGAGCCGGGCAGAGCGTGAGTCGCTGGCGTGTTTGCACGACCGCTCGAGCCGTCCGCATCGTTGCCCGCGGATGCTCCCGCTGGCCGAGCAGGAGCGGATCTGCGAGAAGCGCCGCCGCACCGGCTGGGGCCCTCGTTTGCTCGCGGGTGAGCTCGGCCATCCGCACTCGACCGTTTCGAAAACGTTGCAGCGCAACGGTTGTTCGCGGCCGGAGAAGCGACCGCGGGGACCGGCCAACCGCTACGAGTGGCCCTGCCCGGGCGACCTGCTACACATGGACTCCTCGAGCTACGCGCGCTTCGAGCGGCCCGGCCACCGCGTCACCGGAAATCGCTCCCAATCCTTGCGCGGTCGAAGCGTGGAGACGCGGGTCGGCTACGACTTCGCACACGCGGTCGTCGACGACCGCTCACGGCTCGCCTACGCCGAGCTGTTGCCCGACGAGCGCGCCGTTACCGTCGTCGCCTTCACCGAGCGGGCGCTCGCCTTCTTCGCTCGGCACGGAATCAAAGCCAAACGGCTGATGACGGACAACGCCTGGTGCTACACGCGCAGCCGGGCGTTCCGAAGCCTGCTCAGCGAGCAAGGGATCAAGCACCTGACGATCGAGCCCTACCGGCCACGCACGAACGGCAAAGTCGAACGCTTTCACCAAACAATGGCGCGCGAGTGGGCCTACGGCGTCAGCTACCGCAGCTCACGAGACCGCGCCGCCGCTCTGCCACACTGGCTGCACCACTACAACACCGCCAGACCGCACAGCTCGCTCAGAGGCCGGCCACCAATCAGCCGCGTATGGAACCTGTGTGGGCAGGACAACTAGTCGCGTGTGACCTTGCCGTTGCCCGCGGCGCGCTCGCGCACCTCGCGTTCGCGCGCGAGCGCTCCCGCCGCCTGGGCGAGGAGGTCGACGAGCCGGTCGAGCCGGGCTCGCTCCGAGCGGAGCTCGAGCAGCTCCTGCTTGAGCACGGTGCCGAAGTCGACCCGCGCCGCGAGCTGGAACGAGAGCGGCGTTCCGCCGCCCGGGCTCGGGACGTCGACCTCGTCCGCCTCCGCGATCGCCGCCAGCCGCCGGAACGCCTCGAGCGTGCGCTCGGCCTCCTCGTCGCTCGGCTCCTCGCCCGCTGCGTCCTCGAGCGGCTCCACCTCCGCCGTCCGGTACGAACGGCCTTCGGTCTCCTCCACGATCCGGAAGCGGCCCCGACCCTCGACCAGGACGTTCATCCGCCCGTCGTCGAACGTGTGCACCAGTTCGATCACGCCGGTGTTCGTACCGACCTGCCGCAGCCCGTCGTCGTCCTCGAGGATCACGCCGAACTCGCTCCCGTCGGCAAGGCTCTCGCCGACCAGCTCGCGGTACCGATCCTCGAAGATGTGGAGCGGGACGCGCTCGCTCGGCAGGAGCACCAGCTCGAGCGGGAATAGGCCGATCTCGGGCACGGCCGAAGACTAAGCCCGGATACAGTCTGCGCGTGGCTGCGTCCGTCGCCGAGATCGCCGACAGCTTCTTCCGGCCGGCCGTCCAGGGCCTCGTCCCATACGAGCCGGGCAAGCCGGTCGAGGAGGTGCAACGGGAGCTCGGGCTCGCCCGGTGCGTCAAGCTGGCATCCAACGAAGGGCCGTTCGGGCCCTTCCCGGCGGCTGTCGAGGCGCTCGGGCGCTCCGTCGCCGACCTCAACCGCTATCCCGACGGCGGCGCCTGGCGTCTCCGGACCGCACTGGCGGAGCGGCACCGGATCTCCTTCGAGGAGGTCGCCGTCGGCTCCGGCGCGGACGGCCTGATCGACCTGCTGTCGCAGGCGTCACTCGATCCGGGCGACGAGATGGTCTGCGGCTGGCCGTCGTTCGCCACCTATCCGATCGACGCCGCGAAGCTCGGCGCCGTCGCGATCAAGGTGCCCCTCCGGGACGACCGGTACGACCTCGACGCGATGCTCGAGGCGATCACGCCGAAGACGAGGCTCGTCTTCGTCTGCCACCCGAACAACCCGACCGGGACGATGAACACGCGTGCGGAGCTGGACGTGTTCCTCGACCGTGTCCCGGGGCACGTGCTGGTCGTGATCGACCAGGCGTACCGCGAATACGTCGACGACCCCGACTACCCGGACGCGATCGAGGAGTACTACCGGGCCGGCCGGCCCGTCGCCGTGCTGCGGACGTTCTCGAAGATCTACGGCCTTGCCGGGTTGCGGGTCGGCTACATGGTCGCCCCGCCGGCCGTGGTCACGGCCGCGAACAAGGTGAAGCGCGCGTTCGACGTCTCCTCGGCCGCGCAGGAGGCGGCCCTCGCCAGCCTCGACGACGTCGACGAGATCGCCCGCCGCCGCCGGCTGAACGCGGAGTCGCGCGACCAGCTCCGCGGAATCCTCGAGTCGGCCGACCTCCCGCCCGCCGGACCGGTGTTCGGAAACTTCCTCTACGCCGAGACCGGCACCGACACGCGGCCGCTCTTCGAGGCGCTCCTCGCCGAAGGCGTCATCGTCCGGCCGCTCCACGGCTTCGGCGCGCCGACGGCGATCAGGGTCTCGTGCGGAACGCCGGACGAGAATGCGTACTTCGCCGAGGCGCTCGCCCGCGCGCGCCCCGGCGCCGCGGGGCGCTAGGCTCCCGCCCCGTGCCGCCCTTCCTCGCTCGTCAGCGGGAGGTGCTCCGCTCGTCGCCGAGCTTTAAGCTCCTGTTCAGCTCCTATCTCGTCTCCGGCCTCGGGACGTTCCTCGCGGTCATCGCTCTCACCGTCGACGTCTACGACCGGACCCACTCGGGCAAGTGGGTGGCCGCTCTGCTGATCGCCGACTTCCTGCCCGCGGTCGCGATCGGGCTGCTGCTCGGTCCCCTGGTCGACCGCCTCTCGCGGAAGCGGCTGCTCGTCGGCGCGGACCTCGTGCGCCTGATCGTCTTCGTGCTGCTCACCTTCACGGTGACGTCGGGCCAGATCGTCGCGCTCGCGCTCGTCGCCGGCATCGCCACCGGCTTCGCCCGGCCGGCCGCGTACGCGGGGCTGCCCAACCTCGTCTCAGTCGAAGACCTCCCGCGCGCGAACGCCCTGCTGCGGCTCGCGGAGCAGCTGACGATCACCGTCGGGACGCTGCTCGGCGGCCTGATCGCCGCAGTGGCCGGCCCTGATCCGGCCTACATGGTCAACGCGGTCAGCTTCGGGATCTCGGCCGTGCTGCTGCTCCAGATCCCGCGCGCGCTGCTCCAGCAGGGCCGGACCGAGAGCCACGGGTACTGGCAGGACCTGGGCGAGGGTTTTCGGCTCGTCCTCCACTCCCGGCCGCTGCTCGCCGTGCTCCTCTCCTGGAACCTGGCGATGATCACGATCGCGTTCGTCAACGTGTCCGAGGTGGTGCTCGCGAAGGACTCGTTCGACGCCGGCAACTTCGGCTTCGGCCTGCTGTTCGCGGCGAACGGTTTCGGCGCGGTGATCGGCGCACTGTTCGCGTCCACGCTGCTCGAGCGGCGCGGGATGACGCTCGTGTACGGGCTCGCGATCGCGACCATGGGGGTCGCGAATATCGCAGTCGGGCTCTCGCCGAACGTCTGGGTGGCGGCTGCCTTCGTCGTCGCCAGCGGGATTGGCAACGCGACCGCGCTCGTGTGCAACACGCTGCTCGTCCAGCGCGGCGCGCCCGACCACGCGCGCGGCCGCGCGTTCACGTTGATCATGGGAACGAACTTCGCGGTGCTGGGCCTCGGGATGGCCGTCGCAGGCCCGCTCGTCGACGGGATCGGGGCACGCTGGGTCTGGGGGATCGCCGGCGTGATCGCGCTGGCGTCCGCGAGCACCGGATACGCGCTGCTCCGACGGGAGCCGGCCGCCGTCCCCGAGCCGGCCCCCTCGTGACCGTCGCTCGTCTTCGGCTCGCTCGCGCGGCGGGAACGGCGGGTTCCCCCCGCGAGCCCCCCTCCCCAGAGGCGCGCGGCCCCTCGCCACGGCGAGGAGCCGCGCCCGCCGGGTCGGTCGCGGCGGCGAGAACCTCTTGCCAAGTCTGGCAGCAAGGGAGATGAGCGGTCGCCGACCATGGACGCGCGAGAGCCTCGCCGCCGGCGTGCGCGCGGGCGACCGGCGTGCCCTGGCGCGTGCGATCACGCTGGTCGAGAGCTCCGATCCGCTGGCGCGCGAGCTCGTCCACGACCTCTACCCGGACACCGGACGCGCCTACTCGGTCGGGGTGACCGGCCCGCCGGGAGTCGGCAAGTCGACCCTGATCGGCGCGCTGCTCCGCCGTGTGCGTGCCCTCGACCGGACTGCCGGCGTGGTCTCGGTCGACCCGTCCAGCCCGTTCTCTCACGGTGCGCTGCTCGGCGACCGCATCCGGCTGGCCGACCACTTCCTCGACCCGGGCGTCTTCATCCGCTCGATGGGGACGCGCGGCCACCTCGGTGGGGTCGCCGAGGCGACGCTCCAGGCGATGCTGATCCTCGACGCCTCGGGCAAGGACCTCGTCTTCGTCGAGACGGTCGGAACGGGCCAGAGCGAGATCGAGGTGATCGGCGTCGCCGACACCGTCGTGCTCGTGCTCATGCCCGGCTCGGGCGACTCGATCCAGGCCCTGAAGGCCGGGATCATGGAGATTCCAGACGTGATCGCGATCAACAAGATGGACCACCCGGCGGCGAAGACGATGCTCACGGAGGTGCGGTCGGTGCTCTCGCTCGACCGCGACAGGCCCTGGACGGTGCCGATCGTGCTCACCGAGGCGCATCGTGGTGAGAACGTGCCCGAGCTCTGGGCGAAGGTCGAGAAGCACCGCGAGTTCCTCGAGCGCGAGGGTGGGCTCGAAGAGCGCCGCCGCCGCAACCTCACGGCAGAGGTCTACGCGGTCGCCTCCGCTCGGGCCAGGTCACACCTCGAGCGCGCGGTCGGCTCCGACCCGGAGCTGCGGCGGCTGCTCGACGACGTCCAGGCTCGCCGGCTCGACCCGCTCTCGGCCGTCTCGCAGATCGTGTCCCGGGTCTTCGACGTCGACGACGGTGCCGACGCCGGCTGACATCGAGCGCGCCCGCGACCGCCTCGTCGGCGTCGCGCGCATCACGCCCGTGTACCGCTCCGAGACCCTCTCGCGCCTGGCCGGCCGCGACGTCCACCTGAAGGCCGAGAACCTCCAGCGGACGGGCTCGTTCAAGATCCGCGGGGCGGTCAACAAGCTGTCGACGCTCGGCGAGGCCAAGCGCGCCGCCGGCGTCGTCGCGGCGAGCGCCGGCAACCACGCCCAGTCGGTCGCCTGGGCGGCCCGTGAGGGCGGCATCGGCGCGACCATCTTCGTGCCGCAGGACGCGGCGATGGCCAAGGTCGAGGCGACGAAGGGCTACGGCGCCGAGGTGCGGATGGTCGGGCACGGGATCGAGGAGGCACTCGCCGAGGCGCGGCGGCTGAGCGAGGAGAGCGGTGCCACGCTCGTGCACCCGTTCGAGGACGAGACGATCGTCGCCGGCCAGGGGACGATCGGCCTCGAGCTCGCCGAGCAGGTGCCTGACGCCGAGACCGTGCTGGTGCCGATCGGCGGCGGCGGGCTCGCTGCGGGGATCGGCCTGGCCCTGCGGGTCGCGGCTCCCGGCACGAGGATCGTCGGCGTTCGCGCCGCCCGGGAGGCGTTCGCGCTCGCGGACGGGATCGCCGTCAAGGAGCCGGGGGAGCTGACTAGCCCGCTGCTCGACGAGGTGCTCGACGACGTGGTCGAGGTCTCGCCCGACGGCATCGCCGAGGCGATCGTGCTTCTGCTCGAGCGGACGAAGCTCCTCGTCGAGGGCGCGGGAGCCGTCGGTGTCGCCGCGCTCCTGGCCGGGAAGATCCCGGGCGACGGGCCGGTGGCGGCCGTCCTCTCGGGCGGCAACATCGACGCGAGCACCCTGATCACGGTCCTCCGCTACGGCGTCACCTCGGCCGGCCGGCACCTCGTCGTGCGTACGTCGGTGCCCGACCGGCCGGGCGAGCTGCTGAAACTCCTCCAACTTGTGGCCGAGGAACGCGTCAACGTCCTTTCAGTGGAGCATCGCCGCGAAGGAGTGGACATTCCGGTCGGCGCGACCGGCATCGACCTGACGCTGCTCACGCGCGACGAGGCCCACTGCGAGGCGCTCCTCGACCAGATGCGCGGATGGGGCTACGAGGTCGAGCGGCTGCGGTAACGCTGGCGGCGACGGCGCTCGGGGCCGGGGCGGCCGGCTGCGGCGGCAGCGACGAGGCGGTGCAGACGACGCGGCCGGCGGCGGTGACGCAGCCGAGCCCGTTCGCGTACGACGCATCTCGCCCGATCGCCTTTCGCAACAAGGGACGCGTGAACGGCCCGTACCCGATCGCAGTCGACGACGTCTCGTACGCGACGCCGAGCGGCCGCGTGCCCGCCTACCTCGCGCTGCCGAACAGGGCGGCCGGGCTCCCGGCGGTGATCTACCTGCACGGCTCGGGAGAGGGCCGCGAGCGGTTCCTGCTGCCGGCCGTCTGGGCAGCGGGCAGACGTGCGGTCGGGATGACCCTGACCCTGCCCTCCAGCAGCGCCGGCGCCCCGCCGGCCGGCTTGACCCCTGTACAGTCGCTGGCGCGCGACCGGCGGATCTTCGCCTCGGACGTCGTCGCCGTGCGCCGGGCGGTCGACGTGCTGCAAAGCCTGCCGCAGGTCGACCCGAAGCGGATCGGCCTCGTCGGCTGGAGCCTCGGCGCCCGCGTCGCCGCAGTGGCCGCGGGAGCCGAGCCGCGCATCCGTGCGGCGGTCCTGATGTCGGGCGGCTCGCTGCCGGTCTCGGCGTACGTCGCGCAGGCGCCCGTCGGGCTACGTCGGCAGGTGCGTGCGTCGCTGACCCGGATCGACCCGCTGCGCTGGCTGGCGCGTGCGCATCCGGGGTCGGTGATGCTCCAGGACGGCCGCAAGGACGAGATCGTCCCGCGGGCTGCGCTGGTCGCACTGCAGAAGGCGGCGCCGGTCGGCTCTCAGGTGCGCTGGTACCCGGCCGGCCACGAGCTGAACGCGCAGGTGTACCGCGACCAGCTCGCATTCCTCGCCGGGAAACTGCCGATCGACGGCCCGCCGGTCGAGGGAGCCAGAACCGGCCCGTAATACACTCGCCGCGTGCCTACGGGCCGCCGGGAGCGGAAAGTCGTCACGGTTCTCTTCGCCGATCTGGTCGGTTTCACCTCGCGCGCCGAGGAGCTCGACCCCGAGGACGTCGCAGCCGAGCTCGACCGCTACCACAGGCACGTCCGCGCGGAGCTCGAACGGTACGGCGGCACGGTCGAGAAGTTCATCGGCGACGCGGTGATGGCGCTGTTCGGCGCGCCGACCACGCACGAGGACGACCCGGAGCGGGCGGTTCGAGCGGCCTTCGCGATCCGGGAGTGGGCGCTCGAGGAAGGCATCCAGATCCGGATCGGTGTCAACACGGGCGAGGCGCTGGTCAGCATCGAGGCCCGGCCGGAGGTTGGCGAGGCGATGGCTGCGGGTGACGTGATCAACACCGGCGCGAGACTCCAGACCGCGGCGGTGGTCAACGCGATCGTCGTCGGCGAGCAGACCTTCCGGGCAACCGAGCGGGCGATCGTGTATCGGGAGCTCGCCCCGGTCGAGGCCAAGGGCAAGTCCCGACTGGTCAACGCCTGGGAGGCGCTCGAGGCGCGCTCGCTCGTCGCCGTCGACCGCGTCCACGGCGCGCCGCTTGTCGGAAGACGCCGCGAGGTCGCATTGCTCCAGGACGCGCTCGCGCGTGTGCTCCAGGAGCGTTCGTCTCAGCTCGTCACCATCGTGGGCGTTCCCGGGATCGGCAAGAGCCGGCTGGCGCTCGAGCTCTTCGAGGCGATCGAACGTCACCCCGATCTGATCGCCTGGCGCCACGGCCGGTGCCTGCCGTACGGCGAAGGGATCACCTTCTGGGCGCTCGGCGAAATGGTCAAGGCCCAGCTCGGGATCCTCGAGGGCGACGATGCCGACGAGGCCGCCCGGAAGCTCTCGGCGGCAGTCTCGGACCCCTGGATCCAGTCGCACCTGCGTCCTCTGGTCGGCCTGGCCGGCGGCACCGAGGGCGGAGGCGACATGCGCGACGAGGCGTTTGCGGCCTGGCGCCGGTTCTTCGAGGAGCTGGCCGAGGAGCGACCCCTCGTCCTCGTCTTCGAAGACCTGCACTGGGCCGACGACAACCTGGTCGAGTTCGTCGATCACCTGATCGACTGGGCAACCGGCGTGCCGCTGCTCGTGGTCTGCACGGCCCGCCCCGAACTGCTCACCCGGCGTCCCGCCTGGGGCGGAGGCAAGCCGAATGCCCTGACGATATCCCTGTCCCCGCTCTCCGACGAGGACACTGCCCGCCTGCTCTCGGAGCTGCTTGGAACGTTTCTGCCCGCCGAGACCCAGGCCGAGCTGCTCGCCCGCGCAGGCGGAAACCCCCTCTACGCCGAGGAGTTCGTCCGGATGCTCCGCGACCGCGGAGGCGTGGGCGAGCTGCCCGAGACGGTGCAGGGGCTGATCGCCGCGCGCCTCGACCTGCTCGGGGTCGAGCAGAAGGCGCTGCTCCAGGACGCGGCCGTGATCGGGAAGCGCTTCTGGTCGGGCGCGCTGGCGGCGCTCGCCGATCGTTCTCGAATCGACGTCGGTCTGCACTCGCTCGAGCGGAAGGAGTTCGTCCGTCGCGAGCGCGCGAGCTCGGTCGTCGGCGACAGCGAGTACTCGTTCCGTCACCTGCTCGTACGCGACGTCGCGTACGGTCAGATCCCGCGGGCGGGTCGAGCCGAGAAACACCTGCTCGCCGCCCGCTGGATCGAGCAGCTCGGCCGCCGCGAGGATCACGCCGAGATGCTTGCTCACCACTACCTCCAGGCGCTCGAGCTGACCGAGGCGGCCTCCGGCAGTACATCGGAGTTCGCCGGAGCGGCCGGCGAGGCGCTCGGGGACGCCGGTGACCGCGCCCTGGCTCTCAACGCGTACGCCGCCGCCGCGCGCTTCTTCCGGGCCGCGCTCGAGCTGCCGGCCGAGGACGATCGCGCGCGGGGTCGGCTGCTGCACCGCCTGGGGCGCGCGCTCTACCTGCTCGGCGAGACGGACCTCGCGGTTCTCGAGAAGGCGCGCGACGACCTGCTCGCGGCCGGCGACGTGGAAGGTGCAGCCGAGGCCGAGACGACGTTGTGCGAGCACTACTGGCTCGCGGGTGATACCGAGTCGGCCATGGAGCATCTCGGCCGCGCCCGCGACCGTGTCGCCTCGCTGGAGGCGTCGCGCACGAAGGCACGCGTGACCGCGACCGCCTCCCGGCTGCTGATGCTCGCCGCCCAGGAGGAGGAGTCGATCCGGGTCGGGGAAGAGGCGTTGTCGATGGCCGAGGATCTCGGTCTCGAGGAGATCCGGGGCGCCGCGCTGATCAACATCGGCTCGGCCCGGGCCGCCCTCGGGAGTGAGCGAGGCTTCGAAGAGCTCGCCCGCGGGATCGAGCTCGCGCGCGAGGCCAATGCCGTGTTCGACCTGTGCCGCGGCATGGGCAATCTCGCTGCCCGGTGGTGGGCGCGCGGCAAGCTCGTCAGCTCGGTGGAGCTCTGGCGCGATGCCGAGCGCGAAGCCGAGCGATACGGGCAGAAGGGGTTTCGCCGTTGGTTCTTCGGTGTCCTGGCGGGTCCCGAGTACGAACTCGGAGACTGGGGTGCGGCAGCCGACCGGGTTGACTCGCTCCTCGCGGAGGTCGAGGCCGGCTCACCGCACTACCTCGCCTCCCCTTGCTACTCCTACCGCGCGCTGATCCGGATCGCAAGGGGCGAACGCGAGAGCGCGCTCGAGGACGCGGAGCAGGCTCTCGAGACGGGCCGACGGGCGAGGGATCCCCAGAACATGTACCCGGCCTTTGCCGTGGCGGCGCATGTGTTCCGGGAGGCGGGTGAGCCGGAGCGCGCCCTTCTCCCGGCCGGCGAGTTCCTCACCGGCATCGCCGGAGGCACGGACATCGGCTTCGCCGACACGTTCCTGCACGTCCTTGCCTGGACGCTCACCGAGCTCGGGCGTGGTGAGCAGTGCGCGTCGGCGCTGGAGGCATACGCGAGGATCCCCTGGGCCCGAATCGGCATCGCCTACGCTCGCGGCGATCGGATCAGGGCCGCAGAGCTCAGCGCCGACATCGGCGCGGTCTCCTCCGAGGCGTACTGCCGGCTCGCGGCGGGGCGTCTGGGCGACCTCGCTCAGCTCGCTCCGGCGCTCGCGTTCTACCGTACGGTCGGCGCCGAGCGATACGTCCGCGAGGCCGAGCTGCTCTTGCCCGCGACGGCCTGACACGGGACCGACGCCGGAACAGGCTCCGATGCCTGTGTCAGCTACCGCAGCGCCGGAACTCGACCGTGTGCCCGCCGCGACGGTGCCAGTCGGCGATGCCTCCGTGGAGGACCGGCCGCGCGTCCACGCCGGCCGCGGCGAGGACGCTGGCGGCGACCGCCGCCCGCGCGCCGCTCTCGCAGATCGTCACCACCGGCTTTCCGCCCGCGACGTTGGCGCCGTAGGCCCGGAGCAGCCGGTACGGGATGTGCCTGCTCCCGGGGATGAAGCCCGAGTCGCGCTCGTCGAGCTCGCGCACATCGATCACGTCCACCTCGCCGCCCCGGAGCAGCGACTCGAGGTCGTCCAGCTCGACTGCCTCCAGCGGCTCGAGCTCCAGCGGCCCGTCGAGATACCCCTGCAGCTCGAGCAGGCCCACCGCGCGCAGGCGGCGGGCGGCCAGGTCGGCCTCGGCGGGCGTCGACGCGTGCAGGACGACCTGCTCCCCGTCTCTGAGCACGAAGCCGGCGCGCGTCCCGAAGCCCTTCACCGTCACCGGCACGTTCAGCGCGCCAGGGACGTGGCCGGCGGCGAAGTCGTCTGCGCTGCGGACGTCCAGGACGGTGGCGTCGTCGGGCGAGGCGACCGGCGCCGGTGCGGGTGAGGCGCCGACGAACGGACCGCGGTTCAGCTCGACGATCCGCCCCATGTTCGGCGGCCGCGGCGTCGCCGCCTCCGCGGTCTCGTCCACGAAGTCGCTCACCGTCGCGATCGCCAGCAGCGGGTTTCCGCGCCGCTCTGCGCCGATCGTCGTCGACGGGGCAGGGCTCATCCCCGTGCCGCAGAGCGACCCTGCTACGTGCCCGGGAAAGACCTTGACGTCATCCGTCAGCTCGAGCAGCCGCTGGAGGCTCTGGAACATGCCCTCGGCGCCTTCGCGGGCCTCGACGGCGAGGTCGGGCCGGGCGACGGTGCCGACGAACAGCGAGTCCCCGGTGAAGAGCCAGCTTTCCATGCGCGCGGGCGGGCTTTGCCTGGCCGCGCTGTGGGCAGCGTCGACGAGGAAGCAGCAGTGCTCGGGGCGGTGTCCAGGCGTGTGGATCGTCCGGGCCGTCACCGAGCCGGCCGACAACTCGCCGCCGTCCTCGAGCGGGTCGTGCGGATAACCGGCCCCGGCACGGCGGTGGATGGAGACCGGGATCCCGTGCTCGAGCGCGAGCCGGCCGTGGCCGGACACATGGTCGGCATGTGTGTGCGTCTCCAGCACACGCACGATGCGAACGCCCTCCTGCTCGGCCGCCGCCAGGTACTGCTCGATCGCATACGCAGGGTCGATCAGCAGCGCCTCGCCCGCGTCGGCGTCGCCGACGAGGTAGGAGGCGCACCCGATGTCCTCGTCGACGAACTGCCGTAACAGCATCCCGCGGTGACGCTAGCACCGCGCCTCGCTGTCTTTCCCATAGTGACCCGCCTGCCCGCGAAATAGGCCGTTCGGCCCTTGTCGCGTTCGCGGCCGGCGGGCACCATGGGCACGGGAGAGAGAGTTGGTGCGCCGCTCGGGGTCTGGAGGGCGGCGGCGGCTGCGGCGGCCGCTGTCCTCGAACGAGGGTGCGTTCCACGTAGGGCAGGGACAGGCACTGAGTGCCTGTCCCTCAACCCTGCTCCGATCGACCCCTGCTGGGCCGGCTACGACGGCGGCAGGCCGAGCTGCCGCGCGATCACCATCCGCTGCACCTCGTTCGTGCCCTCGCCGATCTCGAGGATCTTCTGGTCGCGGTACAGCCGCGAGATCGGGAACTCGTCCATGAACCCGTAGCCGCCGTGGATCTGGAGTGCGACGTTCGCGGCCCGGTTGGACAGCAGCCCAGTGTAGAGCTTCGCCTGAGCAGCCGCGAGCGCGAAGGGCCGGTCCCCGTCCTTCAGCCAGGCGGCCCGGTAGACGAGCGCCCGGCCCGCCTCGATCTCAGTCGCCAGGTCGGCGAGCTGGAACTGCACCGCCTGGAACGACGCGATCGGCTTGCCGAACTGCTGCCGCTCGAGCGCGTACTCGTAGGCGAGGTCGTAGGCGCCCTGTGCGAGCCCCACCCCCATCGCCGCCACCGAGATGCGGCCGCCGTCGAGGATCTCGAGGAATTGCCTGAAGCCCTCGCCGCGCGGGCCGAGCAGGTTGCCCTCCGGCACTGCACAGCCCTGGAACGACAGCTCCCGCGTGTCCGAGGCGCGCCAGCCGAGCTTCTGCATCGGCGCCGAGATCTCGTAGCCGGGGGTCCCGTTCGGGACGATCAGGTTCGAGACCTCGTCCTTGCCGGTGCGTGCCGTGATCGTCACGCAGGCGGTGATGTCGGTGCCGGCGTTGGTGATGAACATCTTCGCGCCGTCGATCACCCAGCTCCCGTCCCGCAGCTCGGCGGTCGTGGCGGTCGAGCCGGCGTCGGAGCCGGCACCCGGCTCTGTCAGCCCGAACGCCGCCAGGTGCTTCCCCGACGCCAGGCCGGGCAGCCACTCGCGCTTCTGCTCCTCGGAGCCGAACAGCAAGATCGGCATCGTCCCGAGCGACGTGTGCGCGGCGACCGTGATTGCCACCGACGAGTCGATCCGGGTCAGCTCCTCGACCGCGATCGCGTACGAGAGCGTGTCGCCGCCGCCGCCGCCGTACTCCTCGGGGATGGGGATCCCCATCAGCCCGAGCTCGGCCATCTCGGCCACGAGCTCGTACGGGAAACGGTGCTCGCGGTCGAGCACCTCGGCCACGGGCGCCACCTTCTCGACCGCGAAGGTTCTCACCGTGTCGCGGACGAGCTCGTGTTCCGGCGAGAGATCGAAGTCCATGGTCTTTTAGCGCAACGATTCGGAGAGTCGTTGCGCTAGCTCAGCGATCAGCCGCACGCCGTAGCCGGTACCCCCCTGCTGGCTGAGGTAGTCGCCGCGCGAGCGGCGGATGAACGCCGGTCCTGCGAGGTCGATGTGTGCCCACGGCCCGTCGCCGGCGAACTCGCGCAGGAACTCGGCCGCAAGCGCGGGGGAGCCCTCCTTCAGGATCGAGGCGTTCTTCATGTCGGCGAAGTTCGAGTTCACGTACCGGCGGTAGCGGCGGTGCAGCGGCAGCGGCCAGAGATGGTCGCCGGCCGCATTCGCGGCGTCGACGACCTGGGCGCGCCAGCCGTCGTCGTCCGCATAGACTCCGGCGTAGAGGTCGCCCATCGCCAGCACCATCGCGCCGGTGAGGGTCGCCAGGTCGATCAGATGCGTGGCGCCCTGCTCGCACGCGTAGCAGAGCGCGTCGGCGAGCACGAGCCGGCCCTCGGCGTCGGTGTTGATCACCTCGATCGTCTTGCCGTTCATCGCGGTGAGGATGTCGCCCGGCCTGTACGCGCCGCCTCCGGTCATGTTCTCGGTCGAGGCGACGACGGCGAGCACGCGCAGCGGGACACCGAGGTCGGCGACCGCGCCGACGCCCTCGACCACGGCGGCGCCCCCGGACATGTCGCCCTTCATGTCCTCCATGTACTCCCAGGGCTTCAGCGACACCCCGCCGGTGTCGAAGGTGATCGCCTTTCCGACCAGGCCGAGCACGAGGTCGTCGCGTGCGCCCGGCGGGTCGTAGCGCAGGACGATCAACCGCGGCTCCGCGTGGCTTCCCTGGGCGACGGCGGCGAACGCGCCCATGCCCATCTCCTCGATCTGTCCACGGTCGAACGACTCGTAGGAGAGCGAGCTCGACCCCTGCGCGATCTCGGCAGCCCGCTCGGCGAGTCGCTCCGGCGTGAGGTCGTTCGCCGGGCGGTTTGCGAGGTCGCGGGCGCGGTTCGCCCACTGCGCAACGCGCTCCGCGCGTTGCGCCAGCTCTCGTGTCTCTTCATCTGCCCCGACCAGCACCAGCCGTTCGGTGAGGTGCCGCCGGGGGCGGTCGGTCTTCCAGGCGCCTGCGTCGTAGCCGCCCAGCACCAGGCCGTCGACGACCGCCCGGGCCTGCTCGGCCGCGCTCAGCTCGAGGTCGCCGTCGAGCAGCCAGGCGACGGTGCCGCCGAGGCCGAGACGCGCGACGCCGGCGGCGGCGTCGCGGATCGAATCGGCGTCGAGCTGGTCACGGCGGCCGCCCCCGGCGGCGACGATCCGTTTTCGGTCGCCGTGGAGGACGCACGTCGCGCCGGCCTCGCCCTTTACCTCGCCGGACTCGACCAGGGCCGGAAGCCGGGGATCGAGAGCAGGCAGGTCGCCGACCGGGTCGAGGACGGCGAAGGCGGTGAGGTCCGCCTCGGCGGCCTCCGGCGCGGCGGCGATCTCCATCGGCGGCGCGATGCTATCCGGATACGCTGCGAGCGTGCGCGACCAGATCGACCGGCGGGCGATGACGCTGCTCTCGACCGGTCACGCGGCGGTCGATTTCTCGGGCGGGGCGCTGCCGGCGCTGCTCCCGTTTCTGAAGACCGAGTTCGGCCTGTCCTACACGCTGGTCGCCGTGCTCGTGCTCGCCTCGGCGCTCTCGTCGTCCATCGTTCAGCCGCTGTTCGGGCTCTGGTCGGACGCCCGCGGCGCGATCTGGCTCCTGCCGGCGGGCGTCGCGGTCGCCGGTGTCGGGATGGCGGCCGCAGCGGACGCCCCTGCGTACTGGCTCGTGGTCGTGCTCGTAATCGTCTCCGGGCTCGGCACCGCCGCCTATCACCCCGAGGGCTCGAAGTTCGCCGCCTACACGAGCGGGCGAAAGCGGGCGAGCGGGATGTCGCTGTTCGCGGTCGGGGGCAACGTCGGCTACGGACTGGGTGCGCTGGTCGTGACGCCGATCATCGTCGCCGTGGGGCTGCGAGGCGGCTGGTTCCTGGTCGTTCCCGGTGCGATCGTCGCGCTCCTGCTGCTCGCGGGAACGAGGTATCTGCTCGGCTTCGTACCCGACGCGGGGTCGAAGGTGACGAGCGGGGGGCGGACCGACCTGCGCTCGCTCGGCATCCTGCTTGCGGTGATCACGTTCC
Source organism: uncultured Actinomycetes bacterium (assembly GCA_963841405.1). Classification (GTDB taxonomy): domain Bacteria; phylum Actinomycetota; class Thermoleophilia; order Gaiellales; family Gaiellaceae; genus DATBLE01. Next base: position 17,274 of record CAWJCM010000006.1, on the reverse strand, counting down.
GCAGCCTCGCCTGGTTCGGTCTGATCACGTTCGTGCCGCTCTACGAGGTGTCGCAGGGTCACTCGAAGTCGTACGGCAACTACGTCTTCGCGGGGATGCTCCTGGTCGGCGCGGTCGGCACGCTGCTGGCCGGGCCGCTGGCCGACCGGGTCGGGCTGCGCACCGTGCTGATGGGCAGCTTCGTCGTCAGCACGCCGCTGATCCTCGTGTTCCTGCTGGTCGGCGGCATCCCGGGCGCGATCGCGCTCGCCGGCGTCGGCGCGGCAGTGGTCGGGACGTTCGGCGTGACGATGGTGATGGCGCAGCAGTACCTGCCCGGCAACATCGGTTTGGCCTCGGGCCTTTCGATCGGGTTCGCGATCGGTCTCGGTGGGGTCGCCGCCGTGTTCCTCGGTGCCGTCGCCGACTCGATCGACCTCCGCACCTCGCTCTTCATCTCGGCCGCCGCGCCCATGGTCGCCCTCGCGCTGACGACGCTCCTCCCGGAGACGCGGGAGCGCCGGCGGCTCGAGCCGGAGGTCGCCGTCCTGTAGCCGCTAGGCTCGGGTCAATCGAAAAGGAGCGAGCCCAGTGTCCGTCGTCAGCGAGTTCTTCGAACAGCTTCCCTCCCGCGTCGACCCCGGCAAGACCGCCGGGCTGAACAACTCCTACGTCTTCGACATCGAGGGCGCAGGCACCTGGACGGTCAAGGTCGCCGACGGCGGCGTCACCGTCGACGGGGGCGACGCCGGCGGCGACTGCACGATCGCCGCCTCCGCCGAGACGTTCGAGAAGGTGGTGAAGGGTGAGCAGAACGCGACGGCCGCGTACATGTCCGGCAAGCTCAAGATCAAGGGCGACATGGGCGCGGCGATGAGGCTGCAGAAACTGTTCTAGCACGGGGGAACCCGTTCCCCCGTGGGCCCCCTCCTCGCTCGCTGCGCTCGCATCGCCGACTGACCGACGGCGTTGCTGTGCCGCCGCCCGCCAAGGTCGGTCGCGGCAGCGTAGGTCTTGCGAAGCTCCGCCCGGATCAGGCGGAGGCCGACGTCCCACTCGGGAGTAGTGCGAAGGCGGGAGTAGCGGGCATCCCAGAGCCCTGATTCGAGGTCGCTTCGAAGATGGTCGAGCGCGCGCTCGGTCACGGCTGCCGGCAGCTGGTGCCACACGGACGTCGCCGCTCGAATTCGTGGGTCGAGGTACTCCTCGGGTCTGGCCCAGAGGGTGGCGAACATCCGGTCCGTGCAGTCGCGCGGCACGAGCAGCGGCTCGACCGTCGCCGGCGGCAGGTGGGCGAGCACGTCGTCCAGTTCCGGCATCGACCGATCCTCGAGGATCTCCGGCAGGTAGTCGCGGACGATCCACTGGTCCGGCCACACGCGACGCTCGAAGGTGACGATCACGACTCGCCTCCGCGCGACGCGCTTCAGCTCGGACAGGCCGAGATCGAGTGCGTGCCAGTGATGGAGGGTGAGGACGGCCATCGCCGCGTCGAACGTGTCGTCGGCGAAGGGAAGGTTCTCGGCGGCCGCCTGCACGACGGCATCGGCACCCGGCTCTCGCTGTGCGATCATCACCACTGACGGCTCGACCGCGGTCACGCTCAGGTCGGGCGGTTCGTAGGAGCCTGTGCCCGCGCCGACGTTCACGACCGTCCGGGCATCGCCGAGAGCCCGCCAGAGGCGCTCGGCGATCCGCGGGTCCGGGCGCCGGATCTCGGCGTAGGTCTGTCCGATGCTGTCGTACAGCGGGGTCTCGGCCATCTATCGCGGCTCGAACGCGACCATCGCGGACTCGGCCGCCTTGACGTAGCCGATCCGCTCGTAGATCGCGTTCGACGTCGGGTTGGCCAGGTCGGTGTAGAGGAAGCAGAAGCGCCGTCCGCCGTCGAGCAGCGCCTGCGAGAGCCCGGCGACGAGCGTGCTCGCGTAGCCGCGGCCGCGTCGCTCCGGGGGCGTGTACACCGGCCCGATCCTGATCCCGTTCGGCGTCGGCCCGCCCCAGCCGGACAGGGAGACGACTTCGCCGCCGTCCTCCCACAGTTCGAAGCCGCCGCCGCCGGTCCCGAGCCGGTGCTCGACGGCCTCGCGCGCCTCGGCACGGCCGGGGTCGTTCTCCTCCAGCACCTCCTCGCCGAAGGCGACCATCCAGTCGAGGAGCAGCGGCAGGTCGTCGCGGGTCGCGCTGCGCGACCGGCCGGGCGCTGGCGGAACCAGCTGCACTCGCTCGAGCGCGAAGACACCCTGCTCGCGCAGCACGCGCGCCTCGACCGCGCCCGAGCGCGTCCACAGCCGGACGAACTCCTCGACCTCGGGGTGCGCGCCGACGACGCCGGGCAGGTCGTCCTCGATCCCCTCCACGAGCTCCTCGAGCGCCGGTCCGGGCCGGCGACCCCCGAGCAGGAGGTTGTAGGGCGGCGTCCTGATCGCAGCAGCGACGGGCTCGCCCGCGTCGCCGGTCACGAGCCAGAAGCGCTTCTCCCGGTAGAGGTCGGGATGCTCGACCAGCGTTCCGGCGATCCCGAGGATCAGGTTGTTCCGGGGTTCGTCGGCCAGCAGCAGCGGACTCGCAGCGTCGAGAAACGTGCGAGCATCGTCCGTCTGCAGAAGGCTCATGGATCCGCCTCCCGGCTCTCGTGGGGGTGTCCGCAGACGCGACCGACATGGCGGGCGCGGCCCGGAACCGACCTCGGCGAGAACGAGGGGGAAGGGGGTTCACGGGGGAAACCCGCTCTTTCCCCCGTGCGAGCGAGCTCGCGCGAAGCGCGGCGAGCGTTCACTCCTCCAGCTCCACGACGGTCGCGCCGCCGGCCACGCGGTCGCCCTCGGCGACGTGCACCTCCTGAACGACCCCGGCGTAGGGCGAGACGAGCGGCGTCTCCATCTTCATCGCCTCGAGCACGACCAGCGGCTGCCGGGGTTCCACGCGGTCGCCCTTCCGGACGAGCACGCGGAGCACGGTGCCCGGCATCGGGGCGCTGACGGCGCTGTGCTCGGCGCCGGGCGCGTGACGGTGGGCGTCGACGGTCTCGTCGGGCGGCGCATGGGGCGGAGGCGGCGGCAGGTTGAGCCGGAACGCGCCGCGCCAGGGCGGTTGGGCCGGCGGCCGCGACACCGACAGCGGTCGATGCTCGACCAGGAAAGCGGTGGTCGTCTCGCCCGCGCGCACCACCGGGTGTGCGACCAGCCAGCGGAGAAACGGCAGGTTCGTGACAACGCCCTCGATCTCGGTCTCGGCGAGGGCGGTGGCGAGCCGGTCGAGCGCCTCGTCGCGTGTCTCCCCGTGCGCGATCAGCTTCGCGATCATCGGGTCGTAGGCGATCCCGACCTCGTCACCCTCCTCGACGCCGGCGTCGACCCGCACTCCGGTTGGCAGGCGCAGCCGCTGGAGCCTGCCGGCCTGGGGGAGGAAGGTACGCGGGTCCTCCGCGTACAGCCGGACCTCGACCGCGTGTCCGTGCAGCTCGGGTGCCTGCGACAGCGAGCCGCCGTCGGCGAGCTCGAGCTGGGCGGCGACCAGGTCGAGCCCGGTGACGAGCTCCGTGACCGGGTGCTCGACCTGGATGCGCCCGTTCAGCTCCAGGAAGAAGTACTCGCCGCCGTCGAGTACGAACTCGGCCGTACCGGCGCTGCGGTACGAGATCGCGCGCGCGAAGGCGACCGCCGCGTCGCTCATCGCCGCCCGCAGAGCCGGGTCGAGAGCCGGTGACGGCGACTCCTCCAGCACCTTCTGGTGACGGCGCTGCACCGAGCATTCGCGCTCGCCGAGCGCGATCGCTTCCCCCGTGCCGTCGCCGAGCAGCTGGATCTCGACATGGCGAGGGCGCTCGAGGTAGCGCTCGCAGAACACGGTGTCGTCGCCGAACGCCGCCCCGGCCTCGCGGCGCGCGGCTGCGAGCGCGTCCGCCAGCTCCGCGGCCGAGCGGACGATCCGCATGCCACGGCCGCCTCCGCCCGCGGCCGCCTTCACGAGCAGAGGAAAGCCGAGCTCCGCCGCGTCTCCCTCCTCGAGCACCGGCACCCCCGCCTCCCGAGCGGCGCGCTTCGCCGCCAGCTTGTCGCCGCCCGCGCGCAGCGCCTCCGGCGTCGGGCCGACGAACACGAGCCCCGCCGCCTCGACCGCCTCGGCGAAGTCGGCGTTCTCGGCCAGGAAGCCGTATCCGGGGTGGATCGCGTCGGCTCCGGCGCGTGACGCAGCTCGGATGTGCGCCTCCGAGTGGAGGTAGGACGAGATCTCGACGGTCTCGCCCGCGACCCGCGTGTGCAGGGCTCCGGCGTCGTCCGGGGCTGCGACCGCCACGGTCGCGATCCCCAGCTCGCGGCAGGTGCCGAAGATGCGCACGGCGATCTCGCCGCGATTGGCGACCAGGAGCTTCCGGATGCTCATCCCGAGGTCGGATCGTACGGGAGGGTCAGGCTTCAGCCTGACCCTCTGCTCAGCCGAGCCGGACGGGGATGGAGACGAGCCTGCGGGTGGAGATCCCGCCGAGCAGGTTCTCGCCCGGCTTGCGCGCCCGGACGAAGACGGCGATCAGCTGCTGGTGCCCGCTGACCGGGAAGCCGCGCAGGCGGTTGAAGACGAGCGTGGCCCAGCCGTTGGAGTTGGTCGCGGCCTCGGGCGGGATCGCGAACTGGTTGTACGGCGTTGCGGTCGCGTACACCAGCGCCCCCTGCACCGGATGCCCGCAGCTCGAGGTGACGTGGAAGCGGACGACCACCGCAGATGTCCGGCGCGTGACCACCCGCGGCGTGGCCTGGAACGTGTTGACGAGAAGCCGGGCGGGGGGCGAGATCCTCGTCACCAGGTCGGGGCCGCCACCGGCCGGGCAGCCGGCCACGGGGGGCGGAGGAGGCGGCGTGCCCCCGACCACCGCGGTCGGGGCGGAGGTTGCCGGCGTCGAGCCGCCCGCGTTCGATGCCGTCACGCGAGCACGGATCCTGTGCCCCACCGATGCAGGCAAGATCCGCCAGGTCGTGCCGACGGCCCCCGCGATCGCGACACAGGCGTTGCCGTTACCGTCGCAACGAAGCCACTGATAGCGGTAGCTGGTCGGCGACTCGTTCCAGCTCCCTCTGCTCATCGTCAACACCTGCCCGACCGCCGCGATCCCCGAGATCGTCGGCGCCGCCTTGTTCACGGGCGCCCTGGCCGACGTCACGATCACCGGGGTCGGCACCGAGGTCGCCGAGCTGCTGCCTTCGGAGTTGCGCGCGGTCACCTGCAGGCGCAGCGTGGCGCCCACGTCCGCGGAGGTCAGCCGGTAGGAGGTCGAGTGGGCACCGCCGATCGCGGCGCAGTTGTTGCCGTTGCGGTCGCAGCGGTACCAGTTGTAGGCGTAGGAGGTCGGCCCGTGTGTCCAGCTGCCGTTCGCGGCGGAGAGCGTCGCTCCCTCGGCCGGCGTCCCGGAGATCGTCGGCGGCGAGGTGTTCCCGGGCTTCGCCGCGGCTCGGACGACCGACGTCTGGTTGGAGGTGGCCTTGTCGGAGCCGGACGAATTGCGTGCCTGCACGCGGAACCGGATCGTCGAGCCGACGTCCTTGCTCCTCAGCGTGTAGCTCGTCGCCTCGGCGCCGCCGATCGAGTCGCAGTGGTTGCCGCTCCGGTCGCAGCGACGCCACGAATAGTTGTAGCTGGTCGGGTTGTTCGTCCACGACCCGCGGTTGCCGGTCAGCGTATTGCCTTCCTGCGCGGTGCCGGAGACCGACGGCCGGACGGTGTTGGCTGGCTTCCCGGCGGCTGCAGCGGGCTGCGTCGCGGCGACGACCGCCGTCGGCACGGAAAAGGCTCTACGCAGTCCGCCCGCGTTGCGCGCGTCGACCTGGAGGCGGATAGTGTGCGCGACGTCCGAAGAGGTCAGGTTGTAGAACGATCCGTGCGCTCCCGGGATGCCCGCGCAGCCGTTCCCCGAGGAGTCGCAGCGGAGCCAGGTGTACGCGAAGCTGGTCGGCGAGTTCGCCCAGTTGCCGCGATCAGCCGTCAGTTGCTGGCTCTGCCGCGGCAGCCCCTGGATCCGCGGCAGGGAGCGGTTCTGCGGCGGGGGGGACGGCGCCTTGGCGATTCGGCCGGTCGGGTTGGAGAGGGCAGCGGCGTTGCCGGCAGGGCCGTGCGCGGTCACCAGCACGCGGAGCGTCCGATTCACGTCGTCGGAGGAAGGCCTGTACACGCGCGAGCGGGCCAAGGTCTCGCCGCAGTCGCCTCCGGCCGGCGTGCAGCGGCGCCACTTGTACGAGAAGCGGATCGGCGCGGTGCCCGTCCAGGTTCCGTTCGTCGCAGTCAGTTGCCCGCCGGCGACCGCGGACCCGGCGACGGTGGGAGGCGCTGTGTTGTGCGGCCCGGCTGCTGGCAGCGCTGCAACGGCGCGCGTGACTGCCGAGAGAGCTGCAGCCGGGCCGTCGCGATTCGTCGCCGTCTCGACCACGCGGAGCGTGTGGCCGATGTCGGCCGGGTTCGGGGTGTAGATGCGGTCGGTCGCGCCTGAGACGTCGATACAGCCGGTCCCGTCGGCCAGGCACCGGCGCCACTGGTAGGCGATCGAAACCGCCGAGTCGCTCTGCCAGCGGCCGTGGTGGACGATCAGCACGCTGCCCTCGACAGCGGCGCCGACGACGGTCGGCGGCGACTGGTTGGCAGGTATCGCCGTGTCGGAGGCGCTGCTCGCCGTCGCGAAGGCCGCGACTCCGAGAGCGAGAGCGAAAGCGAAAGCGACGGAAAGGCTCGTCCAGCGACTCATCGCTGACGACGATATCCATCAGTCCTTGCTTCTAATCACATTCTAATAGAAAATTAACCTCGTTCTGGACGAGCGCTAACCGTGCTCGGGGTGCCACGAGGGATGGACCCTCTCACCACCCCGCGAGCCGAGAAAGGCCCGCAGCCCCTCCTGGCCCTCCGGGCTCGCGCGCCGTTCCGCGGCGCGGGCGAGCAGGTCGTCCTCATCGCCGGGCTCTAGCACGAGCCGCTTGGCCTCGCGGACTGCGCTCGGGCCGCCGGCGAGGATGCCGTCGACGACCCGATCGACCGCCTCGTCGGCGTCGGCCGCGACCTCGTCGACCAGCCCGATCCGCAGCGCCGTGCGGGCGTCGAAGTGCTCGCCGGTGAGGAAGTACCGTCGCGCCGCCGCCGGGCCGATCTTCGCGATCACCATCGGCGAGATCACGCCGGGAATGATCCCGAGCCGGACCTCGGAGAAGCCGAAGACCGCGTCCTCGGCGGCAACGGCGATGTCCGCGCAGGCAGCCAGCCCCGCGCCGCCGCCCAGCGCGAATCCGTGGACCCGCGCCACCACCGGCGCGGGGCAGCGGTCGATCGCCTGGAGCATCCGGTAGAGACGCCGATAGTCCTCGACGTTGTCCTCGTAGGTCAGGTCGATCGATGCCCGTTGCCACTCGACGTCGGCGCCGGCGCAGAAGCTCGGGCCGTCGCCGCCGAGCACGACCGCGCGGGCGTTGCCGACCTCGGCGAACGCCTCGCCCAGTTCCCGGATCAGCTCTGCGTCGAACGCGTTCCGCCGCTCCGGACGCGCGAGCGTGATGCGGAGGATGCCCCCGTCGCGCTCAACGCGGAGGGCGCTCATTCGCGGCTGAGCTTCGCGATCAGCGCCTTGACCTCGCGGAGCACGTCGGCCTCCTCGTGCCCGAAGTCGTCGAGGTAGGCGTGCAGGGCGTTCTGGAGGAGGCGCAGCTCCTCGTCGGAGACTTCGATCGTGTGCATGCGCGGAACTCTACGCAGCGGTCCCGCCGGAGTGGTTGGGGCCCGCCGTGAGGGCGGGCCCCAATGGGTCGATCAGCAGAAGACGGCCACCTGGAACACCTTGTCGGTGGCCGCTCCGGCGCTGCTGAAAGTGTTCACATTCACCCGGCCGGCAACGACTCCGAGGATGTCCGGAGTTGACGCCACCTCACCGGACGATCCGTACAGTGTCGCGAGGGAGCTGCAGTTCGTCACGGCCTGGTTGAAGATCACCTGATACGAACCGGTTCCGAGCTTCTGGGCCGACGTGACACCCTTGTTGCGGATGAGCGTGCCGTTGCTGTCGATCAAAGCCCAGAGCGCGCTGGCCGAGTCGCCCTTTTCGCCCTTCGCGCCCGCCGGGCCAGCGGGGCCTGCCGGGCCGGGCAAGCCTACCGGGCCGGGCAAGCCTCTGAGCCCCCTCAGGCCTCTGAAGCCTCTGGGCCCCCTGAAGCCTCTGGGGCCTCTCGGGCCTGCCTGCGTGCTCGACTTGACGGCGTTCGCATTCGCCTTCTGCGGTACGGCGCTGCTCGAAGTTGCGGCATAGCTTCCTCCGCCGAGTGCAACCGTCAGGGCGAGACACGCAACGACCATGGCCGGTGACGGCCTGGGGATCCTGCCTTTCACGAACAACCTCCTTGTCAGGGTGGCGGGATCGTAATGGCTGCAACGGACGGGCGTCGCCCGCCGGGGCTACATCCGGAAGACGCCGAAGGTCGTCTCCGGGATCGGCGCGTTCAGCGCTGCGGAGATGCCGAGCGCGAGCACGCGGCGCGTGTCGAACGGGTCGATGATCCCGTCGTCCCAGAGCCGTGCGCTCGAGTAGTACGGGCTGCCCTCCTGCTCGTATTTCGAGGTGATCTCGCCGGGGTCGGCGTCGCCGACCATCGTCAGGACGGTCGCGGCCTGCTCGCCGCCCATCACCGAGATGCGCGCGTTCGGCCACATCCAGAGCTGTCGCGGCGAGTACGCCCGGCCGCACATCCCGTAGTTGCCCGCCCCGAACGAGCCGCCGATCACGACCGTGAACTTCGGCACCTCGGCACAGGCGACCGCCGTCACCAGCTTGGCGCCGTCGCGGGCGATGCCGCCGGCTTCGTACTCCTTGCCGACCATGAAGCCGGTGATGTTCTGGAGGAAGACGAGCGGCACCCTGCGCTTGCAGGCGAGCTCGACGAAGTGCGCGCCCTTCTGGGACGACTCGGCGAAGAGGACGCCGTTCGAGGCGAGGATCCCGACGGGGAAGCCCTCGATCCGGCCGAAGCCGCAGACGAGCGTCTCGCCGTACAGCGCCTTGAACTCGTGGAAGCGGCTGCCGTCGACGAGCCTCGCGACGATCTCGCGGACGTCGACCTGCTCGCGGAAGCTCTCCGGGATGAGGCCGTAGAGGTCCGCGGGATCGACCGCCGGGGCATCGGGGGCGGCGGCTTCCCAGGGCGGCTCGGGCTTCCTCCGGGCCAGGTTCCGCACGATCGACCGCGCGATCGCGAGCGCGTGCTCGTCGCTCGTCGCGTAGTGGTCGGCGACGCCCGACTGCCGTGTGTGCACGTCGGCGCCGCCGAGCTCCTCGGGCGTCACCTCCTGGCCGGTCGCCGCCTTCACCAGCGGCGGGCCGCCGATGAAGATGGTGCCCGTCCCGCGGACGATCACCGTCTCGTCCGACATCGCCGGCACGTAGGCGCCGCCGGCCGTGCAGGAGCCCATGACGACGGCGATCTGGGCGATCCCCTTGGCCGACATCCGCGCCTGGTTGAAGAAGATCCGCCCGAAGTGCTCGCGGTCGGGGAAGACCTCAGCCTGCAGCGGCAGGAAGGCCCCGCCCGAGTCGACCAGGTACAGGCACGGCAGCCGGTTCTGCTCGGCGATCTCCTGCGCGCGCAGGTGCTTCTTCACGGTCAGCGGGAAGTACGTGCCGCCCTTCACGGTCGCGTCGTTGGCGACGACCACGCACTCGCGGCCCTCGACGATCCCGACGCCGGTGACGATTCCGGCCGACGGCGCCTGGCCGTCGTACACGTCCCAGGCGGCCAATGCGGAGAGCTCGAGAAAGGCGCTGTCCGGGTCGACCAGGAGGTCGATGCGCTCGCGGGCCGTGAGCTTCCCGCGCGAGCGATGCCGGTCCACCGACTGCTCTCCGCCGCCGGCCGCGACCTGTGCGGTGCGCTCGCGCAGCTCTGCGACGAGGCCCGCCATCCGGTCGCGCCGCCGCGCAAAGAGGCCGCTGTCGCGCTCCACCTGCGAGGTGAGCAGCATGGTCCGGGAGCCTAGACCACCCGTCTGCCGTCACTCAGCTTTCCGCCTTCGTTGCCGATACAGAGAAAGCCGGTGCGGACTGCTGGGAGAGGCAGAAGCAGACCCGCACCGGCCCTTGCGTGCGTCCGCGCACCGGCAGAACCGGTGCGTCCTCGCGGCCGCAGCGCGGCGACAGCCTAACGTCTCCACCGTCGCCTGTCAGGGCTCCGTCACTACGATCCTGCGATGGCGCGCCGTCCGCTTTCCGAGCTCACGCGCGACCTGACCGACGTCTGCATGGGGCGGCGGCCCGCCGACCTGGTCGTCCGCGGCGGCAGGCTCGTGATCGTGCACACGCGCGAGATCCTCGACGGTGCAGACGTGGCGGTCGCCCACGGCCGCGTCGCGATGTTCGGCGACGTCGGGCACACCGTCGGCCCGGAGACGGAGACGATCGACGCAGAAGGCGCCTACCTCGTCCCGGGCCTGATCGACACGCACCTGCACGTCGAGTCGGTGATGGTCACGGTCACGCGCTTCGCCGAGGCGGTGCTCCCGCACGGCACGACCACCGCGTTCATCGACAACCACGAGATGGCGAACGTCTTCGGGCTCCAAGGGATGCGCTGGATGCTCGAGGAGGGGAGGGAGCTGCCGTTGAAGGTGTTCCTCGCGGTGCCGTCCTGCGTGCCTGCGCTGCCGGGGTTCGAGGACGCGGGGGCAGAGCTCGGGCCCGACGAGATCCGGGAGGCGCTCGGGTGGGAAGGGGTCGCGGGGCTGGGCGAGATGATGAACATGCCCGGCGTGATCGACGGAGACGCAAGCATCCATGCGGAGATCGCGGCCACGCTCGAGCGCGGCAAACCGGTCACCGGCCACTGGAGCCTGGCCGGCGTCCGCGACCACCGGTTGCAGGCGTACATCGCCGCCGGCATCGACTCGTGCCACGAGACCACCTCGCGAGAGGACGCGCTCGCGAAGCTCCGCGCCGGGATGTGGGTGCAGTTCCGCGAAGGTTCGACGTTCCGCGACGTCGAGGCGCTCGCCGCCGTGCTCACCGAGGACGGAGTCGACCCGCGGCACTGCCTGCTCGTCACCGACGACGTCCTGCCGGACACGATCGCCGCCGACGGGCACATGGACCGCGTCGTGCGCCGAGCGCTCGAGGCCGGCATCGATCCGCTGGTCGCGATCCAGATGGCGACGGTGAACGGCGCCGAGTACTTCGGCATGCGGCACGACCTCGGCTCGATCGCGCCCGGCCGGCTCGCCGACATCCTGTTCGTCGAGCACCTCGGAGACTTTCGCCCGCACCGCGTCCTCGCCGACGGTCGCGAGCCGGGGGAGCTGCCGGCATTCGCGTACCCGGCCGAGGCGTACGAGTCGATCAGGATTGCCCGTCCGCTGACCGGGGCGGACTTCCGAGTCGAGGCGACGGGCGAGGTCGCGACGGTGCGCGCGATCGGGGTTGCCTCCGACCGCGTCACGACCGAGCACCTGACCGTCGAGCTGCCCCTCAGCGGCGGCGAGATCCGCGCTTCCGTCGAGGCCGACGTCGCGAAGCTCGCGAGCATCGAGCGCCACGGGGGGTCGGGGACGGTCGGGCTCGGCTTCGTCCACGGCCTCGGTCTCCGTCGCGGCGCGGTCGCCAGCACGATCGCCCACGACAATCACAACCTGCTCGTCGCGGGCATGAGCGACGACGACATGCTCTTCGCAGTCGATCGCCTGGTCGAGGCGGGTGGCGGAATGGTCGCGGTCGCCGGCGGCGAGGTGCTCGGCCTGGTCGAGTTGCCGATCGCCGGGCTGATCAGCGACCGCCCCGTCGCCGAGCTCGCCCGGCAGACGCTCGCGCTCGAGGACGCTTACCGCAGCCTGGGCTCGACCGTCGCGAACCCGACGATGATCTTCTCGTTCCTCTCGCTGGGCGTGATCCCCGCGCTGCGGCTGACGAACCGCGGGCTGGTCGACGCGACGACATTCGAGCTGGTCTCGCCGATCGTGAGCTCGTAGGCCCTTCTGCCTCCGGCCCCACCGCGCTTTCTTACTTGGCGCGCCGCTTCTGCTGTGGCGCAGGCATGCGGCCCTTCTGCATGCGCTCCATCGCCCGCCGCTGTTCGCGGTTCGCCGGCTTCTGGTCGGGCCCGCCCTGCTGCCCCATCGCCTCCATCCACGCCTTGCGCTCGTCCGCGGTCAGCGTGCTCAGCGCCCGCTGCGCCTGGCTCGGGTCGCGGTCGGCGCCGGCCCGCTTGAGCTTCTTCATCGCCGAGCTCAACTCGGGGTTGTAGCGCTCGATCGCGGTCTCCGATGCCTTCTCGATCAGCCGCTTGAGGATCGGCACCTTCGCTGCGAAGGCGACGATCGGACGCAGGTACTTGCCGCCCCGGAACCGCGAGAGCACCACCAGCGTGCCGAAGAGCAGCAGCAGGAAGCCGAGGACGAACAGCGGGATGAGGTAGAGGAGCATCGACGGGCATGGTATCCGCGGTGCGCGTCGGGCAAGCTGGGGACGTGCGCACCTTCGACCGCCGTGAGCTGCTCGCCGCCGCCGCCGGCGCGGTTGCAGCCGGGAGCGCGCTCGGACGGCTCGCTGACGCCTTCGCCGCCGGCCCGGACCCGCGGGTCGCCGAGCTCGCCCGCCTCGTCTCCGGCCCCGTGCTCGCGCCGGGCGCCCCCGGCTACGGTGCCGCTCGGCTCGTCTACAACGAACGCTTCGACGGCGTCCGTCCGCTCGCGGTCGTGCGCGTGAACGACGTGCAGGACGTTCAGGCGGTGATCGGCTGGGCACAGCGGAACGGCATCGCGATCGTCCCCCGCTCGGGTGGGCACAGCTACGCCGGCTGGTCGACGGGCACGGGTGTCGTCGTCGACCTGGGCAGGCTGCGCGGCATCCGCGTCGAGGGAACGAGCGCGGTCGTCGGCGCGGGGCGCAGGCTGATCGACGTCTATGCGCCGCTCGCCGGCAAGGGCCTGACCATCCCGGCGGGATCGTGCGCGACCGTCGCGCTCGGCGGGCTCGCCCTCGGCGGCGGCATCGGCCTCGCGTCGAGGAAGCTCGGCACGACCGCCGACGCCGTCCGGTCGCTGCGGATCGTGACCGCCGACGGGCGCCTGCTCACCTGCGACGAGCGGCACAACGCCGACCTTTTCTGGGCCTGCCGCGGCGGCGGCGGCCGCAACTTCGGGATCGTCACCGACTTCCGGCTGCAGGCGACGCCCGCCGGCAACGCCTCCTACTTCTTCGCCACCTGGCCGTGGTCGGCCGGCCCCACGATCATTCCCGCCTGGCAGCGCTGGGCGCCGAACGCCACCGACGGCCTGATGACGCTGTGCCGCCTCTCGACCGGGCCGACCGGCCCCACGCTGCAGATCTTCGGCCAGTACCTCGGCGCCGAGCAGCACCTGGCGGGGCTGCTCGCGCCGCTGACGACGGTGTCGCCGCCGATCCGCTACTCGAGCGGCACGTCCACCTACCTCGACCTGATGCTGCGCTGGGCCGGTTGCCTCGGGCGGTCGTCGTCCGCCTGTCATCTGGTCGCAGAGCACGGGACGCTCGCGCGGGCGGCGTTCGCCGGCAAGTCGGACTACGTCAAGAAGCCCTTCCCGGCCGCCGCCGTGCGGACACTCCAGCGGGGGCTCGAGACCCGCCAGCACGCCGGCCACGGCTCCGGCGCGGTGATCATGGACTCCTACGGCGGCGCGATCGCGCGGGTCGACCCCGACGCGACCGCCTTCGTGCACCGCAGGCCGCTGCACTCGATGCAGTACTTCTCCACCTGGGGCGCGCCGCAGCACCAGGCGCCGTCCCTCGCCTGGCTGCGTTCCCAGCACGGATCGATGCGTCCGTACGTCACCGGCGGTGCGTACGTCAACTACGCCGACCCCGACCTGGAGCACTGGCAGAGCGCGTACTACGGCTCCAACTACGCTCGACTCGTGGCGGTCAAGCACAAGTACGACCCTGACCGGCTCTTCCGCTTCCCGCAGGCGATCGGCTCGCCGTGACCGGGCTGCACGAGGACTTCCGGCGCGACGGCGCCGTCTGCGTCCGGGGCGCGTTCTCGGCCGGGGAGATCGCGCTCGTCGAACGGGGCATCGAGCGGAACCTGGCCGAGCCCAGCGAGCGGGCGAACGTCGCCAGCCGGCCGGACGACCCCGGCCTCTTCTTCGAGGACTTCTGCAACTGGCAGCGGATCCGCGAGTTCGAGCGGTTCGTCCGCGAATCACCCGCGGCCGCGATCGCCGGAGAGCTGATGGGCTCGCGGCAGGTTCGGCTCTACCACGACCACCTGCTGGTCAAGGAGCCCGGGACGCGGCAACGCACGCCCTGGCACCAGGATCAGCCGTACTACAACATCGGCGGCTTCGACAACTGCTCGCTGTGGATGCCGGTCGACCCGGTCGACCGCGAGTCGACGGTCGAGTTCGTCGCCGGCTCGCACCGCGGCCCCTGGCTGATGCCGCGGACGTTCATGGACGAGGAGGCCAGGTGGTTTCCGGAGGGCAGCCTCGAGGAACTGCCGGACATCGAGGCCGGCCGCAACGCCTTCGAGATCCTCGCCTGGGAGCTCGAGCCCGGCGACGCGGTGTTCTTCCACATGCTCACGTTGCACGCCGCCGGCGGCGCGACGAGTCGGCGGCGGGCATACTCGGTGCGCTTCCTCGGCGACGATGCGACGCACGTCCCGCGGCCGTGGAAGACGTCGCCGGAGTTTCCCGGCCTCGCGGACGAGCTGCCCGCCGACGTGCCGATGGAGCACGAGCTCTTCCCGGTGCTCTGGCCGGCGCCGGAAGTCAACGGCCGGCGCCGATACACTGGCCGCTCGAACCGAGGGGCGTAGCTCAGCTGGTAGAGCGGCGGTCTCCAAAACCGTAGGTCGGGGGTTCGAGTCCCTCCGCCCCTGATGGCTCAACGGCCCGCAAACTCAGTAACGAAGCGGCTTTGCGGGACGTGCGGCGTGTCCGTCGTCGTCCGTGTTAGTCCGCCGTTTTCGTGTGGGACTGGCGAACGACTGGCGAACGAGAATCGCGATCGGCGCGAGCTCGCGCCGGGTGCAACCCAGACAGGTTCATCAGGTTCGACGACTAGAGCGGCGGCCACGACTGGAGCTCCTCGAGCGTGAAGCGGGCAAGCCACCACTCGCGCAACGACTCGACCCGAGCCGGGTCGGGCGGCGGCGGTGGGTGCCGGCACGTCCAGCAGATGTGCGGGGCGCCGGACCTGCGGTGCTCCCGAGCGTTCCGGGCGGATAGGTCGAAGTCGACGCCGCAGCTCGCGCACTCGACGAGCACGGGCGCCTCGACCGTCACCCCCGGCGCCGCTCCTGGCGTGCCTCCTTGCGGAGCAGCTCGAGCACCGGATCCGATCCGGGCTGCGCGCCGGTCACTTCCCTGGCGATACACGGCAACCCCCTGAGCCGCTGCCGGTCGTCACCGGCCGGCGTCTTCCACCGCGGCGCGGTCGTGTCGATTCCCGCCTCCGGGTCAATGTCCGGAGCTCGGACATTTACCGAGCCGGCACGGTCGCGGAGGTGAGGTCTCAACCGGGCCTGATCGACGCCGAGGCGGTCAGCCCGGCGCCGCTGCGCTGATTGCGCCACGCTCCGGAGTCTACGCCTATATTCAACATGCTCTAGGTATTGCGATCCGTTCATTTTGTTAGTCTGTACGCATGGATTCAATGTGTGAGAAAGACCGCCGGCTCGTCGGCGCCTGGATCGAGCAGGAGCTCGCCGACCGGCTCGACCGTCAAGCCGCCGCCGCCGACCGATCCCGCTCCGCAGAGATCAGGCAGGCGATCCGCGAGCATCTGCGCGCGGCTGAATGGGGGGAGCAAGATTCGGACTCCGAACTTGCTCCCCCCATTCCGGCGCCGCGGCTGAGACCAACCCGAAGGAGCGATCATGAAGGCAGTACGGGACGTTGACGAGATCAAGGCTGAGATCCGCGCCGCACACGAACGCGGCGACCAGGCCGAGCTTCGCGCATTGCAAAAGGCATTCAGGCACGGCGGCTTTGCGATCCGCCGCACCCTGGGCCCGGGCTCGGTGACGATCAGGGACGGCGGCGAGCCGCGATCGAGCTCGCGCGCGACGTCGGGCGCATCCGCACGCTCGACGCCGAAAGTGAACGGCGGCGCCGGGGTTCGCGTCGTCATCACCCGCGGGGCCTACGAAGATCTCCTCGAGTACCACGAGATCGGCGACGGACTCGAGGCTTCCGGCGGACTCTTCGGCTTCGCCGCGGACGGCGAACTCGTGGTTGAGCGGTGCACCGTGACTCGCAACACGCGCCGGACGCGCAACTCCGTGGAAGTGGACGACGAACGGCTCGAGACGGAGGAACGCCACTTCCGTGGCGCGGGCTGGACGCTACTCGGCGATTGGCACACCCATCCGGACCCCGGCCTCGCCTCCTCGGCACAAGACCGGCGCAGCTGGCTTGGCTCGGCGAACCACCGCAGCCATGACTGGCTCGGCCTGATCCTCGACTCGACGACCGACTGGTTCACCGGCACCGACTGGAGCAAGCCCGCCGTCCGAGCGTTCGTCGCCCGTCCGGGATCAGATGAGATCCGCGTCGCCGGCGTCGTCCTCGGGACAAGGAGCGCAACGTGACCCGCCGCAAGGCGGACCCCGAGCGCCAGCAAGTCCACGTCGCGCTCGAGACGTTCGCCTGCGCCGACGAACACGGCAACCCGCTCGTCATTCGGAATGGCCAGCGGGTTCGCGGCGGTGACATCACCCGACGATTCCCGAGGTACTTCTGCCCGGAGTCCGCCGACGACGCCGAGCGAGCGCAGGCCCGCGCCGCGGTCGTCGACTACGGATGAACCTTCCCCGCAGATCCGCGTGGGCCACCTCGCGGACGGGCCGTGCGTCGGGCGTCAACGCGGAGACGTCCGACCACGGCCCTCGTTGAGCCGTTGACACACAGGAAAACACTCACCCACCCCGGGGGAGGGGGACTGACGTGACGAACACACCCCGGGCTCACCCCGCTCGCTTCCGGCGAGTTAGATTCGCTCGCATGAGGGGTGCGGGGTGAGGCAGTCCGGAGGCCCGTATTGGGATGGCCTGTACGGCTGCTCGAAGTGCGGGCGGCAATTGCCGCCTACCGAGTTCGGTGTGAATCGGCGGATGGCTTCGGGGTTGAGCTCGTGGTGTCGCGACTGTCATGCGGAGGCGTGTCGGGAGTGGCGGGTGGCGAATCCGGAGGCGGTGCGGGCGGGGAATGAGCGGCGGCGGGTTGAGCCGGCCGAGTTGGTCTGCTCGGAGTGCGGCGGCGGGTTCCGCGGTCGGCGGGATCGGTTGACGTGCTCGAGGCGCTGCCGGG
>CAWJCM010000005.1:0-214883 GCA_963841405.1 uncultured Actinomycetes bacterium | reverse complement strand
CTCCCTTCACTGCTCACGAATGCGTAGGGAAGGCGTGGAGCGCAACCGATACTCATTCTTTGCTTGCGACTGGGAGACGATCGTACCTCGCCTCGGTTAGGAACAAGGTGACGCGTCCTTTGCCAAACCGTTCTCTAGGCGATCTACCCGGCGTAGCGCGAGCGAGGTTGCGTCTGCGGCTCCCGGGAATCACCGACGTAGGTAGAAGCGCCATCTCACGCGCGCGTTTGATCGAGACCGCGACCTGCTTCTGGTGGTTTCGGCAGGTGCCCGTGTTGCCGCGGCCCTTGATCTTGCCCCGCTCGGAAATGAAGCGGCGGAGCTGCGCGATGTTCTTGTAATCAACAGCCGCGACCTTTTCCTTGCAGAAGAAGCACGATCTCCGGCGACGATCCACGCCCTTGCGGTCCTTCCGCGGCCCGGCCGACGACGGCGCATCCCGGGTCTTGCCTCGCTTCGCTCGCGCAGCCATCGGCTCCCTCCTCTCTAGGCGGGATCTCTCAGGCCTTAGGCCGCCGCTGTCGTCGAGCCCGGGAGGTCTCTTGTTGCCAGTCTACGTTCGGGGAGAAGCCCCAGCCCAAGCTGTGCTCGGGTTCCCGTTGCTCAGAGGAGACGTGCGACTTCGCCACGCCTCCGCCGCCTGGCCACCCAGCCACGATGGCCTGTGGCCTGATCATCACCGCTCGTCGCGGCCTGGCTAGGTCAGAATCCGCTCGAGCAGCTCCTCGGAGCAGCCCGCCTCGATCATCTCCTGCACCTGGTGGTAGTCGATCTCGGCGAGCGCGAGCCGCTCGGCAAGGCCGACCGAGTGCAGGAACGTGGTGAACTGATCGAAGCGCCACTCGACGATCTGACGCTTGTCGGTGCGAGGTCTTCCCACGGCCGGCGCGGGATCACCATGCGTGCAGCGTACGGGGCCTCCACCGCGAATGCTGCGATCTACTTGCAGACGAGCGTGCGCTAGAAGGGGGATCAAGCGGTCACCTCGGCTGGCTCTGTCACCGTTCCGACAAACCGCGACCGTTCCGGCGTGGATCAGGTGAAAGTCGCCCATATCGCGTCCGTCCGTCGTCGTCGAGGTCGAGTCGTAGCCGCGAGGCGCCTCCTACCGTCAGTCGGCAGCCTCGGTTGCACACCCTCAGGCATCTACTCTGTGAGGCATGCTCGCACCCCGGGAGGCTGCCTCCGCCCGCAAACACCAAGAGCGTCATGCCCATTGCCCGCTCTGCGGCGAGGAACGAGCCGACCAGCTCCTGCGTGACCTGACCAGCGCAGAGGATGCGCTCTGTCAGGGTCCCTGCGCTGCCGCGTGGCGCACGCTTGCCGCGCTCCGCCGCCGCGAGTCGGTCAACGAGGTGCTCGCATCGCGCAGGCGGCTCGAGTATGAGGCTGGTCAGCCGTTTGCCCCTGTGTTCTCCGAACTGCTGCTCGACCGCTGGCGGGCGGGGGACTGGACGGTTATGCCCCAGGATCTACTTGCACGTCTCGAGGCTGCGGGCGACGGCGAAGACGCTGGCGGAGGGAGCCAAGCGCGAGTACGCGCCTGAGCAGGAACCGAAGGACGCGCAGGCGTCGAAGGTCACCCTTTCTCAGTCCTCGCGACGATCGCCGCAAGGAACAGAAGCTCGAGCTCGAGTTCGACGGCGAGGTAATAGTCGCTGCGAGGCGGCGTTCGAGCGGTCCCGGACCGGAGCCCTGCAGATCGGCGATCGGTTGATGCGTTCTCGGGGCGGGCCTGAGCCGAGCGCGACCCCGAGGCCGATCACGACGAGCGGAGCGCCCGACATGCAAGGTCGGGCGGCGTCTCGATCTCGCTCGGCAGCTTCTCCCGCGGAGCCGACGTCGTTGTCGGTCACGACGCCGCAGCCGCTCGCGCAGGAGGTGGCAGTGCGAGCTGATGTTCGCCGGGCTAACTCGATGAAGACAAGTAGCTATCCGGCTGTCAGCTAGAACCCCTTTGTGGGAGAGCCGGTGACGATGGGGCTGTTGTTCTATCCGCGCGGCGGTTCGGCGCAGGTCGCCCGCTATCTCGCCGCAGCTCTCGAGCGTAAGGGTTGGCCGGTGCGGCTGTTTGCGGGGTCGCTTGGCGGGCCGGGGACGACGACAAACGCTGATGCCTTCTTTGGCGGCCTCGATGTCAGGGCGGCCGACTTCACACCGGCGTTGGAGGCGTTTCGCCGGGGCGACGACCCGATGGCAGGTGAGATCCCGCTGCATCCGTCGTTCGAGGATCGCGTCGGGGCGCCTGACCGACTGTTCGCGTCGCTCGACAATCGAGACGCCGAGCGACAGGTCACCGCCTGGCAGCGGCTCTTTGCCAAGGGTGGGGCCGCAGGGGCGGCGATCGCGCACCTTCATCACCTCACGCCTCAGCACGACGCGCTGGCCCGGGTCACACCGACCATGCCGGTCGTCGCGCACCTCCACGGCACCGAGCTGAAGATGCTCGATGGGATTCGTCGCCGCCGTGAGCTGGCGGTTCGTCTCGGCAGCGATCTGACCGGGATCGCCGCAGACGCTGCAGCCCAACGGGTCGAGGCCGCCCTCACCGACTCCGAGCGCGAGCTCCTTCGGAGCACGCGCTGGGAGGAGTGGCGCCACGGCGATGCCTGGGAGGCTCGTCTGCAGGGCAACGCACGGCGCGCCGGTCGACTCGTCGCGGTCTCGCCCCGCGATCGCGATCATGCCGTCCGTCTCCTCGGTGTCGATGCGTCCAGCGTCGCGGTGATTCCGAACGGCGTCGACGTCGCGCGCTTCGACCGACGTCATGTCGGCGCCGAAGCCCGGCAAACACGATGGCGTGCGTGGCTGGTCGACGACCCTCGTGGCTGGGACGCCTCTGGTGTGGCCGGCTCGATCCGCTACGGAGAAGAGGACATATCGGTATTCGTCGATCAGGAGACGGCCGAGGCGAACCCAGTGCTGCTGTTCGTCGGGCGCTTCCTCGCGTTCAAGCGATTGCCGTTGCTCATGCGCGCCTACCAGAGGGCACGATCGAGTTTCGTGCGGCCGGCGCCGCTCGTCATCTGGGGTGGGCATCCGGGTGAATGGGAGGGCGAGCATCCCGTCGACGTGGCCCGCTCGGGCGAGACAGAAGGAATCTTCTTCATCGGCTGGCGAGGACACGATGAGCTTCCCGCAGGATTGAACGCAGCTGACGTGCTCGTGGCGCCGTCGGTCGAAGAGCCCTTCGGCCTGGTGTACTTGGAAGCAATGGCCTGCGGGCTGCCCGTGGTAACGACCCCTACGGGCGGCCCGCTCTCCTTCGTGAACACCGTCGCCGGACGCCCGAACGGCTGGTTCGTGGATCCCGATAACGAGACCGCACTCGCCGCCACCCTCATCGAGGTGGTCAACAACGCTGCGGAGCGTCGCGCGCGTGGCGAGACGGCGTACGAGCAGATCCGCGCTGGCTATGCCTGGGACACGATCGCGACGCGCATCGTCTCGCTGTACGAAGACCTGCTCCCCAACACGGCACCCCCGCACTAGGAGGCCAGCCGCGGGAGGGAATCGTCGGCGCCGAGCTCGTCCGGTTTCGGCGGCGAGCCCGGCGAGCTGTCGCTGTTCAACCGCCCGTTAGACGGCCGCGCCCACCTCATCGAGTGACACGTGAGCTTGCTTCGCGGTATGAGCTGGAGCGGAAATGAGCCGTTATTCGAGCTGTAGCCGGCGTGCGTCGAAGTCGGCCGAGTAGAGGCGTGCGCGGAACTCGTCGAGCGTTTGTGTGGTGTCGCTGGTGAAGACGTGCTGGACGACGCCGATCTCGGCGTCGTTGTGGAAGGGCAGGTCGACGTGCTCGTGTGTGACGAGGTTGATCGAGATCCGGAAGCAGGCGGGACAGAGGACGGCGAGGCCGATTGTGCCGTCGGGCGCGCTCGGAGCGAGCAGGCGGAAGAAGGAAGGAAACACCGGCCGCGGTCGCTCCTCCGGGTAGCAGAAGAAGCTCCAAGGCCACTCTCCGGCCTGGATCCGGCGGATCGCGAGGTCGACGAACTCCGAGTCGAGCGGCTCGAGTCGGGCGGTCATCAGGTTCAGGAACGTCGCACCCTCGTCCAACCCGAGCGGTGCCCAGTCGAGCTGGTCGTGCGAGACAAGACCGAGGTGGTCCTCGCCGCAGCCGCAGGCGAAGCGGACGCGGAACACGGCCGGGTGAACCGCGCCCGGCAGCCGGTCGACCTCCCGGAAGGCGGACAACCTCACGCTCGTCTCGCCCCGGGCTGGGCAGGCGAACGTGTACCGGGTCGTCAGCGCGTCGTACATGTCGTAGTCGTAATCGACGGTGACGAGGGATAGCGGTAGTGACTGAAGGCGCACCCGCTCGGCAGATTGCGACTGTGCGCGCGTTGCCGCTCTCGGGCTAGGGCGCTATCCAACCGAGCCTTCTATCTGCAGCTGGTCCAGCCGGTTCAGCTCGACCGCGTACTCGAGCGGCAGCTCTTTGACGAGACTGGCTCGGTGTCTCCAAGCACCAAGTCTACTTGATCCCATACGCCGGCAGAAACGCGATCCTGTCACTCGGCGTTGCGTGACCGCTGAAGGTGGTGCGTGGTCATTGCTGGGAGGGAGTGAACTCTGCTCCGGGGCCAACATCGGGGTTCCAGATGAGCTGTTACCGCTCGAAGGCCTCTGCCCAGATTGTGCTAAAATTCACATTGGAAACACCGAGCCAGTCGCGCTGACGGTCCATGTGTGTCCGTCGAGTCGCCAGCTCTTCTTCCTCGTTGCGACCGCGTCTCAGGTGAGCTGAGACAGCCGACCGGAGGCATCCGGCTCTGTGAAGGCTGGCTGTTCGCCCCCGCTACAAGGAAGGGAGTGTTCCCATGGATCTGCAACCTCTGGGTGACCGCCTGATCGTCGAAGTCCTCGAGGAAGAGGAGACGACCAACAGCGGCATCGTGTTGCCGGACACCGCCAGGGAGAAGCCGCAGCGCGGCAAGGTCCTGGGCGTCGGCCCGGGTTCTCGCAACGACAAGGGCGACCTCGTTCCCATGGACGTCGCTGTCGGAGACGAGATCGTCTTTTCGAAGTACGGCGGCACCGAGGTCAAGGTCGCGCTCGAGGATCTGCTGATCCTGCGTGAGACCGATGCCCTGGCCAAGGTCATCGGCGCGAAGGCCAAGAAGGACAAGCGCGCGCCGGCCGGTGTCACCACTTAGTTGCAACGATCAGGAAGGACCGTAGATATGGCTTATAAGGAGTTGAAGTTCAACGAGGATGCACGCCGCGCGCTCGAGCGCGGGCGTCAACATCCTCGCCGATGCGGTCAAGGTCACTCTTGGCCCGAAGGGGCGTTATGTCGTGCTCGACAAGAAGTTCGGCGCTCCGACGATCACGAACGACGGCGTCACGATCGCGCGCGAGATCGAGCTGGAGGACGCGTTCGAGAACCAGGGCGCCCAGCTCGTGCGCGAGGTCGCCACGGCGACCAACGACGTCGCGGGCGACGGCACCACCACGGCCACCGTGCTCGCGCAGGCGATCGTCCGCGAGGGCCTGAAGAACGTCGCCGCCGGCGCGAACCCGATGGGGCTCAAGCGCGGCATCGAGCAGGGCGTCGACGCGGTCGTGGAGGACCTGAAGACGCAGTCGAAGGAGATCTCGGGCAAGGAGGACATCGCCCGGGTCGCCTCGATCTCCTCGCGTGAGCGCGAGATCGGCGACGTGATCGCGGACGCGATCGAGAAGGTCGGCAAGGACGGTGTCGTGAACGTCGAGGAGGGCCAGACGTTCGGCCTCGAGCTCGAGTTCACGGAGGGCATGCAGTTCGACAAGGGCTACCTGTCGCCGTACATGATCACCGACGCCGAGCGCATGGAGGCCGTGCTCGACGACCCGTACATCCTGGTCGCGAACCAGAAGATCGGTGCGGTCAAGGACGTCCTGCCGGTGCTCGAGCAGGTGATCCAGGCGGGCCGCCCGCTGCTGATCGTGGCGGAGGACGTTGAAGGCGAGTCGCTCGCGACGATCGTCGTCAACAAGCTGCGCGGCACGTTCACTGCCGTCGCCGTCAAGGCGCCGGGCTTCGGCGATCGCCGCAAGCGGATGCTCGAGGACATCGCGATCCTCACCGGTGCCGAGGTGATCACCGAGGAGATGGGCCTCAAGCTCGAGAACACGAAGCTCACCCAGCTCGGCCACGCCCGCAAGGTCGTCATCGACAAGGACACGACCACGATCATCGACGGCGCCGGCAAGTCGGACGGGATCAAGGCCCGGATCAAGCAACTCAAGGCCGAGATCGAGAACACCGACTCCGACTTCGACCGCGAGAAGCTGCAGGAGCGGCTGGCCAAGCTGGCCGGCGGCGTCGCTGTGGTCAAGGTCGGCGCTGCCACCGAGACCGAGATGAAGGAGAAGAAGCACCGCGTCGAGGACGCGCTGCAGGCCACCCGCGCGGCCCTCGAGGAGGGCATCGTCCCCGGCGGCGGCGTCGCGCTCCTGAACGCGGGGGGTTCGATCAAGCTCGACACGTTCGAGATCCCGGACGAGCGGACAGGTGCGGCGATCATCCTGCGCGCGCTCGAGGAGCCCCTCCGCCAGCTCGCGTTCAACGCGGGCCTCGAGGGCTCCGTCGTCGTCAACCAGGTCCGGACGGCCGCCAAGGGCCAAGGCCTCAACGTCGACTCGGGCCAGATCGAGGACCTGGTCAAGTCCGGCATCATCGACCCGACCATGGTCACACGCTCGGCACTACAGAACGCCGCGTCGATCGCGAAGAACATCCTCACCACCGAGGCGATCGTCGCCGAGGCACCCGAGAAGCAGCCGGCAGGCGCCGGCATGGGCGGAATGGGCGGCATGGGCGCGACATGATGTAAAGCGGTCGACAGCCGCATCAATCATGCCGGGAGGCTCGCGGAAGACTCCGCCTCCGCGCCACTCCAAAAGGAAAGGGCCGCGAACTCGCGGCCCTTTCCGCAAGACGAGCGCGCGGCTTTCCACGCGGGTTCTTGAGGACATCCCTCCTCGAGCCCTTCTGCCTCCGGCTCGGCAAGCGAACAGGCGGACGCTATTAGGCGGGATTGTCCGCTCGGTAGTGGCCGTCGCCGGGGCCACGGGGCGTTGCGCCGCTCTCTGGGCTCGAAGGTGAGCAACGTACCTGGCTCCGCCTCAACGACGCTCGGTCCCGCCTCGATGTGAACCGACCCCTGAACAACCATTAACCACGCCCGCTCGTGCACCTGGTGGTCCCCCAGTTCCTGCCCGGGCGCGAGGCGGATCACGATCGCCCGCGCTCCGTCGGCTATCTCGAGCACGGTGGGCGAACGGGTGCCATCGAGTGCCTCGATCGCCTTCAGATCCCACGACTGCACGCAGCCGATCGTAGTCTGCCTGTCTCTAGCGCAGCAGTTTCCCGAACGCACGTCTGAGAGGGCCGTCGGCGGCGCGCGCCTCGCGCTCAGCGCGGTCGGCGACAGCCTCCGAAGTCATGCACACGTGACGCTTGTGGGTAACGGCGTCGGCCGCGTACCAGTCATACCCGTTCCAGCGCCACTCGGCAGCATCGCACCAGGGACAGGCGGGACCCGTGGGTTTGGCGGGAGCTTCCATATGTGTCAATTCGCGCAAGCAGTGCGAACTCCTGCCTGTCGCGGGGGCTAACGGTGACTACAGATGCCGGGCCAAGAGAAAGTGCCAACTCAGCCGAGCGAAGCGCAGGCTCAAGCGCCCGGCGAGCTACGAGTAACGGCTTGATTTCAAGGCCGTCAGTGACAGTTCGCTGAGCCGAGTGACAACTTCCGTGAGTCCCTACACGCCTTATCCATTTCTTCGATCAACCTCCTTCCATCGTCGTCTCTTTCTCTTGAATCTGGTTGGTGACGGATTGCAGGCTCGCGCGCGCGAGGAGGTGAAGGGACGTCCGATGTTTCCGTCTGACGGAGCAACCGCTCCCTCGACGTTCTTCTACCGCTCCGCTCGAAGCGACGCGCTCGTCCGCGCGTCGATAGTCCCTCTGTGCACGAGAAGGTAGCGATTATGTCAAGTAGCGGCTTTAAAGCCTCTCGACCCGGCTACTGATTTTATTCACCGCGACTTGGTCACTCGAAAACTGCGTGGCTAGCCGAGCCACGGTGTCTTCGACGTCGCGTGTGTGCGTGGCGTGCTTGGCGCAGAGCCCCAATAAGTGATGGCTCCGGCGCTATGTCGGCTCCCGTTAGCGCTTGAGGTTCGACATCGAGTCGAACAAGGACCTGAAGTAAGCAGGTTCCGGAAGCGGCTTGCGAGGCTCCAATGACTCTCGTGCAACCGTCGTGCAACCCGCAGTGCGGGTTGCGGACATCCATCTCGCCGTTTGGCGTTTTGTAGCTGCTGCCCTTAGTGCTCCCGGTCGGAAGTTCGGTCGGGCTTGAAGGAGCTGCGCCGCTCGCGGCGAATCGGGTGCCGCGATGCCGGGACGGAGCCCCTTCCAGATCGTGTTGAGCGCTGAGGAGCGGGGCGAGCTCGAGCGCCGCGTCGCCTGTTACACGTTGCCGCACAAGGTGGTGCAGCGGGCGAAGATGGTCCTGTACGCGGCCGAGGGGATGACGAGCGTGGAGATCGCCCGCCGGCTGGAGACGGCGCCGGAGGTCGTCGCTCGCTGGCGACGACGCTTCCACGGCGAGCGGCTTCAAGGGCTCGAGGATCGAGCGCGGTCGGGTCGCCCGCGCCGTTTCCCCCCCGGAAGAGGTCGCCCGGGTGAAGGCGATCGCCTGCGAGCTGCCGCGCACGCACGGCGTCCCGCTCTCGCGCTTCTCGCGCGCTGAGCTGCACCGGCTCGTGATCGAGCGGGGCCTGACCGAGGCCTCCGCCTCGACGATCGCCCGCTGGCTTGCGGAGGATGCGCTCAAGCCCTGGCAGCACCGCTCCTGGATCTTCCCAACCGATCCGGCCTTCCTCGCCAAGGCGGGGCCGCTGCTCGACCTCTATCAAGGGAGATGGGAAGGGAAGCTGCTGCACCCCGGCGAGTTCGTGATCTGCGCCGACGAGAAGCCGTCGATCCAGGCCCGGGCGCGGATCCACGAGACGCTGTCTCCGGCCCAGCACTCGCGCGGGCAGCGGGTCGAGCACACCTACGAGCGCCGAGGGGCGCTCACCTACTTGGCCGCGCTCGACATCGGACGCCGCGGAGGCAGGCAGCCACGGGTATTCGGCCGCTCCGAGGCACGCGGTGGGATCGCCGCCTTCGACCGACTTGTCCGACAGGTGATGACCAAGGAGCCCTACGCCTCCGCCCGCCGCGTCTTCTGGGTCGTCGACAACGGCTCCTCCCATCGCGGACAGAAGGCCGTGCAGCGGCTCGAGCGGCGCTGGCCGAACCTCGTTCTCGTCCACCTGCCCGTGCATGCCAGCTGGCTCAACCAGATCGAGATCTACTTCTCCATCATCCAGCGCAAGGTGCTCGAGCCGAACGACTTCGACAACCTCGCCGACGTTGCCCGCACCCTCAACGCCTTCGAGCAACACTGGAACGGGATCGCCGAACCCTTCGACTGGAACTTCACCCGCGACGACCTCACCGACCTGATGCAACGAGTATCCACCCACGAGCCGCAGCTCCAACTCGCCGCATGACCGCAGAGCGAACTTACGACCGGGAGCACTTAGGGTTTACGTGTGACGGCCACGTTTGAGCCGGCGCAGGAGGATCAGCCTCTTCGACCCCTGCTCGACGAGTTCCGCGCACGCCTCTACTCGGCCGACTTCGACGCACGCCGGCTACAGCTCGAATAACGGCTCATTCCCGCTCCAGCTCATACCGCGAAGCAAGCTCACGTGTCACTCGATGAGGTCAGCGCACCAAAGGGCGCACGTCAAACACCCACGAATCCGCGCCGCTCAGTGGCCGAAGCCATCGACTGGCAAACGCCCGGATAGTCGGGCGAGTGCCGTGGACAGTTCGACTACCGTTGACTCGTCGCTACGCCATTCCCTGGCGTGGCGGGCAAGTCGCGCTCGGCGATCATCCCGACCAGCCGTCCGTGCTCGCAGACGGGCAGGCGGCGGATCTGGCGCCGCGACATCAGCGCCTCGGCTCGCTCGAGCGGCTCCCCAGGTCCAATCGTGACTGGGTCACGGGTCATGTAATGGGCGACGAGTCGCCCGTCGTGCGAGCTCCCGGCGAGGTAGCGAAAGACGATGTCGCGATTGGTGATGATGCCGACCAGGCGCCCGTTTTCACAGACGGGGAGAGCTCCCAGCTCGTGGTCTTTCATCCTCACTGCCGCGTTCACGATGTCGGTCTCGGGCGCAACGCAGACGGGGTGCGTTCGACCCATACGCTGTCTACGTTCCCGACCGAGGAGACAAGCTATGTCAGCGACGACACCAAACACAGCCAGCGCGGAAGTCGGTGCCGTAATCGAGATTCACGGGCACCACCTGGGCGAGAAGCCGCGCACCGGCGAAATCCTGGAGGTGCTCGGGGAGTCGGCGCACGAGCACTATCGTGGGGCGATCAGCTCTTCCGGCAAGACACGATCGAGTCGATCAACGAGGCGACCCAGTTGTACCTGCTCGCCGAGCAGATCCTCGGCGAACAGCCGGCCACCGTGCCCGCGAGGGCCCAGCGTGCGATCCAGACCTTTCATTCCCTGAGCGAGAACTTTGACCCCGGGAGGGGTCTGGCCTCGACAACGACTCCGTCGTCCGCCCTCGGACTCCTGGCGGTCGAGATCTCCGCCTTCATCGAACCGAACACGGGACCGGCGACACCGGGGGCGTCGCTGGGCACCATGCTCTACTTCTGCGTGCCGAAGAACGAGCGTCTGGCTGGCTACTGGACCGCCGCGCAGGATCGCCTGGACAAGATCCGGCGCTGCGAGGACATCGGTGGTCGTCGACGCGAACTCGCGCTATGGGACCCGAAGGTCGATCCGGGGTTGCTCGTGCGCGCCAAGGCCGCAGGGATCGACATCGGCGACATCCTCGACGACCTGTACGCGCTCCCACCCCAGGCGCGATCGCGAGTCGAGGTGTAGCTCGTGTTCATTCGCGCAGGGATCGCCCGCCAGGCTTGACAGAGACGACGGGCTCCACGAGAATTCTCTGCAGCGTCGCGCGCACGACCACTCTCTGCGGCTGGCGGGCTCATTCGCGTTTTTCGGAAGAGAGAGATGGGATGGAAGTCGATCGCGACAAGCTGAAGCTCCGCGACGATCCGAAGCTCCTGTCGCCTCCGACCGTCGATCCGGCGTGGCGGTGCAGCAAGGCCATGGTCGTCCGCGGCTTCGTCGCCAACGCGATGCTCGACGTCAGCGTTGACGGCGCTGTCGTTGTCACCGGGTTTGGAGGTGGCTTCCCGGCGCCGGACGGCGCGCTGGTTCCGCTTCCGGCTCCGCTTGCGGCTGGGCAGAAGGTTCGCGCGCGTCAGAGGTTCGGTGGCGTGACGAGTGCGTGGTCGGCGCCGATCACCGCGCACGATCACACCGTCGACTACCCCGCGGGCCCGCCGCGGCCAGAGATCGATCCAGCGCCGGTTTACCAGTGCGGACGGCGGACAGGCGTCGCCAACCTGCTGGTGGGCTGCGACGTGTGGATCACGGCGAATGCTGTTGAGGTCGGTCGCGTCGCGGGCGCGGCGAGTCACCAGGGCGTCAACGTCGCGCCTCCTTACGGCCTCGGCCAATCGGTGATCGCCTTCGCCTCGCTGTGCAATGACCCGAGCCCACCGTCGGGAGTGCAGATCGCGCAGCCACCGCCCGCGCCGCTGCCGGTTCCGGGGTTCCTGCCCGTCTATGCCGGCGGCCAACAGGTCACCGTCACGAACGTCGTCAATGGTGCGCTTGTCACGCTCAGCCGAAACGGCATCGTCCAGT
Source organism: uncultured Actinomycetes bacterium (assembly GCA_963841405.1). GTDB lineage: Bacteria > Actinomycetota > Thermoleophilia > Gaiellales > Gaiellaceae > DATBLE01. The sequence continues at coordinate 203,085 of CAWJCM010000005.1, read as the reverse complement.
TCTCGTTCCCGTCCTGGGGCTACCGGCATCTGGTGTCGCTGAACCCGCCGTTCTCTGCAGGCGAGACCCTTTCGGCCACGCAGGAGCTCTGCCCTGGACAGCCGCCGAGCGGCAGCGGGACGATCACGGTGCAGCCCTGCTCGGCACTGCCTGCCCCGGGCGTCGAGCCGGTGCAGGCGGGCGACACGAGCGTCATCCTCAGCTCGTTCGTCTCCGACGCACGGATCAAGGTCTACGTGAACGGCGCCAAGAAGGGCGACGGCAGCGGCCCCGTCGTGCAGCTCAGCCAGCCCGTCGCCGGCGGCGACACCGTCGACGTGCTCCAGGTCCTCGGCACGTGCATCGGACGCATGGTGCAGGAGCTGACCGTCCAGTGCGTGGCGCCGCCGATCGGCTTCGACCCGTCGGCTCTCGACCTGTTTCCGGTCGGCACGACGAGCTACGACGCGGGTCCGATGACCGTGACCAGCGGGCACTCGCAGCACGTCGCCGGGACGATCTATTACCCGGCCGAGGCGGACGGCCCGAACACGGCGTTCAACCAGCGGCTCGCCGCGCTCGGTCGAGTTCCGGTCGCAGTTCTCGTGCACGGCCGCCACGGCGGCACGACCAGCCATCTCGGCTACGACTATTTCCAGCAGCAGCTCGCACGGATTGGGATCGTCGTCGCGTCAGTGGACTGCAACGCATCCGATGCGTGGGGCGGGTGGGCCGACAACATCCGCGACAGAGCCGACCTCGTGATCGCGTCCATCGCGCATCTGCAGACGCTCGACGCGGGCGACCCGATCTTCGGGGGTCGCATGGACTTCACACGGCTCGGGCTGATGGGGCACTCGCGTGGTGGAGATGCAGTCGTGCTCGTGCCCGAGATCATCACGCTACCGGGCGTCGACATCCGGGGCGTGATCTCCCTCGGGCCGGTCAACTCCGGTGCGTCCAGCGGACACCCGACAGGCCATCCGTTCATGGCCATCCTCCCGGCGTCCGACGGGGACGTCGTCGACAACAACGGAGCGGAGTTCTACGACGCGGCCGACCCAGTGCCCTTCAAGTGCCAGCTCTACGTCCACCACGCCAACCACAACTACTTCAACCGGCAATGGCTCAACGACGACACGAGCGGAGGGCTACCGATCATGGCGCGGTCCGACCACGAGCGCATCCTTTCGACCTACGGATGCGCGTTCTTCCGCGCAGTGCTCCTCGGCCACGCCACAGTCCACTTCCTCGACGGCAGCGTCCGCCCATCGGGGGTGCTGACCAGCAACGTGCACGTGTCGTTCAAGAAGAGCGGTCTCAAGATCGACGACCACGAGGACGGGAACGGGATCGGCACGAACTCAATGGCCGCGCCAACCGCTCAGTCCGGCGGGCTCACTGCCAACGAATACCCGTTCGCACAGGGCGCCGTGGGGCGGTTCAACGACAGCTTCTTCGGCAACACGATCGGCATGGTGGCGCGGACGAAGGACACGACGGGCACCTTCCGCTCCCAACTCGACAAACGACGCGACCTGCGCAAGCGCCAGATCTGGGTTCGCGCGGCCGAGGTCTACAACGGCTCGAGCGTCCCCGCGGGCGCCACCGGCTTTCTGTTCGGTCTCGAGGACGCGACGGGGGCAGTGGCCTGGGTGGACAGCGACGGCATCGGTGGTCTGCCCCGGCCGCTCGACCGTCGAGCCTTCGATCTTGCCCAGTGGTATGCGACGGACAAGACCAAGACGATGCTAAAGACGCTGCGCTTCCCGGTCAGCTGCTTCAAATCCCCGCCGAAGGCGCGCCGGCAATTCGATCCGAGTCGGGTCGTCGCGGTGCGGTTGCAGCTGAACCACGCGGACAGGCGAGCCCTGGCCTTCGACGATCTCCAGATCGTCGTGCTCTAGGAAGGACCGGAGGATGACGGACGATCGCGAAGTGCACCTCGCAGAATCGGAGCAGCGAGACCTCTGGGCGCTCCCCGAGATTGAGTCTCTAAGCATCGAGCGCGTGGGCTACCGGGAGCCGCGCAGGCACGTCGTCTCGGGCAAGGTCACCGAGGTTAGTGAGGGCGTCGAGATCGCCGTCCGGACGACTGGGGAGATCCCGATCCGCGCGCTGTCGCCGGCGCTCCACGTCGGCAAGGCAGAGGTTGCCGAGAGCGAACAACTCGACGCAACGTCGTACCGCTTCTTCGTGCTCGACGAGGCGGCCCTCGAGGAGGGCGCCCCCATATCCCTCGGGTGGGTCGGGCATCCCGCACCCGAGCGACGCACGAAGTTCCGCTACGAGAGACCCGGCGACCGCGTCACACGCAGGCGGTGAGTCGGCCAAGTCGTCTGCCTCTCGTCGAGGACATCTCGCGGTGGGTCGCGCTCACAAACGTCGAGTGCGCAGTCCGGGCGCCGTTCGTTGTACTGCCCGACATCAGACCGCCTTATTGGACACCAGCACGTGAACTTCGATGGCGAGACCGCCGGTCACGCGTTCGCGGCCCTCGTCCCGCTGCACGAGATCAAGTCGCAGAACTTCTCCCGCTTTCGCCCTCTCGGGCACGCGGATCCGCAGGCCCATCAGGAGCTGACCCGGCAGCGTCGAGTCGAGCCCGATCGCTGCGCGCCGCCCAGCCTCGAACGGCACATCGAACGCCGCGGCGAACGGCTCAGGAGCGAGCGCCGTCGGAACGACAGCGCCGCCGCAGTCGAGCTCCGGCGCCGCCGGCCTCGTCTCGAGGGCGGGCGCGAGTGTCTTTGTCGGCGCCGGCTGCCTCGTGCCCGGGAGCCTGCGGAAAACGTCCGGCCGCTGATGGAGCACGGCCACCTCGAGCTCATCCCACCCCGGCGGCCGCACGAGCTCGAGTGTGAACGGGCGCTTGAGGTAAAGCCGATTGAAGACAAAGGGGAGCACGAATACGTCCCCGGGCACGAGGTCCACGACCGCCAGGTTCTTCTGGGCGAGGTTGTTGTGCTCCCAGACATGGCGTCCCGACGCCGGCGGATCGGAGCGAGTCAATACGGCAGCGAGCCAGCAGGCGTGCGTCCCCACCGGCGGGATGAGCGCCGCCGGCCAGCGGGCGTTCACGACGGCCGAATCGCCCGGGCCGAGGTCGAAATCGGCGACGGCCGCGATGCAGGGGAGGAAATCGCCCGGGTAAACGAACTCCACTCCCGCCCACGGCTTGACATTGAAAGTGACCAGGAAGTGCCTCGCCGTCGCGCTGGCGCTGCGGTTGCGAACGCGGGCGTAGAACCAGTTGTCCTGCCCGTGCTCGACAGGCTGATGCGTCGTCCCGCCATCGTCGGCGTTCCGGATCCAGAGGTCGGGAGAGTCCCAAAATCTGCCCGCCCAGAGATTGCCGCCAGGATCGCCCGGGTCGTCCTTGAGCCAGAGATCGGGCGCGGGCGCCGGATCGGGAAACCCGTACACGAACCGATGGAAGGCGTCCACGAGCTGCGACTCGCCCGACCGGCTCACGAGGAACGCTTCCACGTCGGCCGTCGTATATGGCCGCGCCGAATGCTGCTCGTAGAACGCGCTCATGTGCCCCTGCAGAGACGCGACGCCGATCAGCGAAGCAGCGCCTTCGCAGAAGCGCTCGCCGGCGGAATACGCGCCGCTCGGGGTGATCCGCGACCATGGGTTGCGGGTACTGAGCTCGATGGGCGGACTAGCGAAGTCAAAGGGCACCGAGCCGGTGCCGCCGAGGTTGTTGTAGACATTCCATGCCTCGTCCAGCCAGCCGTCTGGCTGGCTCGCCGGTTTCGCGCCGCGTCCCCACCAGCTGTGGAACGTTTCGTGGAGGAGTGAACCGGGCGCCGATGTCGTGCCCCCTTCGTATTCCATCCCGCCGACGTTGAGGAAGGCGACGAAGCGGCTGCCGTGCAGGTACGGGCCGACGGATTGCTCGTTGGCGACAAGCCAGGTTTTCAGGTTGGCGATCTGCACGGCGAGGTCGATCGTCGTGCTGGTGCGGAGCTTCCACGCCTCGATCGTGACAGTCGTTCCGGAGACGGGCAGCGTCACCGAGTCCGTCGCGCTCGTCAGCGTGTCCGCCGCCCGGAGCTCGAGAAGCGGCGAGAGCGCGGTGAAGCGAGCCGGGAAGGCGATCGTCCAGTGATTTGCGCCGACGGAAGTGACCGCTCCGTTCGTGATCACTGCGTGCGCGATCGCAGTGTTCGTCATCTGGAGCTCGAGGTCGAGCGCGAACTCGTCGAAGATCAGGTTCGCTGGGATCCACGCTTCGAGGTAGCGTCCCGCGCCGAGGTCGGTGAAGCCGAGGTTGAAGACGAGGCGTGGGCCCGCGCTCCAGGTCATCGCGGGCTGGTAGCTCCCGGCGATCGACGCCTGTGGAGGACCGAGCGTGTAACTCACACGGAGGGTGTGCGAGGAGCCGGCGGCGATCACCGTCTCGACGACGCGGAGCTGTGCGTCGACGCCGCCGCCGAAGTCGTGGTGCGCGACCTGCGCGACGGGAAGCGAGGCCCCGTCGAGCCAGGCGGCCGTGACCGTCTGGCGCAGATCGAAGATCGGGCAGCCGTCTTCCGGCCCGGCGATGAAATCGAGGGTCGCATCGCCGGCCCCGGACGAGCTCGCGCCGTCGAACGCGAGCGAGGCGCCGATATGCTGGATGTCGATCGGAACCGCGTGCAGCCCGTCGACGGTCTTCGACGGCGGCGCGAGGTCGAAGTTCGTTGGCATCGTGCCCCGGCGCTCCCTCAGGCGCCCGGCCGCATAGGCACCAGCCGTGCCAGCGGCGCCCCGGCCGGGATTGCCCAGGCCACGGCCCGCGTGGCCACGAGAAACGCCAGCTCGCCGCCGAGGTCGACGTCGAGGCGCCGTACGCCGGCGTCGATGCTCGGGTCGAGTACGAACAGCCCCTGCCGTCCCGAGCCGCCGATGAGGATTCCGTCCGAGCAGGAGAGGAGGCGGACTGGGCCTTCGGGAGCCGGCAGCGGCGGTCCCAGCTGGGCCGCCCAGGCGCCGACGCGAAGGAGAACGCCGGTGACGCTCAGCCAGACCGAGTCGGAGCAAACGGTCATGCCGCCGCGCTCGTCAGAGCGTGCTCCGAGGTCAACCGCGCGCTCCCCCTCACGCAGCAGCGTGTCGTGGCGTGACGTCCACCAGACGCGGTCCCGCCAGGGCGCGAAGGCGTCGACTCCTGGCAGCGAGATCGGCTCCGTCAGCACGCCCGCGTCGGCGAGACGCCAGGCCCGCCCGGACTCGCGGTCAAACGCCCAGACGCTTCCTCCACCTGCCGCCACCGTAAGCTCCCCGCCCACTGGAAGCCGCTGCCGCTCCGAGCCCGTCGCCGGATCGAGCCACACCAGGACGCCTGGCTCGAGGGCAGCGGCGACGATGTCGCCGGCCGCCGCGAGGGCGACGAGCCCCGCGGGCTCCTCGGCTTCGGCGAGCGGGGAGCCGGTCGGCGCATATGCCGTCAGCCGGCCTCCCGCCGCGCACCACACGCGCGCGCCGTCCGCCGCGGCGGCTCGGACCGCCCCCGGGAGGGCAACGGTGGTGAGCTCCGGCACTAGCGGGTCTGGCGCCTACTTTGCCGGCCGCTCGCTTTTTTTGCCCGCCCGGCCGCGGGCTTCTCCACCAGCCCGATGTCGCGGAGCGCGGACGTGGCGGGATGGTTTTCGTCCGTCGCCACGGCCTTCGCGATCCGTTCGCTCGCGACCGCGAACGGGGCCGCGTCGCCGAGCGCCACCGCCTTCCCGACTTCCGGGTGGAGCATGAGTGCCGCGATCTCGTTGTCGCTGCTAGAGGTCGGGTACGACACGAACACCCACGCGTCGCCCGAAACGGCGACCGGAGCACCGCCCAAGTGCCAGAGCGCGATAGCCTCGATTCGGTGCCGTCCGGGCCGCTCGAACGCGAAACCGTCCAAACCCCAGAAGAGGGTCGTTGAGTTGCCCCTCGAGTCGCCGGGCGCGAGCGGCTCGATCTTGCTGGTTGGACAGGATTCGATGTTCGGCGGGCGCATGAACGTGATGTGGCCAATCGGGTCGGTGACGTTCACCCGGAGGTAGAGGGATTCCACGTCCAGCGTCGCAGGCACCGGGACCGCAGCGCCGGCCGTGTTCGTCAGTTCCCACGAGAGCGTAATCGGCTCGCCGAGGGCGACGCGATCAGACGACGGCTTCACGGACAGTTGGAGCTCGAGCCATGCCACGTCCGCCGGCTGAGGCGCGGAGACGGCGCTGCCGAAGAAATCCATTGCTCCGGGTCGCACGGCCGGGTCCGGGAGATGCCGGAGATGCTTCTTGACCGTGTCGTTGAAGGCCAGGTTGACGCCGTCGGGGAAGGTGCCCGCGAGCCCGAGCACGGTCGCCACGCTCGGCGTCGGCGTCATGATCGAGTTGTCGTCGCCGGCTTCGAAGCCCTGGTGGATCTGGTTGAAGGCGTGACCGACCTCGTGGGTGGCCGAGCGCAGGAACGCCCTCGGGAAGTCCTTTTGCATGCCGCCCGCCGCTCCGTCGTAGTGCGAGCCGCCCATTCCGTCTGGAACCTCCCCCGCCGGATAGCCGTCCTTGCTGAACGTGGCGGAGCCCTCGCGCGGGACCCCGTTCGGATCTGACCCAGACGACGAGTCGAACATAATTCCCCGCGAGCATCCGAGCATTGCCGGGACCGCGACGAGATGCACCGTCCACGCCGAATCGAGCGTAGTGGGGTCGTAGCCGGGAACCGACGACATCAGCGTGTGCAGGTTCGCCGTCGACCAGCAGGCGGTCGTGGTGACGCCGGAGAGCGCGGCGGGGAGAGAGATCCCACCCCCGTCCGTGACCGTCACGTCCCAGCCGGCGTCGTCGAAGATAGACGCCATAGTCGTGCCGCCGACGTCGGCGGGTGGGGTCGTTGCTCCTGTGAGCGTGTTGATGACGACCTGGGCGCGCCGGAAGCTGTCGGCGACCCAGAGCATCGAGACGGAGCCGAGGTTGGTCGCACCGTCGAAGGCGCTTCCAGTGTAGAGGTCCGGCGTCGACGTGTTGGACAGCTCCCACCTGATGCTTCGGTTAGGTGCGCTGTTGAAGCTGCCGCTGAAGCCGGTTGCGGGCTGGTTGTAATCGAACTGGTCGAAGTCGAGCGTGAACGGGCACGTCGAGCCGGTCCGGATCGAGAGCAACTGTGCGCCGGTGCCCTTCAGGTATGTCGCGTAGTCGCGACGCGCGTAGATCGGTATCGCTCCGCCCGTATCAGCAGCCTCGTCCGAGAGCAGACGAGCTAAGGGCTCGGGGTTGAGAACGAAGATGTGGAGGAGCGAGTATCGATAGAGGTCGGCCGAGATCCGCACGCCCCTCCCCACCCGCTCGACGCGCATCGTCCCGCGGTAACGCGTTCCCCAGAGCCGCGTCCCCGTCGGCGTGAAGTCGATCGTGTAGCAGCCCTGCCTGAGCGAGGTAAAGCAGAACCTCCACATTTGGAGGGGATCCTTGGGTGATCCCGCAGGCGCGTCGAGCCCCGGACTGACGTCAGGCGGGGACGCATCCGCGCACGGCGTGAACTGCTGCTCGTTGTCGGAGATCGTATCGGCCTCCGGCAGGAAGACCGTACCGATGCGCTCGTGGAAGCGCTCCATCCAGGGCATCAGGAACTCCTTTGTCGATGTGACGACGGCCGTTTGCGACCCTGCGGGCCGCTAGTGAGCGTCCGTGGCAAAGTGGCCGACGTACGAACGTCCGATGCGTTGGCCTCCTCCCTCCTGCCGCAGAGGTCAGATCGACGGTGGGCACACTACAATAGGCAGGGATCGCGTTCAAGGAGGTCGCCGCTGCGTCGGCTCGCCGAAGACGTCCGCGAAAGTAACCGACAGGGGCGACGCGCCTGGGCTCGCTTTGCGAATCACCGAGCCCGCGTAACCGACCTCCTCACGAGCGCTTCGCGAGCCGGCTCCTCGCTCGCCATCCTCGGTCCAGGGAACCTGAACGACGTCGATCTCGAGCGCCTGCGCGCGGCGTACACGCAGATCAACCTGCTCGATCTCGACATCGCCGCCATACGCTCCAGCCTCGCTCGACGAAGCGTCGCCGGCCCGGAGCGGGTTGTCGTGCACGAGCCTGTCGACCTGACGGGGATACTCGACCGGTTGCAGCGCGCCGCCAGCGACGAGGATGCCGGCGCGTCCGCGATCGAGGTCCTCACGCGCCATCGGCTGGACGTCTCCGGCGCGCCGTTCGCCGTCACGACCTCGACGGGGACGCTGACGCAGCTTCTCCAGTCGGTTCACGACGCGTTTCTGCCGTTGGCCGACGTCGTCCCCGTCGTCCTCGCCCTCCGCGACAAACACCTCGCCGATCTCGTCCACCTCACACGACCCGGCGGAACCCTCGTCCTCGTCACCGACGTTGTCTCGACCACGACCGCACCGGAACTCGCCGAAGCCACTCCGGCTGAGCTCGAAGAGCGGATGGCCGCGCACGTCGCGAGCAGGAACTTCTTCACCGGCACGAACCCGTACCGCATCGTCGCCCTCCTCGAGGAGGACGAGCGCTTCCGCAAGCTCGTGAGCGACGTACGACTCGTCAAGCCCTGGCTTTGGCACGTCACTGCCGACCGGCAACACTTGACCTGCGCGATCGTCGCCCGACGCGTCGCGGCCGAATAGCTCGCGAAGTACATGTGGTGTTCGTTACGGGGCTGCTCGTCTATCACCCTGGCGAGACGCGCAACGTTCGCGGACGTCGGCGCGTCGCGACAAGCACGTTCGTCATGCCAGCGCCGACCACTACAACTAACGCAGAACACAGTGCCCCGCCACCCCGACGCGCCCTCGCCGCCGGGAGCAAGAACCCGACGAGGACAACAGCGACGAGAGTCCCGATAATCACGGCCGTTGTTCTCATGGCGACTTAGATGGTCGGCACCTGCGGCGGCCCGGCACTCCCTTGTTGGCGCAACACACGTCGAAAGCACCGCGGTTACTCTCCGGGGTGGGTTCATTCGATCATGATCGACGATCGTCAACGACTGCTCTTCAAAAAGGGAGGTCTTCGTGGAGCCCGCTCTGGACTTGAGTAACGAGAGGATCGAGGCCGCCGTCGCAGAGTTGAGTGACGAGTTCGCAAGACGCGTCGGCGGACTCGCAGATCTCTTCGACTCGTGGCGTCGACCGGAAGTCGCACGGGCCTTGATCGACAGCATGATCTCGGGGGACCGCGAGGCTTTCGGGGATCTGCATCGTGGCCTCGACCTGCCCATCCTGAATATCTGCGCCTGGGTGAGAGATGTGGTCGATGTCATCGTAGAAGCCAGCGCTTCCACCCGTGTGTGCCGCCTACGCACCGATCTCTCACCGGAGGAGTGCCGGCGCTACCTCGCGATTGCCTTCGCCTTCCGGGAGAGAGGAGAGTTGCCATATGTTGCGGCGCCCGTGGGGTCGACGTCGGCTAATCCTCTGCAAGGCCCCGTGATCCCGCGGGGCCCCTTCCTCACCGCCCTCGAGGCGGCGGATCTCGTGACGTGTACGGACGAGGCAGTGGGAAGTGGGCTGGGATTGGCGCTCGGGCCGTGGACCCGAGTCTGCGTCTAGGTCAGTCCTGCACCTCGCGCCCTCGACGTCGCGAAGGTCGCGACCGCAGTACGCACATGCTGGGCCTGACCGGGGCAGCCGCCGTGCTCATCTTGCGGCCCGGCGCTCGAAAGACACGGCCGGCTGGGGTCGCCGTCCCCTGTGGGTGCCGGCAACTCGGGCCCTGACCCGAGGTCAGCCGCAGATCGTTAGCGGCCGTGCTGGAGTCGTTCGTGCACGAGTTCGAGCGGTGCCCGGTAGTCGCCATCCTTGGTGTGCAGGCTCCGGCGCAGGTGGCGGTTGAGCTCGTCGACATCGATGTTCCAGAGGCCGCCTGCCCGGTCGGTGTGCCAGCTGATCTCGAGCGTCATCTGGTTCATGACGCCGAGGACATGCCTGCTGGCCGTCTTGGCGAGCCGGACCTCGTCCGGGTCGAGGCGACCGAGCGCGTCGATCGGCAATCCCTCCTCGAGCAGGGCGCCCGCAAGCAGACCGGAGATGCGGCGCCCGAACGGACGCAGATCACTGATCCGGACGTCAGCGACGAAGAGCGAGAAGAGGGTTCCGGCGTGGGTGATCAGCAGGCACTTGCGCCGGTCGAGCCAGAACAGGTTCGCATACCAGTCATCATCGTCTGCCGGCGCCTCGACGAGCCTGACCGACTGTTTGCCGAGTAGGTTCAGCAGCTTGCCGGTGCAGCGGACGACCACCCTGACGCGAGCCTAACCGCGCCAGAGCGCCGTATGGCCTCCTGACTACGCCGCGAGCTCGTATTCGTGGATCAGCCCGCCGAGCAGGTCGCAGCGGCGGACGCGCTCGAGATCGACGACGTCTCCGGGCCGGTCGTGACCGGCGGGCGGCGGCTTGCTGAGCGGCGGCCGCTGCCGAAGCGCGCGGTGCGGGCGGTGCTCGTTGTAATGCGCGACGTACGTGGCGAGGACGTGCTGGAGGTGGCGGCGGCCTAGGATCAGCAGCCGGTCGAGACATTCACGACGGACGCTGCCGACCCAGCGCTCGGCATGCGCTCGCGCCTTCGGCGCCCGCACCGGCGCTTTGATCACGCGGATCCCGTCGGAGCGGAAGACCTCGTCGAACTCGCGCGTGAACTTGCTATCTCGGTCACGAACGAGAAACCGCGGACGAATCCGCTCGTCGTCGAGCTGCATCAACAGGTTGCGCGCCTGCTGAGTGACCCAGCGCCCATCCGGATTCGTGGTGATGCCGGCGAGGCGCACCCGCCGCGTCGCGAGCTCGATGAAGAACAACACGTAGAAGCGCTTCAGGAATACGGTGTCGACCGTGAGGAAGTCGCACTCGAGAATGCTCGCCGCCTGTGTCCGCAAGAACTCCGCCCAGCTCGGCTCGAGCCGCTTCGGTGCCGGCTCGATCCCCGCATCCTTGAGGATCGACCACACCGTGCTCGGCGCCAGCTTGACCCCGAGCCCGAGCAGTTCACCCTGAATCCGCCGGTAGCCCCAGCTTGGGTTCTCGCCCGCGAGCCGCACCACCAGCGCTCGGACATCGGCTCCAGTCGGCGGCCGGCCGGGACGGCGATGCGGATACGTCCAGCGGCGCGCCACCAGCTCCCGGTGCCAGCGCAACAACGTCGCCGGCGTCACGAACGCAGATCTCCTCCACGCCTGCCGAGACAGGACACGGCTCAACGCCGCCAGCAATGCCCGATCAGCCTGCGTCAACTGCGGATGGGAGACCTGACGCTCCAGCACCCGCAGCTGATGGCGCAGCAACAAGACCTCGATCTCCATCTCCCGTGCCGACCGGCCTCGGAGCACGAGCAACTCGAGCAGCCGCCGCAACGACCAGTAGAGAAACGACAAGACCACGCCTCGAGAACGACCCCCCACCGCCGATGACCCTACCCGGTCAGAGCTCGACCCTCAGCCCCACACGCAGGCATAGTGATCCGAGTTCTCGGCACCCACAGGCCTCGATCTGGGCGAGCATCGCGTTCAGTGACAGGCCCAGCCGACCCACCTCGGTCTTCGGCCCTGTCACCCCGACGCGCTTCGAGAGGTCGCCGGCGGCGATCGTCGCGGCGGTGGCCTCGATCTCGCGCAGCGGCCGGAGGCCGAGCCGAACGACCCACAGGCCGAGGCCCGCGATCGCCGCCAGAACCGCCGCCGTCACCAGCAACTCGATCAGCAGAAGCCTGTGCAGGGTTCCGAAGACGTCGTGGAGGGACGTCGCCACCAGGAGGATCCGGTTCGGATTCTGCGACTCGACCGACGCTCGGATCCGGTACGTCGTCGCCCCGTTCGTCGAGGGCACCGTGAAGTACGAGATGCGCTCCGGACGAGCGTCTCCCATCGGCTCGGCCGGAAGCTCGATCTCCGGCTCGAGCCTGGGCGGAGAGCCGCTGCCGACGAGGAACCCGCCTCTCACGACCTGGCCGGACAGCGTCCGCAACTGGTACCAGTCGATGCCCTGGGCACGCGGGCCGAGCCTGCCTCGCCCGCCGTCGTCCAGGCCGCCTCCGCCCCGTCCGGGCCCGAAGTCACCGAGCGCAGTGCGCTCGACCTGGACGTGGCCCGCCTCGAGCGTGCTGTCGACGCGATCGAGCAGGAAGGAGCGCAACGAGGTGTAGGTCGCGGCGTCGGCGGCGGCGAGGCCGGCCGCAGCGAGGACGAAGACCCCGAGGACGAGCCGCGCGCGCAGCGACAGGCGGCCGAGCACTACTCCTCGACTTCGAGCATGTACCCGGCTTGCCGGACCGTCTTGATCAGCGGCGGCCCGAGCGCGTCGAGCTTCTTGCGGAGGTACCTGACGTAGGTCTCGACGACGCTCGAGGTGCCGCCGAAGTCGTATCGCCAGACGTTCTGGAGGATCTGCCCCTTCGACAGGACCCGGCGCGGGTTGAGCAGGAAGAAGCGGAGCAGCGAGAACTCCGTCGCGGTCAGATCGACGCGGGTCTCCCCGCGAAAGACCTCGTGACGGATTTCGTCGAGGGTGATGTCGCCGAACCTGAGCGCGTCGCCGGGCAGGTCGCCGCCGGTGCGGCGCAGGATCGCGGGCGACGATCTCGGCGAGGCTGAACGGCTTCGTGACGTAGTCGTCGCCGCCGGCTCTGAGCGCCTCGACCTTGTTCTCGACGGCGTCCCTCGCCGTGAGGAAGAGGATCGCGGTCTTGAACCCGCGCTCGCGCAACCGCCGGCCGACCTCGATCCCCTCGACGTCGGGGAGCATCCAGTCGAGCACGACCAGGTCCGGCTCGAACTCGACGAGAGCGGACATCGCCGCGCGCCCGCTTCGCTCCTCGCGAACCTCGAAGCCCTCGTAGCGCAGGGCCGTGGCGACCGCGTCGACGATCGACGGCTCGTCGTCGACGACCAGGATCTTCGCCGACCCGTTGCCACTCGCTCCCATCATGCCGCCACCGTGCCAGACCTTCCTTCGAATCGGCTGAGAAATCTGCTCCGGAACCTGTGAATTCGCTGTGAATCCTGGCGCTGTCCGGCGCGCCCGGGCTTCACGACCGACCGGCCCGAGCGGCTCGGGTAAGTCGTTCGCTCCGGTGAGCCCGTGCCGGGCCTAGGCTCCGGGCGCCCGCGCCGCGGCCGGCAGACCGGACTCGGGCAGCCCGGAAGCCCCGCGCGACGCGTCGATGTCGAACTCGAGGACGACCGTCGTCCCCTGCGGCGTGCGGTGGATGTGCACGTGCTCGCTGAGCGCACCCATGATCTCCATGCCGTGGCCGCTCGAGTCGGTGTGTGCCTGTGTCCGCCAGAGGCCCGAGTCGCGGATGCGGACGACCAGCCGCCCGTCGCTGCGAAGCCGTAGCTCGAGCGTCGCCTCCCCGGGTTGCTCGCCGTAGGCGTGGCGCACCGTGTTCGCGCAGCCCTCGCCGCACGCCTGGAGCACCTCCTCGACCTGCCGCCCCTCGACACCCTGCTCCGCGAACCAGGCACGGAGCTCCCGACGCACCGTGTGCAGCGACTTCGGAACCGCGGGGAAGACGCGGCTGAAGATCCGGGAGTCGAGCGGCTCGCGGCGGATGCACACGAAGACCAGGTCGTCGAGGCTGCCGTCGGCGAACTCGTCGACGATCTCGTCGCAGAGGCGCTCGGGCTCGTAGCCGGAGCGGGCGACGGCCGCAGTCTTCAGCCGCTCCAGCCCCCGGTCGATCGAGTCGGCCCGCCGCTCGACCAGGCCGTCCGTGTACAGGATCAGCGTCGAGCCCTCGGCCAGGAACGCCCGTCCCTCGGGCCTGCCGTTCCCGTCGTCGAGGGCGATGCAGAGCGGTAGGCCGGCGCCACCCTCGAGAAACGCTCCCTTCCCTTCCGTGTCGATCACCAACGGCGGCGGGTGGCCGGCCAGCGAGTAGCGGAGCTCTCCCGTCTCGGGCTGGAGCTGAACGGCGGCGACGGTGCCGAACCGCGCCTCCTCGATCTTCTCGGCGAACTGGTCGAGGCGGCCGATCAGCTCGGGCACGCTCTCGACCACGAGCCCGAGCGCGCCCATCGCGCTGCGCAGCTTGCCCATCGCGGTCGCCGCCTGGACGCCGTGCCCGACGACGTCGCCGACCGCCACGAGGATGCGGCCGTCCTCGCGCTCGATCAGGTCGTACCAGTCGCCGCCGACCTCGAGCTCGGCGGTGCCCGGAAGGTAGCGCCAAGCCGCGGTCACTCCCGCGCTCGCCACCTCGGGGCGGCCGAGGAGGGCTTGCTGGAGCGCCTTCGACCGTTCCTGCTCGGCCTCGAAGAGGCGCGAGTTCTCGACCGCCATCGCCGCCTTGCGAGCGACCTCCTTCGCGAGCTCGAGTTCCTCGTCGCCGTAGCCGCCGGCCGCGGAGGCGCAGACGAGCACGCCGAGCGACCGGCGGCCGAGCGCGAGCGGCACCGCGATCATGCTGCGGAGGTCGAGCCGCGCGCAGAGCATGTCGCCGTCGTTGCCGAGCCCCAGCTCGCGCCAGGCGTCGGGCGTGACCGGCTCGACCACGCGCCCGCGCGGCGCGTCGAACACCCACGAGCCGAACGCCGACAGGTTGCTCCGCGTGCCGACGAGCCTGCGGAGCATTTCGTCCCGGACGCCCCGCGTTGCGAGCGCGGCGACCTCGACGACGCCGTCCGGCTCAATCAGCTGGACGAGCGCGACATCGCCGAGCTCGGGGACGCAGGTGCGCGCGAGCTGGCCGGCGCGACCCTTGACGTCGAGCCGCTTCTCGAGCGCCGCGGCAACGCCGGCCAGGAAGCGCGACCGGCGCAGACGCTGCTCGGCGGCCTCGCGCTCTCGCCGCTCCTGCTCCTGCTCGCGGAGGAGCTCGGCCTGCCGCGCGATCTCCCGGTTCTTCTCGAAGAGGTCGACGAACACCGCGACCTTCGAGCGCAGGATCGCGGGGTCGACCGGTTTGACGATGTAGTCGACCGCTCCTGCCTCGTAGCCGCGGAACACGTTCTCCGGGCTGGCGGAGATGCCCGTCAGGAAGATGATCGGGAGCGAGCGCGTCTCGGCCCGGCTGCGGATGGAGGCGGCCGTCTCGAAGCCGTCCATCTCCGGCATCTGGACGTCCAGGAGGATGACGGCGAACTGCTCGGTCGTCAACAGGCTCAGGGCCTCCCGTCCCGATGCTGCGGTGACGATCCGCGCGCCCAGCGGCTCCAGGAACGCCTCGAGTGCCTCTAGATTCTCGGGCCGGTCGTCGACGATCAGGACGGCCGCGGCAGTCGCGTCGGTGCGGTCGCTGGATACGTCTGCGTCGCTCACGTCGTCACGAGGTGGACGGCCGGGCCTGGGCTGCCCCGATCCAGGCATCATCGCATCAAGGGCCGTCACCAGGGGTGGCGGGGCCGCGGCGGCTGCTCTTCCCATCTCCGGCGGCTTTCAAACGTCCCGACGGAAGAAAATGTTTCGCGTGCTGTCAACGTGGGAAACGATGATTGAATGCGAAACGATGGTTGAATGCGCCTGACTCGGGTGGCTGTCGTGGCGGGGATTGCGCTCGCCGCCCTTTCGGCAGTTCTGCTGTCGGCAGTGCACCGCGGCAGCGGAGCGCGTGCCGCCGCCTCGCATCCACCGGCGGCTGCAGCCTGCGAGAGCCGCCTCCTCCGCGACTGGTCCGACGGGCGCATCGACGGCGTCTATCCTCTCGCCTGCTACCGAGCAGCGCTCAGGTCGCTTCCTGCCGACCTGAAGGTCTACTCCAGTGCGCCGGACGACATCGCCCAGGCGCTCTCACAGCGGATCGTCCAGAGCCACCATCAGAAGATCTCCGGACACCAGGGCACGCCCTCGGTCCGGAAGGTCGCCTCGGCCAAGTAGACGGCGCCCTCAGTCAGCTCGTCCACGCGGCCGGCGCGCTGCAGGTCGCGAAAGGTGAATCCGCCGAGATAGACGGAGCCGAGGTCGGAGACATCGAGTGCAAGGTCGGCTGCGTCGCGCGTCCTGCCGGCCTCCCCGCCCTCCAGCCGCCAGCGTCCCTCATTCCATGGGCAGAACGCGTCGCGCACGTCGAGTACCAGCGATGCGTCAGCCGCGTAGCTCCTTCCCGAGAGTGCCGCCCCCACATCGACGAGCCGCACCCAGATCCCGTCCGAGAGCGTCGGCTTCGAGAGGTTCGGCCGTACGAGCAGGAGGAAAAGCGGGTGGTCGACCGGCTGCAGCGCGGCCGAGACGGTCTTCGTCCAATCGACGTCAAGAAGGTAGCGCCAGATCGACGCGGTCGCGGCGGGCGTCGCGGCGACGACCTCGATCGTCCGCAGCTTCGTCTCCGGCCCGAGGTCGCCGAACGCGACGTGCAGGCGGTAGATCGCGTAGGCCTGCGGCTCGCCGTCGACCTCGAGCACGGCGATGTGCTTCGGGCTGCCACCGAAGCGGAAGTTCTCGGGGTCGACGAGCTGGCGGCTCGTCCACCAGGCCTCGGAGCGTTCGTACATGCCCGGCGTGACCCGCTGCACCGCGTCGTAGACCGGCGGTAGCTGCCGCGAAGCGGTATCGAAGTCGACCAGGCGCACGCGGCCGACCGGCTCGACGCCCGGCCGGAACGCGGCGTACGACCTGTCGACGTCGAACTGGGCATTCAGCGACGCGAGGCCGTAGCCGTACCGGCCGTAGATCGTCTCCTCCGAGGCCCACAGCGCGGCCAGCGGCTCACCGCGTGCGTGCACGTCGTCGAGCTGCGCGCGCATCATCGAGCGGAGGATCCCCCGGCGGCGGTGCGTCGGCAGGACGCCGACGACCGTGACGCCGGCCGTGGAAAGCTGCGCGCCGCCGGGGACGGTCATCCGGAAGCCGAACGCGCCCGCACCGCCGACGATCGAGCCGTCGTCGTCCACCGCGGCGAGCATGCGCTCGAGCTCGAAGACCTCGAGCCAGCGGCCGAGCCAGTCCTCGTCCGGCTTCTCCCGGCCGAGGTAGTGGACGATCGCGCCGACCGCATCGCGCAGCTCCTCGGGCGTCCCGCAGCGACGGATCTCCATCAGGCGATCTTCTCCAGCGGCGCGTACTCGAGCATCAGTCTGCGCTCGGCGCCGTCGTCGGCGAACCGGACCGTGACGACGCCGCCGGCCTCGACCCGGACGACCACGCCCTCGCCGAGAGTGCCGTGGCGGACGGAGTCGCCGGTGGCGAGGACGGGAACGTCGGCGCGCGGCGTCACGTCGCGCGCGCCGTAGCCACTCCAGGATGCCGGCCGCAGCCGCTCGACGACCACGCCGTCCCCGGGCAGCTCGTCGAGGAAGCGCGACGGCAGGTTGAAGGTTCGGCTGCCCCACAGCGAGCGCGAGGTGGCGTGGGTGAGCACGAGGCGCTCCTCCGCCCGCGTCATCCCGACATAGGCGAGCCGCCGCTCCTCCTCCACCCCCTGCTCCTCGATCGAGCGCATGTGCGGGAAGATCCCCTCCTCCAGCCCGATCACGAACACCGCCTTGAACTCGAGGCCCTTCGCATTGTGGATGGTCATCAGCGTGACGAGGCTCTGCTCGCCGCGGATCGCGTCCTGGTCGGAATAGAGCGAGATCTCCTGGAGAAAGCCCGACAGACTCGGCTCCTCTGCCTGCTCGAGATACTCGCGGCCGACTCCCACCAGCTCCTGGAGGTTCTCCAAGCGCCCCTGCGCCTCGATCGTCCGCTCCGCCTCGAGCGCGTCCTGGTAGCCGGAGCGTTCGAGCACCGCCTCGATCAGCTCTGGCACGGGCAGATCCTGCGCAGCCGCCTGGAGCGAGATCAGCATCGTGCGCAGCGCCGAGACGTTCCTCAGCGGCGCGGCGCCGATGCCCGCCTCCTCCGGATAGGCGAGCGACTCGAACAACGACATCCCGTGGCCGTCGGCGTAGGCGCGCAGGCGGTTCATGGTCGCCTCGCCGATGCCGCGCCTCGGTCGGTTGGCGATGCGCAGGAGCGCGGCCGCGTCGAACGGATTGTCCAGCACCTGCAGGTAGGCGACGAGGTCCTTGATCTCGGCGCGCTCGTAGAAGCGCGGCCCGCCGATCACCTGGTAGGCGATCCCCTGGCGCACGAGCACGTCCTCGAGCACCCGCGACTGCGCATTCGTCCGGTAGAAGACCGCGATTTCGTCGGCCGAGTACCCCTCCTCGACAAGGGCGGCGATCTCGGCGGCGACGAATCGCGCCTCGGCGTGCTCGTCCTCGACCTCGATCGCGTGCACGGGCCGGCCCTCGCCGAGCTCCGACCAGAGGTTCTTCTCCTTGCGCTCCCGGTTGTTGGCGATGACCGCGTTGGCAGCGCCGAGGATCGTGTTGGTCGAGCGGTAGTTCTGCTCGAGCGGGATCACCCTGGTCTCGGGGAAGTCGCGCTCGAACTCGAGGATGTTCCTGATGTCGGCTCCGCGGAACGCGTAGATCGACTGGTCGGGGTCTCCCACGACCATCAGGTTCCGGTGCCTGCCGGCCAGTAGCTGGAGCAGGCGGTACTGGGCGTGGTTCGTGTCCTGGTACTCGTCGACCAGCACGTACCGGAACGCCCTCTGCCAGCGTTCGAGGGCCTCCGGGAACCGCTCCAGCACCTCGACCGTGAGCATGAGCAGGTCGTCGAAGTCCATCGCGTTCGAGTCGTGCAGCCGCTTCTGGTACAGCCGGTACACGTCGGCGGCCGTCTGGTCGTAGAAGGACTCGACGCGGCTGAGGTAGTCGTCCGGGCCGATCAGCTGGTTCTTCGCGTTCGAGATCTGCGCGTGGATCCCGCGCGGGACGAACCGCTTCGGGTCGCGGTCGAGATCCTCCAGGCACTGCTTGGTCAGCCGCACCTGATCCGCCTGGTCGTAGATCGAGAAGTTGGACTTGTAGCCGAGCCGCGCCGCCTCGCGGCGAAGGATCCGGCCGCAGGCGGCGTGGAAGGTGAGGATCCAGATCGTGCGGGCGACGTTGCCGAGCAGACCCTCCAACCGGTCGCGCATCTCACCCGCGGCCTTGTTCGTGAACGTGATCGCAAGGATCTCGTTCGGCTGGACGCCGCAGGCAGAGACCAGGTGCGCGACCCGGTGGGTGAGGACACGCGTCTTCCCCGAGCCGGCGCCGGCGATCACGAGCAGCGCCCCCTCGGTCGTCAGCACGGCCTCCCGCTGGGCGGGGTTCAGGTCGGCGAGGTAGTCCTGCGGCTTCGCGACGGCCATGCGCCCGATGCTAGCGGCCGCTGCTGGTGCCCCTGGCGGACAGGTCCGGTCCGCACTCGACGAGCTCGGTCATGGTGCTTCCGCGTTTTCCACAAGCCCTGCAGGTGGAGCGCTTCTGGGGGTCAGACCCCAGATGGAAGCGTCACGAATCGTCCACAGGTCTCGAGTGTCGTCCGTTGACTGGCTTGTAAGATCGCCGCCTTGGCGCGGTACGTGATCCGTGGCGGGAAGGAAGGCTACGAGCGCCTGCAGGTGCTCCACCGCTCGCGCTGGCCGGACACTGCCGAGCTCTTTCAGCGGGTCGGGGTCGGACCCGGCATGCGCTGTCTCGATCTGGGCTGTGGCGGCGGCGACGTCACCTTCGAGCTGGTCCGTCTCGTCGGGCCGACCGGGCACGTGACCGCGATCGACATGGACGAAGTCAAGCTCGACCTTGCACGCGAGGCGGCCGGCGCCAGAAAGCTGTCGAACGTGGCGCTCCGGCTCGCGAACGTGATGGAATGGGACGAGACCGCGGCCTACGACCTCGTGTACTGCCGGTTCCTGCTCGAGCATCTGAGCGACCCGGTCGAAGTCCTGCGGCGGATGTGGGCGGCGGTCGCACCGGGAGGCACGATCGCTGTCGAGGCAACCGACTTCGACGGACAGTTCGGCGAGCCCCCTAACGAGGCCTTCGAGGCGCACGAGCGCCTCTACCGCGCGGTCGTCGAGCGCCGCGGCGGCGATCCCACCGCCGGACGGAAGATGTTTCGCCTCTTTCTCGAGGCCGGCATTCGTCGTCCGAGCATCCGTCTCGTCCAGGCAGTCGACTCCGAGGGCGAAGCGAAGGCACTCGCAACCCTGACGCTCGAGGCCGTCGCCGTCGCCGTCGTCGACGAGCAGATCGCAACCGCCGAGGAGGTCGACGCCGCGCTGGCAGGCCTCGAGGAGTTTGTAGCCGACCCGGAGACGCTGGTCGCCCAGCCCCGGATCTTCCAGCTCTGGCGCCGCCGCGACTAGCTTCGACGGAACGCGGCGCGCGGGAGCTCGGCGAAACGGCGGCCGTAGAGCGCGAGGCCGACGAGCGCGGCGGAGGCGGTGATCGCGCTCGCCATCATCGGCATCACCACGCTTGCCGCTAGCGCGCTCGCGCCCGCGTGGCCGACCATCGCCAGCGCGCCGACGGCGGCCCCCTGGTACAGCCCTGCGTTGCCCGGGAGGATCGGCGCGACGTTGGCGAGCCCGGTGACCGTCATGTAGACGAGCGCCGTGCCGAGGCCGGCGTGGACACCGAGGGCGTTCAGCGTCAGCGTGACGCCGAGCCAGCGCACTGCCCACGTCGCGAGGAGGATCGCCAGCGTCCGCAGGAGCACGGGGCGAGGGGCACCGGCGGCGGCGAGAAACCCGTCTGCCCACTTCGGCAGACGGCGGCCGAGCCTGCGGTGAAGGACGGCGGCGGCGACGATTCCGCCTGCCGCCAACGTGACCGCGCCGATCAGCGCGCCGCGCACCCAACCCGGGACCGGCAGGAAGACGCCGGCGGTCGCCCCGACCAGGCAGAACGCGATCGCCTCCGCCAGGTGCGCAGCGAGCAGGCTGCCGCCCGCACGGGGCAGGCCCGGCCAGCGGCTGGCGGATGCGGCCCGAAGCACTCCGACCTTGGCCGCCTCGCCGAGCCGGCCGGGAAGGACCGTGTCGAGGAAGGATCCGATCGCGCTCGAGGCGTAGATCGCCCGGAAGCCCACGCAGGGACCGAGCGTCTGCCGCCACGCGAGCGCGCGCAGCGGCTGGACGACCGCCCCGACGGCGAAGGCGGCGGCGAGCAGGAGCCAGTCGGGGCTGGCCGCGGCCGAGACCGCGTCGCCCGCTGTGCGGCGCGCGACCACCACGAAGGCGGCCACGGTCGCAAGCGCGATCGCGCACGGAAGGACGTACCTGCGCGAGTGAGCACCGGACTGCACTCCCTGCCCATCGACGCGAGACGCCCGCGACAGTTCCCCCGGCCGGGGGCTCTAGGCGGAGGTCGCAGATTCGAGCGCGGGCTCGATCCAGGCGGTCGCCGCTGCGAGGGCCGCCGGATCGCCCGACTTCATCACGACCTCTACCTCGGCCACCCCGCCGGTGAAGCTCGGGTAAGAGCCGACGAGCACGCCCGGATGGCGGGCCGTCATCTCCTCGAGCACGTCGACGATCCGGCTCTCCGTCGTCCGGTACCGCCGTCGCCAGGTGGCAATCGGCGCACCGCCGCGCAGCTCCTCGGCGATCGTCTCGAACATCGCCTCCATCTCGGCCGGCAGGCCCGGCAGCACGTAGACGTTCTCGATCACGAAGCCGGGCGCGCCGCCGTTCGGGATCTCGAGTGGGCGGCTGCCCTCCGGCAGGAGCGCCCACCGGGCGGCGTACTCAGGGTCGCCGGTGAAACGCGCGCGGAGCCGCGCTGCGATCTCCGGGGCTTCGACCTGCGCCACGCCGAACGCGGCAGCGATCGACTCGCGGGTGACGTCGTCCGGCGTGCCGCCCAGCCCGCCGGTGACGACGACCACCTCCACGGATCCCGCCTGCTCGTGGACGAAAGCGGCGACCCGCTCGATCTCGTCCGCGATCACCGCGATCAGCGTCACCTCGACCCCGAGCGCAGCCAGCCGCCGCGCCAGCCACGAGCCGTTCGTGTTCTCGACGTCACCGGAGAGAAGCTCGTTCCCGACGGTGACGATCGCGGCCCGGGCCATCGCGAGCGAGTATACGAGCGTGCTCGAAGAGCTCCTGAAACGGCGGGAGCGCGACTGCCGGCTCGTTCCCGAACGCGCCCTGCAGACCCTGGACGAGGCCGAGGCCTTCCTGCTCGACCGCCGCCTGCTGACACGCAACGCCTCCCTCTCGCTGCCCAGCCTCTTCAGCGCCTGTCACGAAGAGCCCTACAAGGCCGGGGCGGGCGGGTTCGGCGAGTGGCCGAGCAGCAAGTGGCCCTGGAGCTTCGAGCTCGCCCTCCGGCCGGGCATCGTCGCCCCGAAGATCCACATGGGCAAGACGCTCTATCTGAGCCCGGAGACGGCACGCCTCGCCGATCCGATCATCCGCGAAGAGGTCGACCGGCTGGAGCAGACAGATCCCGACTGGGCCCGCGTGCTCGGTCACCTCGCCGAGGCAGGCCCGGCGACGCCGGACGACCTCCGCGTCGAGCTCGGGCTCGAGCGGCGCCAGCTCAAGGCGATCCGCGTGCCGCTCGAACGATGCGGCGCCCTCGTCGGGCGCTGGGAAGGCGACGGAAACGTGCTCTACCGGTGGGACCAGCTCGGAGTCGAGCCGAGTTCCGCCCCCGCGGACCTCGCGGCTCTCGTCCTCGCCGCGATCCAGGCCGCCGTCGTCGTCCCGGAGCGCGAGCCGCGCCGCTGGTTCTCATGGCGCTGGCGCTGGCGCGACGACCTGCTCGCCGAGCTGGTCGACAGCGGCCAGCTCATTCAGCCCGAGCCGAGCTGGCTCGCCGTTCCGAGCTAGTAACACTGTGTTACTTGAGCCTCAGGCCGCATGGGAACCCGCGGCCGGGGCTAGTAACACCGTGTTACTTGCGACCGGCCGTGTCCCGAACGGGCACGACGGCGAGGCCGTCGAGGATGCGGACACGGGCGCCGTAGTGCTCGGCGATCAGCGGCTCCGTCAGCACCTCGGCGGCGGCGCCGTGAGCGACCACCCGGCCGCCCGAGAGCAGGATCAGCCGCGAGGCGTATTGGCCGGCAAGAGTCAGGTCGTGCATGGCCCCGACGACGGTCAACCCCGCGTCGAGCCGGAGTGCGTCGATCAGCTCCATGGCCTCCTGCTGCCGGCCGGCGTCGAGCGCGCTCGTCGGTTCGTCGAGCAGGAGCAGCGGCGCCTCCTGCGCGATCGCCCGGGCGAGCACGGCCCGCTGCCTCTCGCCCCCCGAGAGCGTCCCCAGCTCGCGCTCGGCCAGCTCGGCCAGGTCGAGGCGCGAGAGCGCTGCCTCGGCGGCGGCGACGTCGTGACGGCTCTCGCTACCCAGGTACGAGACGTAGGGCGTTCTACCGAGGAGGACGTACTCGTGCACGGTCATCCCCCCCGGCAGCAGCGGCGACTGCGGCACGACCGCGACCCGGCGGGCGACGTCGCGCCGCCGCAGCCGGCGGATGGGGTCGCCGTCGAGATGGATCTCGCCGCGATGACCGACCAGACCTGCGAGCGAACGCAGAAGCGTGGTCTTCCCCGCCCCGTTCGGCCCGATCAGCGTCACCCACTCGCCGCGCTCGACCGAGAACGACACGCCGTCGACGACGGGGCGGCCGCCGAGCTCCACCGTCACGCGCTCGAGTGCGAGCGCCGTCACGCGGCCATCCTCCGTGAGGTGCGCAGGACGACGGCGAAGAAGGGCGCTCCGAAGAACGCGGTGACCACGCCGATCGGCAGCTCGGCCGGCGACAGTGCCGTGCGGGCGATCACGTCGGCGAGGACGAGGAAGCCGCCGCCGACGAGGATGGAGAGCGGCAGCAGGAGCCGGTAGCTCGGCCCGGCGACGAGACGGATCGCGTGGGGGACGATGATCCCGACGAACCCGATCAGGCCGCTGACCGCGACCGCCGCCGCGGTGCCGACGGTCGCGCAGAGGACGACTGCGAGGCGCACGCGCCCGACGTTGACGCCGAGGCTCGACGCCTCCTCGTCGCCGAGGCTGAGCACGTCCAGGAGCCTGCGGTGCAGCAGGATCCCGGCGAGGGCCACGACCACGTAGGGGAGCAGGATCACCACGTCGCGCCACCCCGAGCTCGGCAGGCGACCCAGGATCCACGAGTAGACCTCCTGGATCGTGTCCGAGTGCTGCTGCTGGACGAAGGTCTGCACTGCGGTGAAGAACGCGGTCACGGTCACGCCAGCCAGCACCAGCGTGGCGCCGCCGGAGCCGGTGCCGGCCGACTTCCCGACCGCGTAGGCGGCGACCACCGCCACCGCCCCGCCGACGAACGCCGCCGGTGGGAGCGTGTTCTGGAAGTCGATGCTCCGCAGGTAGACGACGGCCAGCGTCGCTCCCAGCCCGGCGCCGGCGGCGACGCCGAGCAGGTAGGGGTCGGCGAGCGGGTTGCGGAAGACGCCCTGGTAGGAGGCGCCGGCGGTGGCGAGCATCGCCCCGACCAGCGCACCGAGCACCACGCGCGGGATGCGGATGTCCCAGAGGATCGCCTCGTCCGCCGGCGAGAGCGGCGAGCGGACGTGCAGGAACGGGATCCTGGCGGCGGCGGACTGGAGCGCGTCGACGAGACCGATGTGCACCGGCCCGACCAGCGCGCCGACCACGATTGAGGCGGCGAGGAAGAGCGACGCCGCCAGGATCCAGAGCCGCGGTGTCACCGGCGCAGGTGCGCCAGGGCTCCGGCGATCGCGCGGACGAAGTTCACGATGCGCGGCCCCCAGCGGGACGCGATCGAGTCGTCGATGCGGACGATCGTGCCGGTCTTCACCGCCGCGACGCTGCTCCAGCCGGGCCGCGCAGCGACCGTCTTCGACGACTGCGCGCAGCAGTTGATGTCGGCGAGCACGACGATGTCCGGGCTCTGCGAGACGACGTACTCGGCCGAGAGCTTCGGATAGCCGCCGCTGCCGGCGGTATCCGCGGCGTCGGCGATGTTCTTCAGGCCGAACAGCGAGTACACGCGCCCGACGAACGTGCTCGAGGTGACCGAATAGAGGTCAGGACCGAGCTCGTGGAACACGGTCAGTCCGCGCGCCCGCGGGGTGCTCTTGGCGAGCAGGCTCGCGATCCGACGCCTCATCGCGGTGACGAGGCGCGTCGCCCTGGGCAGGTGGCCCGTGATCCGGCCGAGCGCGAGGATCTGCGCATACGCTCCGTCGAAGTTCTTGGCCGCATCCTGGACGAGCACGCGGATTCCGAGCTTGCGGAGCGTGGCCGCCAACCCGTTCGGGTCGTACGAGGCGACGACGAGATCGGGCCTGTAGCCGGCGATCGCCTCGACGTTGGGGGTGAAGCCGGACAGCGATGTGTGCGGCGCCTGCTTCGGATAGTCCGACTGGTTGTCGACGGCGACGACCTGCGGTCCGGCACCGATCGCGAACAGCGACTCGGTCGCCGTCGGCGAGAGCGAGACGATCCGATGCGGCACGGCGGCAGGCGCAGCCGGGGATGCCGAGGCGGCGACGAGCACCGCCACGAGAAGCGCGAGAAGAGCGGTGAGAAGCCTGGACACGAATCCTCCTTCCGCGAGGGGTTCGATGCGGTTGACGGCGGGCGGCAGGTCTTCTGACTCGGGGCTCCCCCGTCGCCGCCTTCCCCGGCCTTGCGGCCCAGTGGCGTCGTGGCGACAGGCATCTCCCCTTACAGCGGCGGGACCGTCCCGGACTCGCACCGGGTTCCCCGACCGCGCGCCTATGTGGTGGCGGAGCCTATCACCCTGCCCGACCGACCCCGTCGCTCGTAGAATCGGGGCATGGAGCGAAAGGACCTCGGCGACCGGCAGCTGGACGCGCTGCTCGAGCGGCTCGACCGCCTCGTCGCCGAGATCCACGGCCTCAACCGGCGGCTGGACGCGGGCGAGAACCTGGCGCCGCTCGTCTACGAGCTGCGCGCGCTGAACGAGTCGCTGTCCGCACTCGCCTACGCCGCGCTCGGCTCGCAGGGACCGCAGGTGCGCCGACGACGCGCCGGCTAGAACGCCCGTCTCTGGCGCCGGTCGGGCTTCGCCCGGCCGCCTTGCCGGCTAGGCCGCGATCCGGTAGATCGTGCCGCTCTGCGAGACGGCGTAGAGGCCGCCGCGTGCGTCCTCGCCGAAGGAGGAGAGCGAAGGGACCTTGAACGACTCGCGCCGGAAGGCGGTGACCTTGCCCTTGACCACCTTGAAGCTCCAGACGATTCCGGAGCAGTAGTCGCCGTAGAAGTAGCGGCCGGTGAAGTCCTTCCGCGCTTTCCCGCGGTAGACGAAGCCGCCGGTGACCGAGCACCCGACCCCGTGCGAGTAGACCTGGATCGGGCCGCGATACAGCCCGCGCGGGTCGAGCTTGCGGCTGCGATCGTACGGCGCCCGGCCTTCGTAGACCGCCCACCCGAAGTCCATCACCTGGTTCAGCCGCGCCCGGGGGACGTAGTCGATCTCCTCCCAGTTTCCCTGACCGACGTCGGCGATGTAGAGGTCGCCGGTCGCGCGGTCGAACGAGAAGCGCCACGGGTTGCGCAGCCCGTATTCGGCGAGCACCGGCTGCGGGTTCGCCGCCTCCACGTCGAGCTTCCAGATCTTGGCGAGCTTGTTCGCGAAGGTCTGGCCGTTGTTGTTCGGGTCGCCGCCGGAGCCGCCGTCGCCCATCCCGATGTAGAGCCTGCCGTCCGGCCCGAACGCAAGCTGGCCGCCGTTGTGGTTCGCGAACGGCTGTTTCTCGAAGAAGAGCTGGCGCGCCGAAGACTCGATCGCGCGCGTGCCGTCGGAGCGGTACTCGACCACGTGCGTGTCGCCGTTCGTGTCCGTGTAGTCGACGTAGAAGAGGTGGTTCTGCACGTAGCGCGGGTGGAAGGCGACCGAGAGCAGCCCCTGCTCGCCGCCGCTCCGGACCAGGTTCTGGATGTCGAGGAACGGCTGAGCCTGGAGCCGGCCGTTCTGGATCACCCGGATCGTGCCCTTCTGCTCGACCACGTACAACCGGCCGGGTTCGTTCGCGGGCGCCGCGAGGTGGACGGGCGAGTCGAGTCCGCGTGCGATCACGACCGGTCGGATCGGTTTCGGCGCTGCGGCCTGCGCCGGCCCGACGAGCGCGAACCCGAGCGCCGTCAGCAGGAAGGCGCTAGCTCTTGAGCAGGACACGCCGGAGCTCGTCCTCCTTCCCCGGCTGAAGGATTGCCAGGACCTGGTCGCCCGCGCGGAGCGAGGTGTCGCCGTCGGCGATCTCGAACTGGCCGTTGCGCTTCACCGAGATCAGGCGGGCGCCCTCGGGGAGCTGCAGCCGGTCGATGCGGGTGCCGGCGCAGTCTGCGTCCGGCGGGATCAGGACCTCGACGATCTCGACGTTCTCCTTCGGCAGCTCGAGGAGGTGGACGAGGCCGTGCTCCGGCACCTCGTGCTCGATCAGGGCCATGATCGACGAGGTGGCGCAGACGGTCGGCGAGACGCCGAGCAGGTCGAAGTGCACCTGGTTGCGCGGGTCGTTGACGCGCGCGATCACCTTGTCGACGCCGTAGCGCTCGCGTGCGAGCTGGCAGATGACGATGTTGTCCTCGTCGTCGCCGGTGACCGCGACCACGATGCTCGGCGGCCGCTGGATCCCGGCGCGCTCGAGCACGAAGATCTCGGTCGCGTCGCCGTGGACGACCACGTGCTCCAGCTCGTCCTCCAGGCGCTCGAACCGGTCGCGGCGCTGCTCGACCAGCGTCACCTCGTGCCCGACGCGGAGCAGGCTGCGTGCGAGGTTCGCGCCGATCTTGCCTCCACCTGCGATCAGGACGTACATCGGCCGCTACACCTGCGCCGGCTGCGGGACGTCGCAGGCGCGGACGGCCTCGGTCAGCCGGTCGATCGCGTTCGAGGTCGGGCAGACCGTGCGCATGCCCTGCTGCTCGTAGAACTCGGCGCGTGCCGGGTCGAGCAGACGGACGACGACGCAGTCGATTCCGAAGCGCTTCTGGACGACCTGGCCGACCACGATGTTGGTGTTGTCGCCGTCGGTGGCGACCACGACCGCGTCGGCGTCCTCGATCCCGGCGCGGCGGAGGACGGACGTGTCCATGCCGTGGCCGACGACGAAGCCGCCGCTCCAGCTCTCGCCGAGCCTGCCCAGCGCCTCCTCCTTCTCGTCGACGGCGACGACGTCCCAGCCCTCCTCGTGCAGCTGGTGCGCGACGGTCGAGCCCACCCGGCCGCAGCCGATCACGATCGCCTTCACGGGATCAGCGTAGCCCAGCGGTCAAGCAGGAAGCCTGGTGCTCGGCCGTCCGCAAGGTGTACCGGTGATCAGGCCCGGCTCCGACGACGAGCCCTCCACCGACGAGCTGATCGAGCTGCGCGGAGGCTAGGCGAGCGCCTCTTCCTCGAGGATGCCCTGCGGATAGGCGAGCACCATCACCTCGCAGGGCGCCCGGCGCAGCACGTAGTCGACCGTGGGGCTGAAGAAGCGCGACTGGCGACGCCAACGGGGAGCTGAGCCCATCACGATCAAGTCGGCGCCGATCGCGCGCGCCTCCTCGACGATCGCCTCGCCGATCGCGCGCGCGCGGACGGTTTCGCCCTCGATCGTCACGCCGTGCTCCTCGGCCAGTGTCCGCGCATCTTCGAGCGAAGCGCTCGCCCGCTCCTCCTGGTCGGCGACCTCCGCGTCGAGCGGCAGCGAGAGCGGAACGCTGATCACGTGCAGGGCGTGGATCATGCCGCCGCGTTCCTCGGCGAGCTTGATCGCGGTCGCGAGCATCTCCTCGCCGATCGGGCCGAGCTTGACCGGGACGAGGATCCGCTCGTACTCGCCTTCCCTGGCGGGGACGAGGTCCGGAACCGGGGCGGCGACGTGCTCGAGCAAGCCGGCCCCCCGGCGGACGCGCGCGTAGACGTAGAGGCAGGCGCCGAGGAGGAGCCACGCCGGGCCCCCGATCCTGGCGGCTGCATGCGTGGAGAACGAGATCACCCAGAGCGCCACCACCAGCGGGATCCCGAGCAGGGCGGCGACCGGGACGGGACGCCCGCCGATGCGGACGTTCAACGGAGCGACGTACGGACGCGGCAGGTCCGGCTCCGTGAAGCGGAGTCGCACGACGGCCGCCTGCGCGATCGCGAAGGTGATCAGGACGCCGAAGCTGTACAGGCTGGCGAGGAACCGGGCCTCACGGCCGACCGAGGCGGAGACGATCACCAGCGTGATCGAGACCGCTGCTGCGCCGAGGATCGCGGCGGGCGGCAGCGTGCTGCGACGGCCGAACGTCCCGAATGCGTGCGGCAGCATCTGGTGCCGGCCGAGCGAGTAGACGACGCGGCCTACGCCGGAGATCGACGTCGTCGCGGCCGCCAGCAGAACGCCGGCGCCGGTGAGGCCGACCATCACCCGAAGGATGTCCACGAGCAGAGCCGGCATGTGCCCGTTGAACGCGGAGACGATCCCGACGAGCGGCGCCTGGATCCAGTCTGTCGCCAGCCGCGTGGTCACCGAGTCGGATCCGGTGACCGCCGGGAAGGCTGCGACCGCGACCACGCCGACCAGCGCCGAGACCAGCACCGCGGCCCCGAGGCCGACGAACAGGCTGCGGGGCATGGACTTCCCGGGCTCCCGCGCCTCCTGGGCGAGGTTGGCGAGGGTCTCCAGGCCGGTGTACGCGAGCATCGCCACCGGCAGCGCGAAGGCCAGCGAGTGCCAGGTCGGGGCGACCCCGGGGTGAGCGCCGTGGCCGAGGTCGGACGGCGAGAACAGGAACGCGAAGCCGAGCACGATCAGGATCACGTCCGTGACGAATGCGACCACCGCGACGACGATCGCGATCCGGTAGAGCCCGGGCCGGCGGATCAGCCGCAGGAGCGTGATCGCGAGCACGATGAACACTGCCGCGACCACGTCCCACGGATGGTGCGTCAGCCGCAGCCAGCCGATCGCGTGCCCGAAGTAGTGCGGTATGAAGAGCGCCGCGAGCGCGATCACGATCGTGTAATCGAGCAACAGCACCCAGCCGGTCAGGAACCCGATCGGGTCGTTGAACGCGCGGCGCGCGAGCATCGCCGCGCCGCCCGTCTCCGGGATCGCGGCCGTCCCCTCGGCGTACGAGAGCGAGACGAGCATGAAGATGGCGCCGACCACGAGCAGCACCCACGGGGTCAACCCGAGCGCGAACAGCGCCACGATCCCGAGCGCGAAGTAGATCGACGAGCCGACCTCGCCGTACGCGACCGACGCGAGCGACTCCTCGCTGAGGCTGCGGACAAGTCCTGGGAGGCGCCTGGGCATCAGCGGGTCGCCAGGTAGAGCCGGAGGGCGCCGGCGGCGACCAGCATGGCGCCGATGACGAGGCCGAGGCCGCCGCCGACGCCGGCCTGGATCGTGCGGGCGATCACCACGAGGCCGAGCACCACGAGCACGAGAGAGATCGCGGCCGTGCCGTGCCGCCTTGCGCTCATAGTTCTCCCGCCCACGCTCGGCAGGTGGTTTTCGCCGCCGCGACCGACCTGGCGGGAGCGAGCCAGCGCGACGCGCGGCGAGCGATCATGCCGCCTGCTTCCCGGCGGCGACCAGGACGCGACAGGGCGCCTCGCGCAGGACGTGGTCGACGGTTCCGCCGAAGAGGGCGCGCCGCCCGGCCGCCGCCTGCCGCGGCGCGCCGAGCAGGACGAGCTCGGCGTTCCGGCGGCGGACCTCCTCGACGATCGCCGGACCGGCCTTCCGGGCGCGCAGGAGCCGGGTGACGGTCCGGACGCCGTAGCTCTCGACGAACGCCTGGGCGTCGTCCAGCAGCGACTCGGCAGCGTCCTGCTCCTCCGGCAGCCTGGCGTCGAGCGGCAGCGAGAGGGGCACCTCGATCGCGTGAACGACGACCACCGTCGCGCCGCGCTGCGCGGCCAGGCGCGCGGCGGCGACCAGCGCCTCCTCGCTCTCGCCGGTCCGCTTCACCGGCACGACGATCGTCCGGTACTCGATCGTCAGCGAGGGTCCGAGGACGAGCATCGGCGCCCTCACGGTTTTGGTCAGGGGCTGCTCCAGCACCTGCGTCCGGTACAGCCAGTAGAACACGAACCCGGCGGCGAGCCAGACGAGGCCCGCCCAGCGCGCGGGCGGGTACTGGACGACGACGACCACCCAGGCGATCGAGGTGCCCAGACCGCCGAGCAGCGCGAACAAAGGCAGGTCGAGGTCGCCGATGCGCAGGTTCGGCCGGGCTCGGTACGCACCGGGCTCCTGCTTCCGGCGCCGGAGCTGGATGATCGAGGCGTGCGCGATCGTGAACGACAGCATCGCGCCGAACGAGTACATCGTCCCCAGGAAATTGACCTTCCCCGGCAGCAGCACGGCGATCGGGATGGCTGCGGCGAAGACGATCAGCGACAGCCACGGCGTCTTGAAGCGCGGGTGGAGGCGCCGGAAGACCTCCGGGAGCTGCCGGTAGGTCGCCATCGAGTAGGTGATCCGCGAGGCGCCGATCACGCCTGCGTTGGTGGCGATGAACAGGATGGTCGCCGCCAGGATGCCGACGTAGACCTTGGCCGAGCTGAGCACCCAGCCGTGCAGGCCGAGGTTCTCGACGAGGCCCAGCACCGGGTCGTTCTCGAAGCCCCCCTGGTCCGGCGGCAGGCCGAGCTTGGTCACGTAGTCGCCGGCGGCGTTCTGGTAGACCGGCAGCGCCGACAGGGCGATCATCGGCAGCGTGAAGTAGATCGCGAACACCGCGACCGCCACCAGCCGGATCGACGCGGGGATCGAGCGCGTCGGGTCGCGGGCCTCCTCCGCGAGGTTGGAGACCGTCTCGATCCCCGTGTAGGCGATCATGGCCACCGGGATCGCGAGCGCGAAGTTCCCCCAGGTCGGCGCGATTCCCCAGTGGACGTTGGCCGTCAGGATGTGCGGGTCGAAGACGATCGCGAAGCCGACGATCACCAGCAGGAGTTGCGTGGCGAAGTCGAGCACGGCCAGGAAGACGTTCAGGCCGGCCGCCTCCTTGACCCCGACAATGTTGATGGCGACCAGGATCAGGATCACCGCCGCGCCGCCGATGATGTCCCACGGGTTCGTCCTCAGCGGCTCCCAGAAGATCGACAGGTAATGCGGAACGAAGAACGCCGAGATGGCGACGGTGATGATGTAGTTGAGCATCTGTGCCCACGCCGCCCCGAACGAGACGAGCTCGTTGAAGGCGTGGCGCGCGAAGCTGGAGGAGCCGCCCGCCTCCGGGTAGCGGACCGTGCCCTCGGCGTAGGTGGCGGCCGTGCAGGCGAAGATCAGGCCGCTGATCAGGAAGACGAGCGGGGTGAGCCCGAGCGCGATCGCCGCGGTGACGCCGAGCGCGTAGTAGATCGAGGAGCCGACGTTGCCGTAGGCGGTGGAGAAGAGCGCCGGCGTCCCGAGGACGCGCTCGAGTCCCTGCTGCTGCCGCCGGCGCCGGTGAGGCACCGCCGAACTCTATGCCCGCAGGCTGTCGTCCTCTTGGGCGTTGTTGCAGGGACGGCCCCCGCCACGAGAGGGTGACGAAGCGTCCACAGACGATGCGTAGCCGTGGCTGTTTTCGGAACTCTGATCTCCGGCGTCCCCGGAGTAGCTCAACTGGTAGAGCACCCGGCCGTCAACCGGGAAGATGCAGGTTCGAATCCTGCCTTCGGGGCGCCTCTTCGGCATACTGACTTCGGTTGACGGCCGGGACTCGACCTAGCGGCCGGGTGAGCTACTCGAAGGCCCGGGAGCGATCCCGGGCCT
Organism: uncultured Actinomycetes bacterium; assembly: GCA_963841405.1. Taxonomy (GTDB): domain Bacteria; phylum Actinomycetota; class Thermoleophilia; order Gaiellales; family Gaiellaceae; genus DATBLE01. Next base: position 170,659 of record CAWJCM010000005.1, on the reverse strand, counting down.
TCTGGCGTCCCCAGGCTTCTTTGATCCAGCTTTCTCGCAGCCCTAAACGGGTGCGCACACGCTCTGACAGGATGAGGTACGTCTCGTACCGGTGGTAGCGCGGATGCTTGGGCTCGAACTCCGCAGGACGCGCACGCGGCATCGGCTCGCCGAGCACCTCCCCGCGCTTGAACTGGTCCCGCGTGAGGTCGACCTCTACGCCTGACGGGAGGCGATTCCACATGTGCGCTTCGACGCGCCGACCGTCAAGGTAGACATCCGCTGCAAGCAACTCGCCCCCGAGTAAATCGTGGATCACCAGCGACGTGATGTCGCACTGGCCTCTGGCCGGATTCTCGGGAGACCACTCGTCTGGATCATCCGACGTCTCAAGACTCCAGCTTTCGCGAACCACCTGCTCCAGTTCAGCGAGCGTGAACACCGGCCAACGCTACCGACTGAAGGACCTACGCCGAGCGGGCCGATGTTACGTGCCTCGACCTTGTCAGCGGTACTCAGGATCCTGCTGCCCTCACCGCCGCCGCGGCCGACATGGCGGCCGCGGCCACAGCGGTGATCGGAGACCGCCTTGGACTCAAGCCGAGCGTTGCCGGCTCCGCAACCAACTGAGCAGCGCCCGCGTCCGCGAGGAGGGGGCTCACGGGGGAACCAGGGGTTCCCCCGTGCTGTTAGCCGTGGATCGAGACCAGTAGCGGGATGATCAGGATCGCGACGATGTTGGCGATCTTGATCATCGGGTTGATCGCCGGGCCGGCGGTGTCCTTGTAGGGGTCGCCGACCGTGTCGCCGGTGACCGCCGCCGCATGGGCCTCCGAGCCCTTGCCGCCGAAGGCGCCGTCCTCGATCAGCTTCTTCGCGTTGTCCCAGGCGCCGCCGCCGGAGGTCATGGCGATCGCGAGGAACAGGCCCGTCACGATCGTCCCGATCAGCAGGCCGCCGAGCATCTCCGGGCGGATGATCCCGACCACGATCGGGACGATGATCGGGATCGCGGCGGGCGCCATCATCAGCTTGATCGCCCGGCCGGTGACGATCCCGACCGCCCGCGAGTAGTCCGGCCTCGTCGTCCCCGCCATGATTCCGGGGTTCTCGCGGAACTGCCTGCGCACCTCCTCGACCACCTCGCCGCCGGCGCGTCCGACCGCTGTCATCGCGAGCGACGCGAACAGGAACGGCATCAGCCCGCCGATGAACAGCCCGGCGATCACCCACGGGTTGTTCAGGTCGAAGTTCTGCGCGACAGAGGTGCCGTCGAGCCCGCTCGTGTACTGGTCGAACAGGATCAGGGCCGCGAGGCCCGCGGAGCCGATCGCGTAGCCCTTCGTCACCGCCTTGGTCGTGTTCCCGACCGCGTCCAGCGGGTCGGTGATCGCGCGCACGGACTCGTCGAGATCGGCCATCTCGGCGATCCCACCGGCGTTGTCGGTGACAGGCCCGTAGGCGTCCAGCGCGACGATCAGGCCGGTCATCGAGAGCTGTGCCATCACCGCCACGCCGATGCCGAACAGCGCGTGGCCGGCGGCGTAGTACGAGGCGATGATCCCGACCGCGATCGTGATCACCGGCAGCGCGGTCGCGCGCATGCCGATCGCGAGGCCGGCGATGATGTTCGTCGCGTGCCCCGTCTGGGACGCCTCCGAGATCGACTTCACCGGGTTCCACCGCGTGCCGGTGTAGTACTCGGTGATCGCGACCAGCAGGAACGTCACGCCGAGCCCGATCAGTGCCGAGCCGTACAGGTTCCAGAAGCTGAACGGCCCGTCGTCGTAGGCGAGCGTGATCGGGATGAAGCCGAGCGCCGACAGGATCGTGGCGACCACGACCGCCTTGTAAAGCGCGTTGATGATCGCATTCTGGCCGCGCCCGACACGTGCGAAGAACGTGCCGATCACGGAGGCCAGGATCGAGATGCCGCCGATCGCGAGCGGGTAGAGCCAGAGCCCGCTCGACGGGAACTGGTTGGAGGCGATCAGCATCACCGCGACTGCGGTGACGGCATAGGTCTCGAACAGGTCGGCGGCCATGCCGGCGCAGTCGCCGACGTTGTCGCCGACGTTGTCCGCGATCACGGCCGGGTTGCGCGGGTCGTCCTCGGGGATCCCCGCCTCGATCTTCCCGACGAGGTCGGCGCCGACGTCGGCGGCCTTCGTGAAGATGCCGCCGCCGAGTCGCGCGAAGACGGAGATCAGCGAGCCGCCGAAGGCGAGTCCGACGAGGTCGTTGATCGCCGACTCGTGCGTGTGGCCGAGCCAGTCGGTCAGCGCCCAGTAGTACCCCGCGACGCCGAACAGGCCGAGGCCGACGACGAGAAGGCCGGTGACCGAGCCGGCGCGGAACGCGACGTTCAGGGCCGGCTTGAGTCCGTTCTTGGCCGCCTCGGCCGTACGGACGTTCGAGCGGACGGCGACGTTCATGCCGATGAAGCCGGCGGCGGCGGAGAGCGAAGCGCCGATCAGGAAGCCGACTGCGGTACCCCAGCCGAGCTTGTTGTAGAAGCCGAGCAGGAGGAACGGCACGATCGCGACGAAGGCGATCGTCGTGTACTGCTTCCGCAGGTAGGCGGCTGCGCCTTCCTGGACGGCGCGCGCGATCTCCTGCATCCGCTCGCTGCCTGCCGGCTGCGACAGCAGCCAGTAGACGAGATAGAGGCCGTACACGATCGCGACGCCCGAGCACACGAGGGCGAACAGCACGGCATGGTCCTTGAAGAAGTCCACTACGCTCCCTTTCCACTCACAAAGTCGGCGCCGAACGGCGTCGGCGCGCCAAAGCCTGTCTCACAAGCGCGAGAGCGTATCCGATCACAGGGGCGGTTCGCCCCGGTTGCCTCCACTGTCGGCGACGGCCTTCGCGTACGCGAGCTGCATGTTCGCGACCATCTGGTCGAGGTCGCGGGCGAGCTCGGGCGGAACGGTGTCCTTCAGCTCCGGCACCAGCGCCCGCAGCGCTTCGATCGCCAGCTTCGCCTGTTCCAGATCGCGGTCCTCCTCCCCGAGATTCCGGTACCCGAGCGACGAGACCGTGAAGACAGTCTGGACGAGGACGTCGGCGACCTTGAGCTGCTTGAACTCCGCCTCCAGCTGCCGGAGCAACTCCTCCTGCGAGGGCTGCTGTGGCTCGGACTGCGGGTCCTGCTTCTCAGCCATGCACGACCTGACCGGAACGGATCTGCTCCGCGTAGATCTCCTCCAGCGACCAGCCCTCGTCGAAGCGCGCGATCTGGCGCTCGGCGGCCGTCGTCGCCGGCACCGTCAACACGACGCCGAGCTCGTCGGCGACCGGGCCGATCCAGGCCGCGACCCGCTCGAGCTCGGCCCGGGCCGGTCGCACCTCGTAGGTCCGCGGATCGAGCAGGGTCCCCGACAGCCCGTAGCGGATCGCGCGCCAGAAGTTCTCCTCGATCATCCGCGGCGGCGGCTGCGGCAGCGGCTCGCCCTCGTCCACGGCGCGCGCGATCCGGGCCGCGAGCGTGTAGCAGAAGCCGGCCAGCGCCCTCGACTCACCGAGGTCGGGCTGGCCGTCGCAGATCCTGATCTCCACGGTCGGATAGGCGAGGTGCGGCCGGACGCTCCACCAGATCTGTGTGTGCTCGTCGATCGAGCCCGTCTCGTACAGCGTGCGCACGTACGCCTCGAACACCTCCCACCTCCCGTACGCGTCCGGGACCCCGCAGCGCGGGAACATGCGAGTGAAGATCTCCGTGCGCGCGGAGTGGAGGCCGCTGTTCACGCCCTCGACGATCGGTGAGCTGACCGACAGCGCCAGCAGGTGCGGCAGGAACGAGCGCAGGCCGTCGTGCACAGCCACCGCCCGGTCCGCACCGCGGATCCCGACGTGGACATGGAAGCCGAACGTGTTGTTCCGCCAGACCACGTAGCGGAGCAGCTCGTCGTTCCGGCGGTAGTGCGGCGTGTCGATGATCCGCTGGTCCTGCCAGCGGCTCCACGGGTGCGTGCCGGTGGCGCCGAGCGAGATCCCCAGGCCGGCAGCCAGCTCGGCCAGCTGCGCGCGCCGCTGCCCCATCAGGCGGGAGGCCGCTGCGAAGCTCTCACAACGGCCGGTTCGCACCTCGACCTCGCTCGCGATCAGCTCGCCCACGAGGTGGTCGTCGACCGGCAGCCCCGTCGCGGCCGCCTTCACCTCCTCGAAGCGGTTCACCAGCGACAGCGTCTCCGGGTCGAGCAGCGCGAACTCCTCCTCGACCGCGACGGTCAGATCCGTGCCGGACTCGAACCCCGCGCGCGCCTGCGCGATCAGCTCGTCGTACGGGAGCTTCTGGGCCTCACCCATGGAGCGGGAAGCCTATTCGAAGGGTTCGAGCAGACGTCTCGCGACGCCCGTCCACGACCAGCGTTCGAGGGCGACCCGCCTGGCCGCGTTCCCCAGCTCGGCGCGGGTCGCTGCCGGCAGGGCGAGCAGGCCGTGGAGCCTGTCGGAGAGGTCGACCGAATCGCCCGTCCGGAAGCTCGCCAGGTGCCGAAGTCCGGCGGGATAGGCGTCCTCGATCCCGCGGGCGATCTCCTCGAGACCCGAGTGCCGCGCGACCAGCGGGGGACAGCCCGCGGCCGCAGCCTCGGCCGCGACCATGCCGAAGGCCTCCGGGAAGATCGACGGGACGACCGCGACGTCGGCCAGCGGGATCAGGTGCACGAGGTGGCGGTGCTCGAGCGGGCCTGTGAACAGCGTCCGCCGGGGGGCCATGCGCTCCAGCTCGCGGCGGTAGTCCCCGAAGCCGACGACGACCGCGCGCACGTCCATGCCCTGCAGCGCCTCCAGCAGCACGTGGACGCCCTTGTTGTAGAGCAGCTTGCCGAAGTAGAGGACGGTCGGCGCGTCCCCGGCGAGGAACTCGCGCAGCCGACGCTCGTTCCCCTCGTCCGGCAGGCGTTCCTGACGATTCCCGGGGTTGGGCGGGTCGGCCCGACACTCCGCCAGGAGCCCCGCGAGCGCGTCTTCCCCCGACTCGATCACGAACTGGTCGACGTCCACGCCGGGCGGCACCTCGTGGACCCGCTCGAGGGCTCCGACCACTTCGTGGAGGACTTTGCGGATGTGATCGGAGCCGACGAAGACGGCGCCCGCGCCGCGGAGCGAGGCCGCCCCCAGCTCCTCGAGCTCGGCGTTGCCGCGCATCGAGTACTCGAGCTCCGAGCCGTGCGCCTTGACGGCGAACCGGCCGCCGGTGGCGGCCGCCACCGGCCCGCCCATCACGACGTGGTTGGCGAAGACGAGGTCGGCCGGCAGGTGCTCGCGGAGCGCTTCCGCGTTCCGCCCGACATAGCGCTCGCGCTCCTCGGCGGGCATGTCCTGGAGCAGTACCGGCTCCAGCGCCTCGTACCGGTCGACCACGAAGACCGGCAGCCGCGTGTCCAGCTGAGGGCGGACCACCTCCGCGCCGCCGAGGTCGAAGCGCTCCGGCGCCGGGTCCTGGCAGAAGACGACGACGTCGTGCCCGGCGCGCGCCCACTCCCGCGCGACGGCGCGCGTGTAGATGTTCGAGCCGGTGCCCTCGAGCAGGTAGCCGTGCCAGAGCAGGATCCGCATTCGACGAAGCTCATCCTCGCGGATGCGTGCATCTCTTCAGTGGACTTGACATCTCGATCGATTTAGTCAATCGTATAAGCCGACCGACTAAGCCGAGGCACAAAGGAGGAGGATCGTGTCGCAGGAACACGTCAAGCCCCAGTCCTTCCACGGTTCCCCGCAGGAGGCGATGAAGGCGCCGGCGGAGGAGTTCCTCTACCTGGCGTGCCTCCACGAGGGCACCGGCGTCGAGAAGCCCGACTTCCTCGCCGTCGTCGACGCCGAGCGCGGTGAGATCGTCCACGAGCTGCCGATGCCGAACGTCGGCGACGAGCTCCACCACTTCGGCTGGAACCGCTGCTCGTCGGCCTGCCACGGTCCCGATCGCTCGCACCTGATTGTTCCCGGCTTCCGCTCGTCGCGCGTGCACATCGTCGACGTGGCCGCCGACCCGCGCCGGCCGCGGATCGAGAAGGTGATCGAGCCGGAGGAGCTCGTTGCGAAGACCGGCTATACGAGGCCGCACACGGTGCACTGCATGCCGGGCGACAACGTCGTCATCTAGCATGCTCGGCGACGCCGACGGGAACGGTGCCGGCGGCTTCGCCGTGCTCGACGCGAAGACGTTCGAAGTGAAGGGCCGCTGGCAGACGGCGGCGAGACGCCACCGTTCAACTACGACTTCTGGTACCAGCCGCGGAAGAACGCGCTCGATCTCGTCCGAGTTCGGCGCACCGAACGCGTACGAGCAGGGCTTCGACCTCGACGATGTCGCGGCCGGCCGCTACGGCAGTCGGTTCCATTTCTGGAACCTGGCCAAGCGCCGGGTCGAGCAGACGCTCGACCTCGGCGAGAGCGGCCTCGTCCCGCTCGAGGCTCGGTGGCTGCACGACCCGGACGCCGACGCGGGCTTCGTCGGCGCAGCCCTCTCGAGCACGATGTGGCACTTCCACCGCGACAACGGCGGCTTGACCGCCGACCAGGTGATCGCGGTCGAGAGCGTCGAGCTCGAAGGCTGGCCTTTCCCCGTCCCTGGCCTGATCACCGACCTCGTCCTCTCCATGGACGACCGCTTCCTCTACTTCTCCGACTGGCTGCACGGCGACCTGCGTCAGTACGACGTCTCCGACCCGTCGAAGCCCAAGCTGACGGGACAGCTCTGGCTTGGCGGCCTGCTGGACGCGAAGAGCGATGCCGGGCGCGAGCTTGCACGGCGGGCCGCAGATGCTGCAGCTGTCCTTCGACGGCCGCCGCCTCTATGTCACGAACTCGCTCTACTCGACCTGGGACAACCAGTTCTACCCCGGGCTGCGCTCCTGGCTGCTGCGCGTCAACTGCGAACCGGACGGAGGCCTGGAGGTCGACCGCGACTTCTTCGTCGACTTCCACGACCGCCCGGACGGGCCCGCCCGCGCACACGAGGTGCGGCTCCAGAACGGCGACTGCACGACGGAGATCTTCCAGTGATCACGGCGCACGTCCTGGGGCCTTCCGATCGAGGAGAGCTTTCTGCAGCTGATGCCTGCCGCCGCGGTCCTGGCGGCCGCGGCGGGGATCGCAGTCCGCAGCACATTCGACCGGATTCGACGCCCCCGCAGGATCAGCACCAGGCGCGATGTGGGAGCCGGGCGCTCATGATCATCCGCGTCTTCAGGGCGCGTGTCCATCCGGGGAGAGAGGGCGAGTTCCAGGGCTTCGTGCGAACGACCGGCGTGCCGATGGTGAAGGCGCACGCCGGTTGCTCGCACGTCGCCTGGGGCCGCAACCGCTGGACCGATCAGCCCGAGTTCGTGGTCGTCACCCATTGGGACTCTGTCGACGCTCTCGAGGAATTCGCCGGGCCCCGCTGGCGCGAGGCGGTCGTCGAGCCCGGCGAGGAGCACATGCTGGCCGAGGTCTCCTGCGATCATTACGAGACGTGAGCGAGCGCCGTCGATGAAAACGACTGCAGTCCGTCCCGGACACGGAACTGAGCAGGCGCTCCTCGACGCGGCCGAGCGGCTGCTCGTCGAGGTCGGGGCAGCGGGGATCACCACCCGGCGGGTCGCGGATGAGGCGGGGCTCAACCACGGCCTCGTCCACTACTACTTCGGCTCGGTGGAGCAGTTGCTCGTCCGTGTCCTCGAGCGCTTCACCGACCGGCTCGTCGAGCGGCAGCGCCAGATGTACGCGGCGGACACCGCCTTCCTCGACAAGTGGCGGACGGCAATGGCCTATCTCGAGGAAGACCGCCCCTACCAGAAGATCTGGTACGAGCTGCAGGCACTGGCCTGGAACCGCCCGGACCTCCGCGAACGGCTCGCGCGCGTGCATGCGGAGTGGCGTGCCGTTCTGCTCGAAGCCTTCGCCCCCATCCGCGAAGACCTCGGGCTCGAGATCCCGCTGGAAGCGCTGGTCACGCTCGTGTACGCGTTCAACGAGGGGATCATGCTCGACCGCATGTCCGGGATCGAGCTGGGACACCACGAGCTGCTTTCCTGGATCGACGGCTGGCTCGAGGCGAAGACCCGATGACGATCGCGGTGGGACGTTCGGCGCCGGCCGAGCAGACGCGGGCCCGCTACCCGGACGAGGAGGGCTTCGTCGAGCGCGACGGCGTCCGGACCTTCTACGAGGTGTACGGCACGGGCGAGCCGACGGTGCTGTTGATGCCGACCTGGTCGATCGTCCACTCGCGGCACTGGAAGATGCAGATCCCCTACCTCGCGCGGCACTGCCGCGTGGTCACCTTCGACGGCCGCGGCAACGGGCGCTCCGACCGCCCGTCCGAGCCCGAGGCCTACCGCGAGGAGGAGTACGCCGCCGACGCGCTCGCGGTGATGGACACCACTGCAACCAAACGGGCGGCCGTCGTCTCGCTGTCGCGCGGGGCGGAGCGGTCGCTCCTGCTGGCGGCGGATCATCCCGGCCGGGTGGACCGGATGGTCTTCATCGCCCCCGCGCTGCCGCTTGCACCGAGCACCCCGCGGCTCAAGGCGTTGGAGGAGTTCAGCGAGCAGCGGGACGGGTACGAGGGCTGGGGCAAGTGGAACCGCCACTACTGGGCCGACAACTACGAGGACTTCCTCGAGTTCTTCTTCTCGCAGTGCTTCACCGAGCCGCACTCGACCAAGCCTCGCGAGGACACCGTCGGCTGGGGGCGGGAGACCGACGCGGAGACGTTGATCGCGACCGCGCTGGCACCAAGGCTTCCGGACGAGGAGAGCGTGCGGGCGCTCCTCGGCAGGATCGACTGCCCCATACTGGTTCTCCACGGCAGCGACGACGCTGTCCGTCCTTGCGCGTCCGGCAAGCGGCTGGCGGAGCTGGCGGGCGGGTCGATGACGATCCTCGAAGGCTCGGGCCACCTCCCGCACGCCCGAGACCCGGTTCAGGTCAATCTGCTCCTGCGGGACTTCATCGCGCCCGCGCCGCCGTCGCGCAGCTGGGTTCGCGGCAGGTCGCGCCGGAAACGCGCCCTGTACATCTCGTCGCCGATCGGCCTCGGCCATGCCCAGCGTGACGTCGCGATCGCGGACGAGCTGCGCAAGCTCCATCCCGATCTGGAGATCGACTGGCTCGCCCAGCACCCGGTCACCGCCGTGCTCGAGGCGCGCGGGGAGCGGATCCACCCGGCCAGCACCTACCTGGCCAACGAGTCGCACCATGTCGAGAGCGAGTCCGCCGAGCACGACCTGCACTGCTTCCAGGCGATCCGCCGGATGGACGAGATCCTGCTCTCCAACTTCATGGTCTTCCACGACCTCGTCACCGACGAGCAGTACGACCTCTGGATCGGCGACGAGGCCTGGGAGCTCGACTACTACCTGCACGAGAACCCCGAGCAGAAGCGGGCGCCCTACGTGTGGCTGACCGATTTCGTCGGCTGGCTGCCGATGGCCGACGGCGGCGACCACGAGGCGTTCCTGACCGGCGACTACAACGAGGAGATGATCGAGCACATCGCCCGCTTCCCGCGCGTGCGCGACCAGGCCGTCTTCGTCGGCAACGCCGACGACATCGTCCCCGAGCGGTTCGCGTCGCACCTGCCCTGGATCCGCGAGTGGACCGAGCAGCACTTCTCCTTCGCCGGCTACGTGACCGGCTTCGACCCCGGCGACTTCGCCGACCGGGCCGCGCTTCGAGCGGAGCTCGGCTACGCAGAGTACGAGCAGGTCTGCATCGTCACCGTCGGCGGCTCCGGCGTCGGCGGCGACCTCCTGCGGCGGGTGATCGCCGCGTTCCCCGAGGCCAAGGAGCGCGTGCCGGCACTGCGGATGATCGTCGTCGCCGGCCCCCGGATCCCGCCGGAGACGCTGCCGTCGCACGACGGGCTCGAGGTGCGCGCCTACGTGCACCAGCTGTACCGCCACCTGGCCGCCTGCGACCTGGCTGTCGTCCAGGGCGGCCTGACCACCTCGATGGAGCTGACTGCGAACCGTCGCCCGTTCCTCTACTTCCCGCTCCGCCACCACTTCGAGCAGAACCACCACGTCCGCCACCGGCTCGAGCGCTACGGCGCCGGACGCTGCCTGGACTTCGAGCATGAAACAGCCGAGACGATCGCTGCAGCCATCGCCGAGACGATCGGCCGACCGGTCGACTATCGACCGGTCGAGTCGGACGGGGCAGAGCGGGCAGCAGCCCTGATCGCCCCGCTGCTCGAGGAGGGCAAAGGCCGCCGGTAGGGTCGTGGCGCGGTCGGGTCCTACGCCAGGTGGAAGTACAAGGCGTGGAGGAGCTCGACGGCCGGGTTCGACGTGTGCACCTGCACGTCGGCCGGGACGTCCAGCAGGCCCTCGCTGTAGTTGAAGATGATCTTCACGCCGGCGTCGACGAGGTCGTCGGCGACGTCCTGCGCGGCGGCGGCCGGCACGGCGAGAACGCCGACGATGATGTTCTTGTCGTGGACGGCGCCCTTCAGCTGGGCGTACGGCTGCACCTCGACGTGGCCGGCGCGGTTGCCGACGATCTCGGGATCGCGGTCGAAGACGGCGGCGATGTTGATCCCGTGCTCGGCGAAGATCGGAGAGCTCGCGATCGCCTGGCCGAGGCGGCCGGCGCCGACGAGCGCGATGTTGTGCTGCCCCTGCGTCCGCAGGATCTTGCGGATCTCGCCGAGCAGGCTGTCGATGTTATAGCCCACTCCCCGCTTGCCGAACTTGCCGAACGCGGACAGGTCGCGCCTGATCTGAGTCGCGTTGATGTTCGTGTAGTCGGAGATCTCCTGCGAGGAGATGCGCTCCTTCCCCATCTTCTTGGCCTGGGTCAGAACCTGGAGGTACCGGCTCAGTCGCGCGGCGACCCCGACCGTCAACCGCTCCGTCACACCCACTCCTTGCGTCGCTGTTTGTAACACGGACAGCATTGTGCCACCCCGCTTGCCAGGCTGCGCCGGTGGTCTGTCAGCCCTGAGTTTGTGCGCCCAGCTTGCGAAGGAACGCAGCCTCGTCCACGTGGTACACGAAGGCCCGCTCGCCGTCGATCTCGACCACCGGCAGCCACTCGCGATAGCGGGCCTCGAGCTCGGCGTCGCCGCCGATGTCGACCTCGCACAGCTCGAATTCGTGCTCCTGCCTCAGCGCGGCGAGGCTGCCGCGCGCCCGCTCGCAGAGGTGGCAGCCCTCGGCGTGATAGACGGTGACGCTACGGATACAGCCCTCGCGTGGTGGTCGCCTCGGCGACGCGCTGGACGGCGAGCCCGTAGGCGGCCAGGCGCATGCTGACGTCCCGTGACTCGTGGACGTGCCAGGTCTCGTCGAACGCCTTGTCCACGATCTCCTTGAGCTTGGCGTTGACCTCGTCCTCCTTCCAGAAGTACTCCTGGAGGCCCTGCACCCACTCGAAGTAGGAGACGACGACGCCGCCGGCGTTGGCTAGCACGTCGGGCAGGACGAGCACGCCCTTCTCCTCGAGGATCTCGTCTGCGGCCGGCGTGGTCGGCCCGTTCGCGCCCTCACAGACCACCTTGGCTTGGACAAGTCGTGCATTCTCCTCCGTGAGCACCTGCTCGAGTCCGCAGGGCGCGAGGATGTCGCAGTCGAGCTGGAGGAGCTCGTCGTTCGAGATTGCCTCGACTCCGCCGAGGCCCTGCAACGTCCCACGCTCCTGCTTGTGCGCGATCGCCGCTGCGACGTCGATCCCGTTCGCGTTGTGGACGCCGCCGCTCGAGTCGGAGATCGCGATCACCTTCGCGCCCGACTCCTGCATGAGCAGGGCGTAGTAGCTGCCGACGTTGCCGAAGCCCTGAACCGCGATCGTCTTGCCCTCGAGCTCCATCCCGAGGCGGTCGAGGGCAGCGAGGGTGCAGAACACGCCGCCGCGGGCGGTCGCCTCGAGCCGGCCGAGCGACCCGCCGACGGTCAGCGGCTTGCCGGTCACCACCCCCAGCACGGAGTGGCCCTTGTTCATCGAGTACGTGTCGAAGATCCACGCCATCTCGCGCGGGCTGGTGCCGACGTCCGGGGCGGGGATGTCCTTCTCCGGGCCGATCTCGTTGATGATCTCGGACGTGTACCTGCGGGTCATGCCCTCGAGCTCGCGCACGGAGAGCTTCTTCGGATCGCAGATCACGCCGCCCTTGGCGCCGCCGAAGGGGATGCCCATCAGCGAGCACTTCCAGGTCATCCAGATCGAGAGCGCCCGCACCTCGTCGAGCGTGACGTCGGGGTGGTAGCGGATGCCGCCCTTCGACGGGCCACGGGCGACGTTGTGGGTGACGCGATACCCCTCGAACACCTCGACGCGGCCGTCGTCCATCGTCACCGGGATCGAGACGACGACGGCCTTCTTGCACTTGGAGAGGACATTGACGAGGTTGTCGTCGATGCTGAAGGCTCTCGCGACGTTGCGGAGCTGGTCCTGTGCGATCTCGTAGGGGTTCTCGCGGAGATGCGAGACGGATTCCTGGACTGAGGTCACGTTCACACGCTCCTTCGTTGGCGATCACGCCGGTGTCGGCGGGAGTGTACGACCCTCACTTCCGTATCCGGAACGGAACGGATCGCACCGTCGGGCGGCCGCCCGCGGTCGGCCACGCGAACACACGCAGGCGGTAGGCGCCCGGCGCGAGAACCTTTCCTCCCGGGGCATGGCCCGTGACGCCGATCGCGTACCGGCCGGGCAGCAGGTCGCGTAGACGCGTGAGCAGGCCGAGGCGCTTGCCCTTGTCGGTCCAGAGCTCGACGTCCAGCCTGAGCACCGGGACGACCGTGTTGCCGTCGGCCATGCGCAGCACGCGGCCGACGCGCATGACGACGACGGACGGCTTGGACTCGGACGGCTTGAACGACGCGCGCGACAGGGTCAGCGGGCCGAGCAGGGCGCGGGCCGGCCGGAGGACGACGGCCCACGGGACCTGGATCGCCGCCCCCGTCACGGGCGTGACCGTGAGCGACCCGAGCGCCGCCTCGCCCTGGGCGATCGTGATCGGCGGGATGTGGAGGGCGATCCTGGCGACCGCGCCCGGCTCGATCTCCGTCCGGCGCGGCTCGATGCCGAGGCGGACGCCCGTATCCGTCGGACGCCCGGCTGCGATGTAGACCGTGAGTCGCCGGCCGGAGACGTTGCGGAGCCGCAGCACCTCGTTCCCGCGCCAGCCCTCGACCGTCCCGCGACCGAAGGTGAGGAGCGGCGGGTCGGCGACCAGCTCCGCCGCGGCCGAGCGGCCGACGTCGAGCATCCCCGCGCCCTGGGCGACCGGCGATGCGCCGTCGAGCGGTCTGGCCCCGCCGACGAGCAGCGCTCGCAGCGTCGCGGCACCCGCATCGGGCCTTACCTCCGCCAGCAGTGCCGCGGCGCCGGCGACCACCGCCGCCGCCGCGCTCGAACCGCTGACCGTGCCGAACACCGATCCGCCGTCGGGAGTCGCGCCCGGGTCGGCGGTCGCCAGCCCGACCCCCGGGGCGAGCAGATCTGGCTTGATCCCGCCGTCGAACGCGAGCCCCCACGACGAGAAGGGCGCCGGAGCCGCCCGCGCGTCGTCGCTCGCACGCGGCGCCGCGATCACGACCGTCGCTCTCGGCTCGGTCCGCAGCGCGGTCGTGATTCCCTCCGGGAGCACGATCACCGGGATTCCGATCCGGCGGTCGAGCGCGATCGCGCCCGGCGCGACGGGCCGGCCGTGGAGGATCACGGCCCCTGCACCGGCGTCGGCTGCCAGGCGGGCGGTGACTGCCGGGTCTGCGCCGGCAGCAGCGACCGCTGCCAGTCCGGCCACCTGCGAGAGCCCGTGCCGGAAGAAGGCGGCCTTGGCCGGAGTGGACGGTGAGAGGATGAGCGTCTGCGCCGGCGGTGCGCCGCCGACGAGCGGAACGAGACGGTCGAACAGCGTGCGCAACCCTGCGCGGACGACCACTCTCACCTCGGTGAGGTTGCGGCCGGCGTCCGCCGCGCCGACGGCGAGGGCGTCCGCGGCTCCGGCGGGGCCGCCCACGCTGCCGAAGGCGGGGCCGGCCGGGCCGTCGTTCCCGGCCGCGGCGACGACGAGGGTGTCCAATCGCTGCGCGCCGTCGACGGCGCGCGCGAGTGGCCCGTCCGTGAAGGCGGCGAAGGGCTCCACGAGCGGGACGAGCGCGACCCGGGCTGCGTCGTGCGCGTCGCCGTTGCCGTCCGGGTCGACGGCCCGCTCGAGCCCGGCGAGCAACTGGTCGGTGCGCGCATAGACCGTGTAGCCGCCTCGCGCGTCGGGCTGCCACCCGGCCACCCGGAACGGCAAGACGGTGGCGGCAGGCGCGACCCCGGTGACGCCGGCAGGCCCCCCGGCACCGACGAGCAGGCCGGCCATCTCCGTGCCGTGCTCCTCGAGCGCGGACGGGTCGGTGGGCTTCGCCTGCGCCTGCGCGCTCGGCCCGGTGCCGACGATGTCGAGCCCGGGGAGCACATGTCCGTGGAGGTAGGGCGTCGCGGCGTCGACGCCGGTGTCGAGCAGCGCGATCAGCACGCCCCGGCCGCCGATGCCGGCGAGGCGGACGCCTGGTCGCGCGGCAGAGGCTGCCGCCTGCCGGAGCGCCCGGGGCGAGAGCGTGGCAGGAAACGCCACCCGCACCGGATAGACGCCCTTGACTCCCGGCGTGCGTTCGATCAGCGCGATCGCGCGCGGATCGAGGACGGCCGAGAAGCCGTTCAGGGTGCGGGTGAAGCGGAACTCGGGCCTGATCGCGACGCCGGCACGCCCGAGGTCGGAGATGAACTGCTGCTGCGCGGCGGAGGCACCCGCCGTCCAGCGCCGCTCCTCGGCGTCGGTGGCGAGGCCACCCGCGCGCTGCACACGGTCGGCGAGCGAGAATGCGCTCAGGACGACGAGGACGCGCTGGCCGGTCCCCACCTCGGCCCGCGCCCCGCCGACGAGACCGTTCCAGGCGGCGGCCGACGCGAGGCGGGTCGGCGTTGCGCCCGGTGCCCCGCCGCCGCCCTCCGGGACGACCAGCACTGCGGTCGCGACGATCGCCGCGAGCACGGCGATGCCGAGGGCGCTACGCCACCGCATAGGCGTCCAGTCGCAGCGGGTCGGCGGCGGGCTCGCCAAAGCGGGCGGCGGAGGCGATCATCGCGGCATTGTCGGTGCAGAGCTCGAGAGGCGCTGCGGCAGCTTCGGGGAGCGCCGCCCTGAGCTCGGAGTTCGCCGCCACGCCGCCGACGATCGCAACCCGGTCGGCACCCAGGCGTTCGGCCGCCTGGAGCGTCCGGCCGGCGAGCGCCCGCACGATCGCACGCTGGTACGCGGCGGCGAGGTCGGCACGGCGCGCCTCCAGCTCGTCCGGAGCCAGCTTGCGAACGGCGTAGAGCAGCGCTGTCTTCAGTCCCGAGAACGAGAAGTCGAGGCCGGGAACACGCGCCACGGGAAAGTCGTACGCCTCGGGGTCGCCGTCGCCGGCGAGTCGGTCGATCTCCGCGCCGCCCGGGTAGCCCAGGCCGAGGAGCCGGGCCCCCTTGTCGAAGGCCTCACCCGCGGCGTCGTCGAGCGTCGTTCCGAGCACGCGAAAGCCCTCGTGGTTCTCGACATCCAGCAGCAATGTATGCCCTCCGCTCGCGAGCAGGCACAGGAACGGAGGGTCGACCGGATCGGGCCGGAGGTACAGCGAGGCCACATGCCCTTGCAGGTGGTCGACCGGGACGAGCGGAATGCCGCCGCCCCAGGCAAGCCCCTTGGCGGCGGCGAGCCCGACGAGCAGCGCCCCGATCAGCCCCGGGCCACGCGTGACTCCGATGCGGTCGACCTGCCCGAGCCTGACCCCCGCGCGCCCGAGCGCCTCGCGCACCACGGGCGAGACGAGCTCGAGGTGCCGCCGAGAGGCGACCTCGGGCACCACGCCTCCGAACCGGGCGTGCAGCGCGGCCTGTGAGGCGACCACGTTGGACTTGATCTCGCCGTCCGTCGTGACGACCGCGGCGGCGGTCTCGTCGCACGAAGTCTCGATCCCCAGTATCACCGGGCGACCGAGTCGCGAACCGCAGGGTCCTTCCACATGATCAGCGCGTCCTCGCGGTTGTCCGTGTAGTAGCCGCGGCGAACGCCGCGCGACTCGAAGCCCAGACGCTCGTAGAGCGCGATCGCCGCCGCGTTCGACACCCGCACCTCCAGTGTGTAGCCGCGGCGGTCGTCGGACGCAGTCAGCTCGAACAGGCGGCCGAGCAGCGCGGAGGCGATTCCCATCCGGTGGCGGTCCGGGGCGACCGCGACGTTCATCACGTGCCATGCGTCGACGTACCGGGACGTGATCAGGTAGCCGAGCAGGCTCAGCTCCTCGAATGCACCGAGGCAGATCGACGACGGCTTCGAGAGCTCGCCCGCGAACATCGAGCGCGACCACGGCGTCGGGTAGGCGCTGCGCTCGATCTCCTCGATCGCGGTCAGGTCGCGCAGCTGCAGCGGGCGGATCTCGATCACGCCGGTGCCTTCTCCGCATCGGGGGCCCTCCCGTACACGGGCTCGACGAGCTCTGCCTGGCCGCCCTCCCCCGCCAGCAGCGCGTGGAAGCGGGCGCGGGGAATCTGGAGCTCGCTGTCGTCGGGCGGGACAATGCCGCCCGCGTCCTCGATCGTGCCCCGGTAACGCACGGCTCCATCCCCCACGTACGTCCGGCCCCGGTCCACCTCGAGCGTGTCCGGGGTCAGGCACCGGACGCGGCCCGAAACGACGGTGAAGATCTCGCCACGCTTCGCATCGACCACGGGAATCGCGCCGGGCGACCCGGCAGCGAGCGCGTCGAGCGTGGAGACCCCGGCCACGGGCAGGTCGAGCGCCAGCGCGAGCCCTCGGGCGGCCGCGAGTCCGATCCGCACGCCGGTGAAGCTGCCGGGACCGACCCCGACGGCGACCCGGTCGAGATCGCCCGGGGTCAGGCCGGCCACGCGGAGCAGTTCATCGGCCTCCGCGAGCACCTCCGACGCCCGCCCGATCCGCTCGCCCAGTACGTCGCCGTCCCGGACGACCGCGGTCGTCGCCGTGCCGGTCGCCGTGTCAAACGCCAGAGTCAGCACCGGTTCTGAGAAGACATCTCCTCGAGCACGATCAGCCGCCGCTTCTCGTCCACGTGTCGTAACCGTACCCGGACACGCGGCTCGGGCAGGGCGCCGGCGGCGGCCTCGGGCCATTCGACGAACACGACTGCGTCGTCGAAGTACGGCTCGAGCGCGCCCCAGTCGGCCTCGGAAACGCCCTCGAACCGGTACAGGTCGAGATGGGCGACCGCCACCCGCCCCTCGTAGCGGTGGCCAATCGTGTAGGTGGGGCTCGTCACCGGCTGTGTCACGCCGAGCGCGCGGCACGCTCCGCGGACGAACGTCGTCTTCCCCGAGCCCAGCTCGCCGGAGACGGCGACGACGTCGCCCGGCCGGAGGTGCGCGGCGAGCTGCGCGGCCGCCGCTTCGGTCTCCGCGGGTGAGGCTGTCTCGATCTCGCTCAGAACAGGCCGAGCTGGACTGCGACCGGCTCGGGCTCCGCCTCGGCGAGCAACCCTGACAGCGGCTCGAGCGGCTCCACCTCGCGCTTCAGCAGCGCCGGGATCCGGGCGAAGTCCTCGTCGAGCACCTTCAGCATCGCCGGGGTGTAGAGCGCCGCGGCCGGGTGGAAGATCGGGAAGATCGTCACCGACATCGAGCCGTACGTGACCTGCTGCGGCTGGCCGTGGACGCGCGTGATGCCGGTCTCCTTGCCGGTCAGCTGCTTGGTCGCATGATTTCCGAGCGTGGCGATCACCTTCGGGCGGATCAGCTCGATCTGCTTGAACAGCCACGGCTCGCAGGCGTGCTTCTCCTCGGGCAGTGGGTCGCGGTTCCCGGGCGGCCGGCACTTGAGAGTGTTGACGACGTAGACGTCGGCGCGCGTCAGCCCGATCCCGGCGAGCAGCCGGTCGAGCAGCTTCCCCGCCTGGCCGACGAACGGGATGCCCTGCTGGTCCTCGTGGAAGCCCGGCGCCTCGCCGACGAACATCAGGTCGGCGTTCGGGTGGCCGTTGCCGAACACGACCTGCGTCCGGCTCTGGCTCAGTGCGCACCGCGTGCAGGTCGAAGCTTCGATCCTGAGCGCGTCGAGCATCGACGCCGGAGTCTAGGCGCTCGGCCGGATGGTCAGTGACCGCAGCCGCAGGAGCCGCCGCAGCAGCCGCCGCCGGCTGCGGTCTGGCCGAAGCTCGGCGCCGATTCCGCCCCGTGGGTGGCGAAGACGGAGAACTGCTTCAGCACCTTGGCGCTCGAGCAGTCGGGACATTTCGGCGTCTCGCCGTTCCGGACGAGCTCCTCGAAGTGCGACTCGCACTTCATGCAGACGTACTCGTAAATGGGCATCGCTGCTGCAGTGTAGACATATGGCGGTGACGTGGGAGGACCAGCTCAGGCCGACGCTCGACGGCCGGATCGTGACGCTCGAGCCGATCGGGCCGCAGCACGTGGACGGACTCCGTGCTGCCGCCGCCGATGAGCGGGCTTGGACGTGGATGACCACGCGCGACCCGGAGGCGTGGATCCGGCGGGCGCTGGACGGGACGGACGCGTACCACTTCGTGGTCATGCTGGACGGGACGGTGATCGGCTCGACCAGCTACCTGAACGTCTTCCCGGAGCACCTCCGGCTGGAGATCGGAAACACCTGGAACACCCCCTCCGCCTGGGGGACCGGCGCGAACACCGACGCGAAGTATCTGCTGCTCCGGCACGCCTTCGAGACGCTCGGCGCGCATCGCGTGGAGTTCAAGACCGACGCGAAGAACGAGCGCGCTCGGGCGGCGCTCGCGGCGATTCCTGCCGAGTTCGAGGGCATCCACCGCAAGCACATGGTCGTCCGCGGCGGCGAGCGCCGCGACTCGGCGTGGTATGCGGTGATCGACGACGACTGGCCCGAGGTGAAGGCCACGCTCGAGCGCAGGATCGCGGACCGCATGTAGTTCTTGCAACCACCAGCCAGGCGACTAGGCACTACCGCAGTATCCCCGGGGCGAATCTATTGGGGAAGAAGCTGCCCGTGGAAGAGGGCAGTCCCGTCACCGACGCCGCGCCGCCCGAGTGCAGGAACGTGCTCTTTCTGCGCCGAGGAGGGTCCGCTCACGATCCAGATCGCAGGCGGAGGATACGCAGGTGCACGCGAGCTGCTCGACGCCTTCCTGCACCGGGTGGAATACTCCGGGTCGATGTGACCGAGGCGGTGAGGGTGGCGCTTGTGGCGGGCGCGACGCGCGGCGCCGGCCGGGCGATCGCCGTCGAGCTTGCCTGCACGGGCTTCTACGTTTACGCCACCGGCCGCAGCAGCCGGACGACCGGGCCGTCTGAGATCGGCAGGCCCGAGACGATCGAGGAGACTGGAGACCTGATCGCGGCCGCGGGAGGCACGGGGACGGCGCTCGTGGTCGATCACGAAGACCCTGCTGCGGTTGCCGAGCTGGTCGCGGGCATCGAGCGCGAGCAGAGCCGGCTCGACGTCCTGGTGAACGACATCTTCGGCGGTGACAGGTACATGGAATGGGACAAGCCGCTCTGGGAGCACGACTGGGCCGGCGGGCTGCGGATGCTGCAGATGGGCGTGCATACGCACCTGATCTCGTGCCGGGCCTCGATCCCGCTCATGCTGCGCACCGCCGATGCTCGGGGAAGCCAGGGGCTCGTGGTGGAGATGACCGACGGCACCTCGGAGGCGAATGCCGAGTTCCGACGGAACGTGGGCTTCTACTACGACCTGGTCAAGGCCAACGTCGAGCGAATCGTCAAGGGGCTCAACGCCGAGCTGGAGAACAGCCCCGTGACGGTCGTCGGTGTCACACCTGGCTGGCTGCGCTCGGAGAAAATGTTGGAGAACTTCGGCGTCAGCGAGGCCAACTGGCGCGATGCCTTGAACGTGCGCCCTGGATTCGCGATCTCCGAGTCGCCCACATATGTCGCGAGAGGCGTGGCAGCGCTCGCAGGCGCCGTTGACGCCGACCGCTGGGCCGGCACTATCGTCAGCGCCCGTCAGCTCGCTGACGCCTACGACGTCACCGACACCGACGGCAGCCGGCCGGACTGCTGGGGGTACATTGCCGCCCACGGGTGGGAGCAGGACGACGGCCGCGGCATCGACGAGTTTCGGTGAATCAGGCCCAGGGCCGCGAACCTGTCGCCCGGAGGCTTGATGAGCTCAGCCGCCTGGCCGCTCAGCTCGACGGTGTCGCCGAGCGTCGCCGCGACGGGCGGCTTGAGTGGAGGTACCGGGGGCGTATGGTTGCCCGGCAGCTCGACCACAGCCACGTCGTCATCCGCGCGTCGTTCGACTTCAAAGACTTCCTGCTGCAGTCGTTCCCCGAAACGTTCTCCGTGCCGAAGCGCTATACGAAGCACATGATGATCGTCGCCGATCTCGAGAACGGCAACGCAGAGATCATCGAAGATGCCCTGATCGGCGCCTGGGAGCTGCAATCCCGCAAGTAGCCCGACGGAAACGCCCACGCGCGCTGACCTGAGCCTCGGCGCTCGGGGGTCATACCGTAAACCGGCGCAGGCTAGACTTACGACGCCCGGTATCCCCTGCGGAACTGGAGCTTCGAGATGGTCGACAGCGTCAACGTGATCGGTCGCGGCCGCGTGGGCTCGGCGCTGAGCGCCCGCCTGCGCGAGCACGGGGTCGAGCTGCGCGACGGGGGCGCAGAGCTCGTCCTGCTCTGCGTCCCCGACCGGGCTATCGCCGAGGTCGCGGCAGGAATCGAGCCCGGGCCGTGGGTCGTCCACGTCAGCGGCGCCACACCGCTGGCGGCGCTCGACCCGCACGAGCGGCGCTTTTCCGTCCACCCGCTCCAGACCTTCACGCTGGAACGCGGCCCGGAGCAGCTCGACGGCGCCTGGGCCGCGGTCACCGCCGAGTCCGGCGAGGCGCGCGCACTCGGCCGCGAGCTGGCGACGACCCTCGGCCTGCGCCCGTTCGACCTGCCCGACGACGCCCGCGTGCTCTACCACGCGGGCGCTTCGATCGCCTCGAACTACCTCGTCACGCTCTACCGATCGGCCTCGCGCCTCTTCGAGGACGCCGGCGCACCGCCCGAAGCGCTCGTCCCGCTGATGATCCGCACGATCGACAACGGCTTCCAGCTGACCGGGCCGATCGCGCGCGGCGACCGGTCGGTGGTCGACGCGCACATCGGAGCGCTGCACGATGCCCGACCCGAGCTCGAGCCGATGTACCGGGCGCTCGCCGAGGTGACGACGGCATGAGGATCACCCGGACGATCGCGGAGACCCGCGCCACGCTGGGCCACCGGCAGGTCGGACTCGTCCCGACCATGGGCGCGTACCACGCCGGTCACGTCTCGCTCTTCGCCGCCGCGCAGAAGGAGAGCGACCTGGTGGTCGCAAGCCTGTTCGTCAACCCGGCCCAGTTCGGCGACACCTGCGACCTGGGCCGCTACCCGCGCGACGAAGCCGCGGACGCCGCGATCGCCGAGGAGGCGGGCGTCGACGTGCTCTTCGTCCCTCCGCTCGAGGAGCTCTATCCGGCCGGCTACGAGACGTGGGTCGACGTGACCGAGGCGTCGCAGGGCCTCGAGGGCGACCACCGGCCCGGCCACTTCCGGGGTGTCGCGACGATCTGCCTCAAGCTCTGCAACATTGTCCGCCCGCTGCGTGCGTACTTCGGCCAGAAGGACGCCCAGCAGGTCGAGGTGCTCCGCCGGATGATCCGCGACCTGAACCTCGAGGTCGAGTTGCGCGTGCTGCCGACGGTACGCGACGCCGACGGCCTTGCCCTCTCCTCGCGGAACATGCTCCTCTCCGAGGGCGAGCGCTCGGTCGCGCTCGCCCTCCCGCGAGCTCTTGCCACCCGCGACCTCGCACTGGCACGCGAGCGGCTCAAGGGCCTCGACGTCGACTACGTCGAGGTTGCTCCGTTCGACCCGCCCACGCTGGCCGGCGCGATCCGCGTCGGCTCGGTCCGCCTGATCGACAACGTCCCCCTCGAAGGAGGCAACCGATGAGCACCGTGCCCGCAGGCAAGCTGCCGCTGCCCGAGCTCGCCGCAATGAAGGCGCGCGGCGACAGGATCGTCATGGTCACCGCGTACGACGCACCCGGCGCGCGCTTCGCCGAGGACGCCGGCATCGACATCGTCCTCGTCGGCGATACGGCGGCGATGGTCGTGCTCGGCCACGAGGGCACCACGGTGCCGGTCACTGTCGACGAGATGCTGTTGCTCACGCGGACGGTCTCGCGGCACTCGAACCGGCCGCTGGTCGTCGGCGACCTGCCGTTCGGTTCGTACCAGGTCTCGGACGACGACGCCGTGCGTACGGCGATCCGGTTCGTCAAGGAAGGCGGCGCCGACATCGTCAAGCTCGAGGGCGCCGGGCCGATGGTCTCGCGCGTCCGGCGGATCGTGGAGGCCGGGATCCCGGTGATGGGCCATATCGGCCTGACACCCCAGTCGGCAACGATGCTGGGCGGCTTCAAGACGCAGGGCAAGACGGCGGAGGCGGCACGGCAGCTGCTCGTCGATGCACGCGAGCTGGAGGCCTCGGGGTGCTGCTCGATCGTGCTGGAGGCGATCCCCGCACCGGTCGCCGGGCGGATCACGCGCGGGCTGTCGATCCCGACGATCGGGATCGGCGCCGGGCCGGACTGCGACGGCCAGGTGCTCGTCTACCACGACCTGCTCGGGCTGACCGAGGGTCATCTCCCCCGCTTCGTCAAGCGGTACGCGAACCTCTCGCGTGAGATTCGCGACGCGCTCGAGGCCTACGCCGCCGACGTCCGCTCGGGGGCGTTCCCGGGCCCGGAGCACACCTACTCGATGTCGGACGCCGAGCTGGAGGCGTTCACGACGTAGAC
The DNA here is from genome assembly GCA_963841405.1 of uncultured Actinomycetes bacterium. Taxonomy (GTDB): domain Bacteria; phylum Actinomycetota; class Thermoleophilia; order Gaiellales; family Gaiellaceae; genus DATBLE01. The sequence goes on along the minus strand of CAWJCM010000005.1, from coordinate 147,877 downwards.
CCAGCCGGGCTGCCACTCGAACGGCGCGTCCACCAGCTGCTCGAGCGGCGCGCCGTTCACGAGCTGGTCGAGCGCCCAGCGGTTGGCGGAGTGCGCGATCACGACGATCCGCTGGCCCTCGTGGCGAGACGTGACGTCCTCGAGGAACGCACGCGTCCGCTCGACCACCTGCCGGTAGCTCTCGCCGCCCGCGAACGGCTCTTCGACGTGCCGTCGTCGGACCGTCGCGACCTCGTCCACCGGCGCGCCGTTCAGCGCGCCGTAGTCGCATTCGCGCAGCCTCGGGTCCTGCAGCACCGGGACGTCCGTGCCGGCGAACGCGAGCTCGGCCGTCTCGACCGCGCGGCCGAGATCCGAAACGTAGGCCGCGGAGATCCGGTCGTCACGCCGGCGCCGGCCGAGCTCGACCGCCTGCTCGCGGCCGCGCACGGACAGCTCGCCGTCGAGCCACCCGCTCGCGATCCCGCGCTCGTTGTCGACGCTCGTCGAGTGTGTCTCGTAGACGACCTCGACCGCCATCGGCTCAGAATACGACGAGGAGCAGCACGATCAGCGACAGCACGACAGCCGCGATCCCGAGCGAGGCGAGCGTGCGCGGCCATCGCCAGCCGTTGAGTGTCCGCACGCCGATCACGAGCAGAGCCAGCACCCACACGAGAAAGCCCGCGTCGAGCACCCGGAAGACGAACTCGCGCGGGCCGTGGTCCGAGCCGCCGCCGCGGAACGAGTCGCCGCCGAACATCGCCAGCCGCACCGGCCAGACGAAGATCAGCTCGACTACGAACGGCGCGGTCGCCAGCGCGACGACATGCCGGGCCTGACGGAAGCTCGCGGCGCTGTCCGCGGTGCGACCGCCGAGGTAAACGGACCCGCCGACGATCCAGAAGTTCTGAATCGCAACCAGTAGTCCGGCGACGATGCACTCCATAAACAGCAGCAGGTAGCTGTTGTTGTTTTCGAAGTCGTCGAAGAAGCGGCCGGCGGTGCCGGTAGCGAGGAAGATGGCGATGCCGGAGACGAAGACAAGTGCGGTCAGCGGCTCCTGCCGCGCGGCCGCCGCCTCGTCTGAGTCGTCGCGCACCCAGACGAAGACACGCGTCGGGGCGCCCAGCACGCGGACGAGCCGCAGCCACCACTCCCGCTCGGCCTGCGCCGGCCGCGACTCTACTGTCGCGCTCATACGTTCAGCTTATTTCGTGGCGCCGAGTCTCTCGGACGAGCAGCTCGATCTCACTCGCGGCCATGTCGTTCCTCGTGGCGTTCCGCACCCAGTCTCTGAGACTGGGGTGAAACGTTCGAGGGCCGATTCGTCCACAGGCGGGTCAGGCGAACAGCTCGCGGTCGCGGATCCGGCGGGCGTCCGTGTAGTCCTTCTTCCACCACGGGAGGTCGCCGGCAGCGCGCGGCGGCTTGCGGAGCACGAAGGGCTTGCCTGTCTTCTTGTACTGGCTCTGGCTGACGCGGAACTGATAGTGGTCGCAGATGCGCAGCGCCTCGACCATGAAAGACACCGCGATGCGCCGGTCGCGGATCCGGAGCAGGTTCTCGCCGTTCTTCCGGTCGGCCGGCGAGGAGAAGTTGTACGAGCCCAGATAGAGGCGGGCCGTCGGCTTGTCGAAGTCGATCACGACGAACTTGTGGTGCATGCGGATGCCGCCGCCCCCGGTCGGCTCCGCGGAGAACGGCGGCGGGACGCCCTTGCGCAGCTGGGACGGGTAGACGGGAGCGACGTTCCCGTCCGGCTCGACGAAGTCGAAGCCGCCCACCCTGCGGTCGGAGATGCCGTAGACGAAGACGTCGCCGCGCGCGGTCACCTCCTTGATCGCGTCCAGGATCGGGCCGGGCGTCTGGTAGAGGAACGCCAGCGAGAAGAGGAGCGACGAGGTCGTGTGCTTACCGATGTCGTCGGCGATCGCCGCGAGCTGAGCGTTCGAGGTGGAGTGCGGCGAGAACGCGACCTGGGCGTCGATGCCGGGGAGGCCGAGGTCCGTCCACTTCGCCGAGTCCGTGTCGCCGAAGTCGTGAGGCGGCCCCTGCCAGTACGCCTCGAACGCCGCCTGATACGCCGCCACCGCCGTGGCCCCCTGGAGCACGAGCGCGTTGTTGTTCTGGACGTAGAGGCCGCGCCAGCTGAAGTTGGTCGAGCCGCAGGCGACGGTCTGGCCCTTGGGGCCGTCGATGACGATCACCTTGTTGTGCTGCAGGTTCAGCATGTGCTGGCGCCGCACGTTGTCGTCCCCGGCGGAATCGGCGAGCTCGCCTGCCGCCTTCGTCTCGGCTGAGCCCGGCTCGCCGTGGGCGTCGCTGTCGTCGACGATCACCCTCAGCCGCTTGCCGAGCTTGTTCAGCCGCGACACGATCTCGGGGTCGTTCAGGTCGTAGGCGATCACGCAGACCTTCGCCTTGTGATCCGCGACCGCTGCGTCGAGGACGTCGAGGATTGCCCGCCGCGCCTCGAAGCCCATCCAGGCGAGCGCCTTCGCCTCCTTCGGATGCGTCGGGACAAAGTCCAGGCCCGCGTCGGCGTTCGGGGGGAGCAGGGTCGAGATCGGGCCTGCCGACTCGTAGAAGTCCACGAATGCCTGCGACGCGACGAAGCCCCGCGTGAACGCGACGTTGAGCATGCCGGGATAGGTCTCGCGGCGCAGCTCGATCGCGACGGTCTGCGCCTCCCCGTAGCCGAGCGCGTCGTCCGCGCCCATGAACACCGGCGTCACCCGATACGTGAAATCGCCGAGCAGGTCGGCGTTGCGCGGGAAGTGCACCCAGCGGAACTTCTGGATCGGCGACTGCAGGGTCGACAGCTGGTTCGGGTTCAGCGCACCGCCGTCGGTCGGGAAGGCGAGGCGGTTCTTCAACGGGTAGAAGCGGTCGCTGTCCGGCTCCCGGTACTCGATCGCGAAGCCGACGAAGTCGTCCGGCGGCGTCTCCTGCTTCCAGTTCATGGCCAGGAGAGCCATCCCGTCGCTGCGGTGGATCTTCAGCGTGAAGAGCGCCTTCGCGTTCCCGCCGGCGACCTGGAATTCAGCAGCCATCGCGCCTGGTCCTCACGTGCAACACGGCACGAAGTATTCAGGGCGGATGCGTACTGTCAACCAGTTCAGGCGGCGACGACGGCCGCTTTCACCGGCACGAGCTCGCGCAGGAACTGCCCGGTGTACGAACCTTCGGCCCCGGCCACCTGTTCGGGTGTGCCGGTGGCGATCACCTCGCCGCCGGCCTCGCCGCCCTCAGGGCCGAGGTCGACGATCCAGTCCGCCTGCTTGATCACGTCCAGGTTGTGCTCGATCACGAGCACCGTGTTCCCGGCGTCGACCAGCCGCTGGAGCACCTCGAGCAGCTTCTCGATGTCGGCGAAGTGGAGGCCCGTGGTGGGCTCGTCGAGGATGTAGAGCGTCCTGCCGGTCGCTACCTTCGAGAGCTCCTTCGACAGCTTCACGCGCTGCGCCTCGCCGCCCGACAGCGTCGTCGCCGGCTGGCCGAGCTTGATGTAGTCGAGCCCGACGTCGTGGAGCGTCTGCAGCTTCCGCCGGATCTTCGGGATCTTGGCGAAGAAGGCCAGCGCCTCCTCGACGGACATGTCCAGAACCTCGGAGATGTTCTTGCCCTTGAACCGCACCTCGAGCGTCTCGCGGTTGTACCGCGCGCCCTTGCAGGTCTCGCACGGCACGTAGACGTCGGGCAGGAAGTGCATCTCGATCTTGATCTGCCCGTCGCCCTTGCAGGTCTCGCAGCGGCCGCCGCGGACGTTGAACGAGAACCGCCCCGGCCTGTACCCGCGCACCTTGGACTCGGGCGTCAGCGAGTAGAGCTCGCGGATCGGCGTGAAGAGATCTGTGTACGTCGCCGGGTTCGAGCGGGGCGTCCGGCCGATCGGCGACTGGTCGATGTCGATCACCTTGTCGAAGGCGTCGATCCCCTCGACCGACTCGTGGTCGCCCGGCTTCGTACGCATCTTGTGCAGCCGGTTCGCGCACGCCTTGTAGACGATCTCGTTGACCAGTGTCGACTTGCCCGAGCCGGACACGCCCGTGACGCAGACGAGCTTGCCGATCGGGAACTCGACGTCGATGCCCTTCAGGTTGTGCTGCGAGGCGCCGCGGACGGCGAACGAGCCGAGATCCTCGGTCCGGCGATCCGGCACCGCGATCACCCGGACGCCCGAGAGGAACTGCCCCGTGGTCGACGTCCGCGAGCGCTGCACCTTCGCGGCCGTGCCCTCCGCGACCACGTGACCGCCGTGCTCGCCGGCCCCCGGCCCCATGTCGACCAGCCAGTCGGCCGAGCGCATCATCTGCTCGTCGTGCTCGACGACGACGACGGTGTTGCCGAGATCCCGGAGCCGCTCGAGCGTCCCGATCAGCTTGCCGTTGTCGCGCTGGTGGAGGCCGATCGAGGGCTCGTCGAGGATGTAGAGGACGCCGACCAGCTGCGAGCCGATCTGGGTCGCCAGCCGGAGGCGCTGCGCCTCGCCGCCCGACAGGGTGGCCGACGCACGGTCGAGGTTCAGGTAGCCGACGCCGACGTCGTCGAGGAACGTCAGCCGCTCGCGGATCTCCTTGACGATCCGCGCGCCGATCAGCTGCTCGACCTCGGACAGCTCCAGCTCGCCGAGGAAGCCGAGCGAGCGCGTCACCGACATCTCCGTGAACTCGTGGATGTTCAGGCCGCCGACGGTGACCGCCAGCACCTCCGGCTTGAGCCGCGCGCCGCCGCACGCGGGGCACGGCCGGAAGGACATGTACTCCTCGATCCGCTCACGCTGCTGGGACGAGTCGGTCTCGCGGTAGCGCCGCTCGAGGCTCGGGACGATGCCCTCGAAGTTGAGCATGTACGAGCGCTTCCGCCCCATTCGGTTGCGGTACTGGACGTAGATGCGCTCTCCCCTGGTGCCGTACAGGAACAGGTCCTGGTGGTCCGTCGACAGCTCGTGCCACGGCTTGTCCAGGTCGATCTCCCAGCGCTCGGCGATCGCCTGGATGACCGACTCGTAGTAGCTCGAGTTGCCGACCGACCAGGGCACGAGCGCGCCCTCGGCGATCGAGAGCGACGGGTCGGGCACGAGCAGGTCGGGGTCGATCTCCTGCTGCGCTCCGAGCCCGGTGCAGCGGGGACAGGCGCCGTGCGGCGAGTTGAACGAGAAGACCCGCGGCTGCAGCTCGGGCAGCGAGACGCCGTGCTCCGGGCAGGCGAACCGCTCGGAGAAGGTCAGCACGTTCGAATGCCCTTGGGCATTCGAACCATCGGACATCCCGCCGTCGACGACGTCGATCACGACCAGTCCCTCGGCGAGAGCGACCGCGGTCTCGATCGACTGCGCCAGCCGCGTGCGCAGATCCTCCTTCATCACCAGCCGGTCGACGACCACCTCGATCGTGTGCTTGAACTTCTTGTCGAGCTCGATCTCCTCCTCGAGCAGCCGCTGCTCGCCGTCGACCTTCACGCGGGTGAAGCCCTCGGCCCGCAGGTGCTCGAAGACGTCTCGGTACTCGCCCTTCCGGTCGCGGACGACCGGCGCGTTCACCGTGAACCTCGTCCCCTCCGGCAGCCGCAGCACCTGGTCGACGATCGCCTCGACCGACTGGCCGGCGATCGGGCGACCGCAGATCGGGCAGTGCGGCCTGCCGACGCGTGCGTACAGCAGGCGCAGGTAGTCGTAGATCTCGGTGACCGTCCCGACCGTCGAGCGCGGGTTGCGCGAGGTCGTCTTCTGGTCGATCGAGATCGCCGGCGAGAGCCCGTCGATCGAGTCGACGTCAGGCTTCTCCATCATCTGCAGGAACTGCCGCGCATAGGCGGACAGCGACTCGACGTAGCGACGCTGACCCTCGGCGTAGATGGTGTCGAAGGCCAGGCTCGATTTCCCCGACCCGGAAAGGCCGGTGATGCAGATCAGCGCGTTCCGGGGCAGCCGGACGGTGATGTCCTTCAGGTTGTGCTCCCGCGCGCCGTGAACGACGAGCTCGTCCGCAGCCATCGATCGCCAATTCTATCGTGCGAACAGGTGTTCGCGAAGAGGGCCGGAATCCGTTTGGGCAAGCGCCTCGTTGGAGAGAACCACTGCCATGGGCGACGTCGCCCGCAAGTCCTTCGTCGCCACGGTCGTAGCGGTCGCCGTGGTCGTCTCGGCGTTCGCCCTGTGGCACCTGAAAGTTCTGATCGCCCTGCTCTTGCTCGCGATCGTGATCGCCTCGGCCATGCGTCCTGGCATCGAGTGGCTGCACGCGCGGCGGGTGCCGCGTGCGGTCGGCGTGCTGATCCACTACCTGGGCCTGATCGTCGCGGTCGGCTTGTTGCTCTGGTTGATCGTGCCGCGCGCGCTCGGCCAGGTCCGCAATGCACTGGGCACGTTGCCGACATCCAGCTCCGACGTCGCCCGGGCTGCGCGCAACTCGCACGGCGTGAAGCACGAGATCCTCATCGCGATCCAGCATCGGCTCGAGCAGCTGCCGCACGGTACGAACCTGATTCATCCGGCGGTCACCTACGGCCGGACCGCCCTCGAGATCCTGATCGGCATTTTCCTCGTGTTCGCGATCGCCGCCTACTGGGTCTTCGAAAAAGAGAAGGCTCAGACGGTCGTGCTCAGCCTGGTCAAACGCGACAAGCGGAGGCGGGTCCGCGACACCTGGGATCTGATCGACGCGAAGCTCGGTGCCTACGTCCGCGGCATGCTGCTGATGATCCTCTTCGTCAGCACCGTGCTGTCGTTCGCGTTCTGGCTGATCGGGCTACCGTACTGGCTCCTGGTCGGCGTCTTCGCCGGCATCGTCGAAATCGTCCCGATCGTCGGCCCGCTGATCGCCGGCGTGGCTGCGATCGGCCTCGGCTTCACGGTGTCGATCACGGCGGCGGTCGCCGCCGCCATCGCCGTCTTCGGCCTGCGCCTCGTCCAGGACTACATCGTCGGGCCGAGGGTGCTCGGCCACGCCGTCGGCCTCTCGCCGCTGATCGTGCTGGTCACCGTCACCTCGGTCGGCATCCTGATCGGCCCGGCGTACGTCCTGCTGTCGACGCCGTTCGCGGCGGTGCTGGCCACGATCGTCGACGTGGCCGTATTCGAGAAGGACCCGGCGAAGGAGGACGTTCCCGCGGTGATCTTCCCGGCGAAAGACGCCGAGACCGGCTAGCGCCTCACGGGGGGAACCCCTGGTTCCCCCCGTGGGCCCTCTCCTTGCGCGCGTCAGCGTGAGCTCCGGCCTCAGCTGAGCCAGCAACTGTTACGGCACGGCATCTGTTGCCTCTCCGCAGTGCGCCTCCCGCCCGGCGTAGCCGGGCTCCGGCGGCGGATGGCCTGGTCTCTCCTACGCTCTGCGCCAGCGGCCGAAGACCAGGCCGCCGACCGTGAAACCAAGCCCGAAGGTGCCGACGGCGAAGGCGCCGATCGCGACCGCCTTGCGCCAGCTCGACATCTGCCGCCAGCGCCCGAGCGCCTCTTCCTCGTCGGCGGTCAGCGGCTCGCCGCGGCGCTGCTTGCGGAGTGCGCCCCCGGCCCGCAGGCCGAGGTAGAGGTCCTCGACGATCTCGACCGGCTCGTCCGTCACGCCGATGAGTTTATAGGGTGGTTCGGCCGTGGCCGCGCGGATTCTCCACGTTTCCGACCTGCACGTCGGCGCCCGCGAGAGCCCGGACGCGGCGGCGCTCACGGCGCTGGTCGAGCGCCTGCGGCCCGAGCTAGTGGTGGCCAGCGGCGACCTCACCCACCGCGGGCGCCGCGACCAGCACGAACGGGCGGCTGCCTTCCTGCGCGACCTGCCTGCTCCCGTCGTTGCCGTTCCCGGCAACCACGACGTCCCGTACACGTTTCCGGCGCGATTCACGCGGCCGTGGGCGGAGTTCGAGCGGCTCTGGAAGACGACCCGGCCGGTGTATGACGCAGACGGCGTCTTCCTCGTCGGAATCAACTCGGTGCGGCCCTGGCGCCACCAGTCCGGAGGCGTCCGCGACGACCAGCTCGACTGGGCGGCCGCGCAGCTCGCCGCCGGGCCGCCGGACGCCCTCCGCCTGGTCGCCCTGCACCACCAGCTCGGAGGCGCACCGTGGCGGACCCGCAAGCGGCCGGTCGCGAGGCGCAACCACGTGCTCGGCGCGCTCGTCGACGCGGGGGCCGAGCTGATCGTCTCCGGCCACACGCACCAGGGCGCAGTCGCCGAGCGCCACGAGTTCGAGGTCTGGTCGGAGGGTCAGCGCGGTGCGGTGGTGGCGACAGCACCGGGCCTCGGCCAGCCGAGACCGCACCGCCGCGGCGAGGCCCGCGGCCTGCTCGTCTACGAGGCGGACGCGCGCTCGCTGACCGTCCAGACCTACATCTGGCGCGACGGCGAGTTGCTGCTGACAGCCGAGCGACGGTTCCCCCGCGGTACCGTCGCCCTCGGTTAGTAGAGCACGATCGTCCGTGATCGCCCGAGGGGCTTGCCGTTCGCGTCGAGCGCGACCGCGGCCGCGTAACGAGTCCGCGGCGGGATCGCGAACGACGTCTCGAACCCTCGCTTCGGGTGGGGGCCGCCGGGACGCAACGCTCCCGCTTTCCTCCCGGTCTCGAGCCGCCAGGCGGCGAGCGCGGTCGAGCCGTTCCAGCTGGCGTAGAACCTCGCCGCCTGGGTTCCCCGGCGGTAGACCTTGAACGCGGGCCTCACGCGGGGGTGCGCGCCCCAGGGGAACCGGAGGACGCGGTAGTTCTGGCCTTGCCTCGGCAGGTGGGCGTCCAGGCAAACGTGGCCGTCGGGGTCGTACTCGGTGAACCACCCCGTGATCCCCCAGGTGACGAGCCGGTTCGCGTTCGGCAGCAGCTGGTTGCTCCCGGTCGCGAACGCGAAGAGCGGACGGCGGTGCCGGATCTCCCGCTTCAGCGTCACCTGCCGGCGGCGCTGGTCGAGGGCGAGCACGATCGCCCTCGACTCCGGTCGGACCCCGGCGGCACGCGGTCCGTTGTCGAACAGGCTGATCGTGCTGCCGCCCTCGTGCAGCCGCGCGTCGTGCTGGAAGCCGAACCGCGTTCCCTTGCCCATCGAGAAGTCGCTCCGTTTGCCGCCCAGCCGCCAGAGAACATTGCCCGTCCGGCGACTGATCTTGTACAGGGCCGAGGTGTTGCGCGCGGAGACCAGCAGGTTGCCGTCGGGCTCGACGTCGATCCCGTTGATGTGGAAGTAGTCGAACGGGGAGCCGAGCTCGTCGCTGACGGTCTCGGTGACCGCGACGTGGTCGAGGCTCCGCCACTCCCACAGGAGGCGACCGCTCGGCACGGTCAGCTCCTGGACGACCCCGCCGTAGACGAGGCCGTTGCCGGGGCCGCCGACTTCGGTCAGGTCTGCGGCCCGCGTCTCGTAGGCGGTGACGAGCAAGGTGCCGTCCTCGGTCAGCAGCACCTCGTGGAAGTCGGGCCGCCGGTGCCTTGCCGACGAGAATCTCGCGATCTGCCGGTACGAGTCGTCGACGATCACGTACTCGCCGACCTTGCCGACCCCGAACACGTACCGCCCTTCCCACCAGCTGAGCACCGACCGGCCGTGCAGCATCCCCGAGCGGAAGTCCATCACCGTCCCCGGCGTGGTCGGGTGAAAGTAGACCGGGTCGCCGCGATCGTCCGCGATCAGCCCGCCGCGCATCCCCGGGCCGGACGACGGCGCCAGGAAGAGGTAACCGTCGGCGGTTCCGCGTGCGTGAGAGGCGATCGTGATCACCGGCGGCCGGAGGTCGGGCCGGGTGACGAACCCGTGGACGTCCGGCCTGCGCGCCGCCTCGGCACTCTCGAGCAGCTGTAATCCACGGCTCGGAAGCCCGCCGAGGAGGGCGAGCCCGACTCCGCCGCCGACGCCCCGCCTGAGCAGGTTCGCCCTGGTCAGCCTGGCCACAGACCGGGGATCATGCCTCAGCCGGAGCTGGGCGGTTACCGCAGCCCGCGGCTCGCTGGCCCTGCTCACCGGGTCGACGCCCGCGCGCCGGAGAAATTCGTCATCCGCGGCCGCGACCTATCTTTGGAGCACTAGACCGAGCCGCGACGCCTGTGCCGCCGCCTGGCCGCGCGACCGGACGCCGAGCTTGCGCAGGATCGCCGACACGTGATGGTCGACGGTCTTCCGCGAGAGAACCAGCCGCTCGGCAATCTCGGTGTTGCCGAGCCCCTCGGCGACCAGCGCCAGCACCTCCACCTCTCGATTCGTCAACCCGGCCGGATTCGCCCGGGTCGCCGCCCGCGGACCACGCGGCAGGCCGCGTGCGCCTCGTTGGCGCAGCCTGCGTGCGACGATCTGGGCGGCCGGCCTCGCACCGAGGCGGTTCAGCTCGTCGAGGGCCCGTCGCCGAGCGGATTCGTCATCGGCCTCGCCGAGCGCGAGCGCCTCCTCGTACGGGCATCCTGCGGTGTGCCAGGCCTCTGCGGCTCGGATCCACTCACCGCGAAGGTGGTGGACGAACGGGCCGCCCGCGCCCTCCGGAATCTCCTCCGTGATCCCGCCGCGTCTCCGCCACCAGGCAAGCTCGGCGAGCGGCCACGGCGAGCCGGACTCCAGGGCGAGCGGGTAGGCGTCCCCGATCGCCTCTGTGATCGCCTCCGATCTCCCCTCGAGCCAGGCGGCCTCTGCCTTCGCCGCCGACACCTGCCAGAGCCACCAGAGCTGCCCCGTCCGCCGGGCGACGGCCTCCGCATCGTCGAGCGGAGTCCACGGGTCGGGATCCCCGCGCCGCGCCCGCAGCAGACCGAGGACGATCCTCGCCTGCGTGCACGACAGCATGCACTGCTCGGAGAGAACGAGCGACACGGTCGTCGCAGCCTCATCCCAGTCACCTCGCTCGAGCTCGATCCAGCTTCGCATCGCGAGCAGGTAGCGACCCAGGCCGAGCACGCCGTGCTCCTCGCAGTACGCCCGGCCGGCCTCCGCAGCACCTTCCATCTGCGCCAGCGAACGCGCGCGGCAACCGGCCACGCCCAGATAGACGTAAGCCCGACCGGCCTGGAAGTGGAGGCCGTTCCGCGCGGCGGTCTCGAGCGCGCTCTGGAGCCTGGCGGTGCCGGCCGGAGAGCCGCGCAGCGACTCGATGATGCCGAGGCTGCCCTGCGCACTGACCGAAGCCTCGACGTCCTCCATGCGTCCCGCGAGCTCCAGCGTCCGTTCCGCCCAGCTCGTGACCGTGTCGGCGTCCTCGGAGAAGATCGGGAGCGCGGCCGCCGCCGCATAGGTCATCGCCAGCTCGTGTCCTGGCGGAAGCTGCTCAAGGAGCACGATCGCCTCCTGAACCGCCTCGACCGCCTCGGGTACGCGTCCGAGATTCAGGAGCACGAGCGCACGCGAGCGCAGGCTGTCGCCCTCCTGCTGGCGATCGCCGAGCTCCCGGTAGCACGCCAGCGCCTCGTCGATGTCCGTCAGGCCCTCGTCGTCGTGGGAGAGCAGGTAGCACTCGAACGATCGGCGCCGGAGAAGGCTCGCGCGCTCTTCGAGCGCCAAGTTGCCCGAGAAGCGCAGCGCACGCGCGTACTGGGCGGCGGCCTCTCGGTGCGCACCTAGCTTCGCCGCCCGAGCCGCCGCCGGCACGGCGTAGCCGAGCACGGCCCCGGAATCGCCGGCTGCCTCGGCATGATGGGCGAGCCGGGCGAGGTCTGCCGTCTCCGAGTCGACCAGGGCCGCCAAGACGGCCCGGTGCACGGCGAGGCTCCTGTCCGGAGAGATCGACTCCTCGATCGTCAGCCGCGCGAGCTCGTGCCGGAACGCGACACCGCCCGGGTCGGCGACGAGCATGCCCGACGAGAGGCATTCGTCGAGCGCGCCGAGCGTGGGGCCGGCGATCGCCTCCAGCAGCCCGAGCTCGGCCCGCGGAGGAACCGCGGCGACCAGCTCGAGCAGGGTCCACGCCTGCGGACCGAGCCGTCCAGCCCGGGCAAGCACCGCGTCTCGCACGGTCGGCGGGATGCGCTCGTCCCCGGCCGCGAGCGCCTCGGTAACGAAGAACGGATTCCCGCCCGTCCTGGCGTACAGCTCGTGGGGATCGGTGCCGTGCGGCTCGGCCAGCCGAGCGACCGCGGAAGCCGAGAGGGGCTCGATGCGCACGCGCGCGCTTGCCTGGCGGCTCGCAAGCTCGCCGAGCACGAGGCGGAGCGGATGGAACGGGCCCAGCTCCGTGTCGCGGTAGCTCGCCAGCACCAGCACGGGAAGCTGCTCCACCCTGCGCCCGACGAGACGCAGGACGTCCAACGTCGCTCCATCCGCCCACTGGACGTCCTCGAGGACCAGGAGGATCGGCTTCCGATCCGAAAGCTCGCGCATGAGGACCAGCGCGACGTCGTGCGGCAACGCGCCCGCCTCGACCAGGTCGGCGAGCCGGCCGCCGATCACCTGCGCGATGTCGAGCAGCGGCCCCAGCGGCCTGGGCGCAGCGAGCGCATCGCAGTTGCCCCATACGCACGAGGCGGCGCCGACCGACTCGGCAAAGCGACGGACGAGCGCGGTCTTCCCCACGCCCGCCTCGCCCGAGACGAAGACCATTCGGCCGCCGCCGGAATCACGGACGGCAATGAGCGCTTCCTCGAGCGCACGAAGAGGCTCAGATCGTTCGAGCAGCTCCTCCGCCGGGAACGCGGACGACGGCGCCTCTATCTGCCCGGATGCATCGATTCCGCAGTGTGCATCCTTCCCCTCGCCCCCCGCAAGGTCCGGACGTGTCAGGCGGTCACGGCGAGCAGCTCTCGCCTGAGCTCCTTGATCTCGTCGCGGAGCTTCGCCGCGTACTCGAACCTGAGCTCTTCGGCCGCGGTGAACATCTCCTCCTCGAGCTCGACGACGAGGCGCTCGATCTCCTCCGGCTTCATCCCCTCGACCTCGGCCTTGCCGCGGCGGCGGCGTGACGGGACGGTCGGCGACTCGAGCATCAGGAACTCGGCGATGTCGGACACGCCCTTCACGACGGACTCGGGCGTGATCCCGTTCTCCTCGTTGTGCGCAAGCTGCTTCGCGCGGCGGCGGTTGGTCTCGTCGAGGGCGCCCTGGATCGCCTCGGTCATCTTGTCGGCATAGAGGAGCACCTTCCCGTTGACGTTGCGGGCGGCGCGGCCGATCGTCTGGACGAGCGCCGTCTTGCCGCGCAGGAAGCCCTCCTTGTCGGCATCCAGCACGGCGACCAGCGAGACCTCGGGCAGGTCGAGCCCCTCGCGCAGCAGGTTGACGCCGACCAGCACGTCGTAGTCGCCGAGCCGCAGCTCGCGAATGATCTGGATCCGCTCGAGCGTGTCGATCTCCGAGTGCAGGTAGCGCGCCTTCACACCGGCCTCGAGCAGGTAGTCGGTCAGGTCCTCGGCCATCTTCTTGGTCAGCGTGGTGACGAGGACGCGCTCGCCCGCCTCCTCGCGGCGGCGGATCTCGTTCAGCAGGTCGTCGATCTGGTTCTTCGTTGCACGCAGCTCGACCTCGGGATCGACGATGAAGGTCGGGCGGATCAGCTGCTCGGCGATCACCTTCGAGTGGCGGAGCTCGAACGGCCCGGGCGTCGCCGAGACGAAGACGAGCTGCGGCACCTTCTGGAGGAACTCGTCGAACCGCAGCGGCCGGTTGTCGAGCGCGGACGGGAGCCGGAAGCCGAAGTCGACCAGGGTCTGCTTGCGGGAGCGATCGCCCTCGTACATGCCGCCGAGCTGCGGGACGGTCTGGTGCGACTCGTCGACGAACACGACCAGGTCATCAGGGAAGTAGTCGAGCAGCGTGAACGGGTGCGAGCCCTGCGGACGGCCCTCGAGGTGGCGCGAGTAGTTCTCGATCCCGTTGCAGAAGCCGAGCTCCTTCAGCATCTCCAGGTCGTACTCGGTGCGCTGCCGCAGCCGGTGCGCCTCCAGCAGCCTGCCCTGCTCCTCGAAGGTCCGCACCTGCTCGTCGAGCTCGTGGCGGATGTCGTCGACGGCGCGCTCGACGGTGGGCGTCGAGGTCACGTACTCGGTCGCCGGCCAGATCACGAGGTTGTCAAGCCGTGCGTAGACCTCGCCGGTGAGGGGGTCGAAGTGGGAGATCGACTCGACCTCATCGCCGAAGAACGAGACGCGGTACGCCGTCTCCGAGTTGGCCGGCTGCACCTCCATGACGTCGCCCTTCACGCGGAAGCGGCCGCGCGCGAGCACCGAGTCGTTGCGCACGTACTGGCTCTCAACCAGCGTCCGGAGCGCGTCGTCGCGGTCGGTCGTCTCCCCCACCTCGAGCACGAGCACGCGGCCGCGCCACTCCTCAGGCGAGCCGAGCCCGTAGATGCACGAGACCGATGCGACGACGACCACGTCCCGGCGCGTGAACAGGGCAGACGTCGCAGCCAGCCGCAAACGCGAGATGTCGTCGTTCCGCGACGAGTCCTTCTCGATGTAGAGATCGGCCTGGGGGACGTAGGCCTCCGGCTGGTAGTAGTCGTAGTACGAGACGAAGTACTCGACCGCGTTGTCCGGGAAGAACTCGCGGAACTCGTTGCAGAGCTGTGCGGCCAGCGTCTTGTTGTGCGCGATCACGAGCGACGGGCGGCCGACCTTCTCGATGATCCACGCCATCGTCGCCGTCTTGCCGGTGCCGGTCGCGCCGAGCAGCGTCTGGTAGCGCTCGCCCGCCGCGAGCGACGCGGCGAGCGCCTTGATCGCCTGCGGCTGGTCGCCGGTCGGCCTGTACCCATCGGACGTTTTGAACTCGGGCACGGTGAACACAAGGTACCGGCATGGCCAGCGCCAAACGGACACCGCCCTACGCCGCCTACGCGGGCATCGTCGGCACCTTCGCCGGCGGGCTTACGGCAGCCGGTGTGCTCGGCCGCCTGCTCGACCGCGACCCGCAGGGCCAGACCGCGCTCGACCTCGTCGTCCTCTCGGCGGCGACGTTCAAGGCGGCGCGGACGCTCGCCCGCGACGAGGTGACGAGCTTCCTGCGCGAGCCGTTCGTGCGCGGCCACGCCCACGGTTCTCGCCGCAGCGCCCGCGGGCAAAGCCCGCGGGCGGGCTCACAATCGGGGGGCGACGAGGAACCGGTCGAGTCCGGCGACCTCCGGCAGGCGATCGGCGAGCTCGTCACCTGCAGCCGCTGCGTCGGTACGTGGGCGGCGGCGGGGCTCGCGGCCACACAGGTGCTGGCACCGCGGTTCGGCCGGCTGGTGACGTGGTCGCTGGCCGCCGCCGGCGCGAACGACTTCCTCCAAGCGTCGTTCACGGGATTGACGAAGAAGGTGGACCGCTAGGCCGGCTCGAGCACGACGACAGGAATCTGCCGTGTGGTCTTCTGCTGGTACTCGTCGTAGGCGGGCCAGATCGAGGTCATCTGCTTCCAGAGCCGCTCGCGCTCCTCGCCTTCGGCGTCCCGCGCGCGGACGTGTCGCCGCTCGCGGCCGACTTCGACGTCGGCCTCGGCGCCCTGGAGGTTCAGATACCAGGCCGGATGCCTGGGATCGCCGCCCTTCGACCCGATCACGACGAGGTTGTCGCCCTCGCGGCTGTAGAGCAGCGGCGTCGTCCGACGCTTGCCCGACTTCCGGCCCGTGACCGTGAGCAGCAGCACCGGAGCCTGGCCCATCTTGCCGCCGAGCCTCCCGCCGCTGAGCCGGTAGAGGCCGGTGTGGACCCTGCCTGTCACCCTGAAGATCAGCCGCTTCACGTCTCCTCCTCGGCCCGCCTCCGCAATGCCCTTTGCAGGGTAGCCGCGGCCGGGCCCCGTGCGAGCCGGATCTCGTCGACCTCCACGGCCGGCATCACCTCTCGGACCGATGACGACGTGAACGCCTCCTCGGCAGCGAGCAGGTCGGAGAGCGGGAACGCGCCTTCGACGACCTCGAATCCCGACGCCGGCGCAAGCTCGAGCAGGACCGCCCGCGTCACGCCCGCGAGGATCCCCAGCTCGAGCGACGGCGTGAAGAGCGTGTCGCCCCGCCGCCACCAGACGTTCGTCACCGGCCCTTCGAGTACGACGCCGTCGTCGCGGACGAACACCGCGTCGTTCGCGCCGCGGGCACGCGCCTCGGCCTCGGCGGCCATGTTCACGGCGTAGCTCGTCGACTTGACGCCGCCGAGGAGCCACGGCGCCTCCGCCCGCACGCCGAGGAGCGAGATCAGGGAGATGCCGCGCGACCGGCGCGCCTCCAGGTCGGCCGGAAGCGAGCCGACCAGCGCGAGCGGGACCGGCGCATCGGCACCCACGCGGCCCGACGTCAGGTAGAGGCGCAGCACGGCATCGGGCTCGCCGGCCGCCGCGAGCGCCTCGGCCGCCAGCTCCTCGAACCCGCTCGGAAAGGCGATGCCCAGCCGCCCGGCCGACGCCCGCATCCGCGCGAGATGCTCCTCGAGCCGGAACGGGCGTCCGCCGTAGACACGCGTCGTCTCGAAGGCGGCGCGCCCGCGCAGGAGCGCCTCGTCGTCGGCGAGCAGCACCGGTTCGTCCACCGGCACGAGTCCGCGGCCGCCCACAGCCACGGCGAGCAGGGTCATGGATGAGCCTGCAGGCTCTTGGGGTTGTTTGCGTGGCCGCGACCGACATGGCGGGCGCGGCCCAGAGCGAGCTCGCGCGAAGCGCGGCGAGCGTCGAGGGGCGCTCCGATCGCCTCCAGCAGCGGCCGCGCCTTGACCAGCGACTCCTCGACCTCCGCCTCGGGGTCGGAGTCCCAGACGATCCCGCCGCCCACCCAGAGGTGGATCCGATCCTCGACGACGGCGAAGGTCCGGATCGTGAGTGCGAGGTCGAGGTCGCCGTTCGGGTGGACGCGGCCGATCGCGCCCATCGAGGCTCCGCGCCCGACGGGCTCGAGGGCGGCGATGTGGTCGATTGCGGAGATCTTCGGCGCGCCCGTGACCGAGCCGCCCGGGAACGCCGCCCCCAGCAGCTCGGCGAGGCCGACGCCGTCGCGCAGCCGTCCCTCGACCGTCGAGACCATGTGCACGACGCCCGCCAGCTCGTGACCGGCCATCAGCTCGGGCCAACGGATGCTGCCGGGCTCGCAGACCCGCGACAGGTCGTTGCGCTCGAGGTCGACGATCATCACGTGCTCGGCGGCGTCCTTGTCCGACTCGGACAGCTTGTCAGCGTCGCCGAGTGGACGCGTCCCCTTGATCGGCCGCGTCCAGACTCGCCGTCCCCGGCGCGCCAGGAACAGCTCGGGCGAGGCCGCGACCACCGCCCAGCCGTCGCCGGCGATCGGTCTCGGCTCGAGCGGGCGCAGCAGCGCCAGCGCCGCGGCGAGGCCGGCCGGATCGCCGCCGAAGGGGGCCGAGAGATGCTGCACCAGGTTCACCTGGTAGACGTCGCCGGTCGCGATCGCCGCCCGCACCGCCTCGACGGCCTCGGCGTACGCCGCCTCGTTCCAGGTCCGCTCCCAGTCGCCGACGCGGTAGCTCGCGGCCGGCGGCAGCGGCTCGTCCGCCCGCCGGACGCGCACCGCCGCCAGCGGCAGCGGGCACGGCTCGGGCGGGCCCGCCCCGCGTGTCCGCCGGAGCGCCCGCGAGAGCCCGTACCCGAGGAAGAGGTCGGCGACGAGCCCGTCCGCGCCGCCCTCGAAGAAGCCTTCGCCGCGCAGCTCGCGCTCGACCTCCGCGATGGAGCGCAATTCCTTCACCGGATCTACGCTAACGGCTTCGGGCGGACGCGCCTCCAGGAGCTGCGACCGCCTTCCCCTCGGCCCACTCCTCGGGCTCCTCCATCGCCGGCAGCTCGCGCATCTTCAGGATCGGCGACGGCAGGATCCGGCCGAGGGACAGCGGCGGCCGGGGCAAGCGGCGCCGTGAGCAGCTGGACGAGGGCGCCTCCGAGACCCGGCCCGACGACGGCCGAGAGCGCTCGGCTCGGCGAAGAACGTCCGGAACTGGCGATTGTCCCTGAGCAAGCTCCGGGACGAGCCTCACGCGCGCACGATCCTGATGTCGCCGCTCATCGTCGCCCCCTTGACCTCGACCAGCGGGCCGCCGGTGGCGACCTCGGCTCCGCCGAGCTCGACCTCCGAGGTCGTGTCCCCGCTGAGCGACTTCGCGTCGACGAAGAGGCGCGAGCCCTGCTTGACTCCGATGCGGACGTCACCCGACGCAGACTTCACGTCGACAGAGCCTTCCGCGATCGAGCCGATCTGCATGTCGCCCGAGGCGGTGTTGAGCGACAGGCGCTTCCCCGCCTCGCCGATCTGGACGTCACCCGACGCGGACCGGATCGTGCCGCCGCCGGCAGCGGAGCCGACCTCGACGTCCCCGGAGGCCGTGTTCAGATCGGCCTTGCCGCCGACGGCGCCCAGCCGGACGTCGCCGCTCGCCGAGCGCACCTTGGCCTCGCGCTCGACGTCGTCGACGTGGACGTCGCCCGAGGCGGTGTTCACCTCGATCGCGCCGAGGCGGCCGGCGGCACGGAAGGTCGCGGAGGCGATGTTCGCGTCCACGTCCGATCCCAGGGGCGCGCGGACACGGATGTCGTACTCGTCGCCCTTGAGACCGAAGCGCTTGCGTCCCTCGATGACGATGTCACGGCCGTGCTGCTCGACCTTCAAGTTCTCCAGCTCGCCGCGGCTCGCCTCGACCTCAACCGTCGTCTCGGCGGCCTCGGCCGTCTCGATCTCGATGCGGCCTGCTCCGATTGCGAAGCGCAGCCTCGGCGGCTCCTGGGTGGCGAAGTCGTACCTCACCGGGCCCCCTTTCTCCGCCGCGACGTCGCGCGGACGCGGGCCGGCCGGAGGTCGACGCGATCGTTGCGTCGATCCGACGTCTCCCATTCCGGCAGATGCCCGAACAGTCCAGGTGCGTACCTCATGCCTCCTCCTTTCAGCTCTGGCCGTAGCCGGTCAGGCGGCTGCCGACGCGGCCGCCCGACGCGACCACGCTCGTCAGTCCCCTGGCCAGGGCCTTGACGATCCAGGTGTTCACCGACACGCCCTCCTTCGCCGCCGCGCCCTCGACGGACGTCTTCAGCGAGTCGGGCAGGCGCAGGGTGATGCGGGCGGCGAGCCCGTCCTCGGCCGGGGGCGCCGGGGCCGGCTCCTCGTGCTCGACGTAGACGAGCGAGGGCTCCTGGCCGGCGAGCCGGATCTCGACCTGGCCGGCCTGAAGCTGCGAGCCGACCTCGAGCGCCGCCTCGGACAGGAGCTCGAGCAGCCGCAGCCGCAGCGAGGGCGCGAGCGCCTGACTCAGCCGCTCCGCTGCGACAGCAACCTGCTCGTCGCCGATGCCCGCGAGGGCGGCGAGTTCCGCCTGCAATGCCTGAACGTGTGGCTCCAGCTGCACGATGACATCATTATGACATCACCTAGATGTCTGTCAAGTGTCTCCGTGTAACCGAAGCGAAGAGTAGGCGTGACGGTACGTGGCCTTCAGGTGCTCGACGTGGTCGACGAAGCCGCGCGTCTCGTCGAACTGGATCGGCAGCCCCCGCGCCTGCCAGCGGTCGACGTTCGCCTGGCCGGCGTTGTAGGCGGCAAGCGCGAGCCGCTCCGAGCCGTACTTGTCGAGCAGATGCCGCAGGTACCACGCCCCGTAGCGGATGTTGATCTCGGGGTCGAACAGATCGGACACGCGGAACTGCGTCCCACCGGTGCGCTCGGCGATCCCCTCGGCCGTCTCGGGCAGCAGCTGCATCAGGCCGACGGCGCCGCGGTCGGAGCGCGCGTCGGCGTGGAATTTGCTCTCCTGGTAGATCACGGCCGCGAGCAGCGCCGGGTCGAGGTGGTAGTTCCGCGCGTGGCCGAGGACGATGTCCTCGTAGTGCAGCGGGTGCCAGAGACGCTCGTACCATGCGGGCTGCGTCAGATGGATGGTCCCGAAGACGGCGAGCAGGACCGCGATTACGGTCACGCCGAGGACGAGGCGGCCCGGGGGCGCGGTCACCCGGTCAGGCGGTCGAGCACCTGTCCGACGAACGCGTCGAGGTCGTCGAGCGTCCCGTCGTTCACGTAGGCGAAATCCGCGCGCCTCACCTTCTCGGCGTCGGGGATCAGCCGGGCGGCGCGCGCGTCGCGGGCATTGTCGGTCCGCCCGACCCGGACGTCGTCGGACGCGGTGATCACGATCACCTTGTCGAAGCGCTCCTCTCCGCCCGTCTCGAACAGGAGCGGGATCTCGGTCACGGCCACCTCGGCCTCGAGCCCCGCGAGCCACGCTTCCTGCTCCCTGCGGACACGCGGGTGGAGCAGCTTCTCCAGCCAGGCGAGCTGCTCCTGGTCGGCGAAGACGACCGCGGCGATCCCGGCCCGGTCGGTCGTGCCGAGGCGCTCCTCGAGGGCGGCGCGCACCTGCGGATCCTCGCCGATCAGGCGATGGACGACCTGGTCGGACGACAGCGTCGGCACGCCGCGTCGTGCGAATGCCGCCAGCGCAGCGGACTTCCCCGCTCCGATGCCGCCGGTGACGGCGACGGTGAGCGGCGCCACGAGCCGAGCTAGCCGGCGGTGCCGCCGTCCCCAGGTTCCGGCGCCTCGGCCGGGGGTCCCTGGGCGATCTCGGCCTCGGCGGGCGCGTCCGACTCGGCTTCGGCCTGCGCGTCCGATTCGAGCGCGGGCTCCTCGTCAGCGACCGACCGATCCGTCGCCGGCGACTCGGTCGTCGCCGGCGGCGCGTCCTCTGGCACGGCGGACCCTTCCGCGGGGGTATCGGCAAAGACCTCTTCCGACAGGTCGATCTGCGGGCGGAGCGGCTCGTCGCCCTCGGCCAGCGGCTGCACCTGACCGCCGTCCTCGATCCGCTTCAGCGAGAGCGAGAGACGGCGCCGCTCGGCGTCGACCTCGATGATCTTCACGTTGACGAGATCGCCCTGCGAGACGACCTCGCGCGGGTTCTCGACGTGATGCTGAGCGAGCTCGGAGATGTGCACGAGGCCCTCGACGCCGGGGAGGATCTCGACGAACGCGCCGAACGTGACCACCTTCGTGACGCGGCCCTGGACGACGTCGCCCTCGCCGTAGCTGTCGAGCACCTGCTGCCACGGGTCCGTCTGAGTCTGCTTGAGCCCCAGTGAAATGCGCTGCCGGTCGCGATCGATGTCGAGCACCTTGACCTCGACCGTCTGCCCGATCTCGAGGACCTCGGACGGGTGGTTGACGTGCGACCAAGAGAGCTCGGAGATGTGGATCAGGCCGTCCATGCCGTCGAGGTCGACGAATGCGCCGAAGTCGACGATGTTCGAGATCTGCCCCTCGACCACGTCGCCGGGCGCGAGCCGGTCGAGGATCGCCTGGCGCATCTCCTTCCGCTCGTCCTCGAGCACGGCGCGGCGCGAGAGCACGACGTTGTTCCGCGAGCGGTTCAGCTCGATCACCTTGCACCGGAGCTCCTTGGCCAGGAACTCGTCCAGATCCTGGACGCGGCGGATGTCCACGAGCGACGCCGGCAGGAAGCCCCGCACGCCGAGGTCGAGGATCAGACCGCCCTTGACCACCTCGATCACCCGGCCGGTCACCGCCTGGCCGCTCTCGGCCGCCTGCTCGATTGCCTTCCACGCCAGCTCGAAGCGCGCGCGCTTCTTCGACAGGATCAATCGCCCGTCGGCGTCCTCCTTGGTGAGGACGAGCGCATCGATCTCGTCGCCGAGCGCGACCTCGTCGGCGGGGTTGATCGAGCGACGGATGGAGAGCTCCGCGACCGGGATCACGCCCTCGGACTTGTAGCCGATGTCGACGAGGACCTCGTCCTTGTCCACGCGGACGACCGTCCCGTGCACGACCTCACCCTCGTTGATCGTCGGGAAGGTGGAGTCGTAATCGGGGATCAGCTCGCCGTCCGGACCAGTGGTCCAGACGCCGGAATCGCTCGTGTCGATCGTCTCGTTCTGCATCGGAAGCGGGTCAGTATACCGGGGCCTTTGTAAGACGCCCCCTTCTCGAAGTGGTTAGCTGGGAACCGTCGGGGTGGCCCCGCCGAAGTCCTTCAGTCCTTCGCCTCGTCCCAGTCGGCGCCGGCCCCGACGTCGACCGCGAGCGGCGGATCGAGCGCGTAGGCGCCGCACATCTCCTTCCGTACGAGCTCCTTGACCGCACCGACCTCGGCCTCCGGCGCCTCCAGCAGCAGCTCGTCGTGGACCTGGAGTACGAGATGCGCGCCGCGGCCCTCGTCGCGGAGCCGGCGATGGATCCGGATCATCGCCACCTTGATGATGTCCGCGTTCGAGCCCTGCATGACGAAGTTGACCGCCAACCGCTCTCCCAGCAAACGCGTCTGGCGGTTCTGGGCGCGGATCTCCGGGACCGGCCGGCGCCGTCCGAGCAAGGACGTCACGTAACCGTCTCGCGCCGCCTCTTCGATGGTGCGGGCGATGAAGTCCTGCACGTGCGGGAAGCGGGCCAGGTAGGCGTCGATGTACTCCTGCGCCTGCTCGCGCGGGATCTCCAGGTTCTCCGAGAGGCCGAATGCGGAGATGCCGTAGATGATCCCGAAGTTGATCATCTTCGCGATCGCCCGCTCGCCCTTGGTCAGGGCCGCCGGATCCCGGCCGAGCACCTCGGCGGCGGTGGCGGTGTGGATGTCCTCGCCGCGCTCGAAGGCATCGCGCAGCTTCGGCTCGCCGGAGACGTGGGCGAGGATGCGCAGCTCGATCTGGGAGTAGTCCGCCGAGATCAGCCTCGAACCGGGCTCTGCGACGAACGCGGAGCGGATCTCGCGCCCGAGCTCCGTGCGGATCGGAATCGACTGGAGATTCGGGTTCGAGGTCGAGAGCCGGCCCGTCGCCGCGACCGCCTGGTTGATCGTCGTGTGCAGGCGGCCGTCCTCGCCGATCAGGGTCGGCAGCGGGCCGAGGTAGGTGTTGATCAGCTTGCTCAGCTCGCGCCACTCCTCGATCACGCCGACGATCTCGTGCTCACCGCGGATCGTCCGCAGCACACGCGTGTCGGTCGAGTACCCCGTCTTGCCCTTGCGGCCCGGGGTGAGCTGGAGCTTCTCGAAGAGGATCTTCGCGACCTGCTGGGTCGAGCCGAGCATGAACTCCTCGTCCGCGAGCTCGTGGGCCTGCGACTCCAGCTCCTCCACGCGGTCGGCGAGCCGCGCGGTGATCTCGCCCATGCGATAGGTGTCGATCCGAACGCCCGCGTCCTCCATGTCCGCCAGCACCTGGGTCAGCGGCAGCTCGATCGTCTCGTAGAGCTCGAGGTTCCCGCGCTCGAGCAGCCGTGCGCGCATGGGCGAGACGAGCCGGAGCGGGAGCGCCGCCCGGCGGAGGAGCACGGTCGTCTCCTCGTCGGCCTCGGGCTCGGCGCGGACGCCGACTCCGTACTCGAGCGCGAGGTCGTCGAGCTCGTAGGACGCCCGTCCGGGCTCGATCAGGTAGGCCGCGAGCAACGTGTCGTCGCTGGGCACGATCCGCTGGGCCTTGGCGTCGTGAGCCACCGCCGAAAAACCTTGTAACACTGTGTTACTTGGCCGCGGACCGACGACCACGTTCTCGTCGGTTGCGATGGCCACGCGGTTTTCCTCGACCGCCAGCCCGACCGTCTGCTCTTGTAACACTGTGTTACTTGGGTCGTCGGCCTCGCGCCACGGGAGCGCCTCGCCCTCGACGGGTTGCCGGGCAGCGGCGGGGAGAGCCTCGTCCAGCTGGTCCACGCGCTGGAGGAGGCCGCGGAACTCGAAGCGGCGGAACATCTCCGCGAGCTGGGAGCGGTCGGGCGGCGCGAGCACGAGCTCGGCCGGGTCGCAGTCGATGTCGAGGTCGCGGCGCATGGTCGCGAGCTCCTTGGAGTTCTGCGCCTGGTCGGCGTGCTCGGCGATCGCCTTCCGGCGCGCGGGCGTGAGCTCGTCGACGTGCTCGAGCACGCCCTCCAGCGAGCCGTACGTCGCGATCAGCTGCGAGGCGGTCTTGTCGCCGATCCCGGGGACACCGGCGATGTTGTCGGACGGGTCGCCCTTGAGGCCGATGAAGTCGGGCACCTTGTCGGCGGTGATCCCCAGCCGCGCCTCGACGCGCTCGGGCGTGTAGACGTTGACGTCCGCAACGCCGCGCGGAGTCATCATCAGACAGACGTTTTCGGTGACGAGCTGGAAGGCGTCGCGGTCGGTCGAGACCACGCACGTCCGGACGCCCGCCGCGTCCGCGCGCGTCGCGAGCGTGGCGATCACGTCATCCGCCTCCCAGCCTTCGAACTCGAGGTTGCGGTAGCCGAATGCCTCGACGATCGGCCGGAAGAAGGGGAACTGCTCGCGGAGGAGGTCGGGCATCGGCCGGCGATCCTGCTTGTACTCGGCGGAGAGCTCGGCCCGGTGCACCGGCCGCGTGTCCCAGGCGACGGCGACGCCCTTCGGCCGGTAGTCGGAGAGCAGCTTGAACAGCATGTTCGTGAACCCGAGCAGCGCGCCGGTGGCGAACCCCTCGCTCGTCGCCAGCTCCTCGGGCAGCGCGAAGAACGCGCGGTACGCGAGGTTGTTTCCGTCGACGAGGAAGAGCTCGCACTCGCGGGCGGGTGCGTCATCGAGCACGAGCTCGGCCCCGGTCAGCGTCTTCGGGGACACGGCCCAACGCTATCGTCCCGACCCGATGCGCAGGGTTCCGCTCCTGTACGGGTCACGGCTGGTGGTGGCCGACGCCGGCGAGGACGCGGTGCCGATCGCTCCGCCGGCGCCTCCCGACGAGACGATCGCCGACGTCGCCGCCGCCGTCCGGGACGCACTTCGCTTCCCGCTCGCAGGCGACTCGCTGCAGACGCTCGTGCCGCGCGGCGGACGCGCGACCATCCTGGTCGAGCCACCGGCGCTGCCCGTTCCCGGCTCGGCCCGTGATCCACGACAGGCCGCGCTGGTCGCCGCCTCGGATGAGCTCGAGCGGGTCGGCGTGCCGGGCGAGCGGCAGACGATCCTCGTCGCCGCGGGTCTCGCGCGCCGGCCGGGCAGACGGACGGTCGAGAGCCTCGTCACGCCGGAGTTCGCGCTTCGGTTCCGCGGCAACGTCGTCGTGCACGACGCCGAGGACCCGGGCCTCGTCGAGCTCGGCTCGAGCGGAGACCTCCCGCTGCGCGTCGCCCGCGCTCTGGCCGACACGGATGCGGTCGTCACGGTCGGCGCCGCCCAGACCCTGCTGCACGGAGGCCCGGCCTCTCTCCTCGCCGCCTCGGGCGCGGAGACGATGCGCGGCGCCTCCGCCGACTCACTGCTCGAGGCGCACTCCGCGCCGGGCTGGCAGCTGGCGGTCGCGCTCGAGCGGGCACTGGCCCGGCGCGTGCCCCTGATCGGCGCGTCGCTGACGCTCGACCTGCCGAGGCTTTCCGGAGCCCTGCGGGGCTATCCCTACGACCTCTCGGCGGTCGACCGGATCGCGGCGTCGCGGATCGCGCGCGCCTTCCGGCTGGTGCCGAGCTCGCTGCGCATGCGAATGCTGACCTCGCTGCCCGTGGAGCTGACCGCCTCGGCAGCGTTCGGCGGGCCGCCGTCAGTCGCGCACGCGGAGGCGCTGGTCCGCGGGGTCGAGACCGGGAGCGCCCCCCTCGCCGAGCCGCTCGACACCTTGTGTATCGGCGTTCCTCGGACCACGCTCGTGCTTCCACGCGAACGTCCCAACGCGCTCGCTGTCGCGGCGCTCGGCCTCGGCTACGCCCTCCGGCTCTGGAGGAACGCCTTTCCCGTTCGTGAGGGAGGGACGGTGATCCTGGTCGCGCCGTTCCGCCGGCGCTTCGCGCACCCCACGCAGCAGCCGTACCGGGCGTTCTTCCAGGCGACCCGTACGGGCCGGCCGACGGCGACGCTCGTGGAGGCGGAGCGGGCGGCCGCCGCCGACCCGCGCGCGATCGAGGCGTACCGGGACGGCCGCACCTGCCACCCGCGGCTGCCGTTCGCCGACTGGGACAGCTGCCGGCCCGCGCTCGACCGGCTCGGCGCCGTGCTCGTCGCCGGCTGTCGCGACGCCAGCGCCGCCCGCCAGCTCGGCTTCGTCCCCACGCACGGGGTCTCGGCCGCCTTCACGATGGCCCACGGCCTCGGCGGCGAGGGCCACCGCATCGGCTTCTTGCTCTCGCCGCCGTACTTCCCGGTTCGGGTGGGCTGACTACGCCTCGCCCAGATACGTCTTGCGGACTTGCTCGTTCTCGCGCAGCGACTTCGCATCGTCGGCGAG
Organism: uncultured Actinomycetes bacterium; assembly: GCA_963841405.1. Classification (GTDB taxonomy): domain Bacteria; phylum Actinomycetota; class Thermoleophilia; order Gaiellales; family Gaiellaceae; genus DATBLE01. Next base: position 121,886 of record CAWJCM010000005.1, on the reverse strand, counting down.
CGCGACGGTGCCGGTTTCGAGCACGTAGCCGCGGTCGGCGACGTCGAGAGCCATCAGGGCGTTCTGCTCGACGAGCAGGATCGGCGTGCCCTGCTTGTTGATCTCGACGACGATCTCGAAGATCCGCTCGACGAAGATCGGCGCGAGGCCCATCGACGGCTCGTCCAGGAGCAGCAGCGTCGGATGCGCCATCAGCGCACGCCCGATCGCGCACATCTGCTGCTCGCCGCCCGACATCGTCCCCGCCTTCTGGGTCTTGCGCTCGGCCAGTCGCGGGAAGAGGGTGAAGACGCGGTCGAGGTCATCCTTCAGACCGGCTCTGTCCTTGCGTTGGAACGCCCCCATCTCCAGGTTCTCGATCACCGTCATCCGCGGGAAGAGCTTCCGGCCCTCCGGGGACTGCGCGACGCCTCGGGCGACGATGTCGTGCGGGGCGTCGTAGGTGATGTCCTTGCCGCGGAAGCGGATCCGCCCGCGACGCGGGTGGTTGAGGCCGTTGATCGAGCGCAGCGTCGTCGACTTGCCCGCGCCGTTCGCGCCCAGCAGGGTGACGATCTCGCCGTCGCGGACCTCCAGCGTGACCCCCTTCAGCGCGTGGATGGCCCCGTAGTAGGTATGGATGCCCTCGAGCTCGAGGACGGGCGGCTCGGCCGAGTCTGGGGCGCCGCCCGTCTTCTGGGCCTGGCTCACGACGTGATCGCCGCCTTGCCGAGGTACGCCTCGATCACGCGCGGGTCCTTCTGGACGTCCTGGGGCGTCCCCTCGGCGATCTTCTCGCCGTAGTCGAGCACGGTCACGCGGTCGGAGACGCCCATCACCACGCGCATGTCGTGCTCGATCATCAGCACCGTCAGCCCGCGCTTCGTCCGCAGCTCCTGGACGAACCCGGTGAACTCGGCGGTCTCCTGCGGGTTCATGCCGGCGGTCGGCTCGTCGAGCAGGAGCAGCTTCGGCTCGGTTGCCAGCGCACGCGCGACCTCGAGCCGCCGCTGGTCGCCGTAGGGCAGGTTGCGGGCGTAGTTCCCCGCCTGGGTCCCGAGCGAGCAGTACTCGAGCAGGTCGAGCGCGCGCTCCTCGGCCTCCTTCTCCTCGCGACGGACGCCGCGCGTGCGCAGGACGCCGCCGATGATCCCGCTCTTCAGGCGGCAGTGCATGCCGACGAGGACGTTCTCGAGGGCGGTCATGTCCTGGAACAGTCTGATGTTCTGGAACGTCCGGCCGATCCCGCGCTCGGTGACTGCGTGCGGCGGCTTCGCGGTGATGTCGTCGCCGTCGAAGACGACCTGTCCCTGCGTCGGCTTGTAGACGCCGGTGATCATGTTGAAGAAGGTCGTCTTGCCGGCGCCGTTCGGGCCGATCAGGCTGACGATCGCGCCCTTCGGGATGGTGAAGTCGACACCGGAGACGGCCACGAGCCCGCCGAACTCCTTGCGCATGCCGACGGCTTCGAGCAGGTCGGCCATGACCTAGGTTTTCTCCAGGTCGTACTCGTACTCGTCGTGGACGCCGAGCTCGTACTCGCGCTTCTGGCGCGCGCTCGGCAGAAGGCCCTGGGGTCGCAGCAGCATGACGAGCACGATGATCACTCCGTAGATGCCGCCGGAGTACTCGGGCACGTCGACGTGGGTGCCGAAGTGCAAGTTCAGCCAGGCGCCGGTGTTCGCCAGCCCTTCCTGGTTCAGGTAGGTGAGGAACGCAGCCCCGAGCATCACCCCCCACACGTTGCCCATGCCGCCCAGGATGACCATGCAGAGGATGAACACCGAGATGTTGAAGTAGAAGTCCTGCGGAAAGGTCGAGCTCTTGAAGGCGGCGAAGTAGGCACCGGCGATGCCGCCGAAGAAGGCGCCGCAGGCATACGCCCACGTCTTCGTCCGCATCAGCGGGATGCCCATTGCCGAGGCGGCGACCTCGTCTTCGCGGATGGCGATCCACGCCCGACCGAGCCGGGAGTCGCGCAGGCGGATCGAGCAGAAGACGGTGAAGGCGAGCAGCGCGAGCGCGGTCCAGTAGAAGACGCGCGCGCTGTTCGGATTGGTCAGGTAGTTCGCCGGCAGGAAGCCGCCGGTCCAGCCGGACAGCCGGTTGCCGAAGCCGGGCGAGTCGACCGGCGTGATCCCCTGCGGGCCGCCGGTCAGGTTGAAGCCGCCGAGGTCGTTCCCGTTGCGGGCGATCTGCGGAAGGATCTCGCCGAAGCCGAGCGTGACGATCGCCAGGTAGTCGCCGCGCAGGCGCAGGGTCGGCAGGCCGATCACGACGCCGATCAGCGCGGTCAACAGCCCGGCGGCGGCGAGGATGATCCAGATCGAGACATGGATGCCGCCGATGCCCGGGGTGATGCCCACGCCGCCGAAATCGAAGTCGACGGCAGGCACGGTCGCGACGGGGCAATTGTCGATGCCGAATCCAGGCTTCGGGCACTTCGCCCCGGCGAACTGGGTGGAGGCGAGCCAGGCAGCCGTGTACGCGCCAACCGCGTAGAAGGCGACGTAGCCGAGGTCGAGCAGCCCCGCGTAGCCGACCACGATGTTCAGGCCGACGGCCATCATGATGAACACGAGCATCACGACACCGGTCTCGGTGGAGGGGAACTCACCGAAGATCGGGATCGTGAACATGTGGCCCGACCAGTATGGGAAGGTGATCGCAAGGGCGAAGCCGGCGAGGGGGATCGCGATCTTGCCGAGGAGCGGCACCTTGCTCCACTCGGGCACGTAGATCAGCCCGACGACGAGGAACGCGAGATACGCCGAGCCGTCGAAGGTCAGGATCGAGGTGGAGCCGGTATTGCCGAACGAGGCCTCGAGAACGTTGACGAAGATCGAGACCAGGAACGCGGCCACGCCGGCGACCGCGAGCTTCCCCAGCCGCTGCTGCCAGCCGGGCAGGGCGTGGAACCGCTCCGGCGTGAGGCCGACGGAGGAGAGACCCTTCCACCACGCGGAGCTGATCTCCGAAGCGACGTGGAAACGCCCGGGCATCAGCCGCCCTCGGGTGTCCGCTCGCCCAGCAGGCCCTCGGGGCGGAAGACGAGGGTGAGGATCAGAATCACGAAGATGATCGTCGACTTCCAGTCGGATCCAGGCGTGAACCGTGTCAGGCCGTCGTTGAAGTTCTCGATCAGGCCGATGCAGATCGAGCCGAGGACGGCGCCGGGCAGGTTGCCGATCCCGCCGATCACGGCCGCGGTGAAGGCGAACAGGCCGAGGCGGAAGCCGGTGTCGAACTGGACGTTCGTCGTGAAGAGCGCGTAGAGCACCCCGGCGAAGCCCGCGAGGCAGCCGGCGGTCAGGAACGTGAACGAGATCGTCCGGTTGACGTCGATCCCCATCATCGCCGCGGCGTCCTTGTCCTGGGCGACCGCGCGCATGGCCTTGCCAGACTTGGTCCTCTGGACGAGCCCGACGAGCGCGAGCAGCGTCGGGATCGTCACCACGAAGACGATCAGCTGGTTCCAGGTCATGTCGGCCTTGCCGATGTGGAAGATCTCGCTGTTCGGGAGGATGTCGTCGCGGATCGACACCGGCGCCGGGCCTTTCCACACGAGCCCGGCGGTCTGGAGAATGAAGGAAACCCCGATCGCGGTGATCAGCGGGGCAAGGCGCGGCGCGTTGCGGAGCGGCCGGTAGGCGACCGTCTCGATCGTGGTGTTGAGGAATCCGGTGAACGCCGCCGTGATCACCAGCATCGGGACGATCCAGAGGAGCACGTTGCCCGAGACACCGAGGCCGAACGCGCTCACGAGCGTGACGGTCATCATTCCGCCGAGCATGAACACGTCGCCGTGGGCGAAGTTGATCAGCTCGAGGATCCCGTAGACGAGCGAGTACCCGAGCGCGATCAGCGCGTAGACCATCCCGATCGTCAGACCGACCAGGAAGAGGTCGAGGAAGTGCGTCGGGTCGTCGACCAGGTTGGCGCCGAGCCAGAAGACGATCAGCCCGACGAAGACGAACGCGAGCACCCGGACAGGCGACACGCGCAACCTGCGCCGCTGGGGCAGCGCGTCTACGGACGTCTGGGTGGCCACTGGGAGCGGCAAGCTTAAACGGCTCGCGGCCGCTTTTCGAGGGGTCGGGCCGAACGAAGGGCAGGGGCGGGATCTACACTTCGCTCGCGCGCGGCGGTGTCGGAACTGGTAGACGACGCGGTCTCAAAAGCCGCTGTCCCTTGGGGACGTGTGGGTTCGAGTCCCACCCGCCGCATTCGTCGCCGGGCTCCGCCCGGCTCCCCGTCGACGATCCGCTCGCCTGCGGCTCGCATGACGACTTTCGACGGCCAGAGACAAGGCGCTTCGCGGGCTGGCACAGTCCTTGCGCCGCTTAGACTCCGTCGCGATGAAACGCGTCGGGATCCTCACCGGCGGCGGCGACTGCCCCGGGCTCAACGCGGTCATCCGCGCGGTTGCGCGGCGATCGTTCGGGCGTGGCTACGAGGTGGTCGGCGTCCGCAACGGCTGGCGGGGGCTCGTCGACGCCGACACGACCGCGCTGACCATCCGCGAGGTCTCCGGCCTGCTGCCGCGCGGTGGGACCGTGATCGGCACCTCGCGGACGAACCCGTACAAGGTCGAGGGCGGCGTCGCCGACGTGCTCCGGAACTTCGCCGAGGCGGGGCTCGACGCGCTGGTCGCAATCGGCGGCGAGGATACGCTCGGCGTGGCGGCGCGGCTCTTCGCCGAGCACGAGCTCCCGGTGGTCGGCGTCCCGAAGACGATCGACAACGACCTCTCCGCCACCGACTACACCTTCGGCTTCGACACCGCCGTCGCGATCTGCACCGAGGCGATCGACCGGCTGCACACGACCGCCGAGTCGCACAACCGTGTGATGGTGGTCGAGGTGATGGGCCGCCACACGGGCTGGATCGCCGTGATCAGCGGGATCGCCGGCGGGGCCGACGTGATCCTGATCCCCGAGCAGCCGATCTCGGTCGAGGAGGCGTGCGTCGAGCTGCAGAAGCGCCACGAGCGCGGCAAGGACTTCTCGATCGTGGTCGTCAGCGAGGGCTACAAGCTCACTTTCGGCACGGGCGAGCAGCGGGAGGTCACCCAAGAGGCCGAGCTCGATCAATTCGGCCACGTCCGGCTGGGCGGTGTCGGCGAGCAGCTCGCCCGCGAGATCGAGGAGCGGACCGGCTTCGAGACACGCGTGACGGTGCTCGGCCACGTCCAGCGCGGCGGGTCGCCCACCGCCCGCGACCGGGTGCTCGCGACGCGCTACGGGCTGAAGGCGGCCGACCTCGTCCACGAAGGGAGATTCGGGCGGATGGCGGCGCTCCACGGTGACGCGATCGTGGACGTCTCCCTCGCGGACGCGACCGCCGAGCTGAAGACGGTGCCACCGGACTGGTACGAGGTCGCGCGCGCGTTCTTCGGCTAGCCCGGCCGCCACTCGTAGCGGGCGTCCGGGGTCTTCTCCTCGTTGCCGGCGCCGTCGGTCTCGTAGAGGAACCGTCCGCCGAGCGACTCGTAGAAGCGGCAGGCGCGGGTGTTGTCGCGGAAGACCCACCATCCGAAGCCCTGCGGCCGGGCCGCCTGCGCCTGCCGGAAAAGCGCGGCCCCGACCCCGCGCCGCTGCGCCTCCGGGGCGACGTAGAGGGCGTCGAGGTCGTCATCCCGCACGAGCGCGAACCCGACGATGCGGCCGTCGAGCTCGCACACCCACGCCTCCCCGGCCAGGCGTTCCCGGTACCAGGCCTCGTCCGCCGCGGCCGTGTGCAGCACGGGTAGCCATGGCATCGCCTCGGCCCGCGACTCGCGGAAGATCCTGACCACCGCCTCCGCGTCGTCCGGAGTCGCCGGCCGGATCAAGCCGTGTCCGAGCTCGTGGCGTTTGCCACCCAGTCTCTGAGACTGGGGTGGAAACAAAACTGGAACAGTTCGTCCACAGGATTCAGGGCAACAGCTCGACCAGCGGGAACGACCGGTGCCGCCGCGGGGGGACGAGGAAGTTCTGGCGGTGCGTGGTGCGGAGGATCGAGTTGAAGCCCTGGCCACGGTCGCGCGGGGCGAACGGCAGCCGGGTGCCGTCAGGAAGCACGCCGTCCATCGCCAGGCGGCCGCGATTGAAGTCGTCGCTGGACGGATTAAAGACGACGAAGTGGACGCCCGCGGCGGCGCCGTCGGCCATCGCGTCCCGCTCCGGATCGGCGCTCCACGCGAAGGGGTTGTCCAGCGTGTTGAAGTCCGCCCGGTGTGGAATCGCCGTCCCGGGGCCGTACACCGCACCGCTCGCCCCCACCGCCGTCGTCATCACCCGCGAGACGGTCTGCAACGACGCCGAATGGCCCATCTGCTTCGACGCGACGAAGTCACGCTTCACCTTCGCTTCGCTGGAGACCTCGTCCGGGCCCTGGGGAACGGTGAGCACGTCCTCGGGAACCTTCAGCCCCGGGCGGAACACCGTCGAGACCCGCTCCTCGTGCGGGAAGTTGACGTACCAGGCCTCGAGATCCTCCGCGATGTGGGAGACGGCGAGGTGAGTTCCCTCGCTGAAGTAGCCCGGCGTGCCGAACCCGAGCTCCTCGACGTTCGCGATCTTCTCCGGCCCGAGGCCGGCCTTCTGGGTCGAGGTGAACCCGAGGAAGAGCTCGGCCTCGTCGGGGATCAGGTACGAACCCGGCACCTGGGCCGCAACCGCCATCCGCTTGGGCAGGCTCCGGCCGCCGTCGAAGCCGCCACCCGCGAAGCCTTTGCGGATGCTCGTCACACGGAAGAAGTCGAGATCCTGGAAGAGCGCCTTCGACGCCTCCCCGATGTGGTCGAGCTGGTCGCTGCGCAGGAGCACGGCGACGTCGTTGGCCTCGAGGATCAGCTCGGGCGGATCGCTCGGGAACCGCCTCGAGTCGAGCAGGACCCGGACGGGCTTGCTCGCTGTTTTCGTCGCCCGGCGGTCGACGGGAAGGTGCCGCTCGGCGAGCTTCGAGACGTAGGCACGGAAGTACGGCAGACCCCACGCAACCGTGATCCCGAGGCCGGCGGCGCTCGGCTCGAACTGCGACTCCAGCTTCTCCAGCGCCCGTAGGAGCTCCGACTGAGCTTCGGCGAGCGCGCTCCGCCGCTCCGCAACCGCAAGCTTTGCGGTGACGAGCTGATGGTGGAGCGGCGGCACCACCACCTCCACGCCGTTGTCCTCGACGAGCCTGATGCCGCGCAGCACATGCTGTTCGGGCGGCTGAGCTGCGGCGCCCGCCTCCGGCCGCGACGGAGCGCCGGTCAGCTGGTCGACCAGCTCGTAGACCCCGCCTGCCGCGAGGACTGCACCAGCGCCGCCGGCGAAGAGCAGCTTCCGTCGCGTCAGGCGCATCGCCGGCTACTGCCGGGGCTCGACCAGGACGAGCGCGGCGAGCTCACGGTTCAGGTTGCGCACGACCCTCGGGAATGTCAGCGGCGGCGCGACATGCTGGCTGATCGTGTACAGCGACCCGTTGTGCCGCCAGGCGTAGAGCACGTGCCACTGGTCGGCGTCCTGGTTGACCGTGTACTCGGTGACCCGGAAGCCGGCGATCGTCTTCTGGCCGTGTGAGTCGTCGAAGCACGGCACCCTCGTCACGTGCTGCTTGACGCCGACGAGCTCGACCGAGCGGCAGATCGGGATCTTCGTCACCCCCGGGTAGCCGCGGAGGTTGATGTGGATCTCCTGGCCGAGCTCCTGCCAGACAAAGCCGATCAGATAGCTGCGGTCCTTCCCGACCGAGTCGATGTTGTTCCAGCGGCCGCCGATCTGGCCGGTGAGAGGGTCGGGCAGCCAGCCCGGGCAGTAGACGGGGGCATCGATGCGATTGGCCAGCTTCTGCCACGACCTCTGCCAGGCTGCCGGGCACGACCTCGCCGTCGTCGCGGCCGCCTCGCCCTTGGACAGGCGGGGCGCCGAATCCGTCGCGCCGCAACCGGCGAGCGCCAACGCGGCGAGCAGGAGTAGAAGCGGCGTCGTTCTCACAGGCGGTAGACGGAGACCCAGGGCCCGGTCAGCCCGTGCCCGGCGCGAACATGGTAGACGCGTTTTCCCTGCATCCGTAGCTGGTCGTAGAAGTGCACCTCGCGCGGGTAGCGGTCGCGGGCGGCGAGGACGCGGTCGGCGACGGCGCCGGTGACGAAGACGTAGCGAACGCCCTCCGCCCGCAGGCGCCCGACGTCCCGGTCGGGATCGAACGGCCGGCCGGGACCGGGCAGCGCCAGACCGACGATCCGGTACCCGTCGAGGGCAGGCGTCGAGGACTCTGCGGCAACGGTGGCGTCGCGCGGGATGTGCCGGACGATCCAGCCGTGGGCGACGACGCGCGTGTCCGTGCGGCTCAGCCGGACGTCGTCTGCGATCGCCCAGACCAGCGGAACGATCGCCAGGCCGAGGGTCACCGGCGCAAGCGCCCGCAGACGCCCCGCGAGCACGGCGAGCGGCGGCACGAGCGGCAGGACGTACCGGTCGAAGTGTGCGCGGATGGTCAGCAGGTCGGCCAGGTAGACGAGCACGAAGGCGGCGAGGATCAGGTCCGTGCGCGTACGCCGGCGGAGCGCGAGAACGAGTCCGGCGGCGGCGATCACCAGCACCGGCCCGAGCCCCGCCCACAGCTTTCCGCTGAACGAGAAGAGCGCCCAGGAGTCGTGCTCGAAGCCGAGCCAGCCGTGGCGCGCGAGCCGCTGCACCCGGAAAGCGTCGCTCCAGGCCTGGCGCGGGTGGACGAGGACGAACGGGCTGGCGGCGAGGAAGGAGACGATCGCGAGCCCGACGGAGATCGCGAGCCGCCGCCACCGCCTCCATCCGGCCACGACCAGCGGCACGAGCAGGAAGACGGCCGGGTACTTCGCGCCCACCGCCAGTCCGGTGGCGACGCCCGCCCACTCGAGCCTCCCGGTCACGGCCAGCGCCAGCGAGACGGTGATCAGCGCGGTCATCGGCACGTCGGTGACGGCCGTGTGCGAGTAGGCGACGCCGATCGTCTCGACCGCGACGACGGCAGACGCCACCAGGCCGGCGGTCGCCCCGTAGGCGGCGCGGCCCAGCCACCACGCCGCGGCGACGCCGCCAACGCCGAATGCCGCGATCACGAGCCTGGCGGTCAGGTACGACGGCTCCGGCTGCCACGCCTGGAAGGGGGCGAGGACGTAGAGGATCAGCGACGGGTAGTCGAACCAGTGCGGGTCGAGCCCGCCGCCGTGGAAGATCTCCCAGGCGCGCGGGACGATGTTCTGCTCGTCGGGGTCGAGCAGGTTGCCGAACGGCAGCCCGTACTCGATCCCGACCAGGCGCAGAGTCGCGGCGAGCCCCAGGATCACGCCGAGGAACGGAAGCGACGTTCGGACGCGAACCCGGATCACCGGGAGCCTGCGTGGCGCTCGCGGCGGCGGGACCGCGCTCTCGGCTTCTGGCCACGCGCTGCGCGCGGGAGCCAGAGCACCGGCCGTGCGGCGGCAACCCCGCCACGGCCGGCTTGCCGCTGTCCTAGACAGGGGGCGGCGCGCCGCCGACGAGGTGCGCGACGTCGGCCGAGCCGACGAGGACGGCGTCGATCCCGGCGCGTTCGAGCGCGAGCACCTCCTCGCGCGTGGTGGCCGGCAGATCGGCGATCGCGAGCTTGCCGGCCGGCACGTCGGGCAGCAGGTCGAGGATGCGCTCGACATGGGTCTCGTCGTCCTCGGCCTCCCGCGGCGAGAGCAGGAAGATCTCGGGATCGATCCGCTCGAGCGAGTCGGCGAGCGACTCCTCGTCGTGGACGTCGACGACGATCTCGAGCCCCAGGTCCTCCGCGCGGCGCTGGAGCTCCTCGAGGTGCTCCTCGTCGTCGTGATCCTCGGCCACGATCAGGCATGCGTCGGCGCCGGCGTCGCTCGCGGCCTCTGGCGAGGCGTCGACGCGGAAGAAGATCGGCAGGTCGGTCAGGTCGCGGAGGGCGGGTGCCGGCGCCCTGACGGCAAGTCCCTCGGCTCCTTGCTCCTCGGCCGCCCGCGCCGTGTCCGGGTCGGCGACGAGCGCGATGATCGAGATTCCGTCTCCCTCGGAGATCGCCTGGCTGAGGCGGCGGCCGCCGGTCACTGACGGGTGATGCTACTCGACGGTAGGTCGGCAGTCGGTGTCGGGCAGAGCGCGGCACCGACGCAAGGCGGGCATTCTACGTGCCGATCGGGTGCCAGACCGTCTTCAGCTCGAGGAAGGCGGCGATCTCCCACGGGCTCTGCGCAGTGGGCTCGGCGCGGACGACGCGCTTGACGTTCTCGGCGGCGAGCTTCTCCAGCTCGGGCGCGAGGCCGTCGGCGCCGGTGACGTCGATCGCGTTCACGTCCATGTGCCCGGCGAGCCAGGGCGCGAGCTCCTCGCGGTGGCCGGTGAGGATGTTGACCACCCCGCCCGGGACGTCGGCGGTTGCCAGCACCTCGGCGAGCTCGACCGCCGAGAGCGGGTGGTGCTCGGAGGCGACGACCACGGTCGCGTTGCCGCCGACGATCACGGGGGCGACGCGCGAGACCAGCCCCTCCAGCGCCGGCTCCGCGGGCGCGAGGATGCCGACGACACCGGTCGGCTCCGGGATCGTGAAGTTGAAGTAAGGGCCGGCGACAGGGTTCGTCCCACCGATCACCTGGGCGAGCTTGTCGGCCCAGCCGGCGTACCAGACGAGCCTGTCGATCGAGCGGTCGACCTCGTCGGTGCCTGCGCACAGGGCGGCGAGGTCGGCGCGGCGAGCCTCGAGCATCTCGGCGATCCGGTAGACGACCTGGCCGCGGTTGTAGGCGGTCGCGCCCGCCCAGGCCGGTTGTGCCGCGCGCGCGGCACGCACGGCGTCGCGGAGGTCCTTGCGGCTGGCCCGGGCAACGTTCTGCCCCTCGGCGAGGTAGGTGCGTTCGGACTCGGAGCGCGGGAAGGCGCCGCCGACGTAGAGCTTGTACGTCTTCTTGACCGGGAGGCGGCTCACTCTGGCGCGGCTCCGGCGTAGACGGGTGCCCCGAGGTGCTCCATCAGCCCAAGATCGTCGCGGTGGTTCCAGATCTCGACGACCTTGCCGTGGGCAAAGCGGAAGACCTTGACACCGGAGAACGGCATTCCGCGACCCGTCGCAGCAACGCCGGCCCAGGGGCCGAGATGCGTGCCGGTCGCAGTCCGACGCCCGGCGAGGAGGTCGCCTTCTCCGAGGAGGAAGTCGACCCGGAACGAGAGATCGGGAAGTGCGAGCCGAAAGGCGGCGGCTATTTCCTTCTGCCCCTCGGGCCTGGGATCCGACTTGGTTCCGCGGACGTCGTGACGGACGTACTCGGACGTGAAGTCCTCGTCCGCGACGTCCAGATTCCCCGGGCCCCACACTTCTTCGTGGAAGCGACGGATCAGAGCCTTGTTCGCCTCTGTGCTCACAGGACACGGCCGTTCCGGCCCGGCTTGGTGTTCCCGGCCTCCTCCCCACTGCGATCGTAGGAGGAAATGTGTGCCGTGTCAGTTACGCGGACGTGACGAGAGCGTGTCAAGCCGCCGGCCTCAGTCGAACTCCAGGTACGGCTCGAGGCCGTGGCGGCCACCCTCCCGCCCGAAGCCCGACTCCTTGTAGCCGCCGAACGGCGACGCCGGGTCGAAGCGGTTGTACGTGTTCGCCCAGATCACGCCGGCACGCAGCCGTTCCGCCATCCAGAGGATGCGCGACCCCTTTTCCGTCCAGATGCCGGCGCTCAGCCCGTAGGGCGTGTTGTTCGCCTTCTCCACGGCCTCGGCCGGGGTGCGGAACGTCAGCACCGAGAGCACCGGCCCGAAGATCTCCTCCTGCGCGATCCGGTAGCTCTGCGCCACGTTCGTGAACACCGTCGGCGCGAACCAGTACCCGCGCTCGGGCAGCGTGCACGGCGGCTGGTAGATCTCGGCGCCCTCCTTCTCGCCGGCGGCGACGAGCTCCTGGATCTTCTCCAGCTGCGCGCGCGAGTTGACCGCGCCGACGTCGGTGTTCTTGTCGAGCGGGTCGCCGACGCGCAGCGTCTTCATCCGCCGCTTGAGCTTCTCGACCACGTCCTCGTGGATCGACTCCTGCACGAACAGCCGAGATCCGGCACAGCAGACGTGACCCTGGTTGAAGTAGATCCCGTTGACAATCCCCTCGACCGCCTGGTCGAGCGCGCAGTCGTCGAACACGATGTTCGCCGCCTTGCCGCCCAGCTCGAGCGTCAGCCGCTTTCCCGTGCCGGCGACCTCGCGCTGGATCGCCTTGCCCACCTCGGTGGAGCCGGTGAACGCGATCTTGTCGACCTCGCCCTCGACGATCGCCGCGCCCGCCCGGCCGTCGCCGGTGACGATGTTGACGACGCCCGCCGGGAGCTCCGCCTGCCGCACGACGTCGCAGAAGAGCAGCGCGGTCAGCGGCGTCGTCTCAGCCGGCTTGAGCACGACCGTGTTCCCCGCCGCCAGCGCAGGCGCGATCTTCCACGCCAGCATCAGCAGCGGGAAGTTCCACGGGATGATCTGACCCGCGACGCCGACCGGGCGCGGCCGGCGATTCGGGAAGGCGTACTCGAGCTTGTCGGCCCAGCCTGCGTAGTAGAAGAAGTGGGCCGCGGCGAGCGGGAGGTCAACGTCGCGGGACTCCTTGATCGGCTTGCCGCCGTTCAGCGACTCGAGCACGGCGAACTCGCGCGAGCGCTCCTGGAGGATCCGGGCGATCCGGAACAGATACTTGGCGCGCTCTGCGCCCGGCAGCGCCGACCAGCCGTTCTCGAACGCCTCGCGCGCGGTCGCGATCGCGCCGTCGACCTCTTCCGGCGTCGCCTGGCCGACCTCGGCGAGGGGCTCCTCGCTCGCCGGCGCGATCGTCGTGTAGATCTCTCGCGGCTCCAGCCACTCGCCGCCGACGAAGTGGCCGTACCGCTCGTCGATCCGGACGATCTCGCGCGACTCGGGCGCCGGCGCGTAGTCCCAACCGGACGGGACGAGCGCGTGCTTCGTCTTCTTCTCGAGCTCGCTCATCCGCGCCAGACCTGATCCATCGTCCTCGGCTCGAAGTCCTCGAGCAGGTCCTGCATCGCCTCGACGCCCTCCCGGAAGGCGGCCGACGAACGGAATCGCCCCACGGCCTCCTCGTCGGGCCATGGGCCGAAGCTCGTGAACGCGTTTGCGTGCTCACGGTCGCGGAGGAGGGTCGGCGGTTCGGGGACGTCGAGCTCGGCCATCCCGGCCTCCGCCATCGAGCGCCAGGCGGCGACGAAGTCGTCCTCGCGTCCCGGCCGGACCGTCCAGACCCCGTGTGTCCAGACCGGCATCAGTCGACGGTGAAGTAGTCGGGCGACTGGTAGCGGCCCGTCCGCTCCTTGCGGATCTGCATCAGGACGTCGTTGAGGAGCGTCGAGGCGCCGATGCGGTACAGGTCGGGCGTCAGCCAGGCGGCCCCTAGCGTCTCGTACAGCTGGACGAGGTACTGCACCGCCTGCTTCGCCTGGCGGATACCGCCGGCCGGCTTCATCCCGACCATCCGTCCGGTCTCCTCGTGGACGTCGCGGATCGCCTCCAGCATGCAGAGCGTGACCGGCAGCGTCGCCGAACCGGAGAGCTTGCCCGTCGACGTCTTCACGAAGTCGGCGCCTGCGGCAATCGCCAGCAGCGACGCCCGGCGCACGTTGTCGTACGTCCCGAGCTCGGCCACCTCGAGGATCACCTTCAGGTGGGCGTCGCCGCACGCCTGCTTGACCTGGACGATCTCGTCGTAGACCTTCGCGTAGCGGCCGGAGAGGAAGGCGCCGCGGTCGATCACCATGTCGACCTCGTCCGCGCCCAACGCGACGACCTCCTCGGCCTCGCGCATCTTGACGTCGATCGGCGACTGGCCGGACGGGAACGCCGTCGCCACCGACGCGACCTTGACCCCGGTCCCACGCAGCCGCCCGACCGCGGTCGGGACGAGATTCGGATACACGCAGAGCGCGGCGCAGGAGGGGATCGACTCGTCGGTCGGGTCCGGCCGCACCGCCTTCGTCGCCAGCGCGTGCACCTTGCCCGGCGTGTCGGCACCCTCCAGCGTGGTCAGGTCGATCATCCGGATCGCGAGCTCGAGGGCGAAGAGCTTCGCCTCCTTCTTGATCGAGCGCTTGGCCAGCGACTCGGCCCGCGCCTCGAGCGCGACCGCGTCGACCGAGCCGATCCGCGGCAGCCGCGGCGCGAGCGGGAGCTCGAAACCGCGTGCCAGAACAGGACTCTGGGCCATATGCGTGAGTCTAGCCCTGCCTGCAGGGTCAGATCCTGGCGGGGTCCGACCCGCCGGGTGATCGTGCCGTCCAGGTGCGCTCACTCGTGAGCAACGACGGCGGTGAGCTGGCCTTTGGCGATCTCGACGTCGATCCCGCGGAGCGCGTCGATGGCGCTGGTTTCCGCGTATGCGATTGCCTGGCTGAACGTTCCTCCCGTTCGCACAGTTGACTGGTGCATCGAGTCTGCGGCGCGGTGGCGGCCGCGGATGTCGAGACAGCTGACTTCTTGGCGGTGGCGACTCACACCCGCCCGACGAGGCGCAAGGCCCGCCCGATGCGAGGCCCTGAGAGCGCCGGAGGATAGAGGTCAGGCGGGAGCGATCGGGTGGTTCGCCCGGAAGAGGTCGCCCGAATCGAACGCACGCTTCACCTCGCGGAGCCGCCGGTACACGGCCGGGGTGTAGAACCGTGCCGGATCGATCCGCCGCTCGGCGAAGTTCAGGTACGAGCGGCCGCCGTCGTACGGGGCGAGGGCATCCGCAATCCTGTCGAGCTGCGAGCGGTTCGCCCGGTACACGTCCTCGTTCAGCACCATCCCCACCGCGAACGTGAGGTAGTCGGCGTCGAGGGTGGAGAGCGCACCGTGGTGCGGCTGCGGCCGCGACAGCGCTCCACCCACGTGCCGGATCTCCGCGGAGACGAGCGCCGAGCCGGACCCGGGTCCCGCGGCGGCGACGAAACGGTCGATCGCCTCGCCGTCCAGCCGACCGAGCATCTGGCCTTCGCCGGTGTAGGGCACCGGCTGCGGGGGATCCATGTGGAGCTCGCCGATGTCGGCCGGCGCGACCATCGCGAAGGTGTCCATCGCCGGGCCGAGGTCGCGCAACGGCTTCAGGAGGTCGGAACCGGACGCCTCGTCGCCCATGTACACGGCCTCGACGATCGCGAACCTGCCTCCCCGCAGCAGCTCCGGGATCTCCTCGAGCGGCGGGAACTGCAGGATCCGGCCGACGGAGGTGACCTCGTCCGGAACGCTGTCCGTCCACTCGAGCCACGAGTGCAACACCTCGGACGAACGCTCCCAGGGGAAGAAGAGGACGCCGGCATAGATGTCGGGGATCGCGTAGAGCTCCACCTCGAGCGCGGTGACGACGCCGAAGTTGCCACCCCCGCCGCGGAGCGCCCAGAACAGGTCGGCATCCGTGTCGGCATCGACGCGACGGAGCCGGCCGCCGGCGGTGACGAGCTCGATCGCGGCGATGCTGTTCGCCGACAGGCCGAGCTTGCGCGCGTACCAGCCGACGCCGCCGCCGAGCGAATAGCCGGCGACGCTGACGTCCGGC
The DNA here is from genome assembly GCA_963841405.1 of uncultured Actinomycetes bacterium. Taxonomy (GTDB): domain Bacteria; phylum Actinomycetota; class Thermoleophilia; order Gaiellales; family Gaiellaceae; genus DATBLE01. The sequence goes on along the minus strand of CAWJCM010000005.1, from coordinate 106,400 downwards.
GTCGATCCGTGCAGGGCAGCGAACCCGAGGTCGGAGGCCGGCGGTACGACGTCGGCCCACTTCGAGCCGGCTCCGACGCGCGCGACCCGGCGCCCGATGTCGACCTCGACGCCCTTCAGGTTGTCGGTCTTGACGAGGATCACGTCGTCCTGCGCCCCGAGCGGCTCGGCGTTGTGGCCGGTACGTTGGGCGGCTACCTGCATGCCGTTGGCGCGGGCGAAGTCGACGATCTCGATCACGTCCTCCACGTCGGCGGGCAGGGCGACGAACGCCGGCCGCTGGACGACCGTGAGGTTGAAGGCCTGCGTGGCGGCGTCCCAGCCGTCCCGGCCCGGCTCGACCACGGCGCCCTTCAGGCGCGCGCGGAGCGAGCGGAGGGCAGGAACCGGGGAGACCCGCAGCGACTCGTGGGGAACTGCCTGACTCACGATTCCTCCTTCCCGAACTTCTCCGTTGACGTGCTCCGAGTCTCGCGGGGAGTCGGCCGCGGGGGAATCGAGCCAGCAGGCGTCCGATGGTGAGGCTGTCCGCACCTGCGCCGAATCGGCACGAGATCGGCACAGAGGTGGGCGCCTTTCCTCGCTAGCCTCGTCGGCAGGGGAACGGGGCAATCCCCCCACCCCGGGTGGGGGTATGCAGTGAGCTGCGGCACTCACGCGCTCGGGCGCACGCCCGCGGCGAGCCTGCCGGCGGCCTGCCGCGGCGACAGCTAGGCGCGCAGGAACGCGAGCACGGCCAGAACGCGACGGTGTGTGTCCGAGTCCGCGCCGAGGTGGAGCTTCCCGAAGATCGAAGTGACGTGCTTCTCGACGGCGCGTTCGGTGACCACGAGCCGCTCGGCGATCGCGCTGTTGGACAGGCCCTCCGCCATCAGCTCGAGCACCTCGCGCTCGCGCGGGGTCAGCTGCGAAACCGGATCGTCGCGGCGGTGGCGGCCGACGAGCTGCGACACGACCGACGGGTCGAGCGCCGAGCCGCCCTCGCCGACCCGCTTGACCGCGGCGACGAACTCGGGGAGGTCGGCCACGCGGTCCTTGAGCAGGTAGCCGACGCCCTCCGCGCTCTCGGACAGCAGCTCGAGCGCGTAGGCCGGTTCGAGGTACTGGGAAAGGACGAGCACGCAGGTCTCGGGATGCCGGTCGCGGATCTCCTTCGCGGCACGCAGGCCCTCGTCCGTCTGCGTCGGCGGCATCCTGATGTCGACGATCGCGACGTTCGGCTTGTAGGAGCGCACCTTCAGCATCAACTCGTCGGCGTTGCCGGCCTGCCCGACGACCTCGAGCCCGGCGTCCTCGAGCAGCCGCGCGATCCCCTCGCGCAGCAGCACGGAGTCCTCGGCCACGACCACCCGCATGGCGCCTGCGTTCGACGCCTCCTCGAGCATTCCCGCCGTCTCCGGCCCGAGACGCAGCGGCGGGAAGTCCTGCCGCAGGCCGTCGGCGACGACCTGGTAGATGCGCTCCGGCTCCGGCAATCCCTTGAACGGCTGCAAACCGAGGTCGACCACTTCGCCGCCGACGAGCTCGTGCGTCCGCTCGGAGAGGAGCACCTGTCCCCCGTGGCCGGCGTCGCTGATCCGGGCTACGCGGTGGACGTCGAGGCCGACGTACGTCGATCCCTCGACGGACGGCTCGCCGGTGTGCACGCCCATGCGCACGCGAACCTCGCGGCCCTCCGGCCACGCGTGCGCCGCGAGGGCGCGCTGCGCCTCGACCGCGCTGCGCACCGCCGCCTCGGCGTCGGTGAAGACGAGGAGCATTTCGTCGCCACGGCAGTCGATCTCCAGGCCGCCCGCAGCGTTTACAGCGTCGCGGACGAGCCGGCGATGGTCCTCGAGCACGCTGACGTAGCGTCCGCCCAGGCGCCCGACGATGCCGGTCGAGCCCTCGATGTCGGTGCAGAGCAGGGTGATCGTGCCGGTGGGGAGCCTGCGCGCCATGGCGGACCAGATTAGAGCCCCGAGAGCGGTATGACCGCACGCACGGTCGTGCCGCTCCCGGCGGAGCTCGTCACCTCGAGCTCGCCCTCCAGCGCCTCCACCCGGTCGGCGAGGCCGCGCAGGCCCGACCCGCGGGCCGGATCGGCGCCGCCGACGCCGTCGTCCTCGACCTCGACGACGACGCGGCCGTTCTGTCGCTCTGCGCGGACCTCCACCGACGAGGCCTCGGCGTACTTCGCGACGTTCGTCAGCGCCTCCGCCACGACGTAGTAGGCAGCAGCCTCGACCGGGCCCGGCAGGCGCTCTTCGAGATCGGCGGAGAGCTCCACCGGAAGCGGAGTTCGGGACGCAAGCGCCTCGAGCGCGGCCGGCAGGCCGCGGTCGGTGAGCACGGCCGGATGGATGCCGCGCGCCAGCTCACGAAGCTCGGCGAGTGCCTGCTGAAGCTCTTCGGCCGCACCGGCGAGCAGCTGGTCGGCGCCGTCGGGATCCTCGCGCAGCCGGGCCTGGGCGAGCCGGAGCGCGAGCGACAGCGAGACGAGACGCTGCTGGGCGCCGTCGTGGAGGTTGCGCTCGAGGCGCATCCGCGCGTCGTCGGCGGCCTCGACGATGCGCGACCGGGAGGCGCGCAACTCGGCCTCCTGCGCCTTCCGCTCGGTCACGTCCGCGCCGCAGACGATGAACTTGCCGCTGAACGCACCGAGCGGGCGCAGCCACCACGCGACGATGCGCCAGTTGCCCGACTTGCCGATCCAGGCGGTCTCGTGCTCGAGGCTGACGCCGGTCTCGACCTGCTCCTCGAACGCCCACCGCACCTCCTCGACAAGCTCCGGTGGCGCGACGAGGTCCCAGAACTTGGCCCCGACCGCCTCCTCGTCGGTGTAGCCGGTCAGCTCTCGGAATGCATAGTTGACGCCTTCGACCGCGACCGTCCCGTCGCGCTCGACTGCGATCAGCAGGCTCGGCGTCGCCCGGGCGACGACCGCGAGGTAGTCGCGCTGGGCCATCAACTCCTCGCGCTGGCGGATCACCTCCGTCTGATCCTGGCCGCAGATGAGGACGCGGTCGCTGCCCTCGCCGCCGACCACGCGTCGGAGGGACGCGTTGATCACCAGCCGCCGGCCGTCGGCCGTCTGCCACTCGGAGCGACCCTCGATCTGGGTCTCCCCTGCTTGCATCCGCGCGCAGTAGTCCTCGGCCACCCGGTGCTGATCCTCCGGGAGGAACACCTCCCACCAGAGCTTCCCTCGCACGCGCTCGTCGTCGGAGACCCCCAACAGCTCCTCGGCCGTGTCGTTGAACCGGATGAGCCGGCCGTCGGTGTCCGCGAGCAGGAAGATCACCGGAGCGACGTTGACGACGTCCCGCGTGAACTTCTGCTCGCGCTCCAGAGCCTCGAGTTTGTGCGACAGCTCGGCCTCCAGGCGAGTGCGGTCGGTGAAGTCGCGGACGATCACGACCACCTCGTCGTCTCCGGAGGGCACGAACCGTCCTTCGAAGTCGCGCTCCTCGCCGTCGATCGTCAGGCGGTACTCGACGGTCTGCACGCCTCGCGAGGCCGGAACGGCCAAGGCGCGCACGAACTGCGTGGCCACCTCGCGCGGCAGGATCTCGCGCACGTTGTTGCCGACGATCTCCTCGGTCGAGCGGGCGAGCGACTCGCGCCTGCCCTTCGCCTCGAGGTACGTCCCGTCCCTGGCGATCCGGAACATCAGGTCCGGGATGGCGTCGAGCAGCGCGCGGCTACGGGTCTCGCTCCGCCGCAACGCCTGGAGACCGCGGTCCTTCTCGATCGCGAGCCGCGCTGCGGAGACGACCTCGTCGAGCAGGCCCCGCTGGTGCAGGAGCGCCGCGTCGTGGACGAGCGCCGCGAGCGGGTACCTGTCCGACTCGCGGTCGATGCGGGTGGTCACGCGCCGGGACGTGTCGGGCAGGAGCTCGACCGGGTTGCCGCGCGCGTCGACGTATCCGTCCAGCTCGTCCAGCCACGTGAGGAAGTGCAGCGTCGGGTCGCCCAGGACGCTGCGGAGGCCCGCCTGCGCCTGCTCGGGGGTGGGCTCGTCGGGAACCTCGCGCAGCAGCCGGGCGGCCGCGCGGTAGAGCCGGTCGCGCAGCAGCCCCGCGAGGAAGAACAGCGGAACGGTGCCGAAAGCGATGAAGGCAACGACCCCGACGACGTTTCCGCCTCGGTCGGAGAACGACGAGACGACGAACAGCGCCCCGACGAGCGCGGCGGCGATCCCGCCGGAGAGATACACCGGCCCGAGGACGCGGCGCTGCGCCGGCGTCGCCCCGCGCCACCGCCGGATCAGCAGGACGAGCACCCCGACGAAGATCGCGCCGCCGGCCACGGTGAACAGCGCCTGGAACGCATCGGCGACCGACTTGCTGTCGTGGATCAGGTAGGGGTTGGCCGGGCAGTCGTCGCAGTCGGAGGCGCGCCGGGTGAAAAGGGCGGGCAGGACGTCGGCGAGCAAGGCGATCGCCCAGACGGCGAGCACCGTCCTGCGTTCGAGCTTCGTGGCCAGCCGGCCGTCCGGAAAGGCGAGCATCAGGTGGACGAACGCGGCGAAGAAGAGGCTGCCGGCGAAGGCGCCCAGCCCGTACAGCCAGCCCGCGTTCGCCTCCCAGAGCGAGCTCAGCATCCACAGGAATCCGACGAGCACGAGCAGGCCGCCGGTGCGGTTCCCGGGCCGCAGCGTCCACGCGATCAGGCCGCTGACCACGAACGAGAGTCCGATCACCGGGAAGGCGATCGCCAGCGAGATCGGGCTCGACTCGTGATCCGAGCGGGCGGCGACCACCGCCGACCCGGCCGCCACCAGGAGCATCAGTGGGAACAGCCCGAACCAGAGCCGGTGGGTGAGGCGCATCAGCGTTCGCAGATGAGTGCCGTCACGGCGTCGCCCGAGAGCTCGCTCTTCGGGACGAAGCCGCAGGCGCCGCTCGACTCGACCAGAGGGCCGAAGTCGGAGCCGTCACGGCTCGAGACGAGCACGACGCAGGTGTCGCCGTCGGTCGTCAGCAGGCGGCGGGTGACCTCGAACCCGTCGAGATCGGGCAGCTGCACGTCCAGCAGGATGACGTCGGGGTGCAGGCGCCCTGCGGCGGCGATCGCCGACTCGCCGTCCTCCGCCTCACCGGCGACCTCGAACCCGTCCGCTTCCAGGATCGCCCTGGCGCTGGCACGAAAGCTCGGATGATCGTCGACGATCAAGACAGTGGGCACGCCCACATCGTGGCACAGCTTGTGTGCAGGAGTAGTACGGCTAGCTACACCTTTTTCCGCTCGCTCACGCTCGCTTCACGGGGGAAACAGCCATGCGCGCGAAGCGCGCCAAGAGACAGAGCCCCCCGGCGGCGACAGGCGCCCGTGGGCCCCCTTCCCCCGCCTGGCCGGTCGGGCGCGGCGGCGAACACCGCGATCTGTCGCACGATCGAGCCGCCTCGCTGACGATCATGGCCATCCGGGACCGACCGGCGGTTTGCCGGTGACGGGGCGGTAGCCGGCGAAGTCCGACTCGAACATGCCTTCGCCGCCCGTCGGCGCCGGCAGCTGCCGCTGGAGCTCCTGGACGCGGGCGGTGGGGAGCTCTGCCTCGACGACGGCGCGGCTCGCCTCGGCCGACGGCGTCTGCCCGGCCGCGCCGAGCCGGCTCAGCAGGCTCAGGACCGCGCCGGTCGAGGCGGTGGGGACGTCGAGCCGGACCCGGAGGACGGGCTCGCAAACGTCGGTCCGGGCCCGCTCGAGCGCCTGGCGCACGACGACGGGCGTCAGCTTCCGGAAGTCGGCGGCCGTGCTCAGCGGCCCGCGGGTCGCGGCCGATCCGTCGGGCGACTGGTAGGTGCAGCGGGTCATGGTCACGACGCAGTCCGTGACCTGCCAGCCGGCGAGGCCCTCCCGCAGGGCGTCGCGGACGTGGCCGGCCATGCTCTGCCCGAACGCATCGAAGGTCTTGTAGATGTAGAGCGGCGCCGAGCGCGGGTCGACGTCCAGCCGGAAGGCCACGCCTGCCCCGACGGGGGCGGGGTCGATCCGCAGGCCGATCGTCGCCGCGTACGGATTCGACGCTCCGTGCAGGACCTCGACCGCCTCGCCGGTGCCGACCGGACGCTCGACGCAGATCACGGTCGTCTCGCGGAAGGTGACGTCGAGGCCGTAGTCGCGCGCCAGGGTCGCCTGGATCACCTCCTTCTGCACCTCGCCGTACAGCGAGACGAAGAGCTCCTGCCGCTCGTCCTGGCGGACGTCGATCAGCGGGTCCTGCTCGGCGAGCTGGCCGAGCGCGAGGCGGAGGCGGGCGCCGTCGGCCGGATCCTCGGGCACGACCACCGTCTCGAGGATCGGCGGGGCGAAGTGGTGTTCGGGCACCGCGGGAGGCTCGCCGATCGGGTCGCCGATCCGGATCTCGGCGAGGCCCCGGATTTTCGCGATCCGGCCCGCGACGACGGAGTCGCGGCGGACGGTGGCGCCTTCCGCGAAGACGTGGATCGCCGTCACCTTCCCCTCCGGCAGGCCGTCCCGCACTCGCAGCGTTCCGGAGAACAGGCGCACGTACGCGACGCGCCCGCCGTCCTCGTCTCGCTCGATCTTGAAGACGCGTCCAGAGACCGGCGCGGCCGCGTCCCCCACGGTGGCGGGCAGCAGGTCGGCGATCCCGGCCTGCAGCGCTTCGAAGCCCGCGCCGGTGAGCGCCGAGCCGAAGAACACCGGGTGGAGCAGCGCCCGCCTGGATCGCTCCGCCAGCTCCGCGTCGGCCGGACCGTAGGGTGCGAACGACGCGGCCGGCGTACCGAGGTCGCTCGGCGCACCCATGGCGAAGCAGGTGGGCGTCAGCCGCTCCTCGATGGCGGCGAGTGCCCGCTCGGCGTCGGCTCCGCGGCGGTCGATCTTGTTCACGAAGATCAGCGCCGGCACGCCCAGCCGCTGCAGCGCCCGCATCAGCAGGGTCGTCTGGGGTTGCACGCCTTCGACGGCCGAGACCACGAGCACGGCACCGTCCAGCACGCCGAGCACCCGCTCCACCTCGGCGATGAAGTCCGGGTGGCCGGGCGTGTCGATCAGGTTGACGGTGACACCGCCCAGCTCGAACGAGACGACGGCGGACTTGATCGTGATCCCGCGCTGCCGCTCGAGCGCGAGCGTGTCGGTCTGCGTCGTGCCGGCGTCGACGCTGCCGATCGCGTCGATCGCACCGGCCTCGAAGAGAAGCCGTTCCGTGAGTGTCGTCTTACCGGCGTCTACATGCGCCAGGATCCCGAGGTTGAGCGTTGGCTCCGACAAGGTTCACACCCTTCGAATAGGTCACAAAGGCCATTCCGTTGGACATGAACCCGAGCCCCACTACGCCCTCCTCGGTCGCTGACAGCGCGAATTATAGGCCGAGGCGTTCCAGCATCGCCTCGTCGCGCCGCCACTTCGGTCGCACCTTGACCTGCAGGTCGAGGAAGACCTTTCGCCCGAGCAGGTGCTCGATTTCGGGGCGTGCACGCGTCCCGATCTGCCGCACCATCGAGCCGCCCTTCCCGACCAGGATCTGCTTCTGCGACTCGGTCTCGACGAAGAGGCTCGCACGGACGACCTTGTCCTCGATCTCCTCCACCTCGGCCGAGACCGCGTGCGGCACCTCCTCCTTCGTCAGGCGCAACGCCTGCTCGCGGACGAGCTCGGCGATCTGCGTCTCGACCGAGAGGTCGGTGCGCTGCTCCGGCGGAAAGTACTGCGGCCCCTCGGGGAGCAGGCCGACCAGCTCGTCGCGCAGCTCTCCCACGCCGTCGCCGGTCTTCGCGCTCACCGGATGAAGGGCGTGGAAGGCGCCCAGCGCCTGCGCGGTCTGCATCTGCGAGGCGATGTGGCCCGGCTTGAGCCGGTCGACCTTGTTGACGGCGATCACGACCGGGACGCCGAGGGCGAAGACACGGCCGGCGATGTACCGGTCGCCTGCGCCGATGCGCTCGCGTGCGTCGACGACGAAGAGCACGCCGTCGACGTCCTCGAACGAGGAGTCGACCGTGCGCTGCATGTGCTCGGTCAGCGGGTCGCGCGGCCGCTGGAACCCCGGCAGGTCGGCGAGGACGAGCTGGTAGCCGTCGCCGTTGGCGATCGCGAAGATCCGCCGCCTGGTGGTCTGCGGCTTGTCGGAGACGATCGCCACCTTCCCGCCGCAGAGCGCGTTCACGAGGGTGGACTTGCCGACGTTCGGCCGCCCTGCGACGGCGACGAAGCCGGACTTCACAGAGAGACCCTCATGACCGGGAGCTCCCGGCCCCATGACCCTTGCGCGGTGCCAATCGTCTCGGCGCCCATCCGCTCGTAGAACCCGATCGCATTCGGCTCGGCCTCCCAGCGCAGGGCTGTCCCGCCGAGCTCGCGCGCACGCACGCGCGCGAACCGGAACAGCGCGGTGCCGACACCGCCGCCGATGGCCGGTTCGTCGACCCAGAGATCGTCCAGCTCGACGACTCCCTCCGCGGGCGGCAGCAGCGCAAGCCAGGCGATCGGCTCTCCGTCCTCCTCGGCGAGCCAGATCTCCCGCGCCAGGTCGAGCCGCGACGCCCAGTCACGCAGGCGTCTCTGGTCGTAGCCCCACTGGCCCTTCGAGCGGAACGCGATCTCGCGGAGCTGCCTGTCGTCGGCAGGGCCGGCGCGGCGAATCACCATCAAAGCTCGAAGGTGTCGGGCAGCAGCTCGCCCGGAGTGTGCTCGACGAGCTCGCCGTCGTTGTTCGCGTACACGACCCGGTCGACCTCGAACTCCACGTGCCACTGCCGGCAGCCACCGCAGGGCGAGGCGTTGATCACGAGCAGATCGAAGTCGCCCGGCTTGTAGCCGGCGGTGACGGCGGCGACGTACGCGCTCTTCTCGCCGCAGACGCCGAGCGGGTACGCGGCGTTCTCGACGTTCACACCCTCGAACAGCGTCCCGTCGCGGGCGCGGAGCACGGCGCCGACGTGGAAGTTCGAGTACGGCGCGTACGCCCGCTCCTTGATCTCGAGCGTGCGCTCGTACAGTTCGCGTTCGACGTCGCCGATCAAAAGAAGAGCTGGAAGGCGACGAGGGTGACGCCCGCGCCGAGGGCGCCCCCGTAGACGACCTCGAGCGTCGAGTGCACGCCGGACTCGATCCGCGTGTGGGCAACGAGCACGGCCACGGCGAACATCATCGTCGAAACGAAGAACCGGTGCTCGCTGGGGCCGAGTGTGAGGGTGACCGCCATCCAGGCCGCGAACGCGATCGCGGCGTGTCCGGACGGGAGCCCGCCGCGGAGCGGCGTCCCGCGCCCCGAGATCGCCTTCGTCGCGATCACGATGATGATCACGAGGATCAGCGCGATGATGGTCAGCTTGATCGGCGCGTCGCGGAGGCGGTCGAAGAAGTTGGTGGTCGACTCGCTCACGTGACCCGAGAAGACGAGGTAGCCGACCGCGATTGCGTTGATCGACGCGATCAGGACAGCGCCGGCGGCGATGTCCTTCGCCAGCTTGGCGAGCGGGTCGAACGAGCTGGTGGCGACGTCGATCGCCGCCTCGATCGCCGAGTTGACCATCTCGGCGATCAGCACGAAGGAGATCGCCAGCAGCAGGACGACGAGCTCGATCCGGTCGACGCCGATCCAGAGCGCGACGACCAGGACGGCGACGGCCGCGGCAAAATGGATCCGCATGTTCCGGTGCGTCCGGAGAACGTGGATGATCCCCTCGACCGCGTAGTTGAAGCTCTCGACGAGGGGGAGTCGGCGGCGGCCCTCGCCGGTGCCGGGAAGCAGCGCGCCCGCGCCGTTCGCAGCCCGGCTGCGCCGCAGCCGCTCGCGAAGCGGGATTCGCTGGGTGCTCACGTCGCCAGCGCCTGCTCGCGACGCTCCATCTCGGGTCCGTGGTCGTACCCGAGCAGGTGGAGCAGGCCATGCGCGAGCGGACGGCGCCAGTCGCCGCCGATCACCTGCGGGCAGAGGACGACGTCGCCGAGCTGCCGCGGAGGCCCGGGCGCCAGCTCGTCGGTCCCGTCGATCGGGAACGAGAGGACGTCGGTCGCCTCGTCGATCCCGAGGTGCTCGCGCTTGAGGCCGCGGCTCTCGTCCGGGGCGACGAAGGCGATGCCCAGCTCGCCCTCGACGACTCCCTCGCCGGCGAGGACGCGACGGGCGAGCTCGGCGACCGCGCCCTCCTGCACCTGGACGCCGCTGCGGTTGACGACCTCGATCTCCACCATCAACGCTAGCGGCGGCGCTGGGTGCCGGTGGCCTCGGCGTGCGTCCGGTAGGCCTCGACGATCGTCTGCACGAGCTTGTGCCGGACGACATCGGCGTTCGAGAACTCGATGAACTCGATCCCGTCGATCGACCCGAGGATGTCCCGGACGGTGAGCAGCCCGGAGGCCTGCTGCGGCGGCAGGTCGATCTGCGTCACGTCGCCCGTGACGACGACCTTCGAGCCGAACCCGAGCCTCGTCAGGAACATCTGCATCTGCTCCGGGCTCGTGTTCTGCGCCTCATCGAGGATGATGAACGAGTCATTCAGGGTTCGCCCGCGCATGAATGCGAGCGGCGCGACCTCGATCGCGCCTTTCTCCATGTAGGCGGTCAGGCGGTCGGCGTCGAGCATGTCGTAGAGGGCGTCGTACAGGGGACGCAGGTAGGGGTCGACCTTGGCCAGCAGGTCGCCGGGGAGGAAGCCGAGCCGCTCGCCGGCCTCCACCGCCGGCCGGGTCAGGATGATCCGGCCGACCTCGCGGTCGGACAGCGCCGCCACCGCGAGTGCCATCGCCAGGTAGGTCTTGCCGGTGCCGGCCGGGCCGATCGCGAACGTGATCGTGTGCGAGCGGATCGCGTCGACGTAGCGCTTCTGGTTGACGGTCTTCGGCGCGATCTTCGTGCCGCGGTGGCGCCAGACGACGTCCTCGAACACGTCGCGGATGTCCTCGGCCTGGTCGAGCGCGCCGAGGACGGCATCGACCGTCCCGGGGCCGATCTCGTGGCCGCCTTCCACCAGGTCGACGAGCTCGTCGACGACCGCGCGCGCCTCCGCGACGCTGGTGTCCTCGCCTTCCAGCGTCAGCTGGTTCCCGCGAAGGCGGATCGTGCAGTGGAGGCGTTCTCGGAGGGCGCCGAGGACGCCGTCGCCGACGCCCGCCAGCCCGGCGGCGACGTCGTTCGAGATCGAGAGAACTTCCTGCAACTGCGCCACAGTGTAGGCAGGGCGGTCGGCGACGGGCGTGGTCCGAGCGGCGCACTTCCAGCAGAGTCCGGCGACACACTCGTGACGATGTTCCGACTACGATCGCAGTGGGGAGGAGGCCGGGAGCACCTCGGTGACGAAACAGCCCGCGACTCGAAAGGACACGTCCGGCCGCGCCGCGTCGTCGCAAAGGCCGCTTGACCGGGGGCTGTCGTTCGACGGCGTCGCCGACGAGTACGACCGCGTCCGGCCCGGCTACCCGCCGGAGATCGTCGACGCCGCCTGCTCGCTCGGCCGGCTGAGGCCCGGGTCGCGTGTCCTCGAGATCGGTTGCGGGACCGGCAAGCTGACCGAGGAGCTGGCGGCGCGTGGGCTGCACGTCGAGGCGGTCGACCCCGGCGCGCGGATGGTCGGGGTCGCCCGCCGTCGGCTCGGAGACACGCCGAACGTCAGCTTTCGCATCGGGCGCTTCGAGGACGCCGAGCTGCCAGCCGGAGGGTTCGAGGCCGTCTTCTCGGCGACCGCCTTCCACTGGGTGGACGCCTCGGTCGGCTGGGAGAAGGTTGCGCGGGTGCTGCGGCCCGGCGGCATGCTCGCGCTGCTCACCCACCTCGGCTTCTCGCCGATCGACGAGCAGCTGCACGCGGCCTGGACCGAGGTGCGGCAGGAATCGCTCGAATGGGTGCCGCGCGACCGGAAGACGTTCTTCGACGGGATCGAGGGCCGGCTCGACAACGTGTCCGCGGTCTGGGCGTGGGTCAACCAGCACGACGCGCTCGCCCGCGAGGAGGCGGCCGGCCTGTTCACCGACGTGCGCTCGACGACGACCGTGGCAGGCGACGAGCAGGAGACGGCCGAGCACCTGATCGCCGTCACGCGCACGACCTCGATGTACCTGGGCCTCAGCGCCCCTGAGCGGCAGCGGCTGGAGCAGCGGCTGACGGAGGTGGTCGAGGAGGCCGGTGGCAGCTTCCTCCTGACCCTCTACGCGCTGCTCGTCACAGCACGGGCCGCAAGCTAGGCCAGCTTCTCGCGGACCAGCTGGCTGACCGCCGAGCCGTCTGCGCGGCCGGCGATCTGCGGCATCACGTCGGCCATCACACGGCCCAGGTCGCGCATGCTCGTCGCCCCCACCTCGGCGATCGCGTCGTCGACGATCTGCTCCAGCTCGTCCTCGGAGAGCGGCTCCGGCATGAACTCCTCGAGCACGTCCAGCTCGGCCCGCTCCTTCGCCGCCTGCTCGTCGCGGCCCGCGCTCTCGAACGCCTCGATCGATTCGATCCGCCGCTTGCGCTCTCGCTGGAGGACCTGGAGCTCCTCGTCTTCGTGCAGCGGCCGCCGCAGCTCCTTCTCGGCCGAGCGCAGGCTGGACAGGATCAGCCGCAGCGCGTCCCGCCGCGCCGTGTTGCGCTCCTTCATCGCCGCCGTCAGGTCGGACTCGAGCCGGGCGATCAGGCTCATGCCGGCACCCCGCGGAGCGTGCCGCCGAGCACGTGCCAGTGCAGGTGGAACACGGTCTGGCCGGCGCCGGCGCCGCAGAAGACCATCAGCCGGTACTCGTCGAGTCCCGCGGCCTTCGCGGTCTCGGCGACGAAGTCGAGCATGCGCTTGGCCTCCTCGGCCGGGAGCTCGCCGATGTCCCGGAAGGTCTCGAGGTGCCGCTCGGGGATGACGAGCAGATGGACATCCGCTTTCGGATTGATGTCCTCGATCGCCAGCAGACCCTCGGCCCGGTTGACCACCGTGGCCGGCAGCTCGCCGCGGTGGATCTTGCAGAAGATGCAGTCGGGGACGGTGACGCCTTCGGCGTCACGACTTCGTCTCGCACCAACCTCGACAGCTTCGCTGTCGTCTTTGTGCTCGGCTTCGTCTCTCACGCTGCCAGGATCCCCTCCTCCGTGACGGCGCGTCCGCGCACGCGGACGAGCTCGCCGATCGGCGCGTCGACCAGCCAGGGCGAGTAGTCGTCGCCGTAGCCGCGGCCCGGGCGGTCGACCAGGACGACATCCTCCACACCCACCTTCCCCCGCCAGCGCCGCAGGCACGCCTCGTGCGAGAGCGCACGCAGCCGGGCGCTGCGCTCCTTCTTCACCGACTTCGGCACATTGTCGTCGCCGGCCGTGACCGTCCCCGGGCGGGGCGAGTACGGGAAGACGTGCACCTTCGTCACGCCCGCCGCCTCGACCACCTGCAGCGTCCGTGAGAACGCAGGCTCGTCCTCGCCGGGGAAGCCGACGATCACGTCCGTCGTCAGGTTGAAGCCCTCGGCGAGCTCGACACGGTGCAGGTAGATGGCCGCGTCGTAGCGGCGCGCCATCGCACGCAGGACGCCGTCGTCGCCCGACTGGAGCGGGACGTGCAGGTGCCGGGAGACGGTCGGTGTCTCGCGCAGCGCGGCGACGAGCGGCTGCGTGAGGTGGTTGACCTCGATCGACGAGAGGCGGAGCCGCGCAAGACCGGGCGTCGCGCCAACCTGGCGGATCAGCCGCGGCAGGTCGTATCCGGCCTCGCGGTCGCGGTAGCAGCCGAGGTTGATCCCGGTGAGAACGATCTCCCGGTGGCCCTGCGAGACGCGGCGGCGCACCTCGGCGAGGACCGCGTCGGAACGCCGGCTGCGCGACGCGCCGCGCACGAACGGGATCACGCAGAAGTTGCACGAGAAGCTGCAGCCGTCCTGCACCTTGACGAATGCGCGAACGCGGTCGAGCCGCGCGTCGGCCCGGACGCAGGCGATCGCGCCGACGTCGCCCGCGATCGTGTCGGCGGTCGCCTCGCTTCGCTTCGCCACGACCACGACGTTCTCCGGCAAACCCGCGAACGCGTCGGAGGAGAGGTTGGCGCCGCACCCGGTGACGTAGACCCGCCGGTGCGTGCGCGCGGCACGCGAGGCGGCGTGCCGCGACTTCCGGAGCGCCTCGTGCGTGACGCAGCACGTGTTCAGCACGGCGACGTCGCCGCCCTTGCGCTCCCGGTGCCCGTCGACCAGCAGCCGCTCGCGCACGGCCTGCGCGTCCGCGTGCGAGACCTTGCAGCCGAGGAAGTCGACCGAGAACGTCGCCATGGGCGCGGACCTTACTGCGTTCGCACGTGCAGATCGGCCGCCCAGCCCTCGGCCTCGCGCCGGTCCTCGCGCCGGTAGCCGGGAAGCTCCGGCGATTCGGCCACGAGGTAGCCGGAGGTGATCACGCGCTCGCAGCCGAGGCGAGCGACGATCCGCCCGTCGAGGTCGAGGGCGACGTTGACGACGGCGGCCGCCGTCTCCGGCAGCTCGGAGTCGGCCGCGTCGGCGACCCTGGCCTCGACTGCGACGCCGTTGGCCGCTGCATTCCGCAACGTCGCCTCGATCGCCTGCGGGTCGAGGTCGACGGCATGAACCGGCGTGAAGCCGAGCTTCGCCGCCGCGATCGAGAGGACGCCGGAGCCGCAGCCCGCGTCGAGCATGCTTCCGCGTGGGACGTCGACCAGCAGCTCGAGGCAGAGCCGCGTGGTCGCGTGTCCGCCGGTGCCGAACGCCCGGCCGGGATCGATCACCACCGGGATCGCGTCGCCGTCGGGCTGCTCCCACGGGGGCCCGACCCAGAGCGGCCCAACCCGCACCGGCCGGTGGAAGGCGCGCCAGCGCTCCTCCCAGCCCTCCTCGACCTCGGTCGACCGGGCGCCGCCGAAGGCCGACCAGAGCCGTTCCTCCCCGCGGTCGTCCGTGTATGCCGCCAGCTCGACGCCGTCGGCGGAGTCGCGCTCCTCGAAGCCCTCCGGAAACAGCTCGAGCATGATCGCGCGGGCCCGCTCGGCCTCGGGGGGCGGGACCGACACGGAGACCCGGCGCAGGCTCAGTGTGGGCCACCAAGCCGGAACGTGGCGCGCTCGGTCCACGTTCCATCGAGTTGCTCTTCGAGGAGCGCAACCCTGGTCACGGCACATGCCAGCGGCAGACCGGGGCGCAATCGCATTCGGCGGCAGCGACCAGCGTGGAAATGTCGAGGTCCTCGTCAACCTCGCCGACCGTCAGGTGCGGCGTCGGCGGGGAGTCCGCGAATGCGCCGCCGTACGGCTGAAACTCGGGGAAAGCCGCGTACGTTGTGCGGATTAGGTGAAGAAACGGCTCCTTCGGCTCGGGAGCCAGCCAGACGTGGGCATCGAAGCACTCGATGCGTGCGAGGTCGAACTCGAAGGGAGCGACGTCCGCATGGACCGCCTCGACCGCCGACGTCAGATCGGCGTCGAGTCGATCAGCGTCGGCAAACGGATAGACGAGCGTGATGTGCGCAGGGATCTTCCGCTCGATCGTTCGCGCGAGATGCTGCCGGCGGAACGCCAGCGTTAGGGACTCCGCGGCCGGGACGACCACCGACAGCGCCGTCTCACGCGGCCTACCCGGACCGGGCGCCGCCACTAGCGGAAGGCCGACTTCAGCTTGTCGAAGAACCCCTCGTCGTCGTCCGGCCGGTAGGTCTCCTCGTCGGCCGACTGCTCGAACTCGTCCAGCAGTCGGCGCTGCTCGTCGGTCAACCTGCGCGGCACCGTCACGTTCACGAGCAGGCGGTGATCGCCTCGCCCGCGGCCCTGGAGTACCGGCATCCCCGCGCCGCGGATCTCCTGCACCTGTCCGGGCTGCGTGCCCGGCTCGAACTCGAGGTCGACGTCGCCGTCGATCGTCGGCACCGTCACCGTCGCGCCGAGCGCGGCCTGCGTGATCGTCAGGTCGACCTGGGAGATCAGGTCGTTGCCCTCGCGGACGAAGCGCGGGTCGGGCCTGACGCGGACGAGCACGTACAGGTCGCCGGCGCGCCCACCGAGCTCGCCGGCATGCCCTTCGCCGCCGAGACGGATGCGCTGGCCGTCGTGGATCCCGGCCGGGATCTCGACGGAGACGGTGCGCTCCTCGACCACGCGGCCCTCGCCGCCGCAGGTCTCGCACGGATGCTCGACGATGCGGCCGGAGCCGTCGCACCGCGGACATGCCTGCGCCCGGACGAACTGGCCGAAGACCGTGTTCGAGACCTGCTGGACTCGTCCGGCGCCGCCGCACCCGGGACACGTGACCGGCTGCGTGCCGGGCCCCGCGCCGCTACCGGCGCAGCTCTGGCAGGAGACCGCCACGCGGAGCGGCACGTCCCGGGTCACACCGCGGGCGGAATCGACCAGCTCGACCGCGACCTCGGCTGCGATGTCGGCGCCGCGGGCCGCGCCGCGCGGCCGGCCGGCGACGCCGAAGAGGTCGTCGCCGAAGAACGCGGAGAACAGGTCGCCCAGCGTCCCGAAGTCGAAGCTGGTCGGCTCGAAGCCGCGGCTGCGCAGGCCCGCGTGGCCGAACCGGTCGTACAGCTCCCGGCGCTCGGGACTGGAGAGCACCTCGTACGCCTCGACCACCTCCTTGAAGCGCGCCTCCGCGTCCGGGTCCTCCGACACATCGGGGTGCAGCTCCCGGGCGAGCCCGCGGAAGGCCTTCTTGATCTCGGCCTCGGTCGCGGTGCGCTTGACGCCGAGCAGCTCGTAGTAGTCGCGTTCGGTGGTGGCCATCGGCGAAAGCGTAGCCCGGCGCCTGCAGTCACTCGGCGACCGTGAGCATCGGCCGAGGCAGCCAGGTGATCAGGCTGCCCCCCGGCCCACGATGACACGGACCGCAGTAGAGGACGTACAGATACCGACCCGGAGATAGGCGTGGAACGCGGTAGCGGATCGTGACCTCGTTCGCATGCCGGACGTTCAATGTCCCGATCCGGTGAAAGCGCCCGCCCCGAGGTGGACGAGGCGCCACCGGCCGACACCTGGCCTTCCCGCCACGCAGCGTGCACGCATGGTCGAGAGGCGCGCGCTGCACCGGAACGAGGTACAGCGGCAGCAACGCGTAGAGACGCAGCCCGGCGCCGGCGCGGAGGCGGACGACGTCGCCCACGTGCGCTCGTGTCGTGCTGGCCGACTCGATGAAGGGAACCGGCGCCGGCATCTGAGCCGAGTGCCAGCGCGCACACCGTGAGCGCTGCGAGCAGGACGCGTCTCACCTGCCTACTCGCCGTAGATCACCTCGGCGAAGCGGGACAGCTCGGAGGCGGCCGACCGGACCGTGCGGATCGCCTTGTCGTAGTCCATTCGCGACGGCCCGATCAGGCTGACGGCGCCGAGCGTGCGGTTCGCGATCCCGTAGGCCGCGCCGACGAGCGCCAGGTCGCTGAGCGCGGGGTCGGCAAGCTCGTCGCCGACGCGGACGAACGGACGCCGCGGGTCGAGCGCCTCCGCGAGCACGTCGAGCAGCGCCCGGCGGCGTTCGAGTAGATCGATCAGCGACCGGTAGGACCCGAGCTCGTCGTCGCTGACGTCGTCGAGCAGCCCGGCGGCGCCGCCGACGTACACGCGCTGCTCGTCGTCCTCGGCGTCGGTGAAGGCAGACCCCACGATCTGGAGGAACGCCGACTCGGCCCGCGGAAGCGTCGGATCCTCGAAACGCCGGCGTAACTGCCGGCTTGCGAGCGAGAGACCGACGACCTGGTCGTTCAGGTACTGGCCCGCCCAGTGGATGAGTCCGGGATCGACAGGCGTGTCGAACGCGTAGACGCGCTTCGTGACGCCGCCGCTGGACGTGATCACCACCACCATCGCCACCTGCGGCTGGAGCAGCAGCACCTCGACGTGCCGCACCGTCGCGGTCTGGAGCGGCGGCGCCGAGACGAGCGCGATCAGCCGCGTGACCTGCGAAAGCATCTCCGTCGTCGCCTGCAGCGCCGACTCGACCTCGCTGCGCGCTGCCGTCAGGTCGAGGGGGAACATGTCGGGACGAGGGGCCGGCCGCTCGAGCAGGCGGTCGACGTAGTAGCGGTAGCCGCGGTCGGTCGGGACACGGCCCGCCGAGGTGTGCGGATGCGTGAGCAGACCGAACCGCTCGAGCTCGGCAAGCTCGTTGCGCACTGTCGCCGACGACACACGCATGCCGGTGCGCTCGACGAGGTGCTTCGAGCCGACCGGCTGGCCCGTGGCCACGTACTCCTCGACCACCTGCACGAGGATCTCGCGTTGCCGTTGCGTGAGGTCGGGTGCCGGAGAAACCATGTCTGTGCAGGGAATTCTAGGCGAGGAGCTCGGCGGTGACACCGCCGCCCAGGAAGCGACCCCGCTCGGTGAGTGCGAGCGTCTCGTGGCCGTTCAGGCCGCTGCGCTCGACCAGGCCGAGCCGTTCCAGGCGGTCGACCGCCTCGCGGTCGACGGCGGCTTTCAGGTCGCTGAGCAGCAGCGGAGCGTCCAGCCGGAGGCCGAGCATGACCCGCTCGCGGCGCCGCGTACCGGCGTCCAGCGGCTCGAGCTCGCGCGGCGGCTCCCTGCCGCCGGCAAGAGCGGCGAGGTAAGGCCCCAGCCGCGGCGCGTTCCGCCGCCGGGCCGCTTCGATTGTCGAGACCGCGCCGATCCCGAGCCCGAGGTAGTCCCGTCCGAGCCAGTACGCGAGGTTGTGCCAGGCCCGGAGATCCCGGCTCTCCTCGACGCGGCAGAAGTTCGCCGTCTCGTACCAGCGATAGCCCGCCCCAGTCAGGGTCTCGACCACCCGCTCGAAGTAGGACTCCATCGACTCGGCCTGACGCTCGAGTTCGGCTCCGTGCGCGTGGGTGAAGCGCGTGCCCGGCTTGGCCTCCAGCTCGTAGCAGGACACGTGCTCGGGCTCGAGCGCGAGCGCCTCGGCGAGGTCGGCATAGAGATCGGAGGCGGTCTGGCCCGGGATGCCGTAGACGAGGTCGAGCGAGATGTTGTCAAGGCCGGCATCACGCAGAACGTACACGGCCCGGCGGACGTCCTCGGGCTGCGCGCGCCGCTCCAGCACGGCGAGAAGCCGCGGCTGGAAGCTCTGCGCGCCAAGCGACACACGGTTGACGCGATTTCGTGACAGAAGCCGGGCGAGGACGGGCGTGACCGTCTCCGGATTCGCCTCGACCGTGACCTCGTCGGCGTCCGGGAGAGCTGCCAGCAGCCGCTCGAGCGCGGCCGGTTCCGTGAACGTCGGCGTCCCGCCGCCGAGGAAGATCGTTTCGAGCCGAGAGGCGAGCACCTCCCACTCCAGCGTGAGCTCGGCAAGCAGTGCGTCGACATACGCCCACTGCTGGTCCCCCCGCCCGACAGCGGTGACGAAGTCGCAGTACCCGCAGCGGTGCGCACAGAACGGCAAGTGGAGATAGAGGTGCCGGACTCCGCTCACTGCGCATCCCTCCGCGGCCGCGACACTAGCTCGCCCCGGCAGTTCGGGCACACGTGCTCTATCGCCCCGGCGCAGTCAAGGCAGAACGTGCACTCGTACGAACAGATCACCGCCGGGCCGGCGGCGGTCAGCCCGGCGCCGCAGCGCTCGCACGTCTCGCGCATCTCAAGCGCCATGCCCTTATCTCTTCTCCTGATCCAGGTTGAGCACGGCGAGGAACGCCTCCTGCGGCACCTCGACCGAGCCGACCTGCTTCATCCGCTTCTTGCCTTTCTTCTGCTGCTCGAGCAGCTTGCGCTTGCGCGAGATGTCGCCGCCGTAGCACTTGGCGAGCACGTCCTTGCGCTTCGCCTTGACCGTCTCCCGCGCGATCACGCGTGAGCCGATCGCCGCCTGGATCGGCACGTCGAAGAACTGGCGCGGGATCTCCTCGCGCAGCCGCTCGACCAGCGCACGCCCGCGCGAGTACGCGCCGTCGCGGTGGATGATCAGCGACAGCGCATCCACGGGCTCGCCCGCGATCAGGATGTCCACCCGCGACAGGTCGCCGGGCCGGAACCCGGCGAAGTCGTAGTCGAAGCTCGCGTACCCGCGCGTCCGCGACTTCAGCTGGTCGTAGTAGTCGAGGACGATCTCACCGAGCGGCAGGTCGTAGGACAGCAGCACCCGGTCCTCGGACAGGTACTCCATGTGGTCGAACCGCCCGCGCCGCTCGTTGTTCAGCTCCATCACCGCCCCCACCCCGTCCTTCGGGACGATGATCGACGCCTTCACGTACGGCTCGTCGACCTCCTCGACCTCGCGCGGCATCTCGGCCGGGTTGTGCACCTCGACCTCCTCGCCGGCCTTCGTCAGGACGCGGTAGGCGACATTCGGCGCGGTTACGAGCAGGTCGAGGTCGAACTCGCGCTCGAGCCGCTCGCGGACGATCTCCATGTGCAGCAGGCCGAGGAATCCGCAGCGGAAGCCGAAGCCGAGCGCCTGCGAGTTCTCGGGCTCGTAGAACAGCGACGCGTCGTTCAGCTTCAGCTTCTCGAGCGCGTCACGGAGCTCGGGGTACTGGTCGGAGTCGGTCGGGAACAGGCCCGCGAAGACCATCGGCTTCACGTCCTTGTAGCCGGGCAGCGGCTCGCCGGCCATCCGCGTCCGGGCGGTCAGCGTGTCGCCGACGCGCAGCCGCGAGACGTCCTTCAGGCCGGTGATCACGTAGCCGACCTCGCCGGCGGAGAGCTCGCCGACAGGCGTCATCGCCGGCGACAGGAACCCGAGCTCCTCCGCGTCGAATTCGGTGCCGATGGCCATCGCCCGCAGTGTCTCGCCGCGCCGGAAGCTCCCGTCGACGACGCGGACGAACGCGACCACGCCGCGGTACTGGTCGTACGACGAGTCGAAGATCAGCGCCCGCGCCGGCGCCGCCGGTTCCCCGGCCGGCGCCGGGATCCGCTCGACAATCGCATCGAGCACGTCCGCCACCCCCTCGCCCGTCTTGGCCGAGATGCGCAGCACGTGGTCGGGCGTGTCGCCGACGAGCGCCGAGACGGCGACGGCCGCTCCCTCGGGATCGGCCTGCGGCAGATCGATCTTGTTCAACAGCGGCACGATCTCCAGGTCGTTCTCGATCGCGAGGTACGCGTTGGCGACCGTCTGCGCCTCGATCCCCTGCGCCGCATCGACGACGAGCACCGCACCCTCGCAGGCCTGGAGCGACCGCGACACCTCGTACGTGAAGTCGACGTGCCCGGGCGTGTCGATCAGGTTCAGCTCGTGGCCCTTCCACATCACGCGGACGGCCTGCGCCTTGATCGTGATCCCGCGCTCGCGCTCGAGCTCCATCGAGTCGAGCAGCTGCTCGCGCATCTCGCGACCGGTGACGGTCTCCGTGACCTCGAGGATGCGGTCGGCGAGCGTCGACTTGCCGTGGTCGATGTGCGCGATGATCGAGAAGTTGCGGATCTTGCCCTGGTCCATGTGCCGACTGAGCGTAGCGGCGTCTGTTGTCGCCTTCCCGGACGGCGATCGGCGACTTCCCCGATGCGTAGGGACGACAGGTCGGGCAGGCTCGGCCCATGGTGTCGGCATCCCGACCGTCCGTGGAGCTCTTCTGGCTTCCGCTCGGAGCCGGCGGCCACTCCGTGCGCGCGAACGGCCGCGTGTACGAGCTGGTCGTGGCGGCGGTCGAGCGGCGCCGTCGCTCCGACCTACCACTCCGCACTCGTACTCACGACCGTGGACGGGCAGTACGTGATCGAGATGGCGCCGGTCCCGGACGGCGACGGCGCGAGCCGGGGCGTAGTTGCCGAAGGACCGGTCGGCAGCCGTTGGGCCGGGCGACTGCGTCTCTTTCGCTACGAGGTGCGCCGCTGGCGCAACGGGGTTATCCCGGACATCGCCGATGCGGTGGACAGCCCACGCGTTCTCTCCCGCGATCCCGCCGCGGCCCGGCGCGTTCTGGACCTCGTGCCGGCCGTGCCGACGTGTGTCTGGGGACGGGACGGAGTGGGCTGCGGGGACATGTGGAACTCGAACTCGTTGATCTCCTGGCTGCTCGTGCGGGCGGGTCTCGAGGTCAGGGAGGCGCTTCCGCCGGCCGGAGGGCGTGCGCCCGGCTTGGGACGCCGGGGTCGTCGCCGCCCGGGGGCTCAGCGGTCCAGGCGCATCAGCCGATGCTGGAGGCCGTCCTCCTCGACGTCGCGGACATGTCGGAAACCGGCCTTCTCGAAAGCGCGCCACGAGCGGCGGTTCGAATCCTCGACCGTCGCGACGACCGCGTGGATGCCGGAGTCGGCGAAGATCACGTCGTGCGCGAAGGTGATGAGCACCTGAGGCCCAAGGCCGTGACCGACCAGGTCGGGCTCGCCGATCATGAGATCGACGCCCGCAACACCGGTGCCGACCCCGACGATCTCGTCCCATTCCGGATGATCCGAGACCAGGTAGGTCTGGATGAAGCCGGCAGGTCGACCGCCGGTCACGATCAGAAACTGCCGGGTCGGCCTGCGGCCTTCGATGCCGGCGATTCGCTTTTCGATCGCGACCTCGACCGGTTCGCGGCACCAGAGTGCGATGTGGTCCTCTCGGAGCCACCGCTCGACGAGGGCCACATCCTCCTTACGGAGCGGCCGGAATCCGATCGTCACGGCGCGGCCGGTCGGCGCCGCAGCAGGCGCAGCGCGCGCAGCTCGTCGACCCGGAGCAGCCGGCACACGAGGAAATACACCGCCGCTCCGACGGCGAGCGCGAGGCCGAGCGACACGACCTGGGCGACGAACCGGCGCCCGAGCTCGTGGTCGAGCGGCCACCAGATGCCA
Organism: uncultured Actinomycetes bacterium; assembly: GCA_963841405.1. Lineage (GTDB taxonomy): Bacteria > Actinomycetota > Thermoleophilia > Gaiellales > Gaiellaceae > DATBLE01. Next base: position 83,803 of record CAWJCM010000005.1, on the reverse strand, counting down.
TATGCGACGCCCGCGAGCACAAGCGACGCGAGGCTGATCCGCAGGACCGAGCTCATCGTCCGGGTGACGTCCAGGCGGCCGAGCTTTCGGCGGAGCAGGACCAGCAGCACTAGCGTTCCCGCGATGTTCACGACGGACGTCGAGAGCGGGATCCCCCAGATGCCGAACCGGTAGAAGGCGGCGTCGAGCGCGGCGTTCATCCCGAGGTTGGCGAGCGCCACCCCCGTGGGAACCCACGCGGCCTGGAGGGAGAAGAAGGCGCGGTTCAGCATCAGCATCGCGCCGTTGAACGTGAGCCCGAGCGCGAACGCGGCGAGGCAGGCGGCGACGACCGTCGTCTGGGAGGGCGTGAAGTCGCCGCGCTGGTAGACGAGCCGGACGATCGGCTCGGCGAGGACGGCGCAGATCACGCTCGCGGGGATCAGCAGGAACGCGATCTGGCGCAGGCCGCTCGTGACCATCGAGCGGAAGCCGTCGAAGTCGCGCCGGGTCGCCAGCCGCGAGAGCGTCGGGAACAGCACGGTCGCGACCGCCACCGAGAACATCCCCTGCGGAAAGATGTACAGGCGGAACGCCGCGTTGATCGAGCTCGGCGCCTGGTACTTGTCGAGCAGCCGCGCGGCGAAAATCGTGTCGACGAAGGCGTTGAAGTTGATCAGCCCGAGGCCGAGCGTGATCGGGATCATCAGCTTGAACGTCCGCGCGACGGCGGGGTCGCGCCAGTCGATGACGACGTGCAGCCGGTCGTCGCGGCCGCGCAGCCACGGCAGCGGCAGGAGGAACTGCAGGACGGTCGCGATCAGGATCGAGAAGGCGTAGACGTAGAGCTGTGTGTCGATCGTGTCCGCCTTCGGGACACCGATCACGAGGCCGACGATGATCGCGACGTTCCAGAGCACCGGCGAGAGCGCGGGTACGGAGAAGTGCTCGTAGCTGTTCAGGATCCCGACGACGATCCCCGTCAGGCCCAGGATGAGGACGATCGGGAAGAGCACGCGCGACAGCCCGACCGCCACCCCCGAGTAGCCGAAGATGTCCATCACCCACGGCGCGATCACGATGAAGAGCGCGGTCAGCCCGCCGAGCCCGAGCATGATCAGCCAGAAGAGGCTCGAAGCGACCCGCCAGGCGCGCTTGCGCTCCCCTTTCTCCAGCAGCTCGCTGAAGACCGGGACGAAGGCCGAGGAGAGGGCGGCGTCGGCGACGAGCGCGCGGACGGTGTTCGGGACGAGGAACGCGACCTCGAACGCGTTGATCGGGCCGACGGTGCCGAAGTAGTAGCGGACGACCGACTCGCGGACGAGACCGACGACGCGCGAGAGGCCGGTGGCACCGGCGAAGACGACGGTCGAGTAGGCGAGGCGCCGCCGGTGCTGGGCGCCGCCGGTCGGGAGCGGTTCCGGGGTCGGGGCGGCAGCGTCCTCGGTGGGCGCGCTGACGCCTTCGGCGTCACGACATCGCCTCGCGCCAAGGTCGACAGCTCCGCTGTCACCTTTGCCCTCGGCTTCGTCTCTCATGGCTCTGAGCATAGGGAGCGCGCCTGTTGCTGCCGGGCCTCCCCGAGTGGCGGTCGGGGACACCGGGGACGGCGCGGTTCACCTGTTGCTACCATCGTCACGCCCGCACGAAGCGGGCCTTTCGCGCTCTACCGACCGAAGACCGATGCCGAACATCGAGCAACAGAAGAAGCGCGTCCGGATCGCCGTGCGCCAGCGGGACGAGAACATCCGCTACCGCTCGACGGTCAAGACGCTGACCAAGCGTCTACAGGCCGCCGTCGAGGCCGGCGACGCCGACGCGATCGCCGCGGAGCACCGCACGCTCGTCAGCTGGGTCGACCGCGCCGCCTCGAAGGGCGCGCTCCACGCCAACACCGCGGCCCGCAAGAAGGCGCAGGCCGCGCGGCTCGTCGCGGGCGGCTCGTCCTAGCGCCGCGATCGTGGCTCTTCGCCTGCGGCCGCTGCGGGAGGAAGAGCTTCCTGCGTTCGTCGAGCATACGCGCGCCGCATACGAGCGCGAACCCGTCGCCCAGGCAGGACTCAGCCCGTCGGAGGCCGAGCGGAAGACGCGGAACGACTGGTCGCGCCTCCTTCCGGACGGGACGCTGCCCCCGGGGAATGACCTGTACGCGATCGAGGACGGGGCCTCGGGCGAACGGGTCGGCGATCTGTGAGTCGCCGAGCGAGACAACGACGTCGGCGAGAAACGCTCTTCGTGTACTCGATCGAGATCGCCCCGGAGCATCGCGGGCGTGGCTTCGGCCGTGGGGCGATGCGGCTGTTCGAGGACGAGGTGCGCAGGCGCGGGCTGTCGCAGGCGAACCTCACCGTGCTCGGCGGCAACGAGGTGGCGCGATCGCTCTACCGCTCGCGCGCCTATGTCGAGCGCGCGGTGTTCATGTCCAAGGACCTCTAGCATCGACGAACGGTGCGTCCGCGGCTCCCGCTCCGCGGTCATTCGACGTCGGAGGGGCGCGTGATCGCGACCAGCGTACGCTCGAGCTCGAGCTCGGCCGGGAGCCGGCTGCCGCCCTTCACCGCGAGGTCGAGGTCGGAGAGCCGCACGATCGCCTCACGCAGCTCCTCGACCGAGAAGTTCCGTGCCTGGCCGAACGCCTTCTCGGCGGCGAACGGATGCATTTTCAGCTGCGCGGCGGCGTCCCGCGGCCGGACGCCATCAGCGTCGAGACGCTGGCATGCCTGCACGCGCCGCACGTGCGCGACCAGCCGGCCGAGGAGCATGTGGATCTCGCCCGAGCGCGTCGACTGCTCGAGGATCCGCTCGCATGCGGCCAGCACCCCCGGGACCTCGCGCGTTCCCCACGCATCCGTCAGGGCGAACGGCGGCACGTCGGCGCGAGCCGCCACCAGCAGCTCGATCTCGTCCTCACCGACCTCCTCGCCGGCGGCCCAGACCGCCAGCTTGTCGATCTCTCCGGCGAGCTCGTGCGGATTTTCGCCGGCCAGCTCCACCAGCGCGCGGCAGGCCTCCGACGAGACCTTCACCTCGTGCCGGGCGAACTGCTCGGCCACCCATTTGGGCAGCTCCCGCTTCGAGACCTCGTAGATCAGGACGTCACCGGCCTTCGCGCACGCCTTCGCGAGCGCCGAGTCCTTCCGGAGATCGTCGCCGACCAGCGCCAGCACCGTGTCCGGTGCCGGAGCGGCGAGATACGCGGCGACCGCCTTGACGTCCGGCGCTTTCCATCGCTCCACGGCGTCGACGAGCACGAGCCGGCCGCCGGCGGCGAACAGGCCCATCGCGTTGCATGCCGCCACGGCGTCCGCGCCCGATATTTCCTGGGCGGAGAGCCGCTCGACCGAGTCCTCACCGAACCGGTCGCGGAGGCGGCGGAGGGCACGGTCGATCTTCGGGCGGTCGCCCCCGCTGAGCAGGTACGCCGCCTTCAGCTCCTCCGCCACGCAGCGCTAGCATAGTCACGGCTTCCGGAGGTGGCGGTCGCCGCCTCCGACGGCGAGGAGGGTCAACGAAGAGCCGACCAGGAGCAACCCGCCGACGCCGGCGCTCGACGACACCACTGCCCCCGGCAGGCCACCGACGAACCGGGCGCACCACGCCAGGTACGCTGCCAGGCACCCGTTCGTCGACGCGATCGCTGCTGCGGCTCCGGGCGAGACCGCGTCGGCGATCGCTGCGGCGAACGACAGCCCGAGCAGCGGCCCGACCACCGGTGCCGCGAGCGCGTTCGCCGGCACCGAGTAGAGCGGAACCCGACCGAACTGGAGCCACAGCACGGGGGCGGTCGCGAGCCCGCACGCGAGCGACACTGCGACCGCCTCGCCCGCGAGCTTCGGAACGGGGTAGCCCTCGAGCACGCGTTGGGCGCGCGGGAGCGCGACGAAGATGGCGACGACGGCGGCGAATGACAGCTGGAAGCCCGCGTCGAGCAGCGTGTACGGATTCCAGGCGAGCAAGATCAACGCCCCGACGAGCAGAAAGTGCCAGCGATCCCTCTGCCGCGCGGCGAGCCATGCGATCGACCCGAGCGCGCCTGCGATCCCGGCGCGGATCACCGACGGCTGCGCCCCGACCGCGAGCACGTACGACCCGATCCCGGCCAGCGCGCCGAGCTCGCCCAGCCACCGTGGCACACCCACCACCCAGGCGAGGCCGAGGATCCCCCCGGCGACGAAGAGCACATTCTGGCCGCTGACCGCGAGCAGGTGGTAGAGGCCGGATGCCCGGAAGGCGTCCCGGAGCTCGGGCGACAGGCCCTCGTCCTCGCCGAGCACGATACCCTCGAGGACCGCGTGTCGCTCTCCTGTCAGGCCGGGCGCGAGCGACCGCGCGAGCCACGCACGGACGCCATCGGCGTAGCCGCCGACGCCGCCGCGGTGTCCGACCATCCGCCACTCGTTGCCGACGGCGACGACGTGGACGCCGTGCCGCCGGAGCCAGGTGCTTTCGTCGAATCCGTTGGAGGCCGGCCGGGGGAGCTTCAGCCGCGTGTCGAGCTCCAGGAGCGCGCCCTGCGGCGGCGAGCGTCCGAGGGGAAGCTCGAGCAGCACCGGCTCTCGCACGATCAGCCTCCCGAAGCGGACGACGCGGGCCGGCGCGCGCAGCTCGAAGCCGTTGTCACGGGCGGGGCCGGTGACGACCACAGCAGTCGGTCCGGCCTCTCCGACGTGGCCGGCCAGCACGCTCCGGTCGAGCGCGTCGAGGCGAGCGCTCCCCCACCACCAGCCGGCCAGGAGCAGAGCGAGTGCCAGACCGGCCACGCGCCCGCGCGGATCGGCAACCGCCACGGCCACAGCGACGGCACCGGTCGCGAGCACGGCTGCGCTGCTGGAAACCCGGCCAACGTTGGCTGCGGCAAGGCCCAGGCACGCGCTGCCCGCGAGCACATAGGGATAGCGCAGCAGCAGGCGCCAACTTGCGGCGTCGAGACGCGAGCGGGCTTCCGCCACGCTCACGGAACGACCAGGCCCCGCAGCTGCTCGACCCGGGCCGGACCGATCCCCGGAACATCGTCGAGCTCCTCGACCGAGCGGAAGGCGCCATGCTCCGCGCGGTAGTCCAGGATCTTCTGAGCCGTCGCAGGGCCGATTCCGGGCAGGGCGTCGAGCTGCTCGGCCGTCGCCGAGCTGAGCTGGATCGGGCCCTGAGGCACTCCCGGCACGGCGGCACCCTGGGATGCCGCGACCGCAACCGGCAGTCTCGCCGGTACCAACACCTGCTCGCCGTCGGCGAGCGGCGCCGCCAGGTTCAACGCCGCCGGGTCGGCCTTGCGGGTGACGCCGCCGGCTCGCGCGACCGCGTCGGCAACGCGTGACCCCTGCGTCAGCCGGTAGAGCCCCGGACGCCGCACGGCACCGACGACGTAGACGACCAGCCGGGTCGAGGCAATGGCCGGAGCGCCGCCCGTCGGGCCGGCAGCGGGAGCGTCGGCCGACCCGACGATCGGCGGCGCCGCGGCTCCGGCCGGTGTCCCTGCCCGCACCACGAACCGGGCGCCCACGAGCAGCGCGACCACCAGCAACAACCCCCCGAGCAGGACGCGACGGCGGGAGAGGACGATTGGCTGCATGTCGCCCATCGTGGCAACCGACCCGTCATGCGCGTGTCGCAGAAGCGTGACGAAGGTGCAACTTCTACGCTTGACGCCATGCCCTCGACCCACGCCTTCGCCGTCTTCATCCCGGCAGCCCTCGTCCTGCTGGCGATCCCAGGCCCGGCCGTGCTCTACATCGTCGCCACGAGCGTCGAGGGCGGCCGCCGCAACGGCCTGCTGTCCGTGGCCGGCATCCACCTGGGGTCGATGGTGCACATCGCCGCCGCGGTCGCCGGGCTCTCGGCGCTGATCGTCTCGTCCGCGATCGCCTTCAGCGCGATCAAGTACGTCGGGGCCGCGTACCTCGTCTACGTCGGGATCCGGAGGCTCCTCGACAGGGACGAGGCGATCGAGGCCGAGGAGCGGCCGCCGCGCAGCGGCCGGCGAGTCTTCGGCCGGGGGATCGTCGTCAACGTCCTGAACCCGAAGACGGCGCTGTTCTTCCTCGCTTTCCTGCCGCAGTTCGTCGACCCCGACCGGCCGGTGTGGACTCAGACGATCGTGCTCGGCGTCTGCTGGATCGGGCTCGGGCTGCTGAGCGATGGGGCCTACGCGCTCGCGGGCGGCACGATCGGCGGCATGCTCCGGCGGCATCGGAGAGCCGTTCGCTACGCGTCGGGCGGCATCTACATCGGCCTCGGCGCCACCGCCGCCTCGAGTTGACGCTTCCGTCCGGGCGTCGTGCTCGACGTCCGGCAGGTTCGCGAATGCCCCCCGCTGGGCACCTGGAACCCATGAGCCACACGAAGACCAACTTGCGCGGAGTCGAGGACTCGGCCCCGAAGTTCGACATGCCCGCCGAGATGCAAGCCCGTTTCGCACGCAGCGCGGTCGAGGGCGAGACCCTCGGACTGAGCCTGTTCACGCTGGAGCCGGGCTTCCGCATCCCGTTCGGGCACAAGCACGCGACCCAGGAGGAGGTCTATGTCGTCGTGCGCGGCTCCGCCCGGGTGAAGGTCGACGACGAGATCGTCGACCTCGCCGAGTGGGACGCGATCAGGTTCCCGAAGAACACGATGCGGCAGATGGAGGCTGGGCCCGACGGAGTCGAGTACCTCGCCTTCGGCGCCGGCGACGACCCCACGGAAGTCGAGATGGCTCCCGGCTGGTGGAGCGACTAGCGAGGCACGACGTCCCTGCCAGACCCGGCCGACGAGCCGTCCGGTGTCGAAGAAGAAGGACGCCCCGCCGACGGCCCGACGACAAATCAGCGTCCTCGCAGGCAAGGACGGCGCCCAGGCGTCCACGAGCGCGGCCGCCGCGTGGGTCGCCCGGAACCTCGCCGCGGGCTCGCCCGGGACTCCGCAGTGACCGCCGGCGCGGTCGCCCTCAGCTTCTAGGACCGCATGCGGGACATCTGAGACATCGATCCGCTCCCGGGGATCGTGAGGCCGGGTACGGCGTCGGGGGTCGCGATCAGAAGCGCGCCGAGCACGATCAAAACCGCTGCCGTCCCGTAGGTGGCGACGCGGCGCCACGGCACGAGCTTCTCGACCGCGATCAGCGCGGCGACGACCGCCATCCAGACGATGCTCATCACCCCGAGCGCGAACAGCGAGGCCATCAGCGCCCAGCAGCAGCCCAGACACCAGGCACCGTGCCGGGCGCCCATCCCGAACGCGCCGGCCGGCCCCTCGCGCCAGGCGCCGAGCAGAAATCCCAGCGGGCTGCGGCACTTCCCGAGGCAGACGTCCTTGAGCGGGGTGAGCTCGTAGACGGCTGCGACGATCAGGATCGCCCCGGCGACCCACCGACCGGCACGGTCCCAGGTCAGCACGCCGCCGACGACCCGTCCGCCGCCGACTGCGATCCCGAACGCAAGCGCTCCTGCGGCCGCCCAGGCAACCAGATAGCCGGACGCGAAGAGGAGGGGTGCGACCGGGGATCGCGACTGCGTCAGGCGCGAGTACAGGGCGACCGTCGGCGCCACCGACGGGAACATCATCGCCGCCATCATCACCACCCAGACGCCGAGAAACCAGCCGAACGTCCCGAGATCGGTCCAGGGACCGCCGTCCATGCCCTGCATCTGGCGAACGGTCCACCACCACCCGGCGGCGGCGAGGGCAAGGAGCAGCGCGACGAGCCCGACCCTCGTGCGGACGGCCGCCCAGGCTGGTGTGAAGCCGCCCCGGCCGGGCGCCGCAACCTGTGCCGACGCCGTCATGCGGTCAAGCCGCCCAGGAGAATTCGGAGCTGGAGAGACCCGTCTTGCCCTCGAACTCGATCCCGAACGCGTTGATCCGCGACCGCTTCGCTTCCGCGACCGTGAGTGCCGAGCCGGCCGGGTGGAACATTCCGACCAGCCGGACCGGCTCGCCGGTCTCGACGCCGAAGGGGACGATGTCCTCGATCTCGAAGTCGATCGCGTCGCCGATCCGGACGCTGTGGCGCAGTCCGTCGTCGACGACCTCGATCGGCGCGCGCTCGACGCCGAGCATCTCGCCCACGAGCGGCACCAGCCCCGCCATCGGCCCTCCGAGCTGCCCGCCGAACACCGCGGTGAGCTTCTCCATCTGCTCGTCGGAGGCCTGTTCGTCGACGAACATGCCGAGGCGCCAGTTGCCGTCGGTCATCACCTTCGGGGTGTCGGCGATCGCGGCGACCTTGAGGCCACCGACGTCGGTCCCGTCGATCTCCCCCTCGCGGATGTTGAAGACGAGTGTGACCCGGCAGTAGTCGTAGGTGGCGCCGTGGTCGAAGGACGCGTTGCACGGGCAGATCAGGTCGCAGGAGCAGGTCTCGACGTAGCTTCCCTTGAGCTTCCAGGACAAAGCGGCCTCCTTCGGCGGGATGGAGGTCGATTCTCGGGGTTGGTGCGGATTGCGTCAAGTCAGGCGACGGCCACCCCGCCCTCGGCGGCACGGAACGCGCAGCGCTTCGCTGCGTTCGGGATGTCCTGCGGCTATCTACGGGTCGACGAGTGCAATCCACTCGCGCCCCGGGTGCACGGTTCGGAGAGCGTCGGCCAGTCTGCGCCGACGTGACCGGCCGAGCCCCGGTAACGCCCGCGCGAGGTCGAGCCGATCGCGCTCGCGCATCTGCTTCGCCTTGAAGAGGAGGACGAGCTCCGGCGCGAGACACGGGATGCCGGCGGCCGTACGCTCGATCACCTCGGCGACCGGGAAGCGGATCGCCGGGTCGCGGCGGAACACCCACATCTTCCCGTCCCACCGGCGCCTCGTCCAGCGGCCAGATCCGCCCGGACTTGTCGCCGAGCCCGCCGGCGGCGAACGAGTCGACCTCGGGAGCGCGCCGCGGACGGCCGCGAAGGTCTCACGCGCGGCGGCGATCTCGAGATCCTCGTGCTCGCGCGGCTCGCCGCCGAGCCAGAGGTCGATCGCCCAGCCGGCCGCGACCGCCCACGGTGCCTCGAGTCGCGCGAGGCCCGGGGCGAGCTCGTCGGGGCGCCACGCGTCCCAGGCGTCGATGTCGTGGAGTGCGCCCGCCTCGCCGCTTCCGCCTGGAGAGACCACGGCGCGATCGTACGAATTGCCCGCCGGGCGAGGAGGGCGGTTAGCCTCGACCCCGTGCGGCGCCTGCTTCCGTTCGTCTGTGTCGTCGTCATCGCCGACACCGCCCTCTACGCGGCGCTGACGCCGCTGCTGCCCCACTTCGAGCACGCCTACGATCTCTCCAAGAGCAGCGTGGGAGCTCTGGTCGCCGCCTACGGGATCGGCGTACTCGCCGGCGCGATCCCCGGCGGCGTGATCGCCGTGCGGCGCGGCGCGAGGGGCGCCGTTCTCACCGGCCTGATCCTGGTCACCGTCGCGAGCGTCGGGGTTGCAGTCGCGGGGAGCTACGACATCCTCGTCGTCACGCGTTTCGCGCAGGGCTTCGGCTCGTCCCTGACCTGGGCAGGTGGTCTCGCGTGGCTCGCGCTCGCGACGCCGCTCGAGCGCCGGGGACAGGCGATGGGCACTGCGATGGGCGCCGCCGTCTTCGGCGCGCTGCTCGGCCCGGTGGTCGGGGCGGCGGCGAGCGTCGTCGGCGTCCGCGCCGCCTTCCTGGCCATCGCCGTCCTCCAGGCCGTTCTCGCGGTCGCCGCGCTCCGGTTCGAGCCGCCCGCGCCGGAGGAGCAACCGCTGATGATGGTCTTCTCGGCCCTCCGGAACCGCGGCTATCTGTTGGGGCTCTGGCTGATGACGATCCCCGCGCTCCTCTTCGGGACACTCAATGTGCTCACCCCACTCGCGCTCGACGAGCGCGGGTTCGGAGCGGTGGCGATCGGCGGGCTCTGGGTCGCCGCGGCCGCGATCGAGAGCGGGATCAACCCGTGGCTCGGCCGCGTCTCCGACCGGATCGGCCCCCTCCGTCCCGCACGCATCGCGCTCGCCGGCTCGGCGGTGGTGTCGGTCGGCCTCGCCCTCACCGAGCGGCCTCCGCTCCTCGTCCCACTCGTCCTCGCGGCCGCGATCGCATTCGGCTCGCTCTACTCCCCCGCTCTGACGATGCTCTCTCGTGCAGCCGACCACGTCGGCCTCGCGCAGGGGATCAGCTTCGGCCTGATGAACGCCTCCTGGGCGATCGGAAACGCGATCGGCCCGGCCGCAGGCGGCGGCCTGGCCCAGCTGACGCGCGACGCGGTCCCGTACCTCTTCGGCGCCGCGGTCTGCGCGGCAACCCTGGTCACCTGGGCTGCGGCGACGCCGCCGGCGCGAGCCGAATCGAGCGCATGACGTCGCGAGCAGCGCTCCGGCGGCGCGAAGCTAGTCCCAGAGCCGGAAGCCGCCGACGAACGCGAGCTCGTTCCCGCCGACGTGTACGTTCCCGGGCAACTCGTCGAGCTCGTCGGCAAGGCCTCCGCCGAGCACGACGTAGTCCGGCTGGAGCGCTGCGGTCAGATGCTCGACCGCCACGAGCACGGCCTGGCGCCAGCGTTTTGGCCCGAGCCGCGCACGGCCTGCACGACCGACCTACTCCTCGAAGGTCCCCCGCCTGAAGGGGAGGTGACCGAGCTCCATCGGCACGATCACGTCGTCGACGATCATGGTCGACCCGAGCCCGGTGCCCAGCCCGAGGTAGAGCATCCGACCCCCGTCGTAGCTGCCGATCGCCTGCATCATCGCATCGTTCACGACCTTGGTCGGATGCCGAAGGCGGCCGCGAAGTCGAAGCCCTTCCACCCTGGGCCGAGGTTGACCGGGTCACGGACGACGAGTCCGTCCACGACCGGCGCCGGTACGCCGAGCGAGACGCGATCGAAGTCCCAGTCCTCGACGAGCTCGAGGGTCTGCTCGACCATACGGAGGGGAATCAGCAGCGGGCCGGACTTGAACCGACGCCGCTGGTGCTCGCCCTGGAGCCTTGACGTGCCGGCCGCCCACGTCGACCGCGAGGACGCGCATGCCGGCAGGCTAGAGGACGACCAGGTTCACGAGCTTGCCCGGGACGACGATCGTCTGGCGTATCTCCTTGCCGTCCAGGTGCGCCTGCACTTTCGCCGAGCCCCTCGCCCGCTCGACCAGCTCCGCCTCGGGGAGGCCGGCCGGCACCTCCAACCGGTCGCGCACCCTGCCGTTCACCTGCACGACGAGCTCGAACGTGTCGTGGACGAGCAGTGCCGGGTCTGGTTCCGGCCACGGGTGCTCCCACAGCCGGTCGTCGTGGCCGAGGGCGGTGCTCCACAGCTCCTCGGTCACGTGCGGCGCCCACGGCTGGAGCAGCGACAGCGCCGTCTCTGCGGCGAAGCGGGCGCCGGGCGCAGCCGGATCGTCGCCGATCGCGTTCACCAGCTCCATCACCGCCGAGATCGGCGTGTGGAACTGCAGCCGGCGGTCGAGGTCGTCGGTCACGCGCCGGATCGTCTCGTGCGCCTTGCGCGCCAGCGGACCAGCCTCGGGCCTGCCGGCCGGCAGGCCCGCCGCAACCCCGTGGACGATCCGCCACAGCCGCCGGACGAAGCGGACCATCCCGTCGACACCGGTGTCGGTCCATTCCATGTCCTGGTCGGCGGGCCCCATGAACAGGATGTAGAGACGAACCGCGTCGGCCCCGTACGCCTCGACGATCTCGTCCGGGCCGGCCACGTTGCCCTTCGACTTGGACATCTTCGAGCCGCCCATCGTCACCCAGCCCTGGTGGAAGACCCGGGCGAACGGCTCCCGGAAGCCGAGCATCCCCATTTCGTTCATCACCTTCACGAAGAAGCGCGAGTAGAGGAGGTGCCCGGTGGCGTGGTCGATCCCGCCGATGTAGTGCGAGATCGGGCACCAGTAGTCGACCAGCCGCCGCTCGAACGGCGCCTCGTCGTTGTGCGGGTCGACGTAGCGCAGGAAGTACCACGACGAGTCGACGAACGTGTCCATCGTGTCCGCCTCGCGGGTGGCCGGACCGCCGCAGCGGGGGCAGGTGGTGTGCAGCCACTCGGTCGCGGTCGCGAGCGGCGGCTTGCCCTTCGGCCGGTAGTCCTCGACGTCGGGCAGGACGACCGGCAGCTGGTCGTCCGGCACCGGCACCTCGCCGCAAGCGTCGCAGTACACGATCGGGATCGGGCAGCCCCAGTAGCGCTGGCGGCCGAAGCTCCAGTCGCGCAGCCGATGGGAGACGGCGGGCGCGCCGCGGCCCTCGGCGTGCAGCTGCTCGACGATCGCCTGCTTCGCCTCGTCGGCCGGCATCCCGTCGAAGCCGTCCGAGTTGACCAGGACGCCGTCCTCGGTGATCACCTCGACCAGTGGCAGATCGAAGGTCTCGGCGAACTCGCGGTCGCGCTCGTCGTGCGCGGGCACGGCCATGATCGCGCCGGTGCCGTAGTCCATCAGCACGTAGTCGGCGACCCAGATCGGCAGCTTCTCGCCGTTGACGGGGTTGGTCGCGTAGCGGCCGGTGAAGACGCCCGTCTTCGCCTGCTCGGCCGCGCGCTCCTCGGTCTTCTTCTGCGCGGTCGCGCGGACGTACTCGTCGACCTCGACCGTGGCGATCCTCTCGACCAGCGGATGCTCCGGCGCCAGCACGAAGAAGGTCGCGCCGTACAGCGTGTCCGGTCGCGTGGTGAAGACGGGGATGTCGGTGTCCAGCTCCTCGACGCGGAAGAGGATCTCGGCGCCAACGCTCCGCCCGATCCAGTTGCGCTGGATCGTCATCGTCCGCTCGGGCCAGTCAGCGCCCTCGAAGCGGAGCAGCTCGTCGGCGTAGGCGGTGATCTTGAAGAACCACTGCTCGAGGTTCCGGAGCTCGACCGGCGTGCCGCAGCGCTCGCAGCGGCCGTCGATCACGTACTCGTTGGCGACCACGGTCTGGTCGTGCGGGCACCAGTTCACCGGCGCCGCCTTGCGGTAGGCGAGCCCGCGCTCGTAGAAACGGAGGAACAGCCACTGCGTCCAGCGGTAGAACTCGATGTCGTGGGCGCCGACCTCGCGGTCCCAGTCGATCGCCCACCCGAGCCGCTTCATCTGCTCGCGGATCGCGACGATGTTCTGCTCGACGATCTCGCGCGGGTGGCCGCCCTCGCGGATCGCCGCGTTCTCGGCCGGCAAGCCGAACGAGTCCCAGCCCATCGGGCGCAGGACGATCCAGCCGTTGCGCCGGCGGAAGTGGGTGAGGACGTCGCCCATCGTGTAGTTGAGGACGTGGCCCATGTGCAGCGTCCCCGACGGGTACGGAAGCATCTCCAGCTGGTACCAGTGGTTCGGGGGCTCCTCCCCGGGCGCGGGGTCGGCGGTGTGGAAGGTCTTCTCGACCTCCCAGACCTGCTGCCACTTCGCCTCGATCGCCTTGGGGTCGTACCTGTCCATCGGTTCTACGACTTGCAGGGCTCCCTTGAAATGAAAAAGCCTCTCGCATGAGAGGCCGTGGGAAGCTCGCGCGGCCGGGCCGCGGGGCTTCCTGGACTATGCGAGCAGCTGCTCCATCGCGCCTATCGTACTCGACCAGCGCAACGAAAGGAGGCTCTCCATGCGGAATTCGAAGTCGGTCGGGGCGGGGGTCGCCCTCGTCGCAGCCGGGGCCGCGGCGGCGGTCGCCGTGGCCGTGGTCGCCCGCACCGGCGCCGCCCAGGCGACGCCGGCGAGCGTCGGCCTCTGGCAGGTGTACGACCAGTCGCTGAAGCAGGCCCGCTACATCGACCTGACCCACTCGATCACGCCGAACATGCCGGTCTGGAAGGGGTTCGGGCCGGCGAAGTTCAGCGCGACCGTCGACCCGAAGACGGGCAAGGCGTACACGTACGCGAAGGACGGCTTCGCCGCGACCGCTTACCGGCTGTCCACCGACCAGTTCGGCACGCAGCTCGACCCGCCGGCCCACTGGGCCCCCGAGTACCCGGCGATCGACGAGCTGCCGCCGACCTATGCGGTCCGGCCGCTCGTGGTCGTCTCGATCGTCCCGCAGCTGAAGCGGGACCCGAAGTACGCGCTCCAGGTGTCGGACATCCAGGCGTTCGAGCGGCAGCACGGGCGCATCCCGGCCGGCTCGGTCGTGATGGTGCGGTCGGACTGGTCGAAGCGCTGGACGGAGAACGCCGCGAAGGCGAAGGCGCTCGCGGCCGATCCGGTCTTCCCCGGCGTGTCGCTGGCGGCGCTGAAGTTCCTGCACCTCCAGCGGCACATCCTGTTCCACGGCCACGAGCCGCTCGATACCGACACGACGCCGACGCTCGAGGGCGAGTCGTGGCTGATGCACCACGGCTACACGCAGGCCGAGGGCGTGGCCAACCTCGAGGGCGTGCCGGCGACCGGCTGCCTGGTCGCGATCGGCTACCCGAAGTTCAAGGGCGGCGTCGGCGGCTACGCACGGTACGTCGCGATCTGCCCGCCGTCGGACGCGAAAGGCGTGAGGATCTCCGGCCGCGACGCGCCGCTTCCTCGCCCCGGCGGCACCCTGCACTGGGACGCGGCGAAGGGCTACCGCACCCGCTGATGCTGGAGCTGTTCCCCGATACGGCGCGGGTCGAGGACGGCGAGCTGACGATCGGCGGCGTGCACGCGTCCGCGCTCGCAGAGGAGTACGGCACGCCGCTGGTCGTCTACTGCGAGGAGACGCTCCGCGCCGCCGCCCGGTCGTGGCGGCGCGGCGCGCCCGAGGCGACCGTGGTCTACGGCTCGAAGGCGTTCCCGAACGCGCCGCTGATGCGCCTGCTGGGCGAGGAAGGGGTCGGCGCGGACGTGTCGACCCTCGGCGAGCTGAGAATCGCGCAGGCGGCGGGCGTTCCGCCGTCGCTGCTCGTCGTCCACGGGAACAACAAGTCCGACGAGGAGCTCGCCGCGGCCGCCGAGGCCGACGCGTGGCTGGTCGTGATGGACGAGCCGGGGGAGGTGGAGCGCTGCGCCGCGGCCGGTGTGAAGCAGGTGCTCCTGCGGGTCACCCCGGGCGTCGAGGCCGACACGCACGAGAAGATCCGCACCGGCCATACCGGGTCGAAGTTCGGGGTCGCACCGGAGGAGGCGCCCGCGATCGTCCAGCGGGCGCGGGCGGCCGGGCTGGAGATGCTCGGCCTCCACGTCCACCTCGGCTCGCAGGTCGCGGGCTCGGAGGCGACGCTGTCGACGATCGAGCTGCTCGCCGAGCTCTGCACGCGGGCACGGGACGAGCTCGACTGGACGCCGGCGATCGTGAACGTCGGCGGCGGGCTCGGCATCCGGCACGTCCCGGACGAGCCTGCGCCGGCCACGCCCGAGGAGTACGCGCGGGCCGTCTCTCGGGGGCTGTACGAGGCATGGGCGGCCACGGGCCTCCCGAAGCCGCAGCTGATCTTCGAGCCGGGCCGGTCGCTGGTCGGCAGCGCGGCCGTGACGCTCTACCGGGTGGGTGTGGTCAAGTGCAGCGGCGCCACGACTTGGGTCGCGGTCGACGGCGGCATGTCGGACAACCCGCGCCCGGCGCTCTACGGCGCGCGATACTCGGCGCTACTGGCGAACCGTGCGGACGAGCCGCCGGCGGGGACGTTCGCCGTCTGCGGCAAGCACTGCGAGTCGGGCGACGTGCTGATCGAGCAGGCGGAGCTCCCCGAGCCGCGACGCGGCGATCTGCTCGCAGTCCCGACCACGGGCGCCTACACGCTCGCGATGGCATCGAACTACAACGCGCTTCCACGCCCGGCCGCCGTCACCGCCGCCGGCGGTCGCTCGACCGTGATCCAGCCCAGCTCGCCGTTCGACTCCGGCTAGGCGACTTCGCCCACGACATCGGCACGGCCACTTGCATCCGGGACTGCTGCGCGGGATGATCCTCCCGTGAGGTGGCGTGTGCTCGTCACCAGTGCTCTTGCGGCATCCGTGATCGGTGCCGCGCTCTTTGCCGCCGTGGAGGGGAGCGCACGTCCTGGGGGCGGGTCGGTCGCAGCGACACGGATCGATCCGCACGTCGCGGCCGGGGCGCACGACTTCGTGCAGTTCGCGTGTGCAGCCTGCCATGGCAACCTCGGCCGTGGCGGCGTCTCGCCGTTCGTGCCGGCCTTGAACGCCGTCGGCAAATCGCTGACGGTGAAGGCACTCACCACGATCATCACGCACGGTCTGGGCGAGTCGGCGAACCCGAAGCGGCCGTACATGCCGGTCTGGGGGCC
Organism: uncultured Actinomycetes bacterium; assembly: GCA_963841405.1. Classification (GTDB taxonomy): domain Bacteria; phylum Actinomycetota; class Thermoleophilia; order Gaiellales; family Gaiellaceae; genus DATBLE01. Next base: position 67,730 of record CAWJCM010000005.1, on the reverse strand, counting down.
GGTGATCTCGAAGCAGCAGGTCGCCGACCTCGTCCGCTACATCCGCGCCGGCCTGCCGCGGGTGCAGTACGCGACGCCGGTGCCGATCCCCGGCAATCAGGGCCCCGTGGTCGCCGGGGCCGCCGCGTACGTCCGTTACGGGTGCATCAACTGCCACGGCCCGAACGGGCTCGGGGGCGTCCCCAACCCCCAATCGCCCGACAAGGCGATCCCGTCGCTCTCGGGACAGGACTTCCGGCACGAGTTCAACACCGACCAGAAGATCCTCGACGTGATCCGAGCGGGCAGTGTGATCGGCAAGCAGCCGATCGCGAGCATGCCGCACTGGGGCGGGATCATCCCGGCATGGCAGCTGAAAGCGCTCGTCGCCTACCTGAAGACGCTCAAGTAGTCGCTCATCCGTCCTCGCCAGGGCTGAGAGGTGAGCTGTCGATCGTGCCCGTGACAGTCCCGGCGCCGGCGTCGATCTGCAGGCGCATGGCGAGGCGAAGCGCGGAGCCGGACGGGGCGGTGACGTCGGCCGCGACCAGGGTTCCGTCGAGCTCGGCGACGGAACCCGTGTAGACAACGCCGGAGACCGCGTCCTGGAAGGAGACCCGGCTCCGGGACATCCGGAGACCACCGCCGTCGAGCGCGGAGCCCCACAGGGTCACACGGACGACACCGGGCTCGCCGCCGCGAGTGGCCATCGCCATTGCCACGGCGGCGTCGCCGAATGCGTTCGGGCCGGAGGTCGACACGCGTCCGTCGAGTCGACCGCTGAACGTCGTCAGGGCGCGGGCGGCAGCAAGGCTACGCGCCGGGGCCCGGGACGCGGCGGCGGATTTCAGCAGCGACGCCGGCGTTCCGGCGCGGGCCGCCCAGCCCTGGCTGCGCGGCCCGGACGAGTACCAGGTCGCCAGGCCGAGCGCGAGCGCGAAGGCTCCTGCGCCTGCGGCCAGCCTGGGGCCGGGCGAGCGACTGAACATCAGCCGGCCGAAGACGGCGAGCAGGACGCCTGCCAGGCAGCCGAGCGAGAGGAGCGCCATCCAGCCGGAGCGGGAGTCCGAGCCGGAGCCGAGCCCGTGGACGAGCGCGAGCGGCCAGGCCGCGTACCCACCCCAGTGCAGCGCCCGCCAGGACCGGTAGCCGATGCGCTTGCGGAAGGCGGTCGAGATGCCGATCGCCAGCAGCAGGTCGAGCGCGAGCGCGCCGAGCCCGAGCCAGACCGGCCGGTACTGCGACACGAAGGGAACGAAGACATCCTTGACGCCGATCGGCGCATAGCGGTCGGCCAGTGTCGTCCCGACGTGGATGCCGATGAAGACGAGCGCGAGCAACGTGACGTTCCGATGGAGCGTCGACACCGCGAAGCGCGGCCATCGCCTGCCACGCCAGCGACCCGCCGTCAGCGCGCCCACAAGGGTCGATACCGTCAACAGCAGGAGCGCGACCACCCCCGCGCCGCGGGTCAGGTACCAGAGTGCCGATCCCGAGCTCACGCGCCGTCCGCCGGCCAGCCGTTGACGGTCGTGACGGCTCCGTCCTCACGGGCCAGCCGGGCCGGGACCCCGCCCCACCGTTCGAGCCAGCCCGGCGCCTCGCTGCCGATGACGATCGCGGCCGTGCTGGCCGCATTCGCGAGAACACACGACCCGGCCGCGACCGAGACGGCCGTCCACGGGGTCAGCGCGGGATGCCCGTCTCGCGGGTCGACGATGTGGTGGAGCTCGCCGCCCGAGGTCGTCCAGCGACGGACGCGCGTGCCCGAGGTGGCGAGCCCGCCGGCCGAGATCGCGACGACGGGCCCTGGCCCGTCGAGCGGTGCTGCGTGATCGTCGGCGACACGAATGGGCCAGCCGCCCTCAGGCGGTTCACCCGCGACCGCAACGTCTCCCCCGAGGCTGACGAGGACGCCGCAGCCGGTCTCCTCCGCTACCGCGGCCGAGGCGCGGTCGGCGGCGAGCGCCTTGGCGGTGGCGCCGAGGTCGAGCTCGACCCCGGCGGGAACCCGAACGGTGCGGCGGCGGCGATCGACTCTGACCGTCTGCCAGCCGGCGACCGCGGGGAAGTGGGCGTGCACGCGCCGGCCGTCACGGAGCTGCAGCTCGGCGAACGTACGGTCGTAGCCGGCGAGGCGGAGGTTCGCGCCGACGGTGGGGTCGACGAGCCCGCCGGTCGCCTCTGCGACGTCGAGCGCGACCAGGACCGCCTCCAGGCACAGCCGGCTCACGGCCACCTCGGAGCCGGCGGCGCGGTTGATCGCGGAGAGCTCGGAGTCGAACCGGAAGCGACTGAGGGCGCGATCGACCGCATCGAGCTGGTCGCGGAGGATGGTCGTGGCCCGGTCGAGAACCCCCGGCTCCGCGACGGCGACGAGCGCGGTCGTCCCCAGTGCCGGGAATCGTTGGCGCGAGACGCTCACGAGCCTCCCGAAACGGCGACCGGCGGACTGCTGGACTGCGTCGGCGGCTGGATCGGCGCAGACTGCGCGGGCGCCTGCGTCGACGACCCGGTCGAGTCGAGCGACGGCGCCGCGGGCGTGGAGGGGACCGGCACGATCACGCCCGTGGAGGTGGCGCGATTCGCGGAGGTGGTGGGATCGAGGGATCTGTGGGCCGTGGCGCTGCCGGCCACGTAGGCGGCGATCGTTCCCGCAACGGCGACCGAGACGGCGACGAGCGCCGCAGTCACCCGGCGCACCCGCCGCCGGACGGCGCCGCGGCCATCGGCTGTGTGTCGGTGTTCGCTCATGCGCCCAGCGAAGCGCACGGGCATGAGGGTCTGATGAACGGCGGCTTAGAGGTTGCTGTGAGCCGCCCCGACGCTGATCCAGGCGTCGACGCCGCCGGCCGGCCGGTTTGCGAGTCCAGCCTCACCGCCGTGTGCCCGCGCGACCAGATCGACGATCGCCAGCCCCAGCCCGGTGCCGCGACCGCCGCGTGCCTCGTCCGCACGGCTGAACCGGTCGAACGCGCGCGGCAGGAACTCGGCGGGAACTCCGGCCCCTTCGTCGGTGACGTGGAGCTCGACGCGGCCGTTCTTCTGCTCCGCGCCCAACGCGATCGCACCGCCACCATGGACGAAGGCGTTCTCGACGAGATTGGCGAGCGCTTGCTCGAGCCGGACCGAGTCTCCGTCGACGACGACGTCGCCCGCCTCGACTCGCAGCTGCCGCCCGGTCTCACGCACCAGCGTGTCGAACCGGGCAGCCACCCGGCCCAGAAGCGCTTCCGCCCCGACCGGCTCGGACCGGATCGGCAGCTGTCCCTGGTCGTAGCGCGCGAAGAGCAGGAGCTCTTCGGCAAGCTGGCCGAGCCGGTCGGCGTCCTCGGCCGCCGACTGCAACGCACGCTGGAGCTCGTCCTTCGAGCGCGGATGCCGAAGTGCCAGCTCGAGCTCGGCGCGCAGGACGGCAAGCGGGGTGCGCAGCTCGTGGCTGGCGTCGTCGACGAAGCGCCGCTCGTGCTCGAACGCGGACTCGAGCCGCGCGAGCATCTCGTTCAGCGTCTCGGCGAGCCGCGAGAGCTCGTCTCGTGTGCGCGGCGAGGGCAGCCGCGCTCCCGGCGTCGAGGCACCGATCGAAGCAGCCCGCCGGCGCATCGCCTCCACCGGCCGCAGCGCGGAGGCGGCAAGCAGATATCCGGCGAGCGTCACGATCGCGAGGGCCAGCGGTCCGCCGATCATGAACTGGCGGAGGAGCCGATCGAGCGCCTGCTCCCGCGACTCCAGGGAGGCGGCGACCACGACGGCGCCGCCGCCCCGTGCCGGCGCCGCCAGGATCCGCCACTCGCCGTCGACGCCCGGGATGTCCGCAGTGCGAAGGACCGTACGACCCCGGATGACCTTCCGGAGCCTCGAGCCGGAGACGAGCGCCGGCAGCCCGGCCGGAGTGGTCTGGCGCACCCGACCGTCGACGCCGAGGAGCTGGCCGATCGTCGGGCCGCCGGGCATGTCGCGGTCGAGGACGCTGCGTCCCTGAGCAACATGCCTGGCCGCCTCCACCGCCTGGCCGCGCAGGTTCTGGTCGAGCGACGCGATCAGCGTCGACCCGACGCGCTGGTAGATGAAGAAGCCGGTCGCCGCGAGCACGAGCGCCATGCCGAGTGCGAACGGCAGGGTCAGCCGCACGCGGATCGGGAGGCGCGAGATCATCCGGCGTCTGCCCGTAGCCGGTAGCCGGCCCCGCGGACGGTCTCGATCGCGGGGGCGCCGATCTCGGCGCGTAGCGACCGCACGTACACGTCGACGATGTTCGAGCGGCTCTCGAACGCCATGTCCCAGGCGGCGTCGAGCAGCTGGTCGCGTGAGAGCACCCGCCCCGGCCTGCGCATGAACGCCTCGAGGAGCGCGAACGACTTCGTCGAGAGCTGGAGCTCCCTCTCGCCGCGCCACGCCCTCCGCGCCGCCGGGTCGAGCCGGAGGTCGCCGACCTGGATGACGCTGGGCCGCTCGTGCGGCGCGCGCCGGACGAGCGCGCGCAGGCGGGCGAGCAGCTCTCCGAACGAGAACGGCTTCAGCACGTAGTCGTCCGCTCCTGCGTCGAGGCCGGTGATGCGGTCGCCGACGGCGTCGCGCGCGGTCAGCATCAGCACGGGCGACCAGACGCCGGCCGCGCGGAGCGAACGACACGTCTCCATCCCGTCCACTCCCGGGAGCATGACGTCGAGGACGATCGCGTCGTAGTCGACGGCGCGCGCCATCCAGAGCGCATCCTCGCCGGTGCCGGCGACGTCGGCCGCATAGCCTTCCTCGCGCAGGCCGCGCGCGAGCACATCGGCCATCTTCGGTTCGTCCTCGACGACCAGCACGCGCATGCCTCCAATTGTCGTCCGGGAGGATGAGGCACGCGTGAAACGCGTTCATCAGCGCTTCATCCAGTGGTGTTGTCCTCTCGGCGATGCGCAGGCGGAGCCGTACGGGCGGCGTCGAGGGCAACGAGCGGCTGACCGGCACAACCGCCGTCGTGCTACTCGGCTTGCTGGCCGTCGAGGGCGTCACGATCCTCTTCCTCGGGCGGCTGCTTCCCGTGCACGTCTTCGTCGGGATGCTCCTCATCCCGCCCGTCGCCCTGAAGCTCGGCGCCACGGGCTACCGGTTCATGCGCTACTACCAGCGCCGCCGCGGGTACAGAGACGAGGGCCCGCCGCACGCCGTGATGCGCTTCCTCGTCGCACCCGCGCTCGTCGTCTCGACCGTCGGCGTGCTCGGAACGGGTGCCGCCATGTTCGCCTTCGGCCGCCGCGGGATGATCGTCGGCCTGCACAAGGCGAGCTTCGTCGTCTGGGCCGGGGCGTTCGGAATCCACGTCCTCGTCTACCTGCGACGCCTGCCGGCCCTCCTCCGCCCGGGCAGGACGACCGGAGGTGGCCTGCGCGCAGGGACCGTCGGCCTCTCGCTCATCGCCGGCGTGGCCCTCGCCACGGTGACGTATCCGGTCGCCCGACCCTGGGTTCACGGCTTCGACCGCGAGCACCGCGAACAAGCCCCGCCCGCCGGGATCGACAGACCCGGCCGGGTCGACGTGATCACACCCGGCCGGATCGCACCGAGACGATCGACCTCTAGTTGACGACGAGCGCGACCGCGGCGTACTGGAGCGCGACCGCGGCCACGACGAGCGCGTGGAAGACCTCGTGGTACCCGAACACCCGCGGGAGGGGGTCGGGCCGGCGTCTCGCGTAGATGACTCCCCCGACCGTGTAGCAGAGACCTCCGACGAGGACGAGTGCGGCCACGGTCACCCCCGCGTGATCGAGGATCTGTGGCAGAACGAGGATGCCGACCCAGCCGAGGGCGATCCCGGCGGCGGCGGACAGCCACTTCGGTGCCCGGACCCAGACCATCTTGGCCGCGATCGCCACCGCGGCTCCGCTCCAGACGACGGCGAGGACGGCGGTCTGCCAGGCGCCGTGGAGGACGAGCAGTCCGAAGGGCGTGTAGGTGCCGGCGATCAGACCGAAGATCCCGGCGTGGTCGAGGCGGCGCAGCCAGAGCCGGGCGCCGGGCGACCAGGTGAAGCGGTGGTAGAGGGCGCTGGCCGCGAACATCGCCACGACGGCGCCGGCGAAGACGGCAGCCGCCACCTTCGCATGCCGGCCGGTCGCCGTCAGGCCGAGCGTGATTCCGAGCGGGATCGTCGAGTAGAGCGCCAGTTCGTGCAGGACGCCGCGGAGCCGCGGCTTCGACGCGGCAACATCCGGGACGCTCATACCCATACGCTACCGCGCCCCGCGCCGCGGCGGGCCGCGCCGCGCGGGTGTGGTGCTACCGTGTCCCACCAGAGCGAGTCCGGTTTGCGCTTACGCGAGGAGCGCCTTCCTTACCCGTTCGCGAGCGAGGGAGGCTTTTTTGATGACCAACCGAACCCTCTGGGTGCGCTGAATGGCCCAGAAGAAATCGCGTCAGACGTTCGAGAAGCTGAAGCGCGAACAGGCGGTCAAGGAGAAGCGGGCGCTGAAGCAGGAGCGCAGGAAGGCGGCCAGGCTCGCGAAGACGCTCGGCGAACCTCCCGCCGACCCGGACACGGACGGAGTAGACGTGGAGCAAGCGTCGGCAATTCCGCATTCCGACGCGGACACTCAGCGGTGAACACGCCGCTCACGACGAGCTGACGAGACCGACCTCGGCCTCCGCGATCGCCTCGTCGCGCGGAACCGCTCGGCCTTCGCCGCCAGCCCGTCGACCGGCTCCTCTCCCAGCCTCTGGACGAGCTTGGCCCGCAGCGCCGGGGTAGTCGTCCTCCGTCGTGCAGCCTGATCGCGAGCCCGTCGCGGTCGCGCGGTAGAGAGCCAGCACCTGCCCGCAACCCGAGCGCGAGCGTCTCGCGCAGGTCGTCGCAGCCGTGCCAGGCCGGGCGGCGTCGACGTTTCCGGCCGGCACGCGCAGCCAGCAGCGCACGCCGCTTCGGGCCGCTGTCCGAGCGGGCCTCGACCGGTCCCAGAATCCGGAATTCCACGGTCTTCTCTCCCCTGCACCGAGGCCCACTTCGTCTGCGAGGTCCGCCCCGCGCTCCAGTTCGAGTCGCTGCTCGAGACGATGTTCGCCCTCGCAGCCGACGGCAAGACGAACGAGAAGGGGATGCCGAACCCGCTGCGGCTCGCGGTGATCGCCGCCGCGCACTTCGACACGGTGCGGCTGCCGTTCCCACCGGCGATCCTCCAGCGGATCGGGCTGGCGCTCGGCTCGCCCGCCGGCCGGCTGCTCGGCTACACGCCCACCTACCAGCCCGGCGCGGGCGTGCCCGCGGCGCTCGGCGTCTAGCCGTGAAGCAGAAGCTGATCATCGCCGCGCTGTTCATCGCGCTGCTCGTACTCGCCGGACTGGGCATGGTGCTGCGCAGGTTCGACGGGTCTGAACCCGTCGGGTAGGGGCGCTCCTCCGGCAGCGCCCCTACTTCGGGCGGCGGTCGACGACGCGCACGGCCTTGCCCTCGCTTCGCGGCACGGATCCCGGCTCGAGCAGCTCGACCGTGATGCGGATGCCGGTGTGCTGCTGGAGGACGGTCTCGACCGTCGTCCGCAGCACCTCGGTATCGACATCCGGCGTGAGAGGCTCGCAGTGCACGGCCACCTCGTCCATCGCGCCCAGCCGGTCGAGGACCAGCTGGTAGTGCGGCGCGACCTCGGGCACCGCGAGCAGCAGGTGCTCGACGTTCGAGGGATAGAGGTTCACGCCGCGGACGGTGAGCATGTCGTCTCGCCGGCCCCGCAGGCCGCGGATCCGGGCCGTCGTGCGCCCGCAGATGCACGGCTCGGAGGTGAGGGAGCCGATATCGCCGGTCCGGTAGCGCAGCATCGGCATCGCCTCCTTCACGAGCGTCGTGAACACGAGCTCCCCCTCGTCGTCCTCGCCGAGCGGCGCGCCGGAGTCGGGGTCGACCACCTCGACCAGGAAGTGGTCCTCCTGAACGTGCAGGCCGTCCCGGGCCTCGAGGCACTCGCTCGCGACGCCCGGGCCGCACATCTCCGAGAGGCCGTAGAAGTTGACGGCGGACAGCCCCGGCAGCGCGCGTTCGATCTGTTCGCGCAGACCCTCCGTCCACGCTTCGCCGCCGAGCAGGCCGAGCTCGAGCTTCAGCTCGGCCGGGTCGATCCCGGCGTCCCGCACCGCCTGCGCGATCACGAGCGCGTACGAAGGCGTCGCGCAGAGCACCTGTCCGCCGAGGTCGTGCAGCAACAACGCCTGCCGCGCAGTGAAACCGCCCGAGACCGGCAGCACCGGGCAGCCGATCCGCTCCGCGCCCTGGTGGAAGCCGTGGCCGCCGGTGAAGAGGCCGTAGCTGTTCGCGTTGTGGATCAGCATCCCGGGGCGGACGCCGGCCATGGTCAGGCAGCGGGCCATCAGCTCCGTCCAGGCGTCGAGGTCCGCGGCCGTGTAGCCGACCACGGTCGGCTTTCCGTGCGTGCCGCTCGATGCGTGCAGGCGGGCCAGCGAGCCGACCGGCACGCGCAGCAGGCCGAACGGATACGCCTCCCGCAGCCCCGACTTCGTCGCAAACGGCAGCGACGCGACCTGCTCCGGCGAGGTGACGTCCACCCCGAACGCTGCGCGCAGCCGCTCGAGCTGCAGCGCCCGCAACTCCTCGCGAGGCAGCTGCTCGACCGGGTCCCGGATCACGCGCTCACGCGTCGCGCCGATGGGCGTTCCAGTGCTGCTCCAGGTTGCGGACGAGAGCCGGGCTGAAGTGGCAATACGCCTGCTCGCGACAGAAGATCGACATGTACCGGCGGAACAGGTCGAGCGGCTCCGCGCCGACGCGCAGGGCCCGCCGGTTGCCGGCCGCGTTCACGAGCCCCGAGTCGGTCAGCGCTGCCACGCGCGCGGCGATCGCGGCGTCCATCTCGCCGGGCTCCACCACCTCGTCGATCAACAGGTCGCCGTGCGGCGTCCCCGCCTCGAACTCGAGCCCCGAGAGGATCGCCCGCCGCGCGACCCGGTCGCCGACCGAGCGCGGCAGCCGCAGGTTGGAGGCGCCGGGGAGGATGCCCTCCCTGCGGGCGGGCAGAAACAGCCGGGAGCCGCGGGTGGCGATCACGTGGTCGACCGTGTGCAGGATCTGGCACGCACCGCCGATGGCGAAGGTCTCGACGGCGGCGACCCACAGCTTCTCGGTCGTCTCCTCCGGCCCGTCCGGGCGGTGCTCCTCCGCGCCCAGCCCGCGGAACAGCTTGTTCACGTACCCGAGGTCCCGGGTGACGAAGAACATGAAGTCGACCCGTCCGTGGTAGAGGTGGGTCAGGTTGACGCCCGCGCCGAAGACCCGCCGCCCGGCGTAGCGCGGATGCGAGACGACCGCCCCCCGGATCACGCCGAGCCCGACATCGGGGTCGAGCAGCGCCAGGTCGACGGCGACCTCGGTGGCGGGCAGCGTCAGCGAGTCCTCGGCGTTCAGGTGGCGGTCGTTGCGGATCTCGAGGAAGGCGACGCCCTTGCGCCGCTCGAGGTACGTGCCGCCGAGATCCGCGACCCCCGTCGCGCGGAAGTCGTCGAGCCGCTCGAGCGCCCCGGCCGTCGGCCGCAGCATGGCCCAGCAGAGGTGCGAGCCGCACCGCTCCGAGGCGAGGACGTACGCGAAGAAGAGACCCTGGGCGATCTCGAGGCCCTCCTTCTCGGGCAGGGCCCGCTCGCGCTCGGCGGCGACCTGCTCCCGCGTCGGGACGAGCGCGGGAAAGCGCTCGGCGGCGGCGTAGACGAGGTCCTCGTCTCGAATTGCCATGCGCAGGTCGTCGGTCAGCGCAACGTAGACGTCCTCGGCGTGGTCGCGCAGGAAACGGATGCGCTCGGTGTCGAGCGCCTCCTTCAACCGCACTGCCGCCTCGGCCTCGGCGTCCGTCCGATCGGGCCGCGCGGGCAGGCGAGCGAACAGCCGTTCGCCCCGGCTCAAGTACTCGGACGACTCCCGCGCGGCGGCGGCGAACTCGGCGCCGCCGGCCGGGCGCGAGTCCTGCCAGTCGGCGATCTCGGTCGGCGAAAGGCCCGCTGCCTCGAGCATCCACCCACACTCTATGAGCTAGCGTGAATCGATGGCCGAGCATGAGATCGCCGTCTGGTCGGACTACCTCTGACCGTTCTGCCGGATCGGCCAGGGGCTGGCCGACTGGATGGGGGAGCGCTTCGAGGCGACGGTCGACTGGCTGCCGTTCGACCTGCACCCCGAGTACCCGCCCGAGGGCGTGCCGCGCAACCCCGAGCGGGCGGCCCGCGGGGCCGAGCTCTTCGCCTCGCACGGCCTGATCTACAACCCGCCGCCGGTCTCGCCCCGTTCGCTCGACGCGCAGCGGCTCGCCGAGCACGCACGGACGCAGGGGCTGTACGCGCCGTTCTTCGAGCGGACGATGGACGCGTACTGGGCCGAGGCGCACGACATCGGCGACCACGCCGTGCTGCGCGCGGTCGCGGCCGAGGTCGGCGTCGAGGGCACGGACGACGTGCTCGCCTCCGACCGGTATGCGGACGTCGTGCGGCGGTCGACCGTGGAGGCGCACGCGATCGGGATCGACGGCATCCCCGCGTTCCTGCTCGATCGCCGGCTGCTCGTGCTCGGCGCGCACCCGCCCGCGACGTTCGAGCGCGCGTTCGACCAGCTTCACGGCTAGCACTCCAATGCATATGCTCGACCGGCGAACCCGCTCGAGACGGTCGCTTCACTTTGTATAGTTTCGGGACGAACGGCTACCGAGGAGGCAAGATGGCACTGAGGATCGGCGACGCGGCGCCCGACTTCACGGCGCAGAGCACAGAAGGCGAGATCCACTTCCACGACTGGATCGGCGGCTCGTGGGCGGTCCTGTTCTCGCACCCCAAGGACTTCACCCCGGTCTGCACGACCGAGCTGGGCTACATGGCGAAGGTCAAGCCGGAGTTCGACAAGCGCAACACGAAGATCATCGGCCTGTCGGTCGACCCGACCGGCAAGCACGAGGAGTGGGCCAGGGACATCGAGGAGACGCAGGGCGCGGCACCCAACTACCCGATCATCGGCGACGCCGACTTCGAGGTCGCGAAGCTGTACGAGATGCTGCCGGCCGACGTCTCCGGCGAGGCCGCCGACCGCACGCCCGCCGACAACCAGACGGTGCGCAACGTCTTCGTGATCGGCCCGGACAAGAAGATCAAGCTGATCCTCGTCTACCCGATGACCACCGGCCGCAACTTCGACGAGGTGCTCCGCGTGATCGACTCGCTCCAGCTGACCGCGACGCACAAGGTCTCCACGCCGGTGAACTGGCAGCAGGGCGACGACGTGATCATCGCCGGCTCCGTCTCGAATGACGAGGCCAAGGAGCTCTTCGGCGAATGGCAAGAGCCGAGGCCCTACATCCGGATCGTCCCTCAGCCGCAGTAGCCGCCCGTAGCGGCAACCGTCCAGGCCGGGATGACTAGCCGTGGGCCAGCGGCGAGCGCAGCCGTGCAACCGCGGCAGACAGTCGCCGGCGACTCGCCGAGGAGCGGCCCGCCCGGACGACCACCGCGCCCTCTTCCGGCTCGATCGCCTCGACGTCCTCGACCGGAACGAGCAGCGGCCGGCCGAACCGTCCGCTTCTGACCTCGATCACGTCGGGTCGATCCAGGCGAGCTCCGTAGACGACTCCCTCGACCACGCCGAGCCGCTCCTCGCCCGAGTAGACGTCGAAGCCGTGGCAGCGATGGAGCTCGTAGTCGCGCTCGCCCGGCTCGGGTGACCGGCGAAGCTCGACCGTCGGCAGCTCCGAGCCGTTCGCCCGCCGGGCGCACGTCGGGTCGAGGCCGTGCAACGCTCGCAGCTCCGTCTCCAGGGCCGCGACCTTCGCCGCCAGCTCCGCCAGCTTCAGGTCGAGCTCGACCGCCGGCTCCGCGCGTCCGATCCGGAACAGCCGCGCGAGCCGCTCTCCGCCCCGGCCGTCCTCGCCGAGCCATGCTCGGCCCCTCGGCATCCGCCCGCGCCCGGACCCAGTCATCGTGGGTCACCTCTACGCCTGCGGCGATTCCCGGACACTGCGAGGCGGCTCATCTGTGCGCTCCGAACGAAGTATGCGCAATCAGGACGCCTGTGGCGTCTCGGACCGCGCGCGGGCGTCCGGCGTTCGCCGGCCGCCCACGCGCTTTCCCTCAGATCCGGAAGTACGGGTCGAGCACGCTGACCCGGGTGATCCGGTCGACGGGCAGCTCATTGACCGCCGCCGCCTTCCTGATCGCCTCCGGGGTCGGCCCGTCGTAGACGCAGAACGTGCGGTTCCCGTCGTCGCTGACGTACGAGTGGAGCCAGGTCACGCCCTCGTCTGCGTTGCGCCCGACGACGGCCTCGCATTCCTCCGCGCCGGCGGCGTCGGCCCGCACGCCGAAGCCGTCGGCGAAGGTGCGCTCGACCAGGTATCTGGGCACCGGCCTCCCCCGCCTCAGCCGTTGAAGGGCGTGACCAGCGGGTTGGTGCCGGAGTAGATCCCGGCCGGGTTCTGGTACCAGAGCCAGACGTGGAACGTCACCAGGTTCGGGTGCCAGAAGCTGAACTTCGCGCCGCTCTGCGGGCTCGTCTTCGCGCAGTCGTCCTGCGACATCGCGGGGACGAACGTGCCGTCGACGTAGTGGCACGCGGCGCCGAAGGCCCCATACTTCGCCCCGGGCAGCGGCGGCTTCGCCGGCTTCGAGGTGAACACCCACTCGAGCGCGCCGAGCAGGTACTGATTGCCCCGCTTCTGGTAGACGAGGATCGGCGGCCTGGTCACGTCGAACCCTGCGATCTTCGCGTTCATGTAGTGGATGCCCATGTCCGGGATCATCGGCGTGATGATCTTGTAGCCGTCCGCCTTCGCCCGGTTCAGGTTGGTCGCGTACTTGGCGGTCGCCAGCCGCATCGCGGCGAGCGACTGGGCGAGCGGGACCGCCGACGCGCGGCTGTGGCCGTGCCGGGCGGTCCCGCCCGAGGCGAGTGTCGCCGTCACGCCGACCGCGAGCACGACGACGGCCAGAGGAATCAGCTTGCGCACGATGAGTGCACCTCCTGGGTCGTTTTTCCGTCCGGATCGACGGTAGGGACGCCCAGGCGCGCCGGCATCGGTGCGCCTACCCAGCTTGCGCCTGCGAGCTACCTATCTTGCGAGACGAGCCCGAGGCGGACGGCTGCGGCCGCTGCCTGGCCGCGATTGCCGACCTCGAGCTTCCGCAGGATGGCGCCGACGTGATGACCGACCGTCCGCTCGGACACGACCAGCCGCGCCGCGATCTCCGAGTCCCGCAGGCCCTCGACCACCAGGGCGAGCACCTCGAGCTGCCGCGGAGTCAGGCCCGCCGGGTTCTCGCGCGTCGCGCGTCGCGGGGCCCCGTGGCAGGCCCCGCGCGCCGCGCTTGCGCAACCGGCTCGCGACGATCGCCGCCGCGGGCCGCGCCCCGAGCCGTTGCAGCTCGTCGAGCGCATGCCGGAGCTGCTTCTCGTCGCCCGAATCGGCGCGCGCCAGCGCGGCGTCGTACGGGCACCCCGCCTCGTCCCAGAAGGCGGCGGCGCTTGCCCACTCCCCGGCGAGCTGAGCGGCGTACGGCTCGGTGGCAGCGGATGCGACGTCGTCGTCGAATCCCGCCCGACGCCGCCAGACCGCCAGCTCGCCGATCACGTTCCGGTCACCGTGCTTGACCGCCTTTCGAAGGAGATCCTCGGTCGCCGAGGCGACGGCGGCGTGGTCGCCTGCGAGCCACCTCGCCTCTGCCCGGGCGCTCACCGCCGGGCCCATGCGAAACAGCTCTCGAGTCGGCGCGGCCAGCGACCAGGCTTCGTCCAGCAGATCCTGGTGGCCCGGATCTCCCCGCCGCGCACGGACGAGGCCGAGCACGACCAATCCGAGGATGCGAGGCATGATCGACGCCCGTTGGGTCCGGAGGACCGCCGTGGCCGCTTCGGCCGCTGCTTCCCAGCGACCCTGGTCGAGCTCGAGCCGCGCGCGGTAGGCGAGCAGGTAGGAGCGGTACAGCTCGATGCCGCGATCGCTGCAGAAGGGAAGTCCGAGGTCGATGTACCGGCTCGCGAGCTCGTACCGACGCGCGGCGAGCGCGGATGACACCAGGAACGAGAGCACGAGCCCGGCCAGGTCGATCAGCCCCGCATTCCGAGCGAGCTCGAAGCACTCCTCGAGCGACCGGCTGCCGCGGTTTCCGAACTCCCGCGTCCCGACGACCGCCCGCGCCCGGATCGTCAACTCCGTGTCAGCGAGCTGCTCGGCGAGCGCGCGAGGCTGCGGTCGGCCAGACGCCAGTCGAGCCTCGAGTAGCCGTACACGAGCTCCCGGCTCGGCGGCAGCGTCTCGAGCAGCGCGACCGCCTCGCGAGCCGCGCGGTTGGAATCGTCCGTTCGGCCGGGACACCAGAGGATCTCCGACAGCCAGCACAGCAGGGCCCCCTCCTCGAGCCTCTGGCCCAGGGCGCGCCGGAGCTCGAGCGCCTCCTCGGCGGTCTGGATGGCCTCTGCGATGTCGTCCGTGCAGCTCGAGCCGCCGCTGAGGCGGAACCGAGTCCTCGACCGCGAGGCGGGCGAGCTCGTGGCGGAAGACCACTCCGGCTCCTTCCCAGCGGAGCATCCCGGACACGAGGCACTGGCCGAGCCCTCTCACCGGATCACCAGCGAGTGCGCCGAGGAGCCAGAGCTCAGCCTGCGGCGGGACGATCGAAACCGTCTCGAGCGCCGCCCGTCCGGCCGGTGTGAGACGGGCGGCACGGGCGAGCACGGCGTCCCGCACGGTCTCGGGAATCGCTTCGACTCCGGCGGCGAGAGCCTCGACGACGAAGAACGGGTTGCCGCCGGACTTGTCGTAGAGCTCGTCCGGGTCGGCGCCGTACGGCTGGGCGAGCTCTGCGACCGCCGGCGGGGTGAGCCCTGTCAGCCTGAGGCGGCTGATCGAACGGCTCGTGGCCAGCTCGCCGAGGACGATCCGCAGCGGATGTGCGAGCTCGAGCCCGTCGTCCCGGTAGCTTCCGATCACAAGGGCGGGGATCCGCTCGATCCGGCGGACGAGCAGGCGGAAGACGTCGAGCGTGGCCTCGTCCGCCCAGTGGAGGTCCTCGAGCACGAACACGGTCGGGGCACGAGCGTTCAGCTCCTCGGCCAGCGGCGCGACCACCTCGTACGGCCTGGCGCCGCGCTCGACGAACGCGCCGAGCTCGCCCCCGATCGCCCGCGCGACGTCGAGAAGCGGGCCGAGCGGCCTCGGCGTGAACAGCGGATCTCAGGCACCGAGGAGGATCTCGGCCGGGCCGGGCCGCTGATCGCAGAAGCCGCGTTCGAGTTCAAGCTCGGGGCGGAACGGCAAGGGCGATATCGTCCCGCACGTGCAAGCGACGGGCATTCCGGCCGCCGAGCTCGCGGCGCGGCGCGAGCGCCTGCTCGAGCATGCGCGCGCGGAGGGGCTGAGCGGCGTCGTCCTCTTCGACCAGGCCTACATCCAGTACACGACCGGCTTCAGCTTCCTCTCGAACGAGCGCCCGATCGCCTTCGCGCAGAACGCGGCCGGCGACACGGCGGTCCTCGTCCCCGAGTTCGAGGTCGAGCGCACGCGCGAGGAGTCGAGCTTCGAGCGGATCGAGTCGTACCCCGAGTACCCGGGCACCGAGCACCCGATGAGGATCTGGGCGCGCGTGCTGGCCGACCTGGGCCTCCGCGACCGGATCGGCGCCGATTCCGACGGCTACCCCGGCATTCTCGGCTACCAGGGCCCTGCGCTCTCCGAGGTGACCGGCTCGACGGTCGCGCCGCTCTCCGACGTGATCGAGCGCTCGATGGCGCGCAAGAGCCCGGCCGAGGTCGAGCTGATCCGGCAGAGCGCCCGCTGGTGCGAGCACGCGCACCGGCTGCTCCAGCAGTACTCGGTGCCCGGGGCGACCGAGGCCGAGGCGAGCCTGCGCGCCGGCCACGAGGCGACGCTGGCGATGCTGAGAGCGCTCGGCCCCGACTACGCCGGTCAGCTCGGCTCGCAGGACGGCGCTACCGCCGGGTACCGCGGCCAGATCGGCCGCCGCAGCGCCTGGGCGCACGCGGTCGCGCACAACCTCACGTTCCGACCCGGCGACATGCTCGTCACCGAGACGGCCGCACCCGTCTGGGGCTACAACGCCGAGCTCGAGCGTGGCATGGTGATCGGCACGCCCACGGACGAGCAGCGCCGGCTCTTCGACCACGTGGTCGCCGCCCAGCAGGCCGCCTTCGACGCGATCCGCCCGGGCGCGACCTGCGCCGACGTCGACCAGGCCGTCCTCGACTACTTCGCGAAGCACGACATCCTCCCGCTCTGGCGGCAGCACACCGGCCACGCCATCGGCCTGCGCAACCACGAGGCGCCGTTCCTCGACGTCGGCGACCACACACCGCTCGAGCCGGGGATGGTCTTCACGATCGAGCCGGGCGTCTACCAGGAAGGGCTCGGCGGTTTCCGCCACTCGGACACGGTGGTCGTCACCGACGACGGCCTCGAGATCCTCACCGACTATCCGCGCGATCTCGAGAGCCTCACCATCCGGGCCTGAAACGGGGCAGGCCGGCGGAATGCGCCGCCGCTCATATTCGTTTGAAGAGATAAAGCCAGAGAAGGAGTTGATTGACCCTGAACACAGAATTCACGCCGATCGTCGAGGAAGAGCCCGAGCAGGAGCGCCTCGACACGTCCTACGACGAGGCCGCCAGCGGCGACTCGCTCACCCTGTTCATGAACCAGCTGGGCCGCTACCCGCTGCTCACGGCCGCGGAGGAGGTCGAGCTGGCGAAGAGGATCGAGCGCGGGGACCATGTGGCGAAGGAGCGCATGATCAACTCGAACCTGCGCCTCGTCGTCCACGTCGCGCGGCGGTTCATGGGCCAGGGCGTTCCGCTCGGCGATCTCGTCCAGGAGGGCGTTATCGGGCTGAACCGCGCCGTCGAGAAGTTCGACTGGCGCAAGGGGTTCAAGTTCTCGACGTACGCCACCTGGTGGATCCGTCAGGCCTGCCAGCGTGCGGTCGCGAACCAGGCGAAGACGATCCGCCTTCCCGTGCACGTCGACGAGCGCCGGCGCAAGCTCGCCCGCGCGCGCCAGCGCTTCGAGGTCGCGGAAGGCCGTGAGCCGACCGTGGAGGAACTCGCCCGCGCCGCGGAACTTGAGTTGCACCACGCCCGGGACGCGCTGGAGGCGGTCGAGGCGACCGTCTCGCTCAACCGGCCCGTCGGCGACACCGGCGACGGCGAGCTCGGCGACCTGTTCGCCGACCCCGACGTCGTCGACGCGGTGGAGGAGGCGGGACGCATCCTGCGGGACGCCGGCATCCGTCGAGCCGTGGCCGCCCTGCCGGAGCGGGAGCGCCGCGTGGTCGAGCTGCGGTTCGGCTTCGACGGTGAGAGCCTCACGCTGGAGGCGATCGGCCGCGAGCTGGGGCTGACGCGCGAGCGCGTTCGCCAGCTCGAGCAGAGCGCCTTCGCGAAGCTCGCGGACAACCTCGAAGGCGTGGTTGCGGCGAGCGGCGACGACCTCGCCGACGCGGCCTGAACCGCGGCCGGAACCAGGGCGGCGCCGCGCGACGGCCGTCGCTGCCACCGCTTCGGAGCGTCCTAGCCGGCGAGTGGGGGCGTGATCACACGCCAGCTCCCGGCCGTCCAGCGCCGGAGCGCCACCTGGTGGATGCCGCCACGGACGACGATCCCGGGAACCAGGAACGGGTTGTCCGCCTCGACCGACCGGCGCAGCGCGGTCAGGACGGCCGACCGCGCGGGCGCATTTCCCGCTCTGCGCAGGGCGTCGACGAGCGAGTAGGCGGCCGCGAGGCCGAGCGCCTGCCCGTCGTTCGCCGGCCGCAACCGCGGCGGGGTCGGATCGGATGCCCACGCCGGATCACCGGGCGTGCGGACGTAGACGGTCGAGACCGCGCCGGCGATGGGCTCGGTCGCGGCGGCGTTGGCGTAGACGAACCAGTCGCGCGGGGCCAGTGCCAGAGGCCGCGAGGAGAGCACGACGAGCGTGTCCGCGCCGGAGGCGCGTACGACCGTGGGATCGGTGGAGGCGACGGCCACGCGGGCGAACCGCCGGAACCAGCCGAGCAGCTCGCGCCCGTCCGCGTCGTCCGAGTACAGGACGGCGGTCGTGGCTCCGGGCCGCGTCTTCGCGATCTGGCGCGCGAGCACCGAGGCTTCCAGCCGGTAGCCGGGCACGTAGCCGACGGCCCAGGCGCGGCCGCGCGCCGCTGCCGAGCCGCTGAGAACAAGCTGCGGCACCGGATCCGGCGCACCCGCCGCGGCAAGGACGGCCAGCGGCTGCTCACCGGGGGTGGTCGCGCGGAACGCGATCCGGCGTCCGTTGACGCCGCCGCGCGAGTCGATCCACGCGAAGTAGCGGGCAGCGCCGGCCCTGACCGCGGGCGAGAGCCCGTCGCCCGCGATCAGCAGGGGAGGCGGCGCGGCCGCCGACGAGCCGGCCGAAGCGGCGAGCGCCGCCAGCACGAGGCCGATCGCGAACGGCCGCATCGGTCGGGAAGCCTAGCCCGGTTGCAGTCGTTGAAGATGGCATCGTGTCCGTCGCCGACTCGCGCGCTCGCTTCCGCGAGCTCCACGCCGGAGACCGGCTCTTCGTGATGCCGAACCCGTGGGAGGTCGGCTCGGCGCGGCTGCTGGAGACGCTCGGTTTCCCGGCCCTCGCGACGACGAGCGCGGGGTTCGCGTGGTCGCTCGGCAAGGCGGACCAGCAGGTCACTCGCGACGAGCTCGTCGCGCACGTCGAGGCGGTCGCCGCCGCCGTGAGCGTCCCGCTGAACGTCGACAGCGAGCGCCTCTATCCCGACGAGCCGGGCGGAGTGGCCGAGACGGTCCGCCTGCTCGCGGAGGCGGGCGCGTCCGGCTGCTCGATCGAGGACTTCGACCCCGCGACCGATGGGATCGACGCGGTCGAGGACGCGGCCGCACGCGTGGCGGAGGCGGCCGGGGCTGCGCACGAGGCCGGCATGGTGTTGACCGGCCGCTGCGAGCACCACATCCGCGGGGTGGACGACCTCGACGGGACGATCGAGCGCCTGGTCGCGTATCGCGACGCGGGCGCAGACTGCCTCTACGCCCCCGGCCTGACCCGGCTCGACGACATCCGCCGGGTGGTCGACGAGGCGGGGGCGCCGGTGAACGTCCTCGCGCTGACGTCCGCGCCGCCGATCGGCGAGCTCGAGGCGGCCGGCGTGCGGCGGATCTCGACGGGCAGCCTGCTCGCCGGCGCTGCATACGGCGCGCTCGTCGCAGGCGCGCGCGAGCTGATCGACGAGGGGACGTCCGGGTACGCGGCCGGCCACGTGCCGCCCGACCTGCTCGGCCGTGCGCTCAGAGGGCTGTCCAAGAAGAAGTCTTGAGCACGGCCGTGCGGCGCGCTTTCCGGCGACGGTCGGGACGCCTCTCGTCGCGCTGAGCTATCCGCCGGCGAGCACGGCGGCGCCGACGGCACCCGAGAGATCGCCGAGCTCGGTGCGCAGAACGGCCGGCGGGTTATCCGGCACGAAGAGGTGCGGTGTCATCTGGGCGACGATCTGGTCGACGAAGGGCTGTCCGAGCCGATCTCCGAGCCCACCACCGACGATGATCGCCTCCAGGTCGAGGAGGTTCTGAGCCGACGCGAAGGCGAGTCCGAGAGCCCAGGCCGCGTCGTCCAGGAGCTGCTTCGTCAGCTTGTCGCCTCGCTTCAAGGCTCTCGCATAGACGCCGGAGCTGAGGCGCTTACGCCCGCGCTTCTTCATGATCTTGAAGAGGTTCGTCTTGTGGCCACCCTTGACGAGCGTTCGCGCGCGCCGCTCCATGCTCAAACGCCCTGCGTACGCCTCGAGACAGCCGCGCCGCCCGCAGCTGCAGCGCCGGCCCCCAGGCCGTACCACCATGTGGCCGATCTCGCCGCCCGCCCCGCGTCCGTCATGGAGCTTGTCGTCCACGATGAGGCCGCCGCCGACGCCGGTGCCGACCCAGACCCCGAGCAGGTTGTCGTACGGACGTCCCGCGCCACGACGGTACTCGCCGAGCACGCCGACGCTGACGTCGTTCCCGACGGTGACCCTGATCTTGCCGAGCGCCGTCGAGACGAGGCGCCCGAGCTCGACGCGTGCCGAGAATCCAGGGACGTTGGCGGCGAGCAGCACCGCTCCCGACTTCGGGTCGATCTCGCCCGGCGCGCCGATGCCGATGCCGCGGAGCTCCCTGTCGGTCGCGCCCGCGGCTTCGAGCGACGTCAGGATCGTCCCGACGATGGCGTCGACGACGTCCCCCGGATTCCCCGTCTGGGGAGTCAGTACGCGCGCGCTGCCGGCGACCTCTTCGTCGCGCAGGACGACGGTCTGGATCTTGGTCCCACCCAGGTCGACACCGGCGGTGATCGACCTGCCGGGACCCGCCTGTTCGCCCGAGGCCACGGAGGGCGACTCTATCGGAGCGGGTTTCGTCGCGACGTCGAGCCGACCAAGGAGGGCTCCCTCCAGATCATGTACAGCATCGACCGGAGCAGACAGCTTCTCGAGTGTGGAAGAAGATCCAGCGCGACCTGACGGAGCCCGGCAGAGCCACCTCTGGAACGACCCGAGGCGTTAGGCTCTCGACCGTGTGAGTGTGGATCGTGAGAAGCAGCTTGCAGCCGAGGCGGTCGCGCGGCTCGTGGAGGACGGGATGCTCCTTGGTCTCGGCACAGGCTCCACCGTCGCTTTCCTGCTTCCGGCACTTGCGTCGCGGGGGCTCAACCTGCGCTGCGTGTCCACGTCTCCGCGAACAGCGGAGGCGGCGAGGGCCCTCGGCATGACCGTCGAGTCCTTTGCCGGGGTAGACGCGGTCGCTCGGCTCGACATGGCCATCGACGGCGCTGACCAGGTCGATCCCAAGGGCTGGCTCGTGAAGGGCGGCGGCGCGGCGCACACACGAGAGAAAGCGGTCGCTGCAGCGGCTGATCGGTTCGTCGTGATCGTCTCGTCGAATAAGCTCGTCGAAGGCCTCTCGGCCCCCGTCCCGCTCGAGCTGCTCGAGTACGGCCTGGCGGCGACGCTCCAGCGGCTCGGCTCGGTCGAGATCCGCGACGTCCCACGCAGTCCCGACGGCGGTGTGATCGCCGACTACACGGGCGACATCGGCGATCCCGCAGAGTTGGCGCACCGCCTTTCGGCGACCGTGGGCGTCGTCGAGCACGGCCTCTTCCCGGCGTCGATGGTCTCCGACGTCGTGAGCGCCCGCGGTGAGCAGGTCGAGATCCGCAGCCTGCGCTAGGTGGTTGGCCCTGCAGCCGCCGAGTCGGCGACTATCAGCGCGTTCGCGGCGGTGATGCGCCCGCCCGGAATCGAGGTGTCGCCCGCCCGGAGGCGCTGCAGAGCGTCCACCTTGTCCTCGCCCGTCACGAGCCAGAGCACGTGCCTGGCGGCGTTGAGCGTGGGATAGGTCAGAGTCATCCGTGGGTGGCCCTGGTACGGCCCCGTCACTGCGACGCCGCGATCCGTGACATCCAGGACCGGGTCGTCGGGGACAAGTGAGGCGGTGTGCCCGTCCGGCCCGAGGCCGAGGTGAACCAGATCGAAGGCCTCGGGCAGTGACCTCGCGTAGTCGGCGGCCGCGGACTCGAGGTCGTGTGCCTCGACGGGCATCGCTCTCACGTCGGCCGCTCCTCCGGGTGGGAGGCTCGCGCGCAGGTGCGTGAGGTTGCGATCCGGGTGGCCGTCGGGCGCGACGCGCTCGTCCACCTGGTAGATCGTCGTCTTCTCCCACGACACCTTGCCCACGAGGTGCGCGAACATCGCCCACGGCGTGCGCCCGCCGCTGACCGCGAACGTGAACCGTCCGCGGTCAGCGATCGCGGCGTGCGCCTGTTCGACGACATACGCCGCACCACGCTCGGCGACGGCGGCGGCATCGGGGAGAATCTCTATCTGCGGTCCGCTCACGAAGCCTTCTCGTCGTGGCCGCCGAACTCCTTGCGCATTGCGGAAAGGAGCTTGTCGGCGAACTCGTCGAGCCCGCGCGACCCGAAGCGGGAGTAGAGCGCGGTCGTCAGGACGGGTGCGGGAACGCCCACGTCGATTGCAGCGATGGACGTCCAGCGGCCCTCTCCGGAGTCGGAGACGCGACCCGCGAATTCCTCCAGACCGGGCGATGCGTGCAACGCCTCCGCGGTGAGATCGAGCAGCCACGCGCCGACGACGCTGCCTCGGCGCCAGACCTCGGCGACCTCTGTCGTGTCGATCTCGTACTGGTACAGCTCCGGATGCTCCAGCGGCGCGGTCTCTGCGTCCATCTCGCGCTGACGCTTGCCGACGTCGGCGTTCTTGATGATGTTGAGGCCCTCCGCGAACGCCGCCATCAGCCCGTACTCGATGCCGTTGTGGACCATCTTCACGAAGTGTCCGGCGCCGTTCGGGCCACAGTGGTAGTAGCCGTGCTCGGCCTGCGCCGGCTCGCCCGTCCGGCCCGGCGTGCGTGGAGCGGCATCGACGCCGGGTGCGATCGAGGCGAAGATCGGACTCAGCCGGTCGACGACCTCCGTCTCGCCGCCGATCATCAGGCAGAAACCCCGCTCGAAGCCCCAGACGCCACCGCTCGTTCCCACGTCGACGTGGTGGATGCCTTTCTCCCTGAGCGCCGCGGCATGGCGGAGGTCGTCGTGGTAGTAGCTGTTCCCGCCGTCGATGATCGTGTCCCCCGGATCGAGAACGTCACCGAGCGCCGTGATGGTCTTGTCGGTGATCTCGCCGGCCGGCACCATCACCCATGCCGCCCGTGGCTTGTCGAGCTTGGAGACGAACTCTTCGAGTGACGTCGCGCCGACCGCGCCGTCGGCCTCCAACGCCTTGACGGCATCGGGAAAGACGTCATAGCCGACGCAGCGATGTCCGTCGTGCATGAGTCGCCGCACGAGACCGGCGCCCATTCGGCCGAGCCCGACCATTCCGAGCTGCATTGGTGTGTCCGTAGGCATCGTGCTCCTCTCGTTCGGATCTCAGGAAGACCGCAGGATGAAGCGGTCGACGGCATTCGCGAAGCCGTCCTCGTCGTTCGATGCGGTGATGCGGCGGGCGGCTCGATGCACCTCACGACCGCTCTGCCCCATCGCGATCGAGAGCCCCGAGTGGGCGAACATGAGCACGTCGTTCGGCATGTCCCCGATCGTTGCGATCTCCTCGGTCGCGATCCCGTACTTCTCCGCGAGGAACTTGACGACGCCTCCCTTGTTCGCCTCCGGGTGGGTCACGTCGAGGTAGTAGTCCTGGGATCGCGCGGCCGTGACGTGGTCGCCGAACTCGTCGTGCGCGGCCTGAGCCGCCGCCGCCACCACGCTGTGGTCGTCGCTCACCCCGACGATCTTGGCGATGCCGGTCAGCAGTCCGTCGTATTCCTCGACGACGGACGGCGCAAACTGGACGGTCTGCGCCTCGTGCTCGACGTGCGGGCCGTCCGGGTCGCGCACGAACCAGTCTGCTCCTCGATACAGCCAGACGTCGAGCTCGAACGACTCGAGCAGCTCGACCATGGGAGAAACGAGATCGTCGGGAACGGTCCTCTGCTCGACGACGGACATGTCCGGATCCACGATCAGCCCGCCGTTGAAAGCGGCGAGCGGCGTTTGCAGCTTCAGCGGCTCGACGAGCATGGACATGCCTCGCGGAGGACGGCCGCTCGTCAGCGCGAACACGATGCCTGCGTCGTGAAGCCTGTGGACGGCTTGGACGGTCTGGTCGGTCAGCGACTTGTCCATCTTCACGAGCGTCCCGTCGACGTCCGCGAGCAGGAGACGAACAGGCGGAGACGTCATCGCATGCTCCGATACCGGCGTATCAGAGCGTTCGTCGACGAATCGTGCGCAAGCTCGGGCTCGGTCTCGGACTCCAGCTCGGGGATGATCCGCTTCGCGAGCACCTTCCCGAGCTCGACGCCCCACTGGTCGAAGGAATTGATCCCCCAGACCGTGCCCTGCGTGAACACGCTGTGCTCGTAGAGCGCAACCAGCGTCCCGAGCGCATGAGGCGTCAGCCTCTCGGCCAGGATCACGTTCGTCGGTCGGTTGCCCTCGAATACGCGATGCGGCACGACTGCCTCCGCCGTCCCTTCGGCGCGCACCTCCGCCTCGGTCTTCCCGAACGCGAGCGCCTCCGCCTGCGCGAACACGTTCGACATGAGGATGTCGTGATGGTCGCGAATCGGATTGAGCGTCTTGCCGAAGCCGATCAGGTCGACGGGAATCAGCTTCGTGCCCTGGTGGATCAGCTGGTAGAAGCTGTGCTGGCCGTTCGTCCCCGGCTCGCCCCAGTAGACGGCGCCGGTCTCGTAGTCGACCGTCCGGCCGTCGAGGGTGACGTGCTTGCCGTTCGACTCCATCGTCAGCTGCTGGAGGTAGGCCGGGAAGCGCTTCAGGTACTGGCTGTAGGGCATCACGCCGGACGTCTGGGCGCCGAAGAAGTCTGCGTACCAGACGGACAGCAAGCCCATGAGCGCGGGCAGGTTGCGCTCGAGCGGAGTCGTGCGAAAGTGCTCATCCATCGCGTGGAAGCCGGCGAGGAGCTCGCGGAACGCCTCGGGGCCGATCGCGAGCATCGTCGACAGCCCGATCGCGGAGTCCATCGAGTAGCGCCCGCCGACCCAGTCCCAGAAGCCGAACATGTTGGCCGTGTCGATGCCGAACGCGGTCACCTCGTCGGCGTTCGTGGACACGGCCACGAAGTGCTTCGCGATCGCCGACTCGTCCCCGAGTGACGCGAGTGCCCACTCCCGGGCGGTGTGCGCGTTCGTCATCGTCTCGAGGGTCGTGAACGTCTTCGACGAGACGATGAAGAGCGTCTCGTCCGCGTCGAGATCGTGTGTCGCCTCCGCGAAGTCGGTCGAGTCGACGTTGGAGACGAAGCGGAACGTGAGGTCGCGTCGCGTGTAGTGACGCAGCGCCTCGTACGCCATCACCGGTCCCAGATCCGAGCCGCCGATCCCGATGTTGACGACAGAGCGAATCGGCTTCCCCGTGTGACCTTTCCATTCTCCCGAGCGCACCCGGTCGGCGAACGTCGCCATCCGGTCGAGCACCTCATGCACGCTCGCGACGACGTCGACGCCGTCCACGACGAGCGAGGAGCCTTTCGGCATGCGCAGGGCCACGTGGAGCACGGAGCGATTCTCCGACGCGTTGATCCGATCCCCACGGAACATGGCTTCGGTCCGCTCGGCAAGCCCCGACTCCTGCGCGAGCTGGAGGAGAAGACCGAGTGTCTCGTCCCTGATGCGGTTCTTCGAATAGTCGAGGTAGAGACCGGCCCCCTCCGCGGTGAGGCGCTCGCCGCGGGTGGCATCGTCCGCAAACAGGTCACGGAGGTGGAGGTCGCGGATCTCGCTGTAATGCGCCTCCAGGGCTTCCCAGGCAGCGCGCTGTCGGAGAGGCGTCTGGGTCGTCGTCTGTGTCGTGCTCATCGGGACTCCTCTGGCCGTGGACTCACGCGCGGAGCGCCGCGCTCTGCGTGTCGATGATGGACATGAGATCGTTCCAGGAGTCGACGAAGCTCGTCGCCGCATCGGTTTGCAGCTTCGCGGCGAGCGCGTCCACGTCGATCCCCGCTGCCGCGTGGGCGGCTAGCGTCGCGTCGGCGTCTCCGCCGTCGGAGGGCATCGGCTCGCCGGTGTGGCCATGCTCGTAGAACGCCCGCAGCGTCCCCTCCGGGATCGTGTTGATCGTGAACGGTGCTCCGAGGCACTGCACGTAGAGCGTGTCGGGAGCCTTCGGATCCTTCGTGCTCGTCGACGCCCACAGAAGCCGTTGCATCCGCGCACCCGAGTTCTTCAGCTGCTGCCAGCGCTCGGAGTCCATGAGCTCGCGATACGCCTGGTAGGACTTGAGGCCCACCGCGAGCGCGAGCGTGTCACCGAGCTCGTCGGGCACCTCGTCGAGCACGGCGGCATCCCACCGAGACATGAACACGGAAGCGACGGATCCGACAACTGGGTTGAGTCCCGCATCGATGCGCCGCTCCACTCCGCGCATGTACGCATCGGCGGCCGCACGGTAGTGCTCGGCCGAGAACAGGAGCGTGACGTTGACCGGAACGCCGGCGAAGATGGCCTCTTCGATCGCGGGCAGGCCCTCTGTCGTGCCGGGGATCTTGATGAACAGGTTGTCACGATCGGCCTCCTCGTGCAGCGACCTGGCGGCCGCGACGGTGCTCTCAGCGTCATAGGCGAGCAGCGGAGAGACCTCGAGCGACACCCATCCGTCCACCCCGTCGGTCCGCTTGTGAATGGAGCCGAACAGGTCCGCGGCTCGCTGCAGGTCGTCGATGGCCAGCTCGAAGAAGATCTTCTCGCGATCGATGCCCGTCGAGGCGAGGCTCTGGATCGCATCGTCGTAGCCCCCGGAGGCGATCGCCTTGTCGAAGATCGACGGATTCGAGGTGAGTCCTGTCACCGAGTAGTCGTCGATGTAGGTCTGGAGCTGCCCGGAGTCGAGCATCTCGCGCGTGATGTTGTCGAGCCACAGACTCTGGCCCAGCCCATGCAGCTTCTCGGTCGCTCTCATCGTCGTTCCTCCTGACTAGTTCGAACGTGCAGCTGACACGCGCTCGCGCGCAACCTGCGCGACCGCGTCGGGGGTGAACCCGAACTTCTCGACGAGCAGCTTCAGCGGCGCGGATGCGCCGAAGGTGTGCATTCCGACGATCGCGCCGCCGTCACCGACGTAGCGGTGCCAGCCGAGCGTGGATGCCTGCTCGACCGCGACCCGCGGCTTGATCGACGGCGGAAGCACCTCGTCCCGGTATGCACGAGGTTGCCGGTCGAAGAGCTCCGAGCACGGCATGCTGACGACGCGAGCGCCGATGCCCTCGGCCGCGAGCTCGTCTCGCGCAGAGAGCGCGAGTCCCACCTCCGAGCCCGTCGCGATCAGGATCACGTCCGGTTCGCCTCCGTCGGCGTCGACGAGGACGTACGCCCCTTTGGAGAGCTCCGACGCCGGAGCCATGACCTTTCGATCGACCGTCGGGAGCGCCTGGCGCGAGAGGATCAGCACCGCAGGCTCGCGCTTGAGCTGCGCGACAAAGCGCCACGTCTCCGCAACCTCGTTCGCGTCGGCCGGCCGGAACACCAGCAGCCCGGGAATCGCACGCAGCGAGACGAGCTGCTCGACCGGTTGGTGCGTCGGGCCGTCCTCGCCGACCCCGATCGAGTCGTGGGTGAAGACGTGTGCGACCGGAATCTCCATCAACGCCGACAACCGAATCGCGCCG
Organism: uncultured Actinomycetes bacterium; assembly: GCA_963841405.1. Taxonomy (GTDB): domain Bacteria; phylum Actinomycetota; class Thermoleophilia; order Gaiellales; family Gaiellaceae; genus DATBLE01. The sequence continues at coordinate 40,580 of CAWJCM010000005.1, read as the reverse complement.
CGCGCGAAGTCGGAGAAGATGAGGAAGCCGGACCAGAACGGGCGGAGCTTGGAGACGGCCATCCCGTTGGCGATCGCCGCAGACGCGTGCTCGCGAACGCCGAAGTGGAAGTTGCGCCCACTGCGGTCTCCGGGCTCGAAGTCGCCGGCGCCGTCGAAGGTGAGCCGCGTCTTCGTCGACGGGGCGAGGTCGGCTGCTCCCCCCAGGAGCCAGGGCACGTTCTTGGCGACCGCGTTCAGCACCTGACCGGACGAGTCGCGGCTGGCGATCCCTTTCTCGTCCGCCGGGAACACGGGAATGTCGCTGTCCCAGCCTTCGGGCAGGTCGCGTCGCTGCATGCGCTCGATCTCGTCGGCCAGCTCCGGATACGCCGCGCGGTACTCCTCGAACTGCGCCTCCCACGTCTCGCGCGCTTCTTTCCCCCGCGCGCCGATGCCATCGGAGAAGTGCTCGTAGACGCCGTCCGGGACGAGGAACTGCGCATCCTCGGGCCAACCGTAGAAGCGTTTGGCCGCCTTGACCCCCTCGGGGCCGAGCGGCTCGCCGTGCGCCTTCGCCGTGTCCTCGACCTCGGTGCCGTAGCCGATGTGGCTGTGGACGAGGATCAGCGTCGGGCGTTCGTGCTCCGCCCTGAAGTCGTGGAAAGCCTTCTCGATCCCGGTCAGGTCGTTCGCATCGGGGACGGTCGTGACGTTCCAACCGTATGCCGTGAAGCGACCCGCCACGTCCTCGGTGAACGTGATCTCCGTGTGACCCTCGATCGTGACGCGGTTCGAGTCGTAGATCCAGCAGAGGTTCGAGAGGCGCTGATGCGCGGCGAACGAGGCCGCTTCCGAGGAGATTCCCTCCATCATGCAGCCGTCGCCGGCCTGGGCGTACACGTCGAAGTCGAACATCGTGTGCCCGTCGCGGTTGTATCGCGCGCCGAGCCACTGGCTCGCGACGGCCATGCCCACCGACGTCGCCACGCCGGTCCCGAGTGGGCCGGTGGTCGCCTCGACGCCGCTCGTCCAGCGGTATTCGGGGTGACCCGGTGCCTTCGAGTCGAGCTGACGGAACTTTTTCAGGTCGTCGAGAGAAACGGCGGGTCGCCCGAGAATCTCGTACTCGGGGTCGACGGCCTGCACCTGCGTCAGGTGAAGCATCGACCAGAGGAGCGCCGATGCGTGGCCCGACGAGAGCACGTATCGATCCCTGTTGGGCCAGATCGGATCGGTCGGGTCGAAGCGCAGGAATCGCTGCCAGAGGGTGTAGGTCACCGGCGCGATCCCGATCGGCGTTCCCGGATGTCCCGAGTTTGCTGCCTGGATCGCGTCGATGCAGAGCGTGCGAATGGTGTCGATGCACGTGCCGTCGAGGGCGACGCGGGTGTCTGCCGTGGCCATTAGCGTCCTCCATATGTGGTCGTCGGTACGGAGCGTTCGGTGACGGCCTCCACGAGCTCCTTGTACGCCGCTCCGGAATCGTCGCCCCAGAAAACGCCGCTCCCCGAAACGAGCAGCGTCGCTCCGGCGTCGCGAACCGCCCGGATGTTCTCCAGGTGCACGCCTCCGTCGACCTGAACCGATACCTGGTCCGGCAACCGCTCGCGAAGAGAACGGACTCGTTCGAGTGCATCCGGCATGAACTCCTGACCGGAGAGGCCAGGATGAATGCTCATGCAGAGGACGACGTCGGCGCCCTCGGCAGCGTTCACCGCCTCCTCGACGGCCGTCTCCGGGTTGAACGCGATGCCCACGCCGAGGCCGAGCTCTCGGGCCTGCGCGATCGTCTCGACCGGCTCACCCTCGGCCTCGACGTGGAACGTGACACTGTCACCGCCGGCGTCCTTGACGTGCGCGAAGTGACGCTGCGGTTGGGCCACCATGAGATGGCAGTCGAAGACTCCGTCGCGCGCGTGAACGCGCTCGGCGAGCGACCGGAGCACGATCGGGCCGATTGTGATCTCCGGGATGAAGTGGCCGTCGCCGATGTCCACGTGGAAGATCCTGGCGCCGGCGTCGAGGAGAGAATCGAGCTGCGTGCCGAGCGAGGCGAAGTCCCCCGCGTAGATCGAGGGCTCGACCTCGACGTCGCGGATCCACCGGGTCCAGCTCACGCGGCGTCCGCTTCCGCCGTGACGTACGCGTCCACGAGCCGTCGGTAGGTGCCTGCAATGGCCGCAGCCGCATCCTCCTCCGAGCCGCCCCCCAGCCAGGCCTCGAGCGGGTCCCACCAGATCGTGCGGCCGACGGCGAAGCCGACGAAGCCCGGGACCCCTGCGCCCGCCTGCAGCCAGGCGACCACCTTGCTCTCGTCGCCGCCCCGGCCGAGCACGACACAGGTGACGTGGTCGCGGCCGCCGGCCCGAGCGGCTTCTGCGAGGCGGACACAGTCCGCGCGGGCGTCGAATCCCTCGATCTTCCAGACATCGGGCTCGACGCCCGCGGCCTGGCACTCGCGAATCGCCTCGATCATGAGCTCGGGGCGAAGCTCGCGGTCATAACGGTCGGCGTCCCCACCCACCTCGTCCAGCTGCTGCTGCTCCGCGGGGACGAGGAGCTCGAACAGGAACTTTCGGCCCGTCGAGTGGAGCCAATCGCCGAGCCGGGCCAGCCGTTCCGCCTGACGCCGGTTCAACTCGGCGTCACTTCCGGCGTTGTAGCGGACGAGCACCTTCGAGTAGGTGGGATCGAAGGCCAGGATGTGGTCGCCAAACTGCTCGCCGAACTCGAAGTCGAACTCGTCCTGGCCGCTCTTCTCGACCGGCATCGCCAGCTGAGCGCCGAGCGCGAGAGCGTCGCGCGCGATCGGCGCGCCGAACTGCTCGTCGACGAGGATCCCCGCGCCCTCGAGCGGCAGGCCGTCGTCGAGCGCCTTGCGGAAGCCGGCGAAGATGATTCTCTTCGCCTCTCCGATGCGCGCCCCCTCGTCCGGTGTCGGCTCGCCGGGGATCCCGAGCAGCTTCTTCTGGAACGAGCCACGGTGGTCGAAGGCGAGGAGATAGATCGGTCTCGAGTCGTTCGTCATGTCAGCGCTCCTTCGGGTTCGGAGGCAGCAGTGAGGGGCCTCATGATGTCCTCGAGTGACTCCTCATGGAGTCCATGGCTCGTGCCAACCGCCGTGGTCCGTGACGAGCTTGTCGGCAGCCGCGGGGCCCCACGTCCCCTTTTCATACCTCTCGACGGCGGGCGGGGCGTCGATCAGCGGCTGCACGACGCGCCATGTCTCCTCGAGGGCGTCCTGGCGCGAGAAGTGGCTCGAGTCACCGACCACCGCGGCGTGCAGGAGCACCTCGTACGGCGTCGGGCCCTCGCCGCCCAGGCTCGCGAAGTCCATGTCGAGCTGGACGGGGCGCAGCGCGTTCTGCTCGGCGTGCTTCGCCTGCAGCCGGAGCCTCGCACCTGGCTTCGGCCCAATCCGAAGCACGAGCTGATTGGGCTCCGGTCGAGGCGCATCCTTCGGGACGAATCCGAGCCATGGAGTGGCCTTGAAGTAGACGCGCACCTCGGTCACGGTCGCCGGCATCGCCTTGCCGACGCGGATGAAGAAGGGAACGCCCGACCAGCGCCAGTTGTCGATCTCGAGGCGCATCGCGCAGAACGTCTCGGTCTGCGAGTCCGCGGCGACCCCTTTCACGTCGCGGTACCCGTCGTACTGGCCGCGGACGTACTGAGCGGGGTCGGCCTCGGCCATGGCGACGAAGACGTCGCGCTTGCGGTCGTTGATCACGCCCATGCCGTGACCGGTCGGGGGCTCGAGCGCGACCATCGCCAGCACCTGCAGAATGTGGTTCTGGACGACGTCGCGCATGGCGCCGACGGGGTCGTAGAAGTTCCCGCGGTCGGCGATGTCGAAGTCCTCGCCCATCGTGATCTGCACGCACGACACGAACTGGCGGTTCCAGACCGGCTCGAGGATCGCGTTCGCGAAGCGCACGTAGAGGATGTCCTCGACGGCCATCTTGCCGAGGAAGTGGTCGATCCGGTAGAGCTGCGACTCGTCGATCAGGGCGTGCAGCGTCTCGTTCAGCTCGCGCGAGGACTCGAGGTCGTGGCCGAACGGCTTCTCGACGACGACGCGCCCGTTCACGGTCAGTCCCGCATCGGCCAGACCTCCGACGACCATGCCGAAGAGCGACGGCGGGACCTCGAGGTAGAAGACCGGGAGCTTCGCACCCTTGATCTCCGCGGCCACCCGTTCGTACGTGGCAGCGTCGGAGAAGTCGCCGTGCACGTACGAGAGCTTGTCGGCGAGGCGCTTGAACACGGCCTCGTCGAGCGGCTCGCCCGTGGCGACGATCGAGTCGCGCGCACGCTGGACGAGCTGCTCGAGCGTCCAGTCGTCGAACGCGACCCCGACGACGCGGCAGAAGAGAAGCCCGCGCTGCTCGAGTCGGTAGAGCGAGCGGAACGTCATCACCCTTGCGAGGTCGCCGGTGATGCCGAAGACGACGAGGACGTCGGCCGGCTCCGGCTCGGTCGTCGTGTCGTTTCCGCCTCTCCGTGTGGTCATTCGTCCTCCGCGCTCACGCTGATTCGAGCCGATCGTTCGTGACTGAAGCCGGCCCACGTCCACTCCACCATCGCCTTCGTTCGGTCCTCGCCGGTCGAGAGCAGCGCCAGATGGACGGCGCCCCACGCCATCGCGGCCGTCCGGCCGGTCATCGTCCGCCCGTGTGGCCCCTGCATGACCGCCGCCCCGCGTCCGATCGTCGCCATCGTCCCCTTGTCGAAGTACTTGAAGGGTTCCGTCGCCTTGCCCTCGACGAGCCGCGCGATGTTCTCTCCCGCGCGCTCTCCCGACTGCAGCGCAACTCCACCGAGCTGTGGTAGCGCGTTGTCCTTCTCGATGATCCAGGCGACGTCGCCGACTGCGAACACCTCGGGGTGCCCGGCGATGCTGAGATCGGGCTCGGCGGGGATGCGGCTCGCCCGCTGGAGCTCGACCCCCAGCGTCGACGCAAGCGCGTTCGCCTGCAGTCCGGCGCCCCAGATGAGCGTGTGGGCCTGGAGCACGGTTCCCGACTTCAAGGTCACGCGCGTCGGCGTGATGGAATCGACGATCTCGCCCACCATCACCTCGACATCCCGCTGCGCGAGCGCCTTCTGCGCATAGGTACGGAGCTTCGTCCTGAACATGGCGAAGATCTCCGCTCCGGCCTCGACCAGAATGATGCGCGCCTTCTCCTGCGGAATGTCCGGGTAGTCCTTGGAGAAGAGGCCCCGATAGAGCTCGGCAACGGACCCCGCACTCTCGACGCCGGTGGGACCTCCCCCGACCACGACGACGTTGAGCGCGCCGTCGTCGATGAGCGAGGGATCCCTGTCGGCGGCCTCCCAGCGCTCGAGGATGTGCCGCTTGAGGCGGACGGCGTCCGCGAGGGTGTAGAGGGGGAAGGCGTGCTCGCCCGAGCCCTGAACGCCGAAGAAGTTGACCTGCGCTCCGAGCGCGAGGACGAGGTAGTCGTACGGGAGCGAATCCATCTTGGCGAACTGGACCTCGCGTCGGCCGAGGTCGACTGCGGTCGCCGTGCCCTTGTGAACGCGAGCGTTCGGCTGCCCGTGGAAGAGGTCGCGGAGAGGGTGCCCGACCGTCGACTCGGGAAGCAAGTCGGTCGCGACCTGATACAGGAGCGGCTGGAACGTATGGTAGTCGTGCTTGTCGACGAGGACAACGTCGACGCTTGCATCCTTCAGCTTCCTGGCGGCGCCGATTCCCGCAAACCCGCCGCCCAGGATGACGACACGCGGCCGCGGAGCGCCCTCGTTGGTGGCCATCGAGGCCGAGCTTCGCGCATTCGTAGGTGAGCCGCCGCCGCCGGACGTCCGATTCACCTAGGTGAAGCGATCCGCCCCTAGCCCGTAGCACGAGATAGACCACGCCGCTCGTTCGGCCGTCAGGCCGCTTCTTCCGAGCCCAGGTAGGCCTCGATCACTGCAGGGTCGCGCTGGACCTCCTCCGGCGTCCCGGCGGCGATCTTGCGGCCGAAGTCGAGCACGTGCACCTGGTCGGACACGCCCATGACCAGGTTCATGTGGTGCTCGACGAGCAGAACGGTCAGGTCGAAGTCCTCGCGCATGCGCCCGATGAATGCAGCGAGCTGCTCGACCTCCTCGTGCGACAGACCGCCGGCCGGCTCGTCGAGTAGCAGGAGGCGTGGACCGGAGGCCAGCGCCCGGGCGGTCTCGACCCGCTTCAGGACCGCGTAGGGAAGCGTGCCCGCGGGGCGCTCGGCGACGTCGCCGATGCCCACGTACTCGATGATCTCGTCGACCGAGTGCTTGCCGGCGCGGGTGTGCGTTCCGACGACGATGTTCTCGCGCACGGTCATGGTCTTGAACAGCTCGAGATTCTGGAAGGTACGTGCGATGCCGCGCGCGACGACGCGGTGCGGCGGCGTCGACAGCAGCGTCTCGCCCTCGAAGTGCAGCTCCCCGCTGTCGGGTCGGTAGAGCCGGCTGATCACGTTGAACGCCGTCGTCTTCCCGGCGCCGTTCGGCCCGATCAGCCCGACGATCCGACCCGCGTCCACGTCGAACGACACGTCGTCGAGGGCGACGATGCCGCCGAACCGCCGGGTGACGTTCTTCACCTCGAGCAGCGCCACCCGCGCACCCTACGTCTTAACAGTGCCTGGCACTGTAAAGAGGCTGGTGTTTGCCTGAAACGGAGACGGCGTCTTAACAGTGCCTGGCACCGTAAAGTGGCCCACGCCGATGGAGACGCACGACGTGGTGATCGTGGGAGGCGGGGCGATGGGAGCGAGCGTCGCCTGGCACCTCCGGGAGCTCGGTGCCGACGACGTGGTACTGCTCGAGCGCGACTCGCTCGCGGCCGGGTCCACCTCGCGCTCGGCCGGCGGGATCCGTGCCCAGTTCTCGGACGAGCTGAACATCCGGATCGCCCTCCGCTCGATGGCCGAGTTCGAGCGGATGGACGCGATCGACTTCCGCCGCTACGGCTACCTCTTCCTGCTCGACCGCGAGGAGGACGTCACGACCTTCCGCGAGGCGCTGGCGCTCCAGCAGCGGCTCGGCGTTCCGTCGCGGGAGCTTTCGGTGGCGGAGGCGCTCGAGATCGTCCCCCAGCTTCAGCCGCAGGGACTGCTGGCCGCGACCTTCTGCGAGCTGGACGGGTACGCGTCGCCGGAGTCGGTCGTCCAGTGGTACGCGGCCGGGATCGACGTCCGGCAGGGTTGCGAGGTCAGCGGCGTGCATGTCGAGGGCGGGCGCGTGGCAGGCGTCGAAACGTCGAAGGGGCTGATCGGCTGCGAGACGCTCGTGTGCTGCGCCGGGGCATGGTCGCACGAGGTGGCGGCGATGGCCGGCGTCGACCTGCCGGTCGAGGGGGAGAAGCGCCGGATCTGGTTTTCTCCCGGCGACGGCGGCCTTCCCGAGCGGCTGCCGCTGACGATCGACTTCTCGACGTCCTTCTACTTCCACCGCGAAGGCCCGGGGATCGTCTTCGGCGGCAAGGAGCAGACGCTCGAAGAGGTCGCCGAGCACGGCCTGCGCCGGCTGCCGCTGCTGGAGGAGCTGCCAGTCCAGACCTCGTGGTGGGGATACTACGAGCTGAGTCCCGACCACAATGCGCTGGTCGGCCGCGTGGCCGAGCCGGACGGCTTCTTCTATGCCACCGGCTTTTCCGGTCACGGCTTCCAGCAGGCGCCCGCGGTCGGCGAGCACGTCGCGGAGCTGATCACAGGCCGAGAGCCGACGCTCGACCTCTCGGCGTTCGACGTCGCACGCTTCGCGCGCGGCGCGACACGGCCCGAGACCTTCGTCGTCTAGATCTGTACCGCTGATGCGTCCGTCACCGGCGCGAGGCAGGCGAAGCGCTCGCAGACGTAGAGCGTCGCCTTGCCGTCGACGCGCGCCTTGTGCGCAAGCAGAGGCACGTCCTCGCTCGGGCCGAAGGCGACGACCGCGTTCGGCTCGAACGGCGCGAGGGCGGCACGGGCGACGTCGTCGTCCGGGCTGCCGAGGATCGCCAGCTCCCGCGGCGGCGACAGGTACAGGTCGAGCGCGCAGAGCGCCCAGCCGAAGGCTGTCGGGATCCGACTCAGGTTGGGGTTCAGCAGCCGCAACACCCCGGCGGCTCGATGCTCGAGCTCGTCGTCGCCGTAGATCCGCGCGAGCCGGAGGAGCACGAACGCGAGCATCGAGTTCCCGGAAGGCACCGGGTTGTCGTCGAGGTCCTTCGTCCGGGCGACGAGCGGCTCCGCGTCGTGGGCGGCCATGAAGAAGCCGCCGCGCTCCTCGTCGGCGAAGAGCTCGACGGCCAGACGGGCCAGGCGGTTCGACTCCTCCAGCCAGCGGAGGTCACCCGTCGCCACGTGCAGCTCGTAGAGCCCGTGCGCCACGTCGGCGTAGTCCTCGAGGTAGCCGGCAATGCTCGCCCGCCCGTTCCGCCAGGTGCGGAAGAGGCGACCGTCCGCCGACGAAAGCTCGCTGAGCAGGAAGTTCCCGAGCCGCTCGGCGGCTTGTAACACAGTGTCACCCGGGAGCCGCCGGCCGGCCTCGGCCAGGGCTGCAAGGGCCAGACCGTTCCAGGCGGCGATCGCCTTGTCGTCGCGGGTCGGCTGCGGGCGGCGCGAGCGCTCGTCCAGCAGACGTGCCTTCAGCTCCGGGTCCAGCTCGCCCCGGATGATCGAACGGCCGTGCTCGAACGGGCGGAGCAGCCCGGCCGGAACGCCATCTGCCTCCGTCCACGTGTACGTCAGTCCCTCGACGCCGTCCGTGTCGGCGTCCTGGGACGAGGCGAAGCCGCCCTCGGGCAGCGCCAGGTCGCGGAGCAGATACGCGCAGGTCTCCTCGGCCACGCGCCGGTAGCGGTCCTCGCCCGTGACCACCCACGCGTGCAGGTACGCGGGGACGAGCAGCGCGTTGTCGTACAGCATCTTCTCGAAGTGCGGGACGAGCCAGTCGGCGTCCACCGAGTAGCGATGGAAGCCGCCGCCGACGAGGTCGTACATCCCGCCCGCCGCCATCGCGTCGAGCGTGGTGGTGACCGGGTCGAGGTCGCCCCGGCGGAGCAGGAACTCAAGGACGGAAGCAGGGGGGAACTTCGGCGCACCGCCGAAGCCGCCCCGCTCGGAATCGAACACGCGCCCGAGGCCGCGTGCCGCCTCCGAGAGCACCGAGCCCGTCAGGGGCTCGGCCGTGGCCCGGGCGTCGCTCGACGAGCGGATCGCCTCGACCAGCCGGGCCGCCGAGCGACCGACGTCCGACCGCCGCTCGCGGTACGCGGAAGCGACCGCGTCGAGCACCTGGCGGAAGCTCGGCAGCCCGTGGCGCGGCGAGGGCGGGAAGTACGTCCCGCCGAAGAAGGGCTCGCCCTCGGGCGTGAGGAAGACGGTCATCGGCCACCCGCCGTGCCCGGTGAGCGCGACCACCGCGTCCATGTAGATCGCGTCCAGGTCGGGCCGTTCCTCCCGGTCGACCTTGACGTTCACGAACTCCTCGTTCATCCGGGCCGCGGTCTCGGCGTCCTCGAACGACTCGTGCTCCATGACATGGCACCAGTGGCAGGCGGCGTACCCGATCGAGAGCAGGATCGGCCGGTCCTCGTCGCGCGCCCGCGCCAGCGCCTCGTCGCCCCACGGATACCAGTCGACCGGATTGTCGGCGTGCTGGAGCAGGTACGGACTGGTCTCTTCGGCCAGGCGGTTCATCCCGCCACGATAATCACGCCCGATGTCTTCTCCCTACCCGGCCGGAACGGTGACGTTCCTGTTCACCGACATCGAGGGCTCGACGAAGCTCCTGCAGGAGCTCGGCGACGTCTACGGCACCGTGGTCGCGGATCACCGTCGGATCCTGCGGGAGGCGTTCGGGTCGGCCGGCGGTCGAGAGGTCGACACGCAGGGTGACGCGTTCTTCTACTCGTTCGCCCGCGCGCGCGATGCACTGGCGGCGGCGGTCGCGGGTCAGCGCGCCCTCGCCGCCCACGAATGGCCGGGCGGGTCGCGGGTGCGGGTGCGGATGGGCCTCCATACCGGCGAGCCCGCGGTCGGCGACGAGGGGTACGTCGGGATGGACGTGGTGCGGGCGGCCCGGATCTGCTCGGCCGGCCACGGCGGTCAGGTCCTCCTGTCGGAGACGACACGTGCGCTTGTCGGAGCGGACCTTCCGGCGGGGGCCTCGATGCGCGACCTGGGCGAGCAGAAGCTCAAGGACGTCCGTGCAGAGCACATCTACCAGCTCGACTTCGACGGCTCGCCGGCCCACTTCCCGATGCTGCGCACGGAGAGCTCGAAGTCCGACTTCAGCGAGCGGATCAACAAGCACGTCGAGAGCATCGTCGAGGCGCAGCTGAACTCCGTGCTCGCGGGCGGCAAGCCGCCGACTGCGAAGCTGGCGGGGCTGACCGCCCTCGGGCTGATCACGCTGTTCATCTTCCTCGGTGCGCTCGTCGGCATCGGCTTTCTGATCAAGGTGGCGTTCTTCTAGATGGCGTTCGCGCCGCTTTCCGGCGTCCGGGTCGTCGACGTGACCACGTCCTACGCCGGGCCGACCTGCACGCAGCTGCTGGGGGCGCTCGGCGCCGACGTGGTCAAGGTCGAGCCGCCGTCGGGTGACGAAGCCCGCGCGTGGGGCCCACCGTTTGCGGGCGACCTCGGAACACTCTTCGTGGCCGCGAACTCGGGGAAACGCTCCGCTGCGATCGACCTGCGCCGCGGGACGGAGGTGGTGCTCCGGCTCGTCGATCGCGCCGACGTCTTCGTCCAGAGCCTGCGTCCCGGGCTGGCGGACGAGCTCGGCCTCGGCGCCGAGGCACTGCGAGCCCGGAACCCCGGGCTCGTCCACTGCACGATCTCGTCGTATGGGCGCACCGGGCCGAAGCGGGAGCTGCCGGGCTACGACCCGCTGCTCCAGGCGGCGGGCGGGCTGATGAGCGTCACGGGCGAGCCCGGCGGCGGCGGCGTCCGCGTCGGCGTCTCGCTGATCGACCACACCACCGGCATGTACGCGGCGTTCGCGATCCTCGCCGCCCTGCACGAGGGCGGCGGCCGCACGATCGACGTCTCGCTCTGGGAAACCGCGCTCGCGTTCGTCTCCTACCACCTGATCGGCAACATCGAGACCGGCTCGGTCCCGACGCCGCAGGGAACGGGCTTCCATGCGATCGCGCCGTACCAGGTCTTCTCGGCGGCCGACGGCGGGTTGATGATCACCGCCGCGAACGACGGACTCTTCCGGCGCCTCGCCGATGCGGTCGGGCTGCCGGGGCTGGCCGACGATCCCCGCTTCGCGACCAACCCGGATCGGGTGACGAACCGGCCGGCGCTCGTCGAGGCGCTCTCCGGGCGGCTGCGTACGCGGCCTCGCGCGGCCTGGCTGGAGGTGCTCGCCGCCGCCGGCGTTCCGGCCGCACCGGTGCAGGACCTCGGCGAGGTCGCCGCCGACCCGCAGACGGAGGCGATCGGGATCCTCCAGCGAGTCGGCCCGTACACCACGCTCGGTCCGGCGTTCTCGGCCGACGGGGAGCGGCCCGGGTACGCGTCGCCTCCGCCGGCGCTCGGCGAGCACACCACCGAGGTGCTCGTCGAGTTGGGCCTGTCCGAAACAGAAATCGCGGAGCTCGCTGCCGCAGGCGCGATCCGGACAAGGGACTGATCCCGGGGTCGGCCCGGGGGGCCGAAGCGCGACGAGACCTTCGGATCAGACCCTCGACTAGCTGCCTCGGATCGTCCGCGGCGGGACGATCGTCCCCACGACCAGCTGCTTGCGGATCCGCTCGACCGCCGCGACCTCCGACCTCGGCACCTTCCGGCTGATTTTGCCGAGCGCGACGCCGCCCTCCCGCAGCCCATAGACGGCGTTCCCGCCGCGGAACGTGCCCTTCTGCACGGACTGCACGGCGAGGAACACCGCGCGGTCGACCTTCTTCGTCGCGCTGGTCAGAATTTGCGGACCGAGGAACGACTGGTCGGCATCCACGCCGATCCCCCACACGTTCCGCTCGCGGGCAGCGTCGAGGGCGCCGAGGCCGCAGCCGCCGGCGACGGCGAACACGGCGACCGACCCGGCGGAGACCTGGTTGAGCGCGATCGACTTGCACTTCGCCTGGTCGTTGAAGTCCTGCGAGTACGCGTTCACGACCGTGATCCGTGGATCCGCCTTCCGCGCCCCGGCCTGGTAGCCGGCGATGAAGCGGTCGACCGGCGGTTGCTTCTCGCCCGCGACCGAGCTGATCACGTCCTTTCCCGGCCTCCGCTTCGCCTCGAGCCCCGCCAGGTAGCCGGCGAGGTAGCCGACCTGCTCCTCCCGGAAGAGCAGGCCGAGCACGTTCTTCGGCTTGCCGGAGAGATCCCCGTTCGCGACGTCGACGATCGCGAAGCGCGTCTTCGGGAAGCGCTTGGCGACCGCCCCCATCGCGCCGATCTCCGTGTAGCCGACGCCGACGACGAGGTCGTACCCCTGGCGGGCGAACGCCGCGAGGTTCGGGATGTAGTCTGCCGACGAGCGCGACTCGGCGACCCGGAACGTGACCCCGAGGCGCGCCTGCGCCTGTTGGAGCCCGACGTACGCGAGGTGGTTGAAACCGCGGTCGTTCAGCCCGCTGGAGTCGGTGACCATCCCGACCTTCAGCGTCTTCGCGGGCGAAGCGTCGCCGGCCCCCGCCGAGCCGGCGGCCAGCAGCGCGATCCCCGCCACAAGAATCAGGACCTTCTTCATCGGACTCCTCCGCTAAGTTTACGACTGTGAAGCGAAAACCTCTCGACCAGCCTACCACTCATGCCCACGAGACGGTCGCAGTCGTGCTCCAGATCCGCAGCGGCTCGCTGCAGGTGCTGCTCTGGCGCCGGGCCCGCCCGCCATTCGCGGGACGGTGGGCCCTGCCGGGAGGCCGGCTCGAGCGCGAGACCTTCGAGGAGTCGATCCGACGGCACCTGGCGACGAAGGTGGACGTCCGCGAGCTCTCGCATCTCGAGCAGCTCGAGACGCGGTCCGATCCGCGAACCGGCCTGGTCACGACCGCGTACCTCGGTCTGATCCGCAGCGGCGTCGACCCCGCCGTGCCCGGGGACACCGAGTGGCACCGGGTGGACGGGCTCCCGCCGACGGCGTTCGACCATGGTGCGCTCGCCCTGGCCGCCCGCGAGCGCCTGCGCGCGAAGCTCTCCTATACCAACCTCGGCTTTGCGCTCGCGCCCGAGACCTTCACCGTCTCCGAGCTCCGCGAGCTGTACACCGCGGCGCTCGGCCATGAGATCTCCGCCACCAACCTGCAGCGCGTCCTTCTCCGCCGCGCCGTGCTCGAGCCCACCGGAGAGCGGCGCCCGTCCGGACGCTCGGGCGGCAGGCCGGCCGAGGTGTACCGCTTCCGCAGCTCCGAGCTCGAGGTCACCGACCCGTTCGCGGTGCTGCGGCCCAGAGCCCGCGCATGATCCGTCGCCAGCCCCGCCCGGGGTCGTACGACGCACTCGGGCGCAACGGGACGGCGACGAGATGCCGCCGGCCGCGTGTGAAGGCGCAGATCACCGGACCGGCGTCGACCGGCTCGTACTCGCCCTCGACTCGCTCCGCGAGCACGGCCCGGACGAGCTCCTGCTTCGGGTGGTCGCGCGCCTTCCGAAGCGCGTCCCAGGCGACGCCTCCGGCCGGAAGGTCATCCGCGCCTGCTCCAGCTTCGCCTCGGCCGCGACCTCCTCGAACGACCGCTGCTCGCCGCTCACCTCCCCGTACAGCGCCGTCAGCCGTCCCTCCGCCGAGGGGTCGACGAAGTCCGCCGTGACGTCGTTGAGGAACTCGTAGCAGCGGGTCGCGCCAGAACGGGTTCTCCTCAGCGGAGGCGGCCACCGTCAGCCGCGGCGCAGCGCGACGATCGACCGGGCTTCGACCTCCAGCTCGGCGCGCGCCGGATAGGGGCGCTCCTCGGCCCCCGGCTCGGCGGTCGAGAGCTCGAGCAGCCAGCGCGACCCGAACCGCCGCGGCGGCAGCAGGAAGATCACCGGCTCGTGGTATGCGTTGAAGAGCAGCACGTACGAGGCGTCGACCACCCGCTCTCCGGTCGGCGAACGGGTCGGGATCTCCTCGCCGTTCAGGAACAGGCCGATGGTGCGCAGCCCGCCGTCGCCCCAGTCGCGCCTCGTCATCTTGCGACCGTCGGTGCGGAACCACCAGCTGTCGGGCAGTCCCGAGCCCAGCGGCGACTCGCCGGTGAGGAAGTGCGCACGGCGGAACACGGGATGCTCGGCGCGCAGGCGGATCAACCGGCGCGCCCACTCGAGCAGCCCGCCTCCGCGGTCGTCCGGCCCCCAGTCGAACCAGCTGACCTCGTTGTCCTGGCAGTACGCGTTGTTGTTGCCGCCCTGCGTGCGGCCGAGCTCGTCGCCGCCGAGCAGCATCGGCACACCCTGCGAGAGGAAGAGCGTGGTCAGGAAGTTGCGGAGCTGCCGGTCGCGCAGCTCGTTCACCGCGGGGTCGTCGGTCTGCCCCTCGGCGCCGCAGTTCCAGCTGCGGTTGTCGTCGGTGCCGTCGCGGTTGTCCTCGAGGTTCGCCTCGTTGTGCTTCTCGTTGTACGAGACCAGGTCGTTGAGCGTGAAGCCGTCGTGCGCAGTGACGAAGTTGATGGACGCGGAGGGCCGGCGCCCGTCCGACTGGTACAGGTCGCTGGAGCCCGTGAACCGGCGTGCGTACTCGGCGACCGTGCCTTGACCACGCCAGAAGTCGCGCATCGTGTCGCGGTAGATGCCGTTCCACTCCGCCCAGAGGATCGGGAAGTTCCCGACCTGGTAGCCGCCCGGACCGACGTCCCACGGCTCGGCGATCAGCTTCACCTGCGAGAGCACCGGGTCCTGGTGGATCGTGTCGAAGAAGGCCGAGAGCCGGTCGACGTCGTAGAACTCGCGGGCCAGCGCGGAGGCCAGGTCGAAGCGGAATCCGTCCACGTGGCAGTCGACGACGAAGTACCGGAGCGAGTCCATGATCAGCCGGAGCACGCTCGGGTGCACCGGGTTGAGGCTGTTCCCCGTTCCGGTGAAATCCATGTAGTAACGGCGGTTGTCCGGCATCAACCGGTAGTACGAGGCGTTGTCGACGCCCTTGAAGCCCAGCATCGGCCCCAGCTGGTTGCCCTCGGCCGTGTGGTTGTAGACGACGTCGAGGATCACCTCGAAGCCCGCGCGGTGCAGAGCCTTGACCATCCCCTTGAACTCCCGCACCTGCTCGCCCTGCGTGCCGGTGGCGGCGTAGAGGGCGTATGGCGCGAAGAAGCCGATCGAGCTGTAGCCCCAGTAGTTGGTCAGGCCCTTCTCGACGAGGTGGTGCTCGTCCGCGAGGTGGTGGACGGGGAGCAGCTCGACCGCGGTCACGCCCAGCGACCGCAGGTGCTCGATCGCCGCGTCCGAGGCAAGCCCGGCGTAGGTGCCGCGCAGGTCCTCGCGCACGGCCGGGTGCCGCTTCGTGAATCCCTTCACGTGCGCCTCGTAGATCACCGTCTCGTGCCACGGCGTGCCGAGCAACGTGTCGCCCTCCCAGTCGAACGCCGGATCGACGACCACGCACTTCGGGATCGCTGCGGCATCGTCCTCGTCGTCGGCCTCGAGGTCGGCGTCGTCGCCGCCCGGAACGTAGGGCAGCGTCGGCGCCACCTCCCAGCGGATCGGCCCCTCGATCGCCTTCGCGTAGGGGTCGATCAGGAGCTTGCTCGGGTTGAAGCGGTGCCCTTCCTCGGGTGCCCACCGCCCGTGGACGCGGTAGGCGTAGCGCTGTCCCGGTCCGACGCCGGGGAGGTAGCCGTGCCAGTTGAGCGCGGTGTGCTCGGTCATCGGCACACGCGTCTCGTTGTCCGCGTCGTCGTAGAGGCAGAGGTCGACACGCTCGGCGTTCTCCGAGAAGAGCGAGAAGTTCGTCCCCTGTCCGTCCCAGACCGGCCCGAGGGGGAACGGGTGGCCGGGCCAGACGTTCACGCCCGGAGCTCCACGGTGCGGGCGTCGAAGTCGGCGACGAGGGTCGCGTCCCCGCGCCGCATCGTCAGCGTCCGTCCGTGCGCCTCCGCCTCCACCTCGCGGGGGAGGGTACGTCGCAGCGCGAGCAGTTTGCGGTAGTGGTCGCGCATCCCAGGCATCTCGCGCCGGGAGAGCCTCGAGCGCAGGAACGTCTGCTCGTCCTGCGGGTCGGGCACGTCCTCGCCCGAGAAGGCCGACCACGGTGCGAACTCGCGCTTGCGGCCCTCGCGGGTCGCCTCGGCGAGCTCGGACGACAGATGGTGGGCGAAGAACTGGAACCGGCCCGGTTCGCCGTACTCCTCGCCCATGAACAGGAGCGGCGTCTGCGCCGAGAAGAGGACGACCGAGGAGGCGACGCGCAGCAGGTCGGGCGGAAGCCGGTCGCCGACGGCCCGGTTGCCGACCTGGTCGTGGTTCTGCGCGCAGACCAGGTGCCGCTCGGCCGGTCGGCGCGCGAGCTCGGCGAGCACGTCGTCCACGGACCCGTACGGCTCGTAGTAGCCCTCGCGCTCGCCGGTCAGGAGCACGTGCAGCGCGTGGTGCAGCCCATCCGACCAGCGCGCGTCGTGGCTCCACTCGTCGATCGGCCGGTCGTCGTCGACGGCGGTCTCCGAGATCACGAGCGCACGCGGCTCGGCCGCGTGCAAGCGGTCGGCGAGCTCCTCGAGGACGTGCCGCGGCGAGTCGTCCTCGATCGCGTGGACCGCGTCGAGCCGCAGGCCGTCGATCCCGTAGTCCTCCACCCAGAGCAGGGCGTTCTGGATCGCCCACTCGCGGACGCCCGTGCGCGAGAAGTCGAGGCCCGCGCCCCAGAAAGTCTCGATGCGGTCGGTGAGGTAGGGGCCGAACGCAGTCACCGCCTCCGAGCCCGGGCCGAGGTGGTTGTAGACCACGTCCACGATCACGCCCAGCCCCTCACGGTGGGCAGCGGCGACGAGCCGGGCGAGCCCTTCCGGGCCGCCGTAGGCCGGGTGCGGAGCGTAGGCGTAGACGCCGTCGTAGCCCCAGCCGCGCTCGCCCGGGAAGGTCGCCACCGGCATCAGCTCCACCGCGGTCACGCCCAGCTCGCGCAGCCGCGGCAGGTACGGGATCACTCCGTCGAACGTCCCCTCGGCCGAGAACGTCCCGACATGGAGCTCGTAGACGACCAGCTCGTCCAGGCTCAGCCCCAGGCGGCGGGCCGGCGGGAGCTCGACGACCCGCGATGGCCCGTGGATGCCCCGAGGCTGGGCGCGCGAGCAGGGGTCGGCCAGCTCGCGCCCGCCGTCGACGACGTATGTGTAGTCCTCACCCGGGGCGGCGCGGAGCGTGGCGGCGAAGAGCTCGCCGTCGCGGTCGAGCTGGCGCGACTCGCCGCCGAGGCGAACGGCGACGGCGCTGGCCGCGGGCGCCCAGACCGTGAACGTCGTCGTCCCGTCCGCAGCGGGGATCGCACCGAGCCGCACGCTGCTGTTGCCACCGCTGGACACGAATGCGCTTGCCTACCCGTTCGCGCCGACGGTTACGCTCCGACCGACGGCAGCGCGGCGCCGCCCAGTCGGGCATGGGCCGCGCGAACGGCGACGATGCCCGTGATCGCAGCCACGACCGAGACGCCGGCGAAGAAGAGCCAGGCGGCGTTCTCGCCGTACACGTCCTGGAGGCGCAGGCCCGTGAACGGTCCCAGCGCGAAGCCGATCGCGGCCGTTGAGCCGAAGGCGCCCATGTACGCACCGCGAACGTCCTCGGGCGCAAGACCGGCGACGATCGCCTGGGAGGTCGGCACCCAGAGCATCTCGCCGAGCACGAACACGAGCACGACCACGACGTAGGTGGCGACCGAGGCGCGGCCGAGCAGGAGCAGGAACGAGCAGCCCATCATCAGCATCGCGGTCGCGAGCTTCGGGCCGGCGGCGAACCACGTCGTCGCCCGGGTCAGCCGCAGCTGGAAGAGCGTGACCATCAGCGGGTTGAGCACGACGATCAGCCCCCAGGCCCACGGGGCGACGCCGTGCGTGTCGACCGCCGAGATCGGCAGCACCGTCTCGATCGCGACGTAGACGAGGTAGGCGAGGGCGCCGGACACGAGGAAGACGAGGAAGGCGTGGTCGCGCACGATCACGCCGAGGGAGCCGCGGGTTGGCGGCTCCTCGGGCGCGTAGTCGCCGCGCCGCGGCAGGTATCGCCACGCGATCGCGGTCGCCCCGGCGCACATCGCCGCAACGCCACCGAACAGGATCGGCCAGTGCCCGCCGATCAGCAGGAGCCCGCCAACCGGAGGACCGCACACCACGCCGAGGTTCGAGGCGACGCGCACGGATGCGTACGCAGCCTCGTGGCGCTCCGGCGGCACGAGGTCGGCGACCATCGCCTGGTCCGCCCCGCTCCCGATCGAGCCGCCGACCGACGAGAAGACGAGCAGGGCGAGGCCGAGGTACGTGCGGTCGCCGACGAAGGCGTAGGAGAGGAACGCGAGCCCGAGCAGCGCCCAACCGAGCAGGATCAGCGGCCGGCGTCCGACGTGGTCGGACGCGTGGCCGCCGAGGTAGCCGGCGACCATCCCGCCCAGGGCAGCGACCAGGAACGTGACCCCGAGCTGGCTCTTGGTCGCCCCCAGCTCCCTGATCGCCCAGATCCCGACGAACGACCAGCCGGCCGAGAAGCAGGTGGAGCCGACGAAGGAGACGGCGAGCACGGGCCGCAGCGGCCGGTCGACGTCGTCCCCCCAGATGAGGCGGAAGAAGCGGGCGAAGAGCCTCACCGGGTCATTCCACCAGGACCGTCCGCCGCCACCGTGACACTCGTGGCGTGATCCGCGACGAGGTCGGCCGGATCTGGCGCTGGGAGGAGCGGCACCGGCGGCTGTTCGCCCGCCTGCTGCTCGCGCTCGGACTGACGCTCGTGATCGACCTGGCCGGGGCGGTGCTGGTCTGGCTGACGGAGCGCCACGCGCACGGCACCGACATCCACGGCTTCGGCGACGCGCTGTTCTTCTCCACCGTCCAGCTGCTGACCATCTCCTCGTCGCTGAAGAACCCGCTGACCGCCGCCGGCCGGGTGGTGGACGTCGCCCTCCAGGCCTGGGCGATCGTCGTGGTCGCGGGGATCGGCGGCTCGTTCGCCGCCTTCTTCACCTCAGGCGACCGGAGCTAGCCAGACGACGCCCAGCGGCGGGAGGGTGACCTCGGTCGAGTACGGCTGGTCGTGCCACGGCTTCGCCTCCGCCGCGACCGGAACCGGGTTGCCGACGCCGCCGCCCCCGTAGCGCTCGTCGTCGGTGTTGAGCAATTCCCGCCACCGCCCGCCCCGCGGAAAGCCCACGCGATAACCGGTGCGACGAACCGGCGAGAAGTTGCATGCACAGACAACTAGCCTTTCTCCGTCGCGTGAGCGGCGGAGAAAGGCAATGACGTTGGCATCGGCGTCGTTAGCCTCCAACCAGCGGAAGCCGGCCGGCTCGAAGTCCACCTCCCAGAGCGCCGGCTCCTCGCAGTAGCGCAGATTGAGGTCGCGGACGAGTTCCTGGATGCCGGCATGCTCGGGCGTCTCCAGCAGGTGCCAGTCGAGCGAACCCTCCGAGTCCCATTCGCGCCACTGGCCGAGCTCGCCGCCCATGAATACGAGCTTCTTGCCGGGGTGCGCCCACATGTAGCCGTACAGCGCCCGCAGGTTCGCACGCTGCTGCCACCGGTCGCCGGGCATTTTCCCGAGCAGCGAGCCCTTGCCGTGCACGACCTCGTCGTGCGAGAGCGCCAGCACGAAGTTCTCCGAGAACGCGTAGATCAGGCTGAAGGTCAGCTGGTCGTGGTGGTACCGGCGGTGGATCGGGTCGCGGCCCAGGTATGCGAGCGTGTCGTGCATCCAGCCCATGTTCCACTTGAGCCCGAAGCCGAGCCCTCCCTGGTCGACCGGCCGCGAGACGCCCGGCCAGGCGGTCGACTCCTCGGCGGCCATCAGCACACCGGGCTCGCGGGCGTGGGCGACCGTGTTCAGCTCCTTCAGGAACGCGATCGCGTCGAGATCCTCGTTGCCGCCGTGCACGTTCGGCACCCACTCGCCCGGCTTCCGTGAGTAGTCGAGGTACAGCATCGAGGCGACCGCGTCCACGCGTAGCCCGTCGGCGTGGTACCCACGCAGCCAGCAGAGGGCGCTGGCGAGCAGGAAGTTGCGCACCTCGTTGCGGCCGAAGTTGAAGACGAGAGTGCCCCAGTCGGGGTGCTCCGCGCGACGCGCGTCCTCGTGCTCGTACAGGGCGGTGCCGTCGAAGTGCGCCAGCGCCCAGTCGTCTTTCGGAAAGTGCGCCGGCACCCAGTCGAGGATCACGCCGATTCCCGCTCCGTGCAGCCGGTCGACGAAGGCGCGGAAGTCGTCGGGCTCGCCGAACCGCGCCGTCGGCGCGAAGTAACCGGTCACCTGGTAGCCCCACGAGGGCGCATACGGGTGCTCCATCACCGGCAGGAGCTCCACGTGGGTGAAGCCGAGCGCCGAGACGTACTCGGCCAGCTCCTCGCCCAGCTCGGCATACGTCAGCGGCCGGTTGCCCTCCAGCGGGTTCAGACGCCAGGAGCCCAGGTGCACCTCGTAGATGGACACGGGCCGGGCGAGCAGGTCGGTCGGTCGCTGGTCCAGCCAGTCCGCGTCCTGCCACGCATACGCAGACTCGAAGACGACGGACGCGTTCCTGGGGGGCACTTCGGTGCGGAAGGCGAAGGGGTCGGCCTTGATCCTGAGCTTGCCGCGCGACGTGCGGAGCTCGAACTTGTACTTCGTGCCCGACCGGAGGTCGGGAACGAATATTTCCCAGATGCCGGACGCGCCGAGCGAGCGCATCGGGTGCAGGCGCCCGTCCCAGCCGTTGAAGTCGCCGACCACGCTGACCGAGCGGGCGTTCGGCGCCCAGACGGCGAAGGAGACCCCGTCGACGCCGTCGACCACGCGCAGGTGCGCCCCGAGCCGCCGGTACAGCTCCTCGTGCCGACCCTCGCCGGCCAGGTGGACGTCGAGCTCGCCTAGGGTCGGCAGGAACGAGTACGGATCGCGGAGCACGTACGAGTCTCCGGCGGGGTAGTTGACCTCCAGCTTGTAGTCGAGCGGCAGCCTCGCTCCCTCGACCACGCCCTCGAAGACGCCGTCCCGCGTCCGCTGAAGCTCGGTACCGGCCGGCAGCACTCGCACCGACACGGCATCGGGGCGGTAGGCGCGGACGAGCACACCGTCCTTTGCAGGATGGGCGCCGAGATAGGCGTGCGGGTCGGCGAGCTCATACGGCTCGCTCATGAGTAGGCCGCGGGAAGCCTGGAGACGTCCGCTGCGGCTCCCGACATGTGCGGGCGCCGCTCCCGGCCGTGACTTGGGTGCGAACGGGGTTGGGGAAGGGGGCCCACGGGGGAAACCGGCCGTTTCCCCCGTGAAGAGAGGCGGAGCCGATCGTCGGTCACGTCGTGACCGGCTCCTCCTCGAGGATGCGCAGGATCCCCGCGACCGGGATCGGCAACCAGTCGGGTCTCATGCTCAGCTCGTAGCGGAGCTCGTAGACCGCCTTCTCCAGTTCGAACACGGACAGGAGCTTCTCGAACGCCTCCGGCCCCGGCGGCACCAGCAGCGGTTCGACGCTGCTCAGGTATCCGTCGAGGAACTCGGCCCGTGCCCGCTCCTCCCAGCCGGGGGGCGCAGCGGCGCCGCGCAGCGACTCGACCGCCGAGGTGGCGTACGCGAACGAGCGCAGCATGCCGGCGACGTCGCGGAGCGGCGACCGTTTCCGGCGGCGCTCCGGCAGGGACCGGGCGGGCTCGCCCTCGAAGTCGAGGATCACCCAGTCCCCCGAAGGAGCCCAGAGCGTCTGGCCGAGGTGGAAGTCGCCGTGGTGGCGGATGATCCGGCCGCCGGCGCCTGCGTGCGTCCGCTGGCGCAGCCGGTCGCGGATCTCCTCCCCGCGCTGCCGGATCGGGTCGAGCGCCTCCAGGTCCTGCGGGAGGTCGAGGAACGCGCCGGCGATCTCCTCGTCGATCGTCGCGGTGAGCAGGCCGAGCGACTCGAGGCTCGGCTCCTCGGGGGCGAACGACGGATCGCCGGAGTCGGATGCCAGGCAGGTGTGCATCGCGCCGGTCACCTCGCCGAGCCGGCCGAGTCGGCCGAGGAAGCGCTCCGGGGCCTCGACCAGCTCGTCGAGCGCCAGCTCCCACCCGTCCAGCGCGTCGGGGACGAACGCCTGGAGGATGCCGAGCGTCGACTCGGCCGGACGGCCGTGGTAGGCGTACCAGCCGTGCAGCCGCGGCACGTTCCCGAACTCGTGCTCGCTGAGGAAGCGGAGCATCTCCAGCTCGGGGTTGATCCCGGCTTCGACGCGCCGGTAGACCTTGAGCACCAGCTCCTCGTCGAAGACGACCGAGCTGTTCGACTGCTCGCTCTCGATCATGCGCACCGTCGTCAGTTCGGTGCCGACGCCGGCGGAGCCCTCGATCACCTGGAAGAAGATCGTGCCGCCGTCGCGGGTCAGCTGCGAGGCGCCGGAGCGGATGCGCTGGACGAGCTCGCGCGCGACCCGCGGCTCGGCCAGGCCGTCGAGGCGGTCGCCGGCGACGAGCTGGTAGGTGTCGTGCGTCCCCTCCGGGAACCGCACCTCCACGAGCGCGATCACCGCGCCGGGCAACTCTGCGCAGTCGACGACAGCCGCATGGGCGACCTCGCGTCCCTTCGATCCGTACCATCGCTGCGCGGCGACGTACTCGACGAGGGTCTCTTCGGTCAGGTCGGCCGAGGTCGTCACTCCTCCTTCCGTAGCTGGAACCAGAACCATCCGCGCGGGGCGAGCGTGAGCAGGTACGGGAGCTTTCCGATGCGTGGGAAGGCCGACCGCCCGAGCATCTCCTCGGGCGTCCACCCTTCGAACTCGGCGAGGTCGAGCTCCACCGCCTGAGCGGAGCGCGCGAGGTTGTGGACGCAGAGGACGACGTCGTCCTCGTAGCGGCGGACGTGGGCGAAGATGCGCTGGTTCTTCGGCCGCAGCGGTTCGTAGGTGCCGAGACCGAACACCGGATGCTCCTTGCGCAGGGCGATGAAGCGGTGCAGCCAGCGGAGGAGCGACGTCGGCGTGCGCAGCTGCGCCTCGATGTTGACGGCGCCGAAGCCGTAGACGGGGTCCATCAGCGGCGGCAGGTAGAGCTGCGCGAAGTCGGCGCGCGAGAAACCCCCGTTCCGGTCTCCGGTCCACTGCATCGGGGTGCGGACGCCGTCGCGGTCGCCGAGGTAGACGTTGTCGCCCATGCCGATCTCGTCTCCGTAGTAGAGCACCGGGGCGCCCGGCAGCGAGAAGAGGATCGCGTGCATCAGCTCGATCTCGTCGCGGCCGTTGTCGAGCAGGGGCGCGAGCCGGCGCCGGATGCCGAGGTTCAGCTTCATCCGCGGGTCTTTCGCGTATTCGGCGTACATGTAGTCGCGCTCCTCGTCGGTGACCATCTCGAGCGTCAGCTCGTCGTGGTTCCTCAGGAAGAGTCCCCACTGAGCAACTTCCGGAATCTCGGGCGTCCGGTCGAGGATCTCCAGGATCGGCTTCGACTCCTCCCGCCGCAGCGACATGAACATGCGCGGCATCACCGGGAAGTGGAAGCACATGTGGCACTCGTCGCCGTCGCCGAAGTAGTGGACGACGTCCTCGGGCCACTGGTTCGCCTCGGCGAGAAGGACGCGGTCGGGATAGCGGGCGTCGACCTCGGCCCGGACCCGCCTCAGGTACTCGTGCGTCTCGGCGAGGTTCTCGCCGTTCGTGCCGTCGCGCTCGTACAGGTAGGGGACGGCGTCGAGCCGGAAGCCGTCGATGCCGAGGTCGAGCCAGAAGCGCAGGACGTTCAGCATCGCCTCCTGCACCTCGGGGTTGTCGAAGTTCAGGTCGGGCTGGTGGGAGAAGAAGCGGTGCCAGTAATACTGGCCGGCAACGGGGTCCCACGTCCAGTTCGAGGGCTCCGTATCGATGAAGATCACCCGCACCTCGGGGTAGCGCGTGTCGTCGTCCGCCCAGACGAACCAGTCGCGCTTCGGCGAGTCGGGGCTCGAGCGCGATTCCTGGAACCAGGGGTGGTCGCTGGAGGTGTGGTTCATCACCAGGTCGGCGATCACGCGGATCCCGCGCTGGTGGGCTGCCTCGACGAACAGGCGGAAGTCCTCGACGGACCCGTAGTCGGGGTGGATGGTGAAGAAGTCGGCGATGTCGTAGCCCCCGTCCCGCAGCGGGCTCGCGTACATCGGCAGCAGCCAGATGCAGTCGATCCCGAGCCACTGGAGGTAGTCGAGCTTGTCGGAGAGGCCGCGGAAGTCGCCCGCGCCGTCGTCGTTGCCGTCGAAGAACCCGCGGATGTGGATCTCGTAGAAGACCGCCCGCTTGAACCACAGCGGATCCGACTCGAACCAGGCGCCGGGCTCACTCATCTCGCAAGATCCGCCGCTTCGCGGCAACGATCTTTCGAGATCGCCCCACGGCAGCCGTGGTCGATGTTTCGGTGCGGGAGATGGGCGGCGGGCAGAGCCCGCCGCCGGCGGCTGAAAGGCTTCAGGTCTGCGCTCATCGAGTCTCGACCCGAAGGATGTGCGATTTTCCCGGTCCCAGCCTGAGGTAGTTGCGGCCGAGGCGCCAGTGGAAGTCGTCCCCCGAGAGGAGCTCTGACGCTCCGAAGGCGGGCGGGAGTCCGAACGCGGCCGGGACGACGGCCACGCCCTCCTGAACAGAGACGGGGTCGAGGTTGACGCAGACGATCACCTGATTGGCCCCCGCACGCCGCAGGTACGCGATCAGTTGCTCGTTCTCGGTCTCGAGGAAGTCGACGCCCTCGAGCCGCTGCAGAGCCGTGTTCTCGCGCCGGATCGCGTTCAGCCTCCCGATCAGCGGCAGGAGCGGGCCGTCCAGCGCCCGGCGCTTGACCTCGTACTTCTCCGAGTCGAGGTACTCCTCGCTGCCGGCGCGGACGGGGACGTTCTCGAGGTGCTCGTAGCCCGAGTAGATCCCCCAGCTCGGTGACAGCGTCGCCGCCAGCACCGCCCGCGCCTCGAACGCCGGACCGCCGCCCGCCTGGAGGTACTCGTGGAGGATGTCCGGCGTGTTCACGAAGAAGTTCGGCCGGAAGTACTGCGGCAGCTCCGAGCGTGTCAGCTCCGTCATGTACTCGATCAGCTCTGCTTTCGTGTTCTTCCAGGTGAAGTAGGTGTACGACTGGCTGAAGCCGGCCTTCGCCAATGCCGCCATCATCGCCGGTCGGGTGAAGGCCTCGGAGAGGAACACGACGTCCGGGTCGACCGCCCGCACCTCGCGGATCAGCCATTCCCAGAACGCCGGCGGCTTCGTGTGGGGGTTGTCGACGCGGAACACCTGCACGCCGTGCTCGACCCAGAAGAGCACGACGTCGCGCAGCGCCGCCCACAGGCCCTCGCGGTCGGGACTGTCGAAGTTGACGTTGTAGATGTCCTGGTAGCGCTTGGGTGGATTCTCCGCGTACTTGAGCGTGCCGTCGGGCCTCCGATGGAACCACTCCGGGTGCTCCTTCAGCCACGGGTGGTCGGGCGAGCACTGGATCGCGAAGTCGAGCGCGATCTCGACGCCTTGCGTGCGCCCCGCGGCGACGAGCCGGTCGAAGTCCTCAATCGTGCCGAGCGCGGGATCGACCGCCATGTGGCCGCCCTCCTCGCTGCCGATCGCCCAGGGGCTGCCGGGGTCGCGCGGCCCGGCCGCGAGCGCGTTGTTCCGTCCCTTACGGTTGGTCATCCCGATCGGATGGATCGGCGGGAGGTAGACGACGTCGAAGCCGAGCTTGGCCAGCTCCGGCAGCGCCTTCTCGACCCCCTTGAACCCGCCCCAGGAGCGAGGGAAGAGCTCGTACCACGAGCCGAAGCGCGCCCGTTCGCGGTCGGCGTCGACGCGGAGCGTCCGCACGAGACCCGTCGGCTCCGACCGGTCGCCGTCGGTCGAGTCCAGCGCGGACTCGACGTCCAGCTCCTTCACGCCGAACAGCAGCGCACCTTCCTGGAGCTCACTCTCGAGATCCGTCTGCCCCGCCTCGACCTTGCGCCTGAGCTCGTCGCGGAACGACTCGAAGCGGTCGACCCAAGCCAGGATCGTGAACTCCCAACCACCCGGCCGGTCGACATGGAAGGCGCCGGCCCACCGGTCGTTCCCCACCGTCTCCAGAGGCGTCTCCTTCCACGCGGTCGCTCCCGGCCCCCGGAAGAGAACAGCGGCGCCGAGCGCCTCGTGACCGTCCCTGAAGATCGTCGCCCAGACCTCGACCGCGTCGCCCACGGAACGCTTGACGGGATAGCGGCCGCAGTCGATCTGCGGCCAGACGTCCTCGATCTGGATCCGGGGCGGTTTGTTCTCGGGTGATGGCATCGCGTAGCGTCAGCTTTCAACCGGTCGGCGAAAGCAAACCTAGTGCGAATCAAACGATCCAGCGGCATCCTGCTGCACGTCTCGTCGCTCCCCGGCGGGCGACTGGGACGAGAGGCGTGTCGCTTCGTCGACTGGCTTGTCGAGGCCGGCCAGTCGTGGTGGGCGCTGCTGCCGCTGGCGCCGCCCGACTCGACCGGATCCCCGTACGCCTCCCCGTCGGCGTTCGCGGCGCACGCCGGCTACCTGGAGCGCCCGGATGCGCCCGTCACACCCGACGAGCTGGAGGCGTTCGTCGCTCGCGAGCGTTACTGGATCGCCGACTGGGTCGCCTACGCGGGGCCGGGCGCCGTCGCCGGCCAGGTCCGCTTCGACCGCGAGTGGGGCGCGCTCCGCCGGTACGCCGCCGGCCGCGGCGTGCGGCTGTTCGGCGACATTCCCATCTACGTCGCCCAGGGCGGCGCCGACGTCGAGGCGCACCCCGAGCTCTTCCAGGCGGGCGTCGTCGCCGGTGCGCCGCCGGACGGACTGAGCGCCTTCGGCCAGCTCTGGGGCAACCCGCTGTACGACTGGCGGGCAATGCGGGCCCAGGGGTACCGCTGGTGGATCGAACGCTTCCGGCGGACGTTCGAGCTGTACGACGTAGCCCGGCTCGATCACTTCCGCGCCTTCGTCGCGTACTGGGCCGTCCCGGAGCAGAACCGGACGGCCAAGCACGGCCGGTTCAGGCGCGGGCCCGGCGCCGAGCTCTTCCGGGCAGCCGAGCGCGAGCTCGGCCCGCTGCCGCTCGTCGCCGAGGATCTCGGGGTGATCACGCCGCCGGTCTTCCGGCTGCGCGACGAGCTGGGCATCCCCGGGATGGTCGTGATGCAGTTCGGCTACGACGGCCTGCCGACCAATCCCTTCCGGCTGGAGAACCACCCGCCCCGGAGCGTGGTCTACGTGGGGACGCACGACTGCGACACCGCACTCGGCTGGTGGCGCACGCTGCCGCGCCGGATCAAGCGCGCGAGCGGGCTTCCGGGGGTCGAGCCGCACTGGGAGCTGATCGAGGCCGCGCTGTCGTCGCGCGCCGAGCTGGCGATCCTGCAGGCGCAGGACGTGCTCGGCCTGGGCAGCGGGGCCCGGATGAACTCGCCCGGGACGGTGACCGGCAACTGGTCGTGGCGACTGCAGCCGGGGCAGCTGACGAAGCGGCACGCCGCCCGGCTGCGTGCGCTGACGGCAGAGGCGGGCCGTCTCCCCTCCTGAACGAGGACGCGGTTCACAGAGAACCCTCACCACCGTCTCAGCTTCCATTCAGGTCGGTGGGCGAGAGTCGAGCGCATGGCTGCTGCGCTCCCGCTTCCCGGGCGAACGGACACCGACCCCTCCCCGTCTCCGCCGGTGCTCGAGATCGTCGTCCCCGTCTTCGACGAGGAGGCGCAGCTCGAGCCGGCGATCCGGCGGCTACACGAGTACCTCCGCTCGTTTCCGTTTTCGAGCAGGGTCACGATCGCCGACAACGCCAGCACCGACGGAACCTGGCGGATCGCGTGCCTGCTCGGGGCCGAGCTCGAGGGCGTCGAGTGCGTCCGGCTCGACCGGAAGGGCCGCGGCCGCGCGCTTCACCACGCCTGGTCGCGGAGCGACGCCGACGTCCTCGCCTACATGGACGTCGATCTCTCCACCGATCTCGCCGCGCTTCTCCCGCTCGTCGCCCCGCTGGTCTCCGGGCACAGCGACCTGGCGATCGGGAGCCGGCTGGCCCGCGGAGCGAAGGTCGTCCGCGGCCCGAAGCGCGAACTCATCTCCCGCACGTACAACCGGGTCCTGCACGCGGCGCTCCGCACCCGCTTCACCGACGCGCAGTGCGGTTTCAAGGCGATCCGCGCCGACCGCGCCCGGCAGCTGCTCCCGCTCGTCGAGGACCGGGGCTGGTTCTTCGACACCGAGCTCCTCGTCCTGGCCGAGCGCGCGGGCTTCCGGATCCACGAGGTGCCGGTGGACTGGGTGGACGACCCCGACTCGAGCGTCGACATCGTCTCGACCGCGCGCGAAGACCTGCGCGGGGTGTGGCGGCTGGCGCGCGATCTTCGCCGGGGCAGCATCGATCTCCCGCGGCCGGCGCCGACCCAGCCGCCGGGGTTCGCCGCGCAGGTGCTGCGCTTCGGGCTGATCGGCGTCGCCAGCACGATCGCCTACGCAGTTCTCTACCTGGCGCTGCGCACCGGGTTCGGCAGCCAGGCGGCGAACGCTTCCGCCCTCCTGCTGACCGCGATCGGCAACACGGCAGCCAACCGGCGCTGGACCTTCTCCGTCCGCGGTCGCGACCGGCTGCTCACGCACCAGACCGAGGGGCTGGCGGTCTTCGGCCTCGCCCTCGGCGTCACGGCCGGATCGCTTGCCCTCCTCCACACGGTGGCGCCGTCCGCCTCGCGCGCGGTCGAGCTCGCCGTCCTCGTCGTCGCGAACCTGGCGGCGACAGTCCTTCGCTTCGTGCTGCTCCGCGGCTGGGTGTTCCGCGA
Source organism: uncultured Actinomycetes bacterium (assembly GCA_963841405.1). Lineage (GTDB taxonomy): Bacteria > Actinomycetota > Thermoleophilia > Gaiellales > Gaiellaceae > DATBLE01. The sequence goes on along the minus strand of CAWJCM010000005.1, from coordinate 11,788 downwards.
CCGCCGGAGCGCTCCCGCCTTCGAGGAAACCGCGTGACGGACATCACCGCCGAAGCCCGGTCCGTGCCCGGCGGACGCCTGCGGAGCCTCGTCCGCGGTCGGGAGGACGACCCCGCCTGGGTGCGCCCCGCCCTGCTCGGGCTGCTCCTCGGGACCGCGCTGCTGTACCTGGTCGGCCTCTCGGCGAACGGCTGGGCGAACTCGTACTACAGCGCGGCCGTTCAGGCCGCGACGCAGAGCTGGAAGGCGTTCCTCTTCGGCTCCTTCGACTCCTCGAACTTCATCACGGTCGACAAGCCGCCCGCCTCGCTGTGGGTGATGGACGCCTCGGCGCGGATCTTCGGCGTCAACTCGTGGAGCATCCTCGTCCCCCAGGCGCTCGAAGGGGTCGCCGCGGTCGGCCTGCTCTACGCGACCGTCCGCCGGCAGCTCACCGCCACGGCGGGCCTGATCGCGGCGTCGGTGATGGCGCTCACGCCGGTGGCGGCGCTGATGTTCCGCTTCAACAACCCCGACGCGCTCTTGACCCTGCTGCTGGTCGCGTCGGCCTACTCCGTCACGCGCGCCCTGCAGCGCGGCAGCACCTGGTGGCTCGTCGCCGCCGGCTCCTTCGTCGGTCTCGCCTTCCTTACGAAGATGCTCCAGGCGCTGATCGTCGTGCCCGGGTTCGCGCTCGTCTATCTGATCGCCGGCCCGACGCCCGTGAGGCAGCGGCTGCTCCAGCTGCTCGCCGCGGGCGCTGCGATCGTCGTCTCTGCCGGCTGGTGGGTGGCGATCGTCGCGCTCTGGCCGGCGGGAAGCCGCCCCTACATCGGCAGCTCGCAGGACAACAGCATCCTCAGCCTGATCTTCGGCTACAACGGCTTCGGCCGCCTGACCGGCAACGAGAGCGGGAGCGTCATCGGCGGCCAGACCTTCGGCACCGGGGGCAATCCGGTGCCGCGGGGCGGCATGTGGGGCCCGACCGGGATCACCCGGCTCTTCAACGGCGAGATGGGCACCCAGGTCTCGTGGCTGATCCCGGCCGCGCTCGTCGCCCTCGTCGGCCTGCTCTGGGTGACACGCCGCGCCGGGCGGACGGATGGCGTCCGCGCCGCCGCTCTGCTCTGGGGCTCGTGGCTCGTCGTCACCGGGCTCGTCTTCAGCTTCGCCGCGGGGATCATCCACCCGTACTACAACGTCGTGCTGGCGCCGGCGATCGGCGGCCTGGTCGGGATCGGTGCGGTGCGCCTCTGGCAGGAGCGCGGAAGCCTGGTCAGCCGGCTGCTGCTGGCGGCGGCGGTCGCCCTCAGCGGCGTCTGGGCGTTCGCGCTGCTGGCCCGGGCGCCTGGCTGGCAGCCGTGGCTGCGCTACGCCGTCCTCGCCGTCGCCTCCGCCTCGGCCCTGGCGATTCTCGCGCTGCCCCTCGTCGGCTCGCGCCGCCGGCTCGTCCTCGCCGTCGCGACGGTCGCCCTGGCGGCCCTCCTCGCCGCGCCGCTCGCCTACTCGGCCCAGACCGCCTCGACGCCGCATTCGGGCGCGATTCCGAGCGCCGGGCCCGGCGGTGGCCGTTTCGGCGGCCCCGGCGGCGGACCGCGGGCCTTCCGCCGGAACTTCGGCAACGGCCGCTTCCCCGGCGGGCGTTCGCCCGGGATCGCACCTCCGGGGAACGGCACGTTCGCACCGCCCGGCAACGGCAGCTTCGCTCCGCCCGGAGCCGGAGCCCGGCTGCGCGGGAACGCCGGCCTCGGCGGGCTGCTGGACGCGGCCACGCCGCCGAAGCAGCTCGTCGCGCTGCTGAAGCAGAACGCGGGCAGCTTCCGCTGGGCCGCCGCGACGGTGGGTGCGAACAGCGCGGCCGGCGTCCAGATCGCGAGCGGCAAGCCGATCCTGGCGATCGGCGGCTTCAACGGGAGCGATCCGACGCCAACGCTCGCCCAGTTCCAGAGGCTCGTCGCCGCCGGGCGCATCCACTACTTCCTCGCCGCCGGCGGCGGACCGGGTGGGTTCCGGGGGCAGAGCGGCGGCCGCGCCTCGATCCAGACGTGGGTGGCCGCACACTTCACCTCGCGCACCGTCGGCGGCGTCACCGTCTACGCCCTGACGTCCCGGACCGCGTAGCGCCCCGACGGCTACTTCGCGAGCGCCTCGAACTTGTAGCCGACGCCGTAGCGCGTCTGGATGAACGTGTGACGGGCTCCCGGCAGGTCGAGCTTCTCGCGCAGCTTCTTGACGAACACGTCGACCGTCCGGTCGCGGTGCGTCTCGCGGCGGCCCCACAGACGCTGGAGCAGCTCGTCGCGGGAGACCACCCGGCCGTCCTCGAGCGCGAGCGCATAGAGCAGCCGGAACTCGGTCGGAGTCAGGTCGGCGCTCTCGCCGGCCACGTACGCCTGTACCTCACGGGGGTCGATCCGGAGCTCCTCGGCCTCGATCGGCTCGCCGCGTGGTGCCTCCTGCGGCGTGACTCCGCGCCGGACGGCGACGCGCACGCGCGCGACGAGCTCCTTCATCGAGAACGGCTTGACCAGGTAGTCGTCGGCGCCGATCTCGAGGGCATGGACGCGATCGTGCTCGGTGCCCCGTGCGCTGACGACGACGATCGGCGTACCGATCCCTTCCGCGCGTGCGGTCTCGATCAGGCTCCAGCCGTCCCGCTCCGGGAGCATGAGGTCGAGCACGCAGACGTCGGGGCTCTCGTAGCGCAGGCGGGCCAGTCCCTGCTCGCCGCGACCGACGACGATCGGGTCGAAGCCCTCGGCGGCCAGGTGGGCGGCCATGCCCTGCGCGATCACCTCGTCGTCCTCGACGATCAGGACCTTCGGCATGTCGCGGCGAGCTTAGCGGTGACCGTGGCTACGATCGGCCGGTGAAGAGGACGCTGGAGCGCGAGCTGAAGTTCGACGTCGACCCCGGCTTCGAGCTGCCGGGACTGGGCGGCCGGCGGCCGGCCGAGCGCAGGTTCACCTCGACCTACTACGACACGCCGGACGGGCGGCTGCTCGGGTGCGGGATCACCCTCCGGCGGCGTGTCGAGCAGCGGGTCGGCCTCTGGCAGCTGAAGCTCCCGTCCGCGGGCGGCCGCTTCGAGCTCGAGGAGCGCGGCGGCCCGAGCAGGGTGCCCGACGCCTTCGTCGCTCTCCTGTCCGGCCTGCTCCGCGGGGGTGCGTCCCTGGAGCCGGTGGCGAGGCTCCGTACCCGGCGGCAGGCCTCGACCGTCACGCGCGGCGCCGATCGGATCGAGGTGGTGCTCGACGCGGTCACCGTTCTCGCCGGCACGAAGGTCGCGGACAGGTTCGCCGAGCTCGAGGCCGAGGTGGTCAGTGGCCGCGGGAAGGCGCTGGAGGCCGTGGGCAAGGAGCTGCGCAAGGCGGGCGCGCGGCGGACGGACGGGCGGCCGAAGCTGGCGCGCGTGCTGGCCGGGGAGGACGCTCCCTCCGAGCCCGCAGGGGACGAGCCGGTCGAGCGGTTGCGCTCCCTGCTCACGGCCCAGTACCGCGCCCTGCTCGCGAACGATCCGGGCGTGAGGCTCGGCTCGGACCCGGAGGCGCTCCACCAGGCGAGGGTGGCCACGCGCCGGACGCGTGCGCTGCTCCGGGCGGCCGGCACGCTCGTCGACGCGGACTGGGCCGTCCCGTTGCGCGACGAGCTCGCCTGGCTCGGCAAGCTCCTCGGCCCCGTGCGCGACCTCGACGTCCTCATCGACCACGTCGCAGAGGAGGCGGCCGCGCTCGAGCGCGCCGACGCTCGAGCGGCCGGGACGATCCGTAGCCGCCTCGGCCGGCAGCGCGGAGCCGTGCGCCGGACCCTGCTCGCGGCCATGTCCGATCCTCGGTACTTCCAGCTCCTCGACACCCTCGCCGCCGCCGGGCATGCCCCGGCGGGCACGGGCACCGCCTCGCTCGAGCAGATCGCCGCGGATGCGTTCAGGCGGGCCCGCCGGGCAATGAAAGCGCTGCCTCACGATCCGACCGACGACGAGCTCCACGCCGTCCGGATCGAGACCAAACGGGCGAGGTACGCCGCCGAGCTGGCCGAGCCGGTGCTCGGCAAGGCCGGGGCGCGGCTCCTTCGCCGCGCGAAAGCCGTCCAGGACGTGATCGGTGAGCACCAGGACGCGTGTGTGGCGGAGGCCCGCATCCGTGAGCTGGCCGTGTCCGGCGGCGCCTCCGCGGCGCTGGCCGCGGGCCGGCTGATCGAGCGCCAGCAGGCGCGCAAACGGGCGGCGCGGGCGGAGCTGCCGGCAGCCTGGAGGGCGTTCGCGAAGGCCGGCCGGGCGGCATTCGCATGATTGTCGTTCGCCTTCGGCTCTCTCCCGCGGAGGAAACGGCCGGTTTCCCCCGCGAGCCCCCTTCCCCAACTGCTCTCGCACCCCAGCGGCGGCTCGTGGCCGCGCCCGCGATGCCGGTCGCGGCCGCGAAGATCTCCGGTAGGGCCGGCGAGATAAGCCCATGAGCGGCGTCGTTCGCGCCGCCGGCGGGGCGGTCGTCCGCGACGGCGAGGGCTGGCGCGAGGTCGTCCTCGTCCACCGTCCGAAGTACGACGACTGGACGCTTCCGAAGGGAAAGGCCGAACGCGGAGAGAGCGACGAGGACTGCGCGCTCCGCGAGGTCGAGGAGGAGACCGGCCTCCGCTGCGAGCTGCTCGAGGAGCTGGAGAGCTCGTCCTACACGGACGCGTCCGGCCGCCCGAAGATCGCCCGCTACTGGCTGATGCGACCGATCGGCGGAAGGCTCCGGCCGTCACGGGAGATCGACGATGCCTGCTGGCTGCCGCTGGCCGAGGCGGAGGAGCGCCTCAGCTACGACCGCGACGTCCGTGTCCTCCACTCGATCGGTCGGTGCTGACCGGTGCGGGCCCTGCTGGTCAGGCACGCGCGGGCGGGCGACCGCGACGAGTGGACGGGCGACGACGCGCTCAGGCCGCTCGACGGGAAGGGACGCAAGCAGGCGAAGCGTCTGGCGAAGACGCTCGAGCAGCTGGGCGCGACCAGGCTCGTCTCCAGCCCGGCGCTGCGCTGCGTCCAGACGTTCGAGCCGGCGGCGGAACGGCTGGGTCTTCGGATCGAGCAGCGCTGCGAGCTGGCGGAGGGCGCCGGGGGCGACGATCTCCTCTCGCTGCTCGACGACCTCGAAGGCTCGGTGCCGGCCCTGTCCACCCACGGCGACGTGATCGCCGAGATCGTCGGCTGGGACGCCTCCTGCAAGAAGGGGTCGATCTGGGTCCTCGAGGTCGAGGGCTGCGAGATCCGGCCCGAGACCTACCTGCCGCCGGCCTGAGCGGCCGGCAGAGAAAGCCGGTCGCAAAGCTCGAGCACGACGCCTTCGCGCAGGCCTCCGCGACCGACCTCGAGCGGGACGGCGAGGAGGGTCTGGAGAGCGGCGACGATCGCCGTGCCGGCGGGAAGTGCGCGGGCGCGCCAGAGGTCGATGCCGTAGCGTTCCGCGAGGTCGGCCGTCGGCGTTCGCCGGAGCAAGCCGAACGCCTCGCCGAGCTCTTCCGGCCCGAGCGAAGGGCCGACCAGCCTGCGCAGCGACCTCGCCGTCCCGCCGACCGCGACGGCTCCGCCGGGCAGCGGGGGCGTCAGCGCGGACACCGCCGCACGCGCCTCCCCGCGGAGCGCGGCCAGCTCCTTCTTGCCCGGCGGATCGCCGTGTGGAATGCGCGCGCTCAGGCGGAGCGAGCCGAGGTCGATGGACCGGAGCCACACGGGCCCGTGCTCGACCGTGCCGACCGCGACCTGGGCCGAGCCGCCGCCGACGTCGCAGACGGCGACGGCGCCCCTCGAAGGGACGCCCGCGAGGGCGCCCTCGTACGCGAGTCGAGCCTCCTCTTCCCGGGTCAGGACCCGCGCCTCGATCTCCGTCGCGCGCGAAAGCAGGTGGATGAGCTGCGGGGCGTTTCGCGCCTGCCGCCCCGGCGACGCGACGACGACGTCGATCAGCTCGGCGCCGGCGTTCCGCGCGTCCTCGACGAAGGCGGCGACGCACTCGACCGTCTCGGAGAGCTTCGGTGCGGAGATCGCGCCGAAGCGCTCCACGTCGGCGCCGAGTCCGACCACGCGCTTGCCTCGGGCGATCTCGACGACGCGGCCGCCCGTCCGCGCTCCGACCAGCAGGCGGACGGTGTTCGACCCGATGTCGACGACCGCGACGTTCACCGCCTGCATTCTCATGAGCGCCTCGGCTGTGAAGCGGGAACGGTCCGGTAACGGTCTGGTGAAGCCCTCAGTCGACGCGGCGTGCGCGCCGCCGGCGCCTCGCCGAGCGCATCAGCGTCTTCTGACCCGAACGCGGCTGGTCGGCTTTCTTCGGCTGGCGGCGCGTCCACGTGCCGTCGGCCTGGAGCTCCCAGGCGGTGTCGTCCTCGAGCAGCGCGTCGAGAGCCCCGGCGAGGCGCTGCTGGAGCCGGGCGTCGTCGACGGGCGCGACCGCCTCGAGCCGATGATCGAGGTTCCGGGGGAGCAGGTCGGCGCTGCCGATGTAGTACGAGCGGTCGCCGCGCGCCTCGAAGTGGTAGACGCGGCTGTGCTCCAGGAACCGGCCGAGGACACTGCGGACGCGGATGTTCTCGCTCAGGCCCTTCACGCCCGGCCGCAGCGTGCACACGCTGCGGACGACCAGGTCGATCTTCGCCCCGGCCTGCGACGCGAGGTAGAGCTCGTCGATGATCGCCTTGTCCGAGAGGTTGTTCACCTTCAGCCGGATGATCGCGCGCTTGCGCGCCGCGGCCGCGTCGGTGACCTTGCGGATCTCGCCGATCACACGGTCGCGGAGGTTGAACGGCGCGACCAGGAGCTTGCGGAAGGCGTCCGGCCTCCCGAACCCGGTGACGTAGTTGAACAGGTTGGCGACGTCCTCGGCGATCTCGGGATCGGCGGTGAACAACCCGAAGTCCTCGTAGACCCGCGCCGTCACCGAGTGGTAGTTGCCGGTGCCGATGTGGACGTAGCGGCGGAGACCGCCGGGCTCGCGCCGGACGACGAGCGTCGCCTTGGCGTGCATCTTCAGGTTCGGGAAGCCGTGGACGACGTGGACGCCGGCGCGCTCGAGCGCCTGGGACCACTCGATGTTCCGGCGCTCGTCGAACCGGGCCTTCAGCTCGACGAGGCAGACGCTCTGCTTGCCGTTCTCGGCCGCCTCGACGAGAGCCGGGACGAGCGGCGTCTCGTCGCTCGTCCTGTAGACAGTCGCCTTCAGCGCGATCACGTCGGCGTCGCTCGCTGCGGCACCGACGAACGCTCCGAAGCTCGACGCGAACGAGTCGTACGGGTGGTGGACGAGGATGTCCGACTTCGCGATCTCGGAGAAGATCACCCCCGGCCCTGTCGCGAAGCGGGAGTTCGTCACCGGCACCCACGGCTCGTCCTTGAGCTCGGGCCGATCGAGCGAGACGAGCTGCATCGCGTCGGCGAGGTCGAGCAGGCCGTGGACGAGGTAGACCTGGTCGTCCTCCACGCGGAGCCCGCGCTTGAGCCGCTCGAGCAGGTCGGGCGAGACCGAGTCGGCCACCTCGATGCGGACGATGTCGCCGAAGCGGCGCCGGTGGAGCTCGAGCTGCACCGCCTCCAGCAGGTCGTTCGCCTCGTCCGAGACCTCGAAGTCGGCGTCGCGTGTCAGCCGGAAGACGGTGCGCTCGCGGATCTCCATCTGCGGGAAGAGCGACTCGAGGAAATGGGCGATGAGGTCCTCCAGCGGCACGAACAGCCCGCGGGTGCCGACCTCGACGAAGCGGGCCAGCCCCTCCGGCACCTTGACGCGCGCGAGCCGCTCCTCTCCGCTGTCGGTGTCTCGGACGAACACACCCAGGCTGAGCGAGAGGGCGGAGATATAGGGAAACGGCTGGCCGGGCCCGACCGCCAGCGGAGTCAGGACCGGATAGATCTCCTGCCTGAAGCGGACGCTGAGCTCCTCGAGCTCCTCCTCCGTACAGTCGGCGACGGTGCCGATGCGCACGCCCTCGGCGGCGAGCGCCGGCACGAGGTCTTCCGCCCACAGCTTCGCCTGGCGCGCGGCGAGCGCCTCGACACACACCCGGATCTCGGCAAGCGTCGCCCTCGGCGTCCGCCCGTCGTCCGAGCTGACGTTCAGCCCCGACGCAGCCTGGTCGAGCAGACCGGCCACGCGGACCGAGAAGAACTCGTCCAGGTGCGAGGAGAAGAACGCGGCGTACTTGACGCGCTCCAGAAGCGGCGTGCCCCCGTCGAACGCCTGCTCGAGCACCCGGGCGCTCCAGTCGAGCCTCGACAGCTCCCGGTTCAGCAACCCGCTCGCCGCCTTCGGGCGCCGCGCGGCGGCGGCCGGCCGCTTCCCGGCGGACTTCGAGCTCGCGGTCATACCCTTACTTTGACTGGGCTTCGAGCTTGTAGCCAACTCCGTGCCGCGTGTGGATGAAGGCATGGTGGGAGGCCTGCCGGTCGATCTTGTCGCGCAGCTTCCGGACGAACACGTCGACCGTGCGGTCGCGGTAGCGCTGGCGACGGCCCCAGATGCGCTGCATCAGCTCCTCGCGGCTGACGACCCGGCCGCGCTCGAGCGCGAGCGCGTGCAGCAGACGGAACTCGGTCAGCGTCAGCTCGGCGCTGTGCCCGTCGACGTACGCCTGCATGTTGGCCGGATCGATCAGCAGCTCCTCGATCTCGACGCGCTCGCCGCGGTCGGGCGCCTGGGCACTGACCCCGCGCCGCACGGCCGCGCGGACGCGTGCGACCAGCTCGCCCATCGAGAACGGCTTCACCAGGTAGTCGTCGGCGCCGAGCTCGAGAGCGCGGATGCGGTCGCCCTCGGTGCCCCGCGCGCTGACCACGACGATCGGCGTCCCGATCCCCTCGCCGCGGACGGTCTCGATCAGGTCCCACCCGGTCAGGCCGGGGAGCATCAGGTCGAGTACGCACGCGTCGGGGCGCTCGTAGCGCAGCCGGGCCAGGCCGAGCTCGCCCCGCTCGACCGCCACGGCGTCGAAGCCGCCCGCCTCCAGGTGCCGCGCCATGCCGTCGGCGATCACGTCGTCGTCCTCGACGATCAGCACGCGAGGCATGCACCTACGATAGATCCGCCTCCGAACAGACCCGGTGATGATCTGGTGACAATCTGGTGAAGCGTTTCCGACGCGCCGCCGCGCCTGCACAGGCGCCCGAGTCGCCGCGGGCGGACGTCGAGCGCGCCCGTGTCCTGATCGAGGAGAGCCGCGAGATCGTCGTCGTCCTCGACGAGTCGCGCCGCGTCGTCACGGCGAGCCGGCGTGCCCGCGAGTCGCTCGACGGCCTGGTCGAGGGCTCGGTCCTGCCGGACGAGGTGCTCCATCTCGGCGGACGGACGCCGATCGAGATTCCCTACGCCCTCGGCGGGCGCCAGGAGACGCTCGTCTACCTGAGCGCGCCCGGCGAGCTCGCCGCGTACCAGGAGCTCCGGGCCGGCTTCACCGCCGCCGTCTCCCACGAGCTGCGGACGCCGCTCGCCCGCCTGATGGCGATGCTGGAGAGCGCGCTCCTGCCGGGCGCCGACCAGGACGACCTGATCGGGCGGGCGAAGGTCGAGGTCGAGCGGATCGGCGAGCTGATCGACGACGTGCTCTTCCTCAGCGAACTGGAGAGCGGGCGCGCGGTCGTCGCTCTCGGCTCGATCAGGGCGCTGCCGGTGATCGACCAGGTCGTCGCGGAGGCCGCCGACCGGGCGGCCGCCGCGGGGGTCGAGCTGAAGGTCGCGTGCACCGCGTCCTTCGACCTCCCGCTGCGGGCCCGGATGCTGCAGGTCGTGGTCGGGAACCTGGTCGAGAACGCGATCCGGTACGCAGGCACGGGCGCGACCTGCACCGTCTCGTGCGCGGAGGACGCGGGCGGGCGGCGCCTGGTCGTGTCCGACGACGGCTCCGGGGTGCCCGAGGAGGACCTGCCGCGCCTGTTCGAGCGCTTCTACCGCGCGGACCAGGCCCGTTCGAGCCGCGGCACGGGCCTGGGGCTCGCGATCGTCAAGCACGTGGTCGCCGCAGCGGACGGGACGGTCGAGGCGACCGCGACGCCGGGCGGCGGCCTGACCGTGACGTGCTCGTTCCCCGCCGGGCTCTGATAGACAGCCGCCGTGCGCATCCGCTTCACCCCCGAGCGCAAGGAGTTCTTCGAGCTGTTCTCGCGCGCGTCCTCGAACGCGGTCGACGTCGCACGGCTGGGGCTCGAGCTGTTCGAGCGCTTCCCCGAGGACGGCGCCGAGCTGATCGGCCGGATCAAGGAGCTCGAGCACACCGGCGACGAGCTCACGCACGAGGTCGTGACGCTGATCAACAAGACGTTCGTCACCCCGTTCGACCGCGACGACATCTACCGCCTCGCGGGAGCGATCGACGACGTCTGCGACTTCCTCGACGAGACTGCCGACAACCTCGGCTCGTGGGGCGTGTCACAGGTGCCGGCGGACGCACGGGCGCTGGCCGACGTGATCGTGCAAGCGACGGTGCTGCTGGACGAGGCAGTCCAGCGGCTGGACGGCTTCAAGGACTCGCGCCGGCAGCTGATCGAGCTGCGCGCGCTCGAGGACGAGGGCGACCGGCTGTACCGGAACGGGGTCGGCGAGCTCTTCCGGACGGGGGCCGACGACCCGCTGATGGTGATCCGCTGGAAGGACATCTACGAGGGGCTCGAGGAGGCGGTCGACGCCTGCGAGAACGCGGCGGACGTGCTCGAGGCGATCGTGGTCAAGAACCGCTGACGGGACGCCGTGGAAGGCGACCTCCTCCTCGTCGTCGTGGTGGTCGTCGCGCTCGGCTTCGACTTCACGAACGGCTTCCACGACACCGCGAACGCGGTCGCGACCTCGATCTCGACGCGGGCGCTGTCGCCGCGGCTGGCGGTCGCGATCGCCTCGGTGGCGAACCTCGTCGGCGCGTTCGTGACGACGGCGGTCGCGAAGACGGTCGGGAGCGGCGTGCTCGACACCGAGCTCGTGACCACGAAGACCGTCCTCGCCGCGCTCTTCGGCGCGATCGCCTGGAACCTGGCGACGTGGTGGCTGGGGCTGCCGTCGAGCTCGTCGCATGCGCTGATCGGCGGCCTCGTCGGCGCGGCGCTGGCGCAGTCGGGGGTGGACGGCGTCCAGTGGCACAATCTGGCCCACAAGGTGATCATCCCGGCGTTCATCGCGCCGACGATCGCCTTCGCCGCCGCTTTCGTCCTGCTGATCGCGATCTTCTGGGTCTTCCAGCGGATGCCGTCCTCGCCGGCGAACCGGACGTTTCGCATCGGGCAGCTGTTCTCGGGCACGTTCGTCGCCTTCACGCACGGCGCGAACGACGCGCAGAAGACAATGGGCGTGATCGCGCTGGCGCTGGTCGCGAACGGCTCGATCGATTCCTTCTACATCCCGACCTGGACCAAGATCGCGGCCGGCGTCGCGATCGCCGCCGGCACCTACGTCGGCGGGTGGCGGATCATGCGGACGATCGGCCAGCGGCTGTACAAGATGGAGCCGCCCGCGGGGTTCGCATCCCAGGTTACGGCAGGCGCAGTGATCGACATCGCCACCCGCCTCGGCTATCCGCTCTCGACCACCCACGTGATCTCGGGCGCCGTGCTCGGCTCGGGCTCGACGCGCCGCTTCCGCGCGGTGCGGTGGGGCATCGCGGGGAACATCGTCGTCGCCTGGTTCCTGACCATCCCGGCGGCGGCGCTCGTCGCCGCCGCGCTCTACTGGCCGGTCGAGGCGATCTTCTAACCGAACCTTCCCCCGGCGTTCACCGTCCTCGCACCCACGCTTGGCCGCGTCCGGAACAGACTGCGAGGGGTGGGCCTGCGGCCGTGTCGCCCGAGACGAGAATGGAA
>CAWJCM010000004.1:0-307383 GCA_963841405.1 uncultured Actinomycetes bacterium | reverse complement strand
CGGGGCCTCCCGCTTCTCTATCCTGGCCCGCGTGCAGCGGATATCCGTCCTGTGCGTCGTCGCGCTGGCGGCCCTCGTGACGTCGGCCGACGTTTTGGGCATATCGGGCGCGGCGGCGCCGGCGCGCGTCGTCCGGTTCGCGTTCACCGGCGACATCGCGATGGTGGCCGGGCCTGGCGACGACTACTTCCGCTCGGTACGCAAGGAGCTGGCCGGGGACGTCGTCCTCGGCAACCTCGAGGGGACGCTGACGGACCGCGGCACGCCGAAGTGCGGCACGGGGAGCTCCGACTGCTTCTCGTTCCACGCGCCGCCGTCGTACGCCCGGTTCCTGCGCGGAGCGGGGTTCACGGTGATGAACCTGGCCAACAACCACGCGCTCGACTATGGCGATGTCGGGCAGCAGGACACCGTCGCCGCCGTTCGTACCGCCCACCTCCTGACCACGGGGCGGCCCGGGGAGATCGCCTACGCGAAGGTGCGCGGCGTGCGGGTCGCCGTGCTCGGCTTCGCGCCGTACCCGTGGGCGCAGAGCTTGCTGAACCTCCCCGCTGCCGAGGCCCTCGTCCGTCAGGCCGATCGCTGGGCCGATCTCGTCGTCGTCACGATGCACGCGGGTGCAGAAGGCAACGACCACCAGCACGTCCGGGCCGGGAACGAGTGGTTCCTCGGCGAGAACCGCGGCAACTCGGTCGCGTTCGCCCACGCGGTCGTCCGCGCAGGCGCCGACCTGGTCGTCGGCAGCGGGCCGCACGTCCTGCGCGGGATGGAGTGGTACCGCGGCAGGCTGATCGCGTACTCGCTGGGCAACTTCGTCGGGTACCGGACGCTGAATACGTCGGGCGTGACGGGCGTGAGCGCAATCCTGCACGTGACGCTGCGGCGCGACGGTGGGTGGCAGGCGGGCCGGTTGGACGCGGTCACCATCGCGGGCAGCGGCATCCCCCGGCCCGATTCGGACGGCACGGCTCGCGACCTCGTCCGGACGCTGTCGCACGACGACTTCGGCGAGCGCGCGATGCACGTCTCCGCGACGGGCTCGCTCGGCCCGTGAGCTGCTGGGACTGCGGCACGTGAACGTCCTCTTCGTCTGCATCGGCAACAGCGGGCGGAGCGTGATGGCAGATCGTCTCTTCCGGCAGGCGGCTGCAGGGCGGCACGAATCCCGTTCCGCCGGCGCCGATCCCCACGGCTCGGGCGCCGAGCCGGCCGTGGTCGAGGTCCTCCGCGAGGTGGGAATCGATGCCTCCGACCACGTCCAGCACCGCCTCGGCGACAAGGATCTCACCTGGGCGGACGTCGTGGTCGCCGCCTGCGACGGTGCCTGCCCTGTGGTCGCGGGGAAGCGCTACGAGAACTGGGGCCTCTCCGACCCCTACAGGCCTGCCGGTCGAGCAGGTCCGCCCGATCCGCGACGAGATCGCGCACAGGGTCGAAGAACTCCTCGAGTCACTCGGCGACCGGACGCCGGGCTGGGCCTCGAAGAGGTCACCGCCTCGCTGAGCTGAGCAGCCGGTCGGCGTCGACGCCCCGCAGCGACGCGTCGAGGATCTCGACCGGGTGCAGCGCGGGCAGACGCCGGCCCGATCGCCGCAGGTGTGTCGAGACCTGCACGAGGCAGCCGGGGTTGGCGCTCGCGTAGGCCTCCGCGCCGGTCGCAACCACGTTCGCCGCCTTCCGCGCGCCCAGCTCGGCCGCGGGAGCCGGCTGGACGAGGTTGTAGATCCCGGCGCTGCCGCAGCAGATCGCCTGCTCGGCCGGCTCCGCCAGCTCGAGGCCCGGGATCGAGCGGAGTACCTCGCGCGGCGCGTCCCGGATACCCTGCGCGTGGCCGAGGTGGCAGGCGTCCTGGTAGGCGACCCGCACCGGCAGCTCGTGCCGTTCCGCCCTGGGGTCGAGCTCCGCGAGCAGCTCGCTCACGTCGACGACACGCACCGGCAGCTCCGCCTCCTTCAGGTGCGAGCCGCAGCCGGCGGCGTTGACGACGATCGCGTCGACGTCGCTCAGTGCGTCGGCGACCCGCCGCGCGCGGCGCCGCCCTTCGCCGAGCCGCCCGGCATGCAGGTGCAGCGCGCCGCAGCAGCTCTGGCTCCTCGGCGCGACCACGTCGCACCCCTCTGCCGCCAGGACGCGGGCGGTGGCCGCGTTCACGTCACCGAAGACGACGCGCTGGACGCAGCCGAGCAGGAGGCCCACGCGCAGCCGCTTCTCCCCCACGGCGGGCGTCACTTCCGGTGGCAGCGCCGCCGACCGCCAGGGCGGCTTCAACCGTGCGAACGGCGCCAGCGGCCCCGGCAGTCGCGGCGGCGTCAGTGCAAGCGCGAGCCTGAACCTGCGCGGATACGGCACGGTCGCGAAGACGAGCGCGCGCAGCAGCCGCTCGTCGTCGGAGCGCTCGAAGCCCTCCTCGACATGGGCGCGGGTCTGCTCGATCAGCCGGTCGTACTGCACACCCGAGGGGCACGACGTCACGCAGGCCATGCAGCCCAGGCAGCGGTCGAAGTGCTGCACGACCGTCGGCGAGAGCTCGACCGTCCCGTCGACGAGGCCGGACATGAGCAGGATCCGCCCGCGCGGGGAGTCCATCTCCTCCTGCCAGAGCGGCCCGTAGGTCGGGCACGTCGGCAGGCAGAACCCGCAGTGGACGCAGTCGTCGAGCAGGTCGCGCGAGATGTCCACCGTCACGCCAGCACCCCGGCCGGATCGAACTGCGCGCGGACGCGTTCCGCCAGGGCGATCTCGGCGGGGTCGCGTGGGTCCGCAACTGGTTCCCGTACGTAGGCCGTGCCCGCGGAGACCCGGACCACTGCCTGATGGAGGCCGTCAAGCGTCTCCTGAAGTCTCCCCGGCGAGAAAAGTAGCCGCCCGCGCGACTCCGCCTGCTTCGCTGAGACCTCGGCCCAGACCGATCCGTCCTCGGCGCCGCCGACGAGCGCGCGCGCCAGGCCGAGCTGCTCCTCCACTCCGCGGCGGCCCCCCTCGAACAGCACCGCCAGCCGATCGGGCCAGAGCACATCCACCGCCGACGGTGCGACCGGGGCGCGCAGGATCGCCCGCGCCTTGCCCGCAGCATCCGCGGCCGACTGGACCCGCGCGACCAGCGTCCTCGTCGCCTCCGGCAACGGATGGAGCCGCACCGCCACACGTGCGATCAGGCCCAGCCGCCCCTCCGAGCCGCAGAACAGCTTGCCCAGGTCGTAGCCGGCGACGTTCTTGACCACCTTGCCGCCGGAACTGGCGATCGTCCCGTCCGCAAGCACGACCGTCACGCCGATGACGAGGTCGCGCGCGGTGCCGTAGCGGTGCCGTCGCGGCCCGCACAGGTTCGCCGCGATGCAAGCGCCGATCGTCGGGTTGCCGGGAGGATCGAGCGCCAGCATCTGACCGTGCCCGGCAAGCCGCGTGTTCAGGTCGCGGACGCGGACGCCCGCCTCGACGATCGCGGTCAGATCGCCGGCCTCGTGCTCGAGCACCCGGTCGAGCCCGGCCGTCGAGAGGACGACGTCGCCGCCGTCGCGGCCGATCGAGACCCGCTCGCCCCGCCCCGCCGCACCGGCCAGGATCTCGGCCGCCTCTTCTACGCAGCCGATCTCAGAGACGCTCGGCAAGCCCTGCCTTCTCGAGCGGGTGCGCGCGGTACGGTCCGGGCACTTCGCCGCACAGGCGCGGGGTCGGGAAGACCTTGCCCGGGTTGCACAGCCCGGCGGGGTCGAACGCGCGCCGCACGCGCTGCATCGCCTCGAGGTCGTCGGCGCCGAACAGCAGCGGCATCGAGCAGACCTTGTCGACGCCGATCCCGTGCTCGCCGGTCAGCGAGCCGCCGGCATCGATGCACGCCTCGAGGATCGCCTCCGCCAGCGCCCGCGCCCGCTCCGGCTCGCCCTCGACGCGCGCGTCGTAGAGCACGAGCGGGTGGAGGTTTCCGTCGCCGGCGTGGAACACGTTGCCGACGCGCAGGCCGTACTCGCCCTCGAGCTCGGCGATCCGCCGCAGCACCTCGGGCAGCTTCGTCCGCGGGACGACCCCGTCCTGCACGTAGTAGTCGCTCGACACGCGGCCCATTGCCGCGAACGCCGACTTGCGCCCCTTCCAGAGCAGCGCCCGCTCGTGGTCGTCCGCCGCCGTACGGATCTCCCACGCGCCGCACTCCCGGCAGACCGCCTCGACCGCAGCGAGATCCTCCTCCACCTGCGGCGCAGGCCCGTCCAGCTCGACGAGCAGCAGCGCGTTCGCGTCCGGGTAGCCCGGGTGGACGGCCGCCTCCGCCGCCTCGATCGTCAGCCGGTCCATGATCTCCATCGCCGAGGCGAGGATCCCGGCCGAGACGATCCCGGACACCGCCGCTCCCCCGGCGTCGGTCGAGTCGAACGCCGCCAGCGCCGTCCGCACCGCCTCCGGCCGGCGCAGCAGCCGCAGCGTGATCTCGGTGGCGATCCCGAGCGTCCCCTCCGAGCCGACGAAGACGCCGACCAGGTCGGGGCCGGGGGACTCGAGCGACCGGCCGCCGAGCCGGACGAGCTCCCCGTCGGGCAGCACCACCGTCAGCCCGGTGACGTGGTTGACCGTGAACCCGTACTTGAGGCAGTGTGCGCCGCCGGAGTTCTCGGCGACGTTGCCGCCGATCGTGCAGACCTGCTGGCTGGACGGGTCGGGCGCGTAGTAGAAGCCGTCGCCGATCACCGCCTCGGTCACCTGCAGGTTCGTCACACCCGGCTGGACGACGATGCGCGCGCCCTCGAGGTCGACCTCGAGGATCCGGTTCATCCGCGTCAGCCCGATCACCACTCCGTCGGCCACCGGCAGGGCGCCGCCGGAGAGGCCCGTGCCGGCGCCACGGGCGACGAACGGCACCCGCGCGGCGTGGCAGGCGCGCACGACCGCCTGTACCTGCTCGGTGGTCTCGGGCAGCACGACGAGCGCGGGAACCACCCGGTGCCCGGTCAGCCCGTCGCACTCGTAGGTGCGGAGCTGCTCCGGCTCCTCGATCACGGCGCCGCCTGGCAGCAGGCGCTTCAGCTCACCGGCAGAGCTCCATCCCTGTCAATCTACCGCGGTGTCGGGCGGGCTCCCAACAGGCGTCGAGCTTCGCGGCGACGCCGACGCCACGATCCTCTCGGGCGATGCGCTCGACTTCGTCGCCGACCTGCAGCGCATGTTCGGCGGGCGGCGGGAGGAGCTGCTCGCGGCGCGCGCGGCTCGCCAGCAGCGTCTGCTCGAGGGCGAGATCCCCGACTTCCTCGAGGAGACGCGACAGGTCCGCGAGAGCGAGTGGCAGGTGGCCGAGGCGCCGCCGGACCTGCAGGACCGCCGCGTCGAGATCACCGGCCCGACCGACCGGAAGATGGTGATCAACGCACTCAACTCGGGCGCGCGGGTGTTCATGGCCGACTTCGAGGACGCCAACTCGCCGACCTGGCCGAACCTGGTCGAGGGCCAGCAGAACCTGATCGATGCGAACGAGCGGACGATCTCGCTCGACACCGGCGAGAAGAGCTACCGCCTGCGAGACGAGGTGGCGACGCTGCTCGTGCGGCCGCGGGGCTGGCACCTGCCGGAGCGGCACCTGCTGGTCGACGGCGAGCCCGTGTCGGGGAGCCTCTTCGACTTCGGCCTGTACATGTTCCACTCGGCCAAGCGGGCACTCGCGCGCGGCAGCGGTCCGTACTTCTACCTGCCGAAGCTGGAGAGCCATCTCGAGGCACGGCTCTGGAACGACGTCTTCCTGCAGGCGCAGGACGCGCTCGGCATCCCGCGCGGGACGATCCGCGCGACCGTCCTGATCGAGACGATCCTGGCCGCGTTCGAGATGGACGAGATCCTGTACGAGCTGCGTGAGCACTCGGCCGGACTGAACGCGGGACGCTGGGACTACATCTTCAGCGTGATCAAGAAGTTCCGCCACCGGGACGACTTCGTGCTGCCCGACCGCTCGGCCGTGACGATGACCGTCCCGTTCATGCGTGCGTACACCGAGCTGCTCGTCAAGTCCTGCCACCGCCGCGGCGCCTTCGCGATGGGCGGGATGGCCGCCTTCATCCCCAACCGGCGCGACCCCGAGGTGACCGAGGCGGCGCTTCAGAAGGTGCGCGAGGACAAGGCACGGGAGGCGGGCGACGGCTTCGACGGCACCTGGGTCGCGCACCCCGACCTGGTCGAGACCGCCACCGCCGAGTTCGACGCCGTGCTCGGCGACCGGCCGAACCAGATCGACCGCCGGCGGCCCGACGTCTCCGTCACGGCCGAGCAGCTGCTCGCGGTGCCGGAGACCCCGGGCAAAATCAGCGAGGCGGGAATCCGCCAGAACGTCTCGGTCGGGATCCGCTACCTGGCCGCCTGGCTGAGCGGCACCGGGGCTGCGGCAATCGACAACCTGATGGAGGACGTCGCCACCGCCGAGATCTCCCGGTCCCAGATCTGGCAGTGGGTCCACCACGGCCGCACCGACCGGGAGCACGTGCTGACGATCGTCCGCGAGGAGGCCGACGCCGCGCCGGACCAGCCGCACCTCGGCGAGGCGACGAGGACCTTCGAGCACGTCGCCCTGGCCGGCGACTTCGTCGAGTTCCTCACGCTCCCCGCCTACGAGTTGCTCTAGTCCGGAGTGCTCCAGACGACCCGTTTGCGCCGCGGAGCGAGTAGTCTTGGCTATCCCCGAACAAGGAGAAAAACATGGAAGTCGGCCCGGTCGACGTCTACATCATCGGCTTTCCCGGCAACAAGTTCTCCGGCAAGATCGCGCCGGCGATCAAGGAGCTCGTGGACGACGGGATCATTCGCGTACTCGACCTGCTCTTCGTGATGAAGGACGAGGAAGGCGTCGTCACGACGCTCGCAATCGAAGACCTCGACGACGAGGGCGCGGCATATGCGGAGATCAGCGTCACCGAGCCCGGCTCCCTCAACGAGGAGGACGCCGACGAGGTCAGCGAAGACTTGCCGAACGGAAGCTCGGCCCTGCTCGTCGCGTTCGAGAACGTCTGGGCGACGAGGGTCGTCTCGGCTCTCGCCGACGCGGACGCCGTCCTGATCGACTCGATCCGCATTCCCGCCGAGGTCGTCGCGCAGGCGCGCGCGGCCGGCTAGCCCGTTCACCACCGCACAAAAGGAGACGAGATGGGACTTCTTCGCATGGCAACGAGAACGGCCGTCGTCGCCGGCACCGCCACCGCCGTGTCCGGCCGCGTCGCACGCAGGCAGAACGAGAAGTACGATGCGCAGGACCAGGCCCAGTACGACCAGCAGATGGCGCAGCAGCAGGCGGCGGCACCCGCGGCGTCCGACCCGAACGCGGAGCTCCAGAACCTCGCGCAGCTGCATCAGCAGGGCGTTCTCACGGACGAGGAGTTCGCGGCCGCGAAGGCCAAGGTCCTGGGCATCTAGCCCGCCCGGGCGCGGTCCGCGTGCGCCAGGTCGAGGCCTACGCGCAGCTGGCAGGGGTCTACGACGAGGTCGTCGTCGACCCCTGCCACGACGCCTGGGCGTCGTTCCTCGACGACCTCTTCCGTGCCGACGAGGACGGCGTGCGCGACGTCCTCGACGTCTGCTGCGGCACGGGGCTGCTGGCGGCAGAGCTGGCCGCCCGCGGATATCGCGTCACCGGTCTGGACGCCTCGGAGGCGATGCTCGCCCGCGCCCGCGGGCTCCTCGGGCCCGAGCCGCGGCTGATCCGGGCGACGCTCCCCGACCTGCCGCTCGAGGACATGTTCGACGCCACCGTCTGCACGCTGGACGGGTTCACCTACCTCGCCCCGGACGACCTCCGTCGGACCGTGGCGGGTTTGGCTCGAACGCTGCGCCCGCGCGGCTGGCTCGTCTTCGACGCCCACACGGACGCGATGATGGCCTTCGCGCTCGCCCAACCCGTCGTCTCCGGCGAGAAGGGCGGCAATCGGTTCGTGATCCACAGCGCCGTCGATCCGGACGCCCGACTCTGCGACACCCACATCGAGCTGACGCCGGGTGACGACGCTCCGTTCAGCGAGCAGCACCGGCAGTACTTCCACCGTGCAGACGAGATCCGGTCCGCTCTCGCCGAGGGCGGCTTCGAGCTGATCGCGGTCAGGGACGAGCACAGCGACCGTCCGGCCGACGCGTCCACGCTGAGCGCGACCTGGATCGCCCGCCGATGGTGACGCACGTACGGTCCCGATGAAGCTTTACCGCTCGGAGTTGTCGTTTGCGATGGCGTTGCTCGCCGAAACCAGGATCGCGGCCGTCAGCGTGACCACGATCGCCTTCAGGAGACAGCTACAGCCGACTTTGATGTTCAAACGCTTACGCATCGTGCTATTCCGATCGCTCTCAAGGAGAGCGGACAGCACTCAAACCACTCAGGGGGCAACCAGGGTTCTTGTGCCGATCCGCGCCCGCGGCCGTCTCGCGGTCTCGCTCGACCGTCGCGTGCCTGCCTCCCGTCGGAGGTCTCCCCCGTCACGCTCGCGCCGTAGCGCTGCGAGCTCCGACACCGGGTAGTGCACTCGCTGGCCCAGTGTTGAGTGCGGAAATCTCGCTCGCAACTACCTCGACCGATGATTCATGCGCGCCCGTCGAGTCCTTGAGGAAGCACTACTCCTAGCCTGCGAACGAAGGAGCACCAGATGGGAAGCGACGCACCTGGAGGCGGCCGCATCCTGGGCAGCCTCGGATCCGCCGACGGAAAGGGCATCGTGCGGATGGAAGACCGCTTCGACAGCGATATCGACGAGGTGTGGTCGGCACTGACGGATCCCTCGCGTCTGGCCCGCTGGTACGGCGAGGTCGAGGGCGACCTGCGACCCGGCGGTCGGTACCGCGCACGCCTCTTTGCCAGCGGATGGGAAGGCACCGGGCGGGTAGAAGCGTGCGAGCCCCCACAGCGGCTGCTCGTGCGCATCAAGGACGCGGACGAACCGGACGACGAGGGTGACATCGAGGTCTTGCTCACCGCCGACGGCGACCAGACGGTCGTGGTCTGGGAGGAACGGGGCATGCCCCTCGACCTGCTCTCCGCTTACGGGGCTGGAGTGCAAATCCATGTCGAAGATCTCGCCGACCATCTCGCCGGGCGTGAGCGCCGCGACGACGCCAAGGCCCGGTGGGACAATCTCCACCCTGACTATCAGGGCCTGGCGGCCAAGCTCAGCTGACGAACCAGTCGCGGTAGACCCAAGCTGGGCGAACGCGCTCTTCCCTGCCACGTATCGCGTGCCGTGCCGACAGGCGGGCGCCTTCTCCCAGATTCCAGGACTTTCAGTGCGCGTCGACCTTGAGAGACTGGAGGAGAGTCTGGAGTCCGCCGTTTGAAAGCTGTCCGGCTAGCTCCATCATCGTTAGTGCCTCCGTGCAGCAATGTCTGCGCAGCTGAGGCGTACGGGGCACTGTGCGAACCCCAGCCGCGGTCGGTCAGGCAGCGGAGACTTCGACGAGCGTCGTCCCGACTGCGGTCGGTCCCGGGATCGGCTCACCCGCCTGGCGAAGAGCGTCGAGATGGAACGTGATTGCCTCACGGATGAGCTGCTCCACCTCTTCCTGGGAGTCGCCGACGACGCCGACGCCGGGCAGGTCGGGACAGTAAGCGCCCCACGACTCGCCTTCGTGCTCGATTACGACCAGGTATTCGCTCATCGCCTCCGCCTCCGTAGTCCTGCTTGCCGAAGGATATTCGCTGCCGTGCCCTTCGGCACGTCGGCACCGGGCTTGCCGGCGAGGGTCACCTTGCCGGGCTTCGTCGGATGCGCGTACTGCTGATGGCTACCGCGCTTTGTCAGGAGGCGCCACCCATCGTCTTCGAGCAGCCGAATGAGCTCGCGGAATTTCATTTCGCCCATCGTGCCGAGGCTCTCGGCTGGGCCATGTCCCGAAGAGTCAGATCAGCGCGCGGCGAACCGACGACGAACAGCTCGCTGTTCGCGCAATGCTCGGTTCGGCCCATTCATTCCGGAGTACTGGCGCGCGTCCTCACGCTCCGCTTCGGTTAGTTCGGACGGACGCACCGGTGTGATGAGCGAGCAGTGTCCGCCGAGCCCTGCCGACAGTGCACGATGAGCTTGCCGCAATCGGACAGCCGCGCAGCTTCATCGCCAGCGCTTCGGCTACGACGGAAGCGATCCCGAGGAGGCAAAGGCGGCGGGGCCTCCTGCGTGTCTTACGGCGCATGCCGGCCTACTTGCGCTCAGGCGTCATTCCCAAATTCTGGGACAGGCGAGAGTCGCTTGAGTCGACGTTCTACGATTGGTCGCGTGGCCGAGTTCGTTCCGCCCGACTTCGACGTCCCGCTCGGCCTCGAGAGGTCCGAGTTCGTCCTCGAGCCGCTCGGGCCCGAGCACAACGAGCTGGACTACGACGCCTGGACGTCGTCGATGGAGCACATCGCGGCGACGCCCGGGTATCCCGACGGCTCCTGGCCGCGAGAGATGACGCGGGACGAGAACCGCGCCGACCTGCAGCGCCACGCCGACGACTTCCGCACCCGGAAGGGGTTCACGTACACGGTGCTCGATCCGGCCAGCCGCGACGTGATCGGGTGCGTCTACATCTACCCGCTATGCGACAGCGACAACGACGCCAGCGCACTCTCGTGGGTGCGGGAGAGCCACGCACACCTGGACACCCCCCTTTGGCACGCCGTGAGTGAGTGGCTCGAATCGGACTGGCCATTCGCCAGCGTGGAGTACGCGCCGCGCGCGTAGGCGTCAGCGTGCAGCTCGGCCGGGGGAGATTCGCGAACGCCCGCGCAGCCGAGTGCCATGCGGCCTCGCGGCTAGGCTGAGTTGGTGGTGGGGTCTGGGTACACGATCGAGGCTCTCGATAAGTCGAACTGGGACGCGTTCGCCAGGCTGGTCGAGGCGAACAACGGAGTCTTCGGGGGTTGTTGGTGCATGGGCTTTCATCCGGATGACAGCCACGAGCCGGCGCTGAACCGGGAACGCAAGCTCGCACGGGTGCGGGCAGGCAGGGCGCATGCGGCCCTTGTGTTCGACGGCGACGACTGTGTGGGCTGGTGCCAGTTCGGCGCGCCGGACGAGGTGCCGAAGATCAAGAACCGGGCTGCTTATGAGAAGAGCCTCGCGACCTTGCCGGACTGGCGGATCGCCTGCAACTTCGTCGGCAAGGGGCACCGGCGCCAGGGCGTCGCCACGGCGGCGCTCGCGGGGGCGCTCGATCTGATCGCTCTTCTCGGCGGCGGCAAGGTTGAGGGCTATCCCGAAGCCGTGGGTTCGGTTCCTGCCGGCTTCCTCTTCAACGGCGCCCTGTCGACCTACGAGAAGCTGGGATTCGTCCGCGACCGCAAGATCGGAAAGCACCGCTGGGTCGTCACCAAGGTCGTCGAGCCAACGTCGTAGGCGATCTCGCGACGCTCAGGGGTCATTGCGGAACATGGCCAGCCAGGTATTTTGACGCATGACCGTGAGGGTCACTTGGACGGCGGCGACGCGGCGTATGCGGAACTCGACGGGCTGAGGCTCTACTACGAGCGGGCCGGGAGCGGCGATCAGGAGTTCCTGTTCGTTCATGGCTGGTGCTGCGACCGAACGGTGTTCCGGCTGCAGTTCGATTACTTCGCCGGTACGCATACCGTCAACGCAATGATCGAGCGTTTCCTCGCGCTCAGGCGACATTCCTGAACACTCGCCCAGCCGAGGGGGTTGTCCCCAGGCGGTTACCGTACTGCCGGCCGAGTGACCGAAGCTGCGATCGAAATCCGTGAGTTTCGCGAGGACGACCTCGAGGCAATCGTCGAGTTCTCCCTGCGTGCGTGGCAACCCATCTTCGCGTCAGTGCGCGATGTCCTTGGCGACGACATCTTTCTCCGCCTGCATCCGGACTGGAAGGCAAACCAGGCTGACGCCGTCAGATCGACCTGCACCAACGATGCGCGGGACGTCTTCGTGGCCGTCGCGAACGGACGGCCAGTCGGTTTCGTCGCGGTCGCGCTGAACGCATTCGACGAACGGATGGGCGTCATCGACATCATCGGGGTCGATCCGGACTATCAACGGCGCGGCATCAGCTCGCGGCTCACGGAGGTCGCGACTGAGCACATGCGGAGTCGTGGCATGGACATCGCCGTCGTCGAAACTGGCGGCGACCCAGGCCACGCACCCGCGCGAGCGGCATACGAAACGGCAGGCTTCACCCTCCTGCCCATCGCGCGTTACTTCCGGCTGCTCGATTGAGAGCCAAGCAGTACATCACGGAACATTCCTGAACACTCGCGCACCCGACTCACCCGTCTCTCGATGCCTGGGCTGGCAGGATGGCGCTTGATGATCATCCGACGGTATTCGCCCGCCGATCGCGACGCGGTGCTGCGGATCCATACCGAGGCTTTCCGGCGGCCAGACGATCCGGACGGTGTTCCACCCGAGGTCGGCCTCCTAGTGGATCTGATCGAGGCGGGAGATGTCGTTCCGCCGCTTTCACTGGTCGCTATCCGCGACGAGTCCCCAGTCGGACATGTGGTGGGGAGTCGGGCTGCCGTTGGCGCGTACTCAGTCGTCGCTCTCGGGCCGGTTGGTGTGCTTCCCGAACATCAAAGGGCTGGGATCGGACTGGCGATGATCCACTCCGTGTTAGCTGCCGCCGACGCGATGGACGTTGCATTGATAGCGCTTCTAGGCTCGACCCGGTACTACTCGCGCTTCGGTTTCGTGCCAGCCGCACAACTAGGAATTGAAGCGCCGGATCGCGCCTGGGGGGATCACTTCCAAGTCAGAACGCTTGCCGCGTACGACCCGCAGATCACCGGCCCATTTCGCTACGCGCAGGCGTTTGACTCGGTCAGCTGACCTCAGCGTCATTCTCGAACACTGGCCCAAGCAAAGTACCAGTCGCCCGATCGCCCACTCAGGCCCGTCGCACCATGCGGAAGTGCGACACGCGGCTGACCGGGAAGAAGCGGGCGGAGCCAACCGCTTAGGATGCAGGACGATGGACACGTTCCTCGCCATTGCGAGCAGGCGGGAAACCCGGGACTACTCCAACCGGTCGATCCCGGACGAGGTCACCCAAAGCATCCTCGATGCCGGACGGCTCGCAGGCAGTGCGCGCAACAGGCAGCCGTGGCGGTTCCTGCTGGTCGAGGACGAGACCGCTCGGGCCACACTCGCCGGGGCCGTCTTCGAGCCGACAAACGTGCAGGGTGCGCGGCTCGTGGTCGCGATCGTGGGCCGGAGCGGCCTCGATACCGGGCGCTGCGCGCAGAACATGCTGCTCGCCGCCTGGAACGCCGGCGTCGGCTCGTGCCCGAACGGGCAACGCGACCCCGAGGCGGCACGCGCGGCGCTCGGGCTCGGCGACGACGAGGAGATCGCGACCATCCTCACCTTCGGCTACCCCGTCCGCGAGCGCGACCCCGAGCGGCGGACGCCGCCCGACTGGAGCGCCCGTGCCGACCGCAAGGCGCTCGACGAGCTCATCTCGAGGGTCTAGCCGGCCCCGCTACGCCCATCCGGCCGCGACCCCTTCGGGCCGCGACGGGAGGACTGTCCCCAGGACCTGCGATCCGGCGAAAGAGTCGTGGACATCGCCGCCGGAATGGTGGAGAACCGGGCCTGCCCATGTCTGCCTCGGGCCAATCGCCCTGCCGGTTCCAGCCCCGTCCCGGGGACTGTCCCCCGAGAACAGATAGAACGGCCCTTCCGCGGCGACGGCGGGCGCTGCGCAGGGTCTGACGCCACAGGAGCCCCTGCAGGCTGAACTCGCTAGATCGAAAGCACGAGCTTGCCGAAGTGCTCGCCGGCCTGCATCCGGTCGTGTGCGCCCTCCGCCTCCGCCAGCGGGCGCACGCTGTCGATCACCGGGCGCCAGGCGCCGTCCCCGGCCATCCGCAGCAGCCCGGCGAAGTCGCGGGCAGAGCCCATCGTCGTGCCGCGGATCGACTGCCAGTTGAGGTAGAGCGCCCGCACGTCGATCGTCACCTCGGGCCCGCCGGTGCCGCCGAAGACGACCAGGCGCCCGCCGCGCCGCAACGCCTTCAGAGAGTCGCGCCAGGTCGAGCCGACCGAGTCGAGGACGACGTCGACCGGCCCTGCCGCCTCCGCCCAGCCGTCCTCGGTGTAGAGGACGCCGCCCTCCGCGCCCAGCTCCTTCGCGCGGTCGATCTTCTCCCGGCTCGACGAGGTGACCAGCACCCGGCAGCCCGCCTGGGCCGCGAGCGACACGGCCATCGTCGACACCCCGCTGCCGGCACCGAGGACGAGCACGCTCTCGCCGTCGACCAGCCCGCCCACCTCGAACAGAGCCCGGTAGGCGGTCAGCGCCGCCAGCGGGAAGGCCGCCGCCTCCTCCCACGAGAAGCGCGCCGGCTTGGGGAAGACGTTCTCGGCAGGCACCTTGACCAGCTCGGCGTAGGTGCCGTCGTCCGGACCGCCCAGGATCCTCCAGTCGGGCCCGGCCGCATCCTCGCGCGCGCCCCAGCCGAGCCCCGGGTAGACGACGACCTCCTCGCCCGTGTCGCGGCGCACGCCGGCACCGTCGGAGCCGGGGATCAGCGGCAGATCGAACTGGTAGGCCGGCCCGGGCGGGTTGCGGACGAGCAGGTCGCGCCGATTGACCGCCGCTGCACGCAGCTCGACGACGACCTCGCCCGGCCCGGCGACGGGGTCGGGCGCCTCCTCGTGACGGAGCTCGCCCCCCTCGTGGACCCGGATCGCGCGCACGCGGGCATCCTACGTCGCGGCCTCCCGCACGGTCTTGACCACCTTTATTTTCATCGAGCCGGGCTCGCGCTCGACGGGCGGGATCGCGCCGGCGGCCTCGACCGCCCTCCCCATCCCGGAGGTGACGACCCGGACCATCTCTACCGACGCGTCCGGCCGCAGCACGATGCGAACCGCCAGCGGCTTCGGCTCCCACGACCGACCTGGTGCTGGACGACCTCGGGCAGGCCCAGGAGCGGTGCGCGCAGCCGGTACGGGAGGACGAGGGCCTCCCCGCCCCCGGCTTCGGCAGCCGCAGCAGGTCGTCGTTGCGTCCGTCGACCCGCTCGATCCGGAACGGCCGGCTGCCGTCGCGGGCGGGGCGCGCCCTTCGTGTAGCCCGCGTCCTCGGCGATGGCGTCGAGTGACCCGGCGTGGAAGCCGTCGCGGAGGAAGGCCCGGCGGGCGGCGGCCAGCAGGTCGGCGCGGGTCTGCTCCCGGCGCTCTGCCGCCCGAGCCGCATCGCGGCCACTGACATACCGTCGGCATTGATAGACCGACGTATCAGAACGTCAGGCTGCGACTAGCGCACGGAGGCCCAGGGCTCCTCGGAGGAGACGTCGATCGCGACGTAGCCGCCGTCCGTGACCGGCGGCGCCAGGATCACCTGCAACTCGACCGGCTCGTCGCCGTCGTTGTAGGTCGCGTGGACGACGTCCCTGTCGATGTAGACCGAGTCGCCGACGTTCAGCCGGCGGCTCTCCTGCTCGAGGTACTGCGTGGCGATCCCCTTCTTGACGACGATCATCTCGTCCTGCTCGGGGTGCTTGTGGAAGGCGTGGAAGAACCCCGGGTCGAGCCGGACGTCCATGACCACGAACGTGTCGCAGCCCGTCCCCGGCGGAGCGCAACGCATGCCCGCGCTCCCCCATTCGAAGCCTTCGGTCGGCACCTCGTCCTGCATCACGAACTTGCTCACGCCGCTCCTCCCGTCGAGATTGCCTTGAACCGCCGCATGTTCTCCGTCATCGCCTTCTCGGTCGGCAGCCGCTCCATGCTGGAGGCACCGAAGAAGCCCACCACGCCGGTCGTCCGCGCGAGCACGAAGGCGGCGTCGTCCGGCTCGGCGATCGGCCCGCCGTGGCAGAGCACGATCACGTCCTCACTGATGGCGACCGCCGCGTCGCGCATCGCCTGAACCAGCTCGACCGACTCGTCCAGCGTCTTCGCCGTCGTCGCCCCGATCGCGCCGCCGGTGGTCAGGCCCATGTGCGGGACGAGCACGTCCGCACCCGCCTCCGTCATCGCCACCGCCTCATCGGGCGTGAACACGTACGGCGCGGTCAGCAGGTCGGCCTCGTGCGCGGCGCGGATCATCTCCACCTCGACTCCGTAGCCCATCCCCGTCTCCTCGAGGCCGATCCGGTGGTTGCCGTCGATCAGGCCGACGGTGGGGAAGTTCTGGACGCCGGAGAATCCGATCCGCTTCAGCTCATCGAGGAAGACGGGCATCAGCCGGAAGGGGTCGGTGCCGCAGACGCCGGCGAGCACGGGCGTCTCCTTGACCACCGGCAGCACCTCGGCGGCCATCTCGACCACGATCGCGTTCGCGTCGCCGTAGGGCATCAGGCCGGCGAGGGAGCCGCGGCCGGCCATCCGGTAGCGGCCGGAGTTGTAGATGATGATCAGGTCGCAGCCGCCGGCCTCGGCGCACTTGGCCGACAGCCCCGTGCCCGCGCCGGCGCCGATGATCGGCCTGCCGGCGTCGATCTGCGCCCGCAGGCGCGCGAGCGCCTCAGCCCTGGTCACGGACCAACTCGTGAAGCCGGTTCGCCATCGCGTCGGCGAAGGCGGGATCGTTCACGTCGAGGTCGAGCTCGAACACCTCGACGTTCGGACCCAGCTTTTCGCGCAGCGCCGTGAACAGCGCCTCGTCGGCGTCCGGGTCGTGGAACGGGCCGCCCTCGGTCGCGATCATCGAGACGCCCTTCAGCGGGACGAACAGCGCCGTCGGCCCTTTGGCCGCGGAGAGCTTCCGCGCGATCTGCCGGCCGAGCTCGGCGCACTCCTCGGGCGTGGTGCGCATCAGCGTGACCGTCGGGTTGTGGACGTAGACGTTGCGGCCCTCGAACTGCGGCGGCAGCGTCTCGCGCGGGCCAAAGTTGACCATGTCGAGCGCCCCGAGCGAGACCACCTGCGGCAACCCGAGCTCGCCTGCCGTCTCCAGCCGGTCGGGGCCGGCCGACAGCACGCCTCCGACGAGCTCGTCCGCGAGCTCCGTCGTCGTCAGGTCGAGCACGCCGGCGAGGAAGCCGCCGCGAGCCAGCGCCTCCATCGACTGGCCGCCCGTGCCGGTGGCGTGGAAGACGAGCACCTCGTAGCCGAGCTCTTCGAGCCGTTCGCGTGCCCGCGTGACGGCGGGCGTGGTCACGCCGAACATCGTCGCCGCGATCAGCGGCCGCCCTCCACCGCTCTCGGGCACACGCACCCTGGCCATCCCGGCGATCGCGCCCGCCGCGTTGGAGAGGATCCGCTCCGAGATCCGGTTCAGACCGGAGATGTCGACGACCGAGTACGTCATCGAGACGTCGCTTGCGCCGACGTAGGGCCGCGTGTCGCCGGAGGCGACCGTCGAGACGATCAACTTCGGGACGCCCACCGGCAGAGCGCGCATCGCGGCTGCGCCGATGGACGAATTGCCGGAGCCGCCTACCGAGAGGATCCCGTCGAGCTGCCCGTCCTCGTGCAACCGGGCGGCGACCGCCGCCGCCCCGCGGCACATCGCCTCGACCGCCGCGCCGCGGTCGCCGGCGTCCCGAAGCGCCGGGATGCCGGCGCCGGCTGCGGCCGCGACCTCGTCCTGCGTGACATCGGCCTCGGCGAGCGGTTCGAAGATCCCGGCGTCGACCATCACCACGTCCACGCCCTGCTCGCGCAGTCGCGCGCGCAGGTAGTCGAACTCCCTGCCTTTCGTGTCGAGCGTGCCAAGGAGAACGACCGTCGTCATGCCCTGTCGATCCTACTGTGGCCGGCCGGGCCGCCAGACCGGACTCGAGTCGACGTTCTTCCCCGAGGTCAGCTGCGTCTGACTCGTCCCATCGTCGACCCAGATCGCCCCGTCGCGTGAGAAGCCGACCTTGCCGTCGGGGGTGAACGCCGGCTGGATCACATCGACGTTCGCTGCCGTCACTCGCCGCACGTGCTTGCTGTCGAGGGCGACGGTGAAGATCTCGTAGTGGCCGAGGTGGGCGTTGCTCTGGAAGGCCAGCGTCTTGCCGTCGGGCGACCAGGCGGGCAGGCCGCTCGTCCCACCGAGATGCGTGATCGCCCGAATGCCGGTGCCGTCGGCGTTCATCACGTAGATCTCGCGATTCTGGAAGCCTGGCATTCGGTAGTCGAAGGCGATCAGCTTCCCGTTCGGGGAGTAGGCAGGATCCTCGGCGCTCCCGAACCCGCGGCCGATCCGGTGGGCCTTTCCGCCACCCGATGGAGCCTCGAAGAGCGCGCCCTCCCGGGAGAAGACGATCCGCCTGGCGTCCGCCGACCACGAGGGGTGCTCGTCGCCCTTCGCGGTGTTCGTCAGCCGCGTCGTTCCGGTCCCGTCGGCGTTCATCACGAAGATGTGCGCGACGCCGTCGCGTGCGCTCGAGAAGGCGATCTTCTCGGCGTCGGGCGACCAGGCAGGCTGCAGCTGGAAGAACAGGCCGGCCGGCGACGACGGATCGCCCTTCTCCTTCGTCAGCCGGCGGGCGTGCTTGCCGTCGGCGTCCGCACCGAAGATCGCGTAGTCGCCGTCCTTGACGCTGACGAACACCATCGCCGGGGCCCCCCTGGGTGTCGAGGTGCCGCAGGATGAGAGGAGCACCGCAACCGCGAGCAGCGGCAGAAATCCTCGGCGGTTGACCGTTCCGGTCAAGCGACGTGCTGGACCGGCTCGACGCCGAGGTAGCGGCGCTGGAGCTCCGGGTCGCTCCCGAGCTCCTTCGCGGTTGTCTCGGCGGCGATCTCTCCGCCCATCATCACCAGCTGCCGCTCGGCGATGGCGGTCGCCATGCCGAGGTTCTGCTCGATCAGGAGGATTCTCAGCCCTTCCTCCTCGAGCTTCCTGAAGGTGTCGATCAGCATCTCGATGATGGTCGGCGCCAGCCCTTCGGACGGCTCGTCCATGATCAGGAGCTGGGGGTTCGTGACCAGGGCGCGCCCGATCGCCAGCATCTGCTGCTCTCCGCCCGACAGCTGGGCGCCGCCGTTTCGCTTGCGCTCGGCGAGGCGCGGGAAGAGCTCGTAGACGCGAGAGACGGTCCAGCGGCGCCCGCCGTTTCCGCGCGCGGACATCCGGAGGTGCTCGTCGACCGACAGCGACGGGAACAGCCTGCGACCCTGCGGCACGTAGCCGATGCCCAGGTTGGCGATCTTGTGCGAGCCCAGCCCGATCAGCTCCCTGCCCTGGAAGCGCGCCGATCCGCTCACGCGGGGCGGATGGATCCCCATGAGCGCCGCGCACAGCGTCGTCTTTCCCATCCCGTTCCGCCCGACGATGGAGACCGCCTGCTCGCCGAGCTCGAACGAGACGTTCTGGAGCACGTGCGCGCTCCCGTAGTGCGCGTTCAGGCCCTCGACCGTCAACAGGGCGGCATCACTCATTGTGGTGGCCTCGTCCCAGGTAGAGGTCGTGGACGAGCGCGTTGGCGCGGATCTCGTCGGGCGTCCCCTCGACGATCACGCGCCCGTCGTGCATCATCGTCACCCGCTCGGCGACGCGGAGCGCGACGTCCATGTCGTGCTCGATCACGACCAGTGTGAGCTCGCGCCCCAGGGCGAGGAGGAGGTCAGTGAGGAGCTGCCGCTCACCGCGCGAGAGCCCGGAGCAGGGCTCGTCGAGCATCAGCATCCGCGGCTCCGCAGCGAGCGTGACCGCGAGGGCGACCTGGCGGTGCTCGCCGTGCGACAGCGGCCCGCAGAGGTCGGAGAGCCTGTGGTCGATCGCGGCGCGGCGGGCTGCCCGGTGGGCACGATCGCGATACTCGGCGTCCTTGCGTGTGACCACGGGCCGCAGATGGCCCCCTTCGACGCCGAGTACCGAGAGGTAGATGTTGTCCTCGACCGTCATACCGGCGAAGAGCCGCGACTGCTGGTAGGTGCGGGCGAGCCCCATGCCCGCCCGGGCACGAGCAGGCAGCTGCGTCACGTCCCGGCCGAACAGCTCCACCGTCCCGGCCGTCGGCGGGAAGTCACCGCAGATGACGTTGAACAGTGTGGTCTTCCCGGCGCCGTTCGGCCCGAGGATCGCCCGACGCTCGCCGGGGGCGATGTCGAGATCGACCTCGCTCAGTGCGTGGAGGCCGCCGAACCGCCGGCCGACCCCCCGCAAGCGGAGGGTCGGCTCGGCGTGTTCGGCTGCCGGTGCTTCGCTCAAGCCCCTACTTGATCACCTGGTTCGTGATCTTGCCGTTCGTGACCACCTTGATCTTGCCCTGCCAAGGCGTCGTCACCTTCTTGCACGGGGGCTGTGTCCGCCCCGGCGGCGGGCTCGACGGCGAGAAGAGGCCGCCGAACGACTGGTCGACCGTCGGCACGTATGCGACGACCTGGGGACCGACCGACCCGTCGGCGTTCTTGACGAGCTGCAGCTGGTACTGGTCCTGGATCGCCTGGCGGCGGGAGTCGAGGTGCACGAACCCGTTGTTCGAGATCTGGAACGGGCCCTGGATCGCCCGCGGCATCGCCGCGTCGAGCTTCGCTCCGAGGGCTCCACCCGACTTCTTCAGGCCCTGGATCAGGGCATTCGCGGCCATGTAGTAGTTGTAGACGAAGCCGTCGTCGGCCGGCAGCTTCGGATACAGCTTGTTCATGAACGCGCGGTACGCGTCCATCCTCGGCGTGTGGACACCAGGTGCGTTGCCGAACCCGCCGACGTACGAGCCGACGAGCTTCGGGGCGACGACCTTGTCGGCGCCGAGGAAGCCGAAGAACAGGTTGCCGATCCACTGGCTCGGGTTCAGCTTGCCGTACGCCTGCTCGAACGCCTTCAGCAGCGCCGCGGTGCCCGTACCGCCGACCGCCGAGAAGTACCCGTCCACCTGGTTCGGCGGGGGCAACTGCCGGACGAACGGTGCGTAGTCGGTCGTGTTCAGCGGCGGGAACACCCGCTTGACCATGTTGCCGCCGACCGCGCAGAAGTCGGCGATCATGCCGGCCGCGGACGTCCAGCCGAAGCTGTAGTCGTCCATGATGATCGCGGCCTTCTTCCAGCCGAGCTTCTTGTAGGCGATCTCGCCGATCCCGGCGTTCCACTGGGCGCCGTCGCCGTGGTAGCGGAACATGTTCTTCGGCGCGATCTGCATCGTCGGATCCTGAGACCCGGCGGTGCCGATGATGAACGTCTTGGTCGGATGCGACTTCGCATAGTTTGCGATCGAGACCGCCTCGTCGCCGGACAGCGGGCCGAGCATGACGTCCGCCTTCAGCTTCTCCATCAGGCGCTTGGTCTCGCTGATGGCCACCGGAACGGTGTCGTTGCCACAGCCGTAGCCGACGATCTGGATCGGCGTGCTACCGGCCTTGATCCCGGTCATGCCCGCCGACGGCTTGGCATGGCTCTTGGTCTTGCCGCCCGCGAACTTCGCGAACGCGCCCTGCGCCCCGCCGATGTCGTAGTCGTAGCCGAATGCGAAGGCGCCCTTGCAGTCGGTCATGATCGCGACCCTGACGGGCCTGGCGTGGGACGCGGCGAGCGACGTCGCCGCCCAGACCGCGACTGCGGCCACGGCGACGGTCAGAACCGCGGCCGCCTTCCAGCTTCGCAGCATGTGTCTCCTCACTGGTAGTGCCCTCCTCCCTCTCGTGACTCGAAGGTGCGCGCGATTCTCGCGCACCGGTAACTCAACTTTCAACTGGGTCGGTAGATGGCTGGTCATTTTGCGGGCTCGGCCGCAGGCGCCGGCGCCGATTCGCCGCCG
This sequence comes from uncultured Actinomycetes bacterium, assembly GCA_963841405.1. Lineage (GTDB taxonomy): Bacteria > Actinomycetota > Thermoleophilia > Gaiellales > Gaiellaceae > DATBLE01. The sequence goes on along the minus strand of CAWJCM010000004.1, from coordinate 285,806 downwards.
CTCGATCGCCGCCTCGTCTGGAAGAGACGACCCCACAGGCCCATGAGCCCATCAGGTGAGACGACGACAATCGCCAAAAAGATAATTCCGATCACCGTGTTGAAGCTCCCGCCGAAGAGCGTTCCCCCGAAGCCGAGCAGGGGTACGCGGGTGGCCGACGTGATGTAGTTCTGCATCAGGATGAACGCGAATGCACCGACCCACGCGCCCTCGATCCGCACCAGGCCCCCGATCACGGCCATGATCAACAGGCTGATCGTCTGCGGGAGGTCGACGTCGCCCGGGGAGACCTGACCGGCCCACCAGGCGTAGAGGACGCCGGCGAGTGCGGCGATGAACGCCGCGAACCCGAACGCGAGTGTCCGGTGCAGCGGGACGGCATAGCCGAGCGAGCCCATCCGGACGGGCTCGTCGCGCACCCCCTGGAGGCTGATCCCGAAGGGCGTGCGAACCACGAATCGGATCAGGGCGTAGACGACGATCGCCGTGCCGAGCGCGATGTAGTACAGCCGGTTCGGGTGCGCGAGCAGACTGCCGATCCAGCCCGGCGTGTAGCGGTTGATCCCGCCGATCCCCGAGAAGCCCGAGATCTTCGTCACCTGTCCGAGCGTGTAGGTGGCGATCACCGAGTAGGTCAGGGTGATCATCAGGAAGTAGATGCCCGTGCTGCGGGAGGCGACCGCGCCGCCGATCACCCCGATCATCGTCGTGCCGACGATGGCGATCACGAGCGCGAGCGTCGGGTCCCAGCCGAGATGGAGGCCCTTCGAGGTCCCGCCCGGACCGCCCTGCGTGGCGATGTTGCCGAGGATGATGCCCGCGATCCCGAACAGCGCGGTCTGGGCGAGCGAGACCATGCCTCCGTACGCGGACAGGAAGATCAGGCTGGAGGCCGCGATCCCGAACAGGAAGGTCTCGATCAGGATCTGGTGCGCCCAGTAGGGGCTGAAGCCGGCCGCCGGCCAGACGATGACGGCGATCAGGGCCAGCGCCGCGATCGTGCGCTCGACCTGCTGCTGCCGGGTCCAGGTGGACGGGCTCACCCTTCCCTCCCGAAGATCCCCCGCGGCCGGAACGACAGCACGAGCGCGATCAGGACGAAGGTGACGATCGTCGAGTACTGGGTGCAGCAGTCGGAGCCGGTGGTCGGCAGGTACGCGGCGCTGAAGTTCGCGACGAACGCGTAGAGGAGCGCGCCCGCGGCGGCGCCGAAGATCGAGCCCATGCCGCCGACGATCACCACGACCAGCGAGTTCAGCAGCCACTGGCCGTCCTGCCCGGACGAGATGTTCGACTGCGACGCCCACACGACTGCGCCGAGCGCGGCGAGGCCGCAGCCGACGGCGAACGTGATCGCGAAGGTCTTCTGGATGTTGATCCCCAGTGCAGAGGTCATCTGCTCGTCGTCGACGCCCGCCCGGATCTTCATCCCGGTCTTCGTCCGGTAGAGCCACAGCCACAGCCCGACGCCCACCATCACGCCGATCGCGAGCACGACGATGCGCGCCAGCGAGTACTGGACACCGCCGACGTGGAGGTTGACGAACCGGTCGGTCCAGCCCGGCCAGGTCAGGTCTACGGCGTTGCCGCCGAAGCGCTGCCCTTGCGAGACCGTGCGCGGGAAGTGGGCGATGATCTGGTCGGCGACGATCACCGAGACGGCGATCGTGATCAGCGCCTGGCGGAGCTCCTGCCCCTGGGTCCAGCGCAGGAACGCCTGCTGGACGACGAGCCCGACGACCATGATGCACGGCGCCGCAACCAGCAGCGGAACGAGCCACTCCCAGGTGTTGACCTCACTGCCGTCGAGCGAGAACCCCTGGCCGGTCATCGTCTGCTGGATCTCGTAGGCGATGTAGCCGGCGAGGAGGTAGAACGCGCCGTGGGCCATGTTCACGGTGCGCATCAGCCCGAAGATGAGCGCGAACCCGCTGGCGACGATGAACAGCGCGGAGGCGAAGGTGAGCGAGTCGAGCACGATCTTCAGGAACGAGGACGGGTCGTGCACGGCCGAGCCGAAGGTCGTGGTCCGCCAGCTGCCGCCGTTGAACGGCACGACCGTGGTGATGAACAGGACGTACGCGAGGGTGAACGCGATCAGCGCGATCACCAGCAGCACCGGCCACTTCCGCCAGGTCAGCCAGGTGGCGACCTGCTCACGATCGGGGACCCGTGCCGACAGCGCGCTCAACCCGGGCCGACCCTAACAGCCAGGTTTACGCCTTTCAAAGACTACGGGGTGAACAGGGTGGCGCGGGCGGCGTCGCCGGCCTGCTCGACCGCGCTCTCGAGCGGCACGATGTCGGCGCGCGTCTCCTCGGAGAGCGTCGTGCCGTCGGGCCAGTCGATCTCGACCAGGTTCCCGGCCGGGTCCCGGAGGTAGAGCTGCACCCACCCGGCCGGGTGGCTCCGCAGCGGGGAGCCGAAAGCGCGCGCGTCGAGGATGCCCATCTCCTTCGCCTTCGCGTAGACCGCGTCGAAGTCCTCGACGTCGAAGGCGACGTGCTGGCGCGGCGTCGGGGCGTCCTCGTCGCTCTCGAACAGGTGCAGCTGCTGCCCGCCGAGGCGGAGCCAGAGCACAGGCTCGGGGAACCGCGCGGTCGGAAGGCGCTCCATCCCGAAGAGCTGCTCGTAGAAGCGGGCCGACTCGTCGAGCGAGTCGGCGACGATCGAGACATGGTTGATCCTGGTGGCGCCCATGATTCGGGACGGTATAGCCTCCAGGAGTGGCTCGCCTGACGATCCCCTACGAGTCGCTCGACCCGCTGACGATCGGCGCCTCGGGCGACGAGTCGAAGGTGTACCGCGAGGAGCTCGAGCTGGAGGTCCCGGACGGGAACCTGCTCGCGGCGATCTATCCCGACGAGCCCGACCCGGTCGCCGACGCGACCGACGCCGCGCGCGCCGCACTCGAGTCACCCGTGTCGGGGCCGCGCTTCTCCGAGCTGCTCGCCGGCGCGACCAAGCTCGCGGTAGTCATCGACAACCAGTTCAGGCCGACGCCGCAGTCGCGACTGCTGCCCGCCGTCCTCGACGCGATCGAGGCGGCAGGGAAGCCGGCCGTGGTCGCGTGCGCGAACGGCAAGGTCTTCCCGATGTCCGAGTCGGACATCGAGCAGAAGATCGGTCGCGAGAACCTCGACCGGATGGAGCGGCTCGGGATCGAGTTCCATCAGAACGAGCCGCGCAACGCCGAGGCGTACACCTACGTTGGGGTGTCGTCACGCGGCACGCCGGTCTGGCTGATGACAGCGGTGGCCGAGTGCGACCTGAAGATCACGATCGGCCAGGCGCAGGCCAACCACTGGGGCGCGGGCGGCGGCGGCAAGCTGATCCTGCCGGGCGTCGTGTCGGACGAGACGATCGAGTCGAACCACTGCGCGTTCGTCCCCTCGCCCCAGACGCACTACGGCGCCTACGCCGGGCCGATGCGCTCCGACATCGACGAGGTCGCGACCATGTGCGGCCTCCAGTGCACGATGAACGTCGTCCTCGACACGCGCGGCCGCGTGATCGAGTGCATCTTCGGTGCGCATCCGGACGCGCACCGCCGCGCGATCGAGCGCTTCAACGAGATCTACGCCTACGAGCATCCCGGGGAGCAGGCCGACATCGCGATCTGCGGCGTGTTCGCGCCGACCGACCACCTGTTCTTCCACACCGGCTGGGGGTGCATGTCGGCCGACTTCGTGCTGCGCGACGGCGGCACCCTCATCTACACCTCGCCCTCGCCCGGCGTCAACACCGCGGTCGGCGACTTCCCCGGCCTGGCCCTGATGGACCTGATGAAGCCCTACATGCCGCCGACGCCCGAGAACTACCAGCAGGTGCTGCGCGACATCCACGGCCGCGTCATCCAGATGTGGGCGGGGTGCATCTGGGTGCCGATCTACGAGGTGATGACCCGCAAGCACCTGAAGCTGGTCACGCTGGAGGAGAACCTCGAGATGGCCGCGGACATCGGCATGGACGCGACCACGTCACTGGAGCAGGCGTTCGCCGAGGCGATGGAGCGCCACGGGCCGGAGGCGAAAGTCGTCGTGCTCCCGTTCGCGCGCTACCAGCTGCCGCGCAACATGGTGCGGATGGACGCCGAGCCGCTCCGCTTCCCGCAGGAAGCGCACGCCTAGCGCTCAGCGCTCGACGGCAAACAGCGCCACTCGCCCGGAACGCCCTTCAGCTCCGCGACGCCGCGGTCCTGGAACGCCGACCTACACTGGGGTGCGTGACCCAGCAGCGCGTGATCGGCCTCATCGCTCGCGGAACCGCGCCGGATCGCCCCGTCTCCCGCGAGGTGAAGGGCTCGACGACGATCGTCGAGCTGCTGCGGATGTACCCGGACGGCGAAGCGGGCAGGCTGATGTCGACCCTGGCGCTCCCGTGCGCACACTGCGGCGGTGCGTTCCACGAACCGCTGACGCTGGCGGCGAAGCGACATCGCCGCGATCCGCGGGCGGTGCTGGACGCCTTCCGGGCACTCGAATCAGGCGGGCCCTCGCCGGATCAGATCGACGCCGCCAAGAGGCGCGTGGCCTGACTCATCCCTTCCCGGCCAGCGCGTGGTGGTACGCCACCTCGGCCCGGTGAGGCTCGGGGTCGACCGTATAGAGCGCCTCCAGCACCTCGGCCGCGCGGCCGTGCAGGCGCGCCCGGTGCGCGGCGGGAATCTCCCCGTACAGCGTCTCGCGCTCGGAGGCGTGCACGAAGCGCAGCAAGCCCAGCGACCCGGGAACCTGCTCGACGATCCGCGCCCCCATGGCTTCGTCGAGCACCAGCAGTAGCCGGTCGATGCCGGTGTAGTCCGCGACCCGCTCGAGCGCGACGAGCCCGAACTCCTGCCCGAGCACGGACGCCAGCGAGAGGACACGCCTGCACTCGCCCGAGAGCATTCTCAGGCGGTCACCGATCGCTGGGTTTCCAGCCGCGGTCGCCGCCGACTCGACAGCGCCGCCGTGCACGTCGAAAGCGGGATCCTGGTTGAGCATCCGCTGGTGGAGGTCCCGGAGCTCTGGGCCCGGATCGATGCCGAGCTCGTCGACGAGCGTCCGCCGGGCGTCCGGGTAGACGGCCAGCGCCTCGGCCTGCCGTCCCGACCGGTAGAGCGCGACCATCAACAGAGCCCGGAGCCGCTCGCGCAGCGGCTGCTCGGCGGCCAGCGACTCGAGCTCCGCGATCAGCTCCGTGTGGCGGCCGAGGGCGAGGTCGGCCTCGATTCGCTCCTCGAGCACGGCCAGCCGCCGTTCCTCCAGCCTTCCGATCTCCTGTCGGGCGAAGCGGGCGTCCGCGACATCCGCGAGCGGCGGGCCACGCCACAGTGCGAGGGCGTCGACCAGCCGCCGGCCCCCTTCGCCGGCGAGCCCCTCGAACCGGTCGGCGTCGAGCTCGCCCGGCTCGACCCGGATCGCGTAGCCGGGCGGCCTGGTCGCGATCCGGTCCCGGCCCAGCTGCGCCCTGAGCCTGGAGACGTGCACCTGCAGCGCCTTCCGGGCGGTGTCCGGCGGGCTTTCCTCCCAGAGAGCGTCGATCAGCCGGTCCCGGGACACGACCTGGTTCGGATGGATGAGCAGCACGGCGAGGAGCGCGCGCTGCTTCGCTCCGCCGAGATCGAGCGCCTGCCCGTCGGAGATCACCTCCAGCGGGCCGAGGATCCGGAACTCCATACCGCCTTCCGGTGGGGATGTCGGTGATGCGGCGACGTTAACCGCTTCGGGCCGCGCGGAAAAGCGTCGCGTAACCCGATCGTTACCGATCGTTAGCCGTCCCCGGGTCTTTGTTGTCGAAGGGGCCGCAGGAAGCGGCCCGGGAGAACAGGAGGCGAAGATGCGGCATTCCAACCCCCTCAACCGATTCGGCAGGCTGGTGGTTCTCGGCGCAGTCGTGGCCGGCGTGACGGCCTCGGCAGCGGTCGCGATCCCCGTGATTGATCCCCAGGACAACGGCGCCGCCACTGTCGCGGCACCCGTTTCGCGCCCGCCCGACGTCCAGGACGCGACCACGGCGCTCTACGCGCCGACGGCGGCTGGGCTCAGGGCCGACGGCCTGCGCTGGCAGGGCATCGCAACGGCCTACGGGCAGCTGCAGGCAGCCCCGGACGTAGTCGAGCGGTACGCAGCCGTACACGCCAACGACCTGTCCTCGGGCGCGGCGTCCGTCTCGCGGCCGCCGGACGTCAGCGACACGGCGCTGGCCGTGCGGTACGCCCCGGCGTCGACCGGTGGGTCCAATGGGTTCAACTGGGGCTCCTGGGCGATCGGGATCGGCAGCGGGCTGGGGCTGGTGCTCCTCCTCGGAGCTGTCCTGCTGATGGGCCGGCAACTGCGCCATCGCGTGCAGACCGCCTGAAGTTCGCCTCCGCGAGCAGAAGGAGCGGGCCAACGGCCCGCTCCTTCTGCGTGAGCCGGCGTCGAGAACAGGCGAGGGCGTAAGGTTCCGCCCGATGACCGACGTCCGCTACGCCGACCTGCGCGACCGCCTGGCCGAGGCCTGGGATCTGGCCAAGCTGGGCGCGATCGCCGCGTGGGACCAGCAGACGATGATGCCGGCCGCTGGCGGAGGCGTTCGGGCCCAGCAGCTCGCCACCGTCTCCAGGGTTGTCCACGAGCAGATCGTGTCCGAGAAGCTCGGCGAGCTGCTGGAGGAGCTCCGTCCGTACGAGGAGTCGCTCGACCACGACTCGGACGAGGCGAGCCTGATCCGTGTCACCCGGCGCGACCGCGACAAGGAGCTCCGCGTGCCCGGCGAGCTGCGTGAGGCGCAGGCGCGCGCCGGGGCAGAGGCCTTCCCCGTCTGGGTGGAGGCCCGCCGCACGAACGACTTCGAGCTCTTCCGCCCGCACCTGGAGCGGAATGTCGAGCTCTGCCGCGAGTACGCGGCCTGCTTCGAGGCCGACGAGCCGTATGACGCGCTGCTCGACGACTTCGAGCAGGGGATGAAGACCGCGGAGGTGCGCAAGGTGTTCGCGGAGCTCCGCGACGGCCTCGTCCCGATCGTCGCCGAGGCCTCGGAGCAGGACGTCGACGACTCCTGTCTCCGCGGCCACTTCCCGGTGGAGGCCCAGCGGCAGATGCAGAAAGTCCTGCTCTCGCGGTTCGGCTTCCGCGAGGACACGTGGCGGATCGACCCGGTGGCGCACCCGTTCGCGACCTCGTTCGCCACGACGGACATCCGGATGACCACCTACTACCCGGAGCACGAGATGCGCGGCGTGTTCGCGGCCATGCACGAGGGCGGTCATGCCCTCTACGAGCACAACGTCGACCCGGCGCTGGAGCGGACCCCGCTCTGCCGTGGGACCTCGCTCGCCCTGCACGAGTCGCAGAGCCGGATGTTCGAGAACCTCGTCGGCCGCAGCCTCGAGTGGTGGAGCTGGGCCTACCCGGAGGCGCAGCGCCTGTTCCCCGACCAGTTCGGCGGGGTCGAGCTCGAGGAGTTCCACGGCGCGATCAACAAGGTGCAGCCTTCGCTGATCCGGATCGAGGCCGACGAGGCGACCTACAGCCTGCACATCATCCTCCGCTTCGAGCTCGAGCAGGAGCTGATGGCCGGGACGGTGGCGCCGGCCGACCTGCCCGGGGTCTGGAACGAGCGGATGAAGCAGTACCTCGGCGTGGACGTGCCCGACGACGCGCACGGCGTGCTGCAGGACGTCCACTGGTCGCGCGGGACGATCGGCTACTTCCCGACGTATGCCCTCGGCAACGTCATCTCCGTGCAGATCTGGGAGAAGGTGCTCGAGGACGAGCCGAACCTGATGGAGCACGTGGCACGCGGCGACCTGACTCCCTTGACCGGCTGGCTACGCGAGAAGCTCTGGCGCCACGGCCGCAAGTTCACGCCGCAGGAGACGCTTGAGCGGGTGGTCGGCGGCAGCCTCGACTCCGGGCCGTACCTGCGCTACCTGAGCGGCAAGCTCGGCGCGCTGGCCGCCTGAGTTAACACAACCTTCACGGTCTGCTCCTTCCCAGCGAACACCCCCTGTGGCACTGTGAGTGCAATGGAGACGGTCGAACGGGAGCGGCGCGAGCTGGACCATCGCATCGGCGACGGGTTCGAGGTCAGCCTGCTCTGGGGCGCGGACGACGGCGAGCTGACGGTCGTCGTCGACGACTGGCGCACCGACGAGCACTTCGAGATCGCCGCTCGCGCGGACAACGCGCTCGACGTCTTCAACCATCCGTTCGCGTACCGGCCGGCGTAACCTCGCCGCGACATGGCGGTGCGTTTTGTCGCGGTCGGCGAGCTCCTCGTCGACGTGGTCGCCGCGGGCGCCGGGCACGGCGCCCGCATCCGCCTGCGGCCGGCCGGGTCGGCGTTCAACGCTGCGGTCGCGGCACTTGCGGCTGGCGCCGAGGCATCCGTGATCGGCACGGTCGGCGACGACGCTGCCGGCCGGATGATCGTCCGCGAGCTGGAGGCGCACGGCGTCCGTCCGCTGGTCTCGGTCGAGGGGGTGACCGGCACGTTCCTGCTGGCGGACGGCGAGATCCGCGTCGACCGTGGCGACTCCCACCGGCCGGGCCCTCTCGAGCCGGCGGCAGCGGACGTCGTCCTCGTCTCGGGCTACCTGCCACACGCCGCCGAGGTGCTCGCCTCGGCCGAGGCCGCGTGGATCGCGCTGGACGCGGCGCGGCTCTCGGAGCTGCCGCCCGGCGGCAACGCGGTGGTCGCGAACGAGGAGACCTCCGGGCGGCTGACTGGTCTGCAGCCGACGGAGGCGGCGCGCAGCCTGGCCCGGGGGCGACGGCTTGCCTGCGTCACCCTCGGTGCGCAGGGCGCGATCGCGGTCCTGGACGGTCGGCTCGAATGCGCCGTGCCTCCGGCGACGGCGGACGATGCACCGGGATCCGGCGATGCATTCGCGGCCACTTTGCTCGTTGGTCTCGCCCAGGGAGACGATCTCGCGGCAGCACTCGTCCGGGCAAACCGGGCCGCTCTAGACTCGCTCCGGTGAACCTCGCGCTCAGCCTCCTCTACGCGGCCGAGCGGCACCCGGACTCAGAGGCGGTCGTGGACGGCGGAACGCGGCTCACGTACGCAGAGCTGCGCAGTCGGGCGGCCCGGCTCGCCGGCGGACTCGAACGGCAAGGGCTACGGCCGGGCGACCGGCTGGCGGCCGTCGTCCGCTGCCGGCGCGAGTCGGTGGAGCTCTACTGGGCCTGCCAGTGGCGCGGGGCGACGTACGTCCCGCTCTCGCCGCGGGTCTCGGCTGCGGAGCTCGCGTACTGCCGCGAGGACTCGGGGGCGGCGCTGTTCCTCGAGGCGGACGTCGACCTCGAAGTGTTGCTCGGCGAGGAGCATCCCGGCTCGCTGGAGACCCGCGACGAGGACGAGTCGCTGATGCTCTACACCTCGGGCACGACCGGCCGCCCGAAGGGCGTCCCGCGCTCGCACCGCGCCGACCGGGCGGGGGCGTTGTCGCAGGTCGTCCACCAGAGCTCACGCTGGGGCGACCGGACGCTGGGCGCGATGCCGCTCTACCACACGATGGGCATGCACTCGTTGCTCGCGATGCACCTGGTCGGCGGCTGCTACGTGTGCCAGCCCGAGTGGGACCCGGGAGCCGCGCTCGAGCTGATCGAGCGCGAGCGGATCAGCTCGCTCTACCTCGCGCCCACGCTCTACCACGACCTGGTCTCGCACCCGCGTCGAGGCGAGTTCGATCTCTCCTCGGTGGAGACGATCGCCTACGCGGGCGCGGCGATGACGGGCGCGCTCGTGGAGCGGTGCCTGGGGGCGTTCTCGCCGAGGCTGTTCGTCAACCACTACGGCTCGACGGAGATCTACACCTACTCGATCCACCGCGACCAGGCGGCCAAGCCCGGCTGCGCCGGCAGGCCGGCGCTGAACGCGCAGCTGCGGCTCGGCGAGAACGGCGAGGTCCTCTGCCACATGTCCTCCGACGAGGCGTTCGCCGGTTACTGGAACCGGCCGGACGCCGACACCGCGGCCATCCGCAACGGCTGGTACCACACCGGCGACGTCGGCCGGCTGGACGAGGACGGCGACCTCTGGCTCGATGGCCGCCTCGACGACATGATCGTCTCGGGCGGCGAGAACATCCATCCACTCGAAGTCGAGGACGTGCTCGCCCGGCACCCGGGCGTGCGCGAGGTCGCCGTCGTGGGCGCGCCCGACGAGCGGCTCGGCCACCGGGTGGTCGCGGTCGTCGTCGCCGAAGGCGCGACCGAGGAGGAGCTCGACGCCCACTGCCTCGCCTCCGACACGCTCGCCCGCTTCAAGCGCCCGCGCGAGTACCGCTTCGTGTCGGAGCTCCCGAAGAGCCCGTCTGGGAAGATCCTGCGCAGGATGCTTAGACCATTCCCGTCTGACGACGGGAATGGTTAGGAGGCACAACCATGCCCGAGACAGGAACACAGCCACCTGACCATGCCGACGCCGGAGGCGGCGGAATGGCTGGATTCCGCGTCGATCGCGACGAGCGGCGCGGTGTCCTGACGATCACGCTCGACGACCCGGCCAAGATGAACCGCGTGCCGCTGGCGGCGCGCGGGCAGCTCGCACACCTCTTCGCCGAGCTGGCCGACGACGACGGCGTCCGTTCCGTGGTGCTCACCGGCGCCGGCGAGAACTTCACCGCCGGCGGCGACATCGCCGCCTTCCTCGAGGCCACACCCGAGGAGCTCTCGCGGCTGGCCTGGAACGTAGCCGCCCCGGAGCGGTTCCCCAAGCCGGTGGTCGCGCGCATCCGGGGCTACTGCCTCGGCGTCGGCCTCGAGCTCGCGCTGGCCTGCGACTTCCGCGTCGCAGCCGACGACGCACAGCTCGGTCTCCCGGAGCTCGGGCTCGGGATGATCCCGGGCTCTGGCGGCACGCAGCGGCTCGCCCGCCTGGTCGGGCTCGGCCGCGCGAAGGACGTGATCTTGCGCCGCCGCCGCATCGGCGCGGCCGACGCGCTCGCCTGGGGGCTCCTCTCCGAGGTCGTCCCGTCCGCCGAGCTCGATGAGGCGGTCGACCGGTTGCTCGCCGACCTCGACGGGCTGCCGCCGCTCGCACTCCGCACCGCCAAGCGCGTCCTCAACCACGTCTACGACGCCCCGCTCTCGATCGGGCTCGAGCTGGAGGGGCTCGCCTACGGCATGCTGCGCTCGACCAACGACTTCCGCGAGGGCGTCGAGGCGTTCGGCGAGAAGCGCGCCCCGAGGTTCGAGGGCCGTTAGGGACCTGTCGATTTCGGCCTCATCCGTTCGTCGTATCGACGACACCACGACCACGAGGAGGCGAGATGCAGTACATGTGCCTGATCTACGGCGACCCGGAGCGCGCGGCGACGATGACCGAGGAGGAGGGTAACCAGGTGTTCGCCGACTACAGCGCGTTCACCGAGTCGATCACCGAGAGCGGTCACCTCGTCGGCGGGGACGCGCTCCATCCCGTCGAGACGGCGACGACCGTCCGCGTCCGCGACGGCGAGACGATGGTCACCGACGGGCCCTTCGCCGAGACGAAGGAGCAGCTCGGCGGCTACTACCTGATCGAGGCGAAGGACGCCGACGAGGCGATCGCGATCGCCGCACGTATCCCCGGCGCGAAGCACGGCGCGGTCGAGGTGCGGCCGGTGTGGTCGGCCGCTGACTACGAGAGGTAGACGCGGACCCGGTCGCCGAGGCATTCCGGAAGGAGTTCGGGCGCGCGGTGTCGATCCTGATCCGTGCGCTCGGCGACCTCGATCTCGCCGAGGACGCCGTCCAGGAGGCCTTCGCCGTCGCGGCGGAGCGCTGGCCGCGGGACGGCGTCCCGACGAGCCCCGGCGCGTGGATCGTCACCACCGCGCGCAATCGCGCGATCGACCGGCTCCGCCGCGAAAGGACGCTGGAGACGAAGCGGGCCGAGCTCGCCCGGCTCGCCGAGCTGGCCCCGGACGAGGAGGACGGCGAAGTGAGCACGATCCCCGACGAGCGCCTCGCGCTGATCTTCACGTGCTGTCACCCCGCGCTGTCCGTCGACGCGCAGGTGGCGCTCACGCTCCGGCTGCTTGGCGGCCTGACCACGCCGGAGATCGCCCGCGCGTTCCTGGCCGGCGAGGCGACCATGGCGCAGCGGCTCGTCCGCGCCAAGCACAAGATCCGCGCGGCCGGCATCCCGTTCCGGGTGCCGCCCGACGACGCTCTCCCGGAGCGCCTCGAGGCCGTCCTCGCCGTCGTCTATCTGATCTTCAACGCCGGCTATTCCGACGTCCGCAACGAGCTGAGCGCAGAAGCGATCCGGCTCGGCCGGACCGTCACGGCCCTGATGCCCGACGAGCCGGAGGCGCTCGGGCTCCTCGCCCTGATGCTCCTGCACGACTCGCGACGCGGGACTCGACTCGACGACGAGGGCGCGATCGTCCTCCTGGACGACCAGGACCGGTCGGGCTGGGACGGCGCCGAGATCGAAGAGGGCCGGGTGCTGGTCGAGGCAGCGTTGCGACGGCGGCAGCCCGGCCGCTACCAGCTGCAGGCCGCGATCGCCGCCTGCCACACCGGGGAGGCGAGCGACTGGCCGCAGATCGTTCTCCTCTACGACCAGCTGCTCCGGCTCCACCCCTCACCCGTCGTCGAGCTGAACCGGGCGGTGGCGTTCGCCATGGATCGCGGCCCCGAGGCGGGACTCGCCGAGATCGACCGGATCGAGGGACTCGACGCGTACCTGTATCTCCACACGACGCGCGCGGATCTGCTCCGGCGGCTCGAGCGGGAGGACGAGTCCCGTGAGGCCTACCGGCGCGCGCTCGAGCTCGGCCCGACCACCGCCGAGCGTCGGTTCATCGAGTCGCGGCTGTCGCTGCTCAGCACGGGATAGCGGCGACCGCTTCGATCTCGAGCAGCGCGCCGGGCACCGCGAGCGCGGAGACCTCGACCAGAGTGGACGCCGGCCGCGCCTCACCGAAGAACTCCATCCGCACCGGGTTGATCCTGGGCCGGTCGTCGACGTCGAGCAGGTAATGGACGACCTTGACCACGTCGTCGAAGCCGCACCCGGCAGCGCTCAGGCACAGCTCCATGTTGCGGAACACCTGCCGTGCCTGCTCGGCGACGTCGCCTTCCCCCACCAGCTTCCCGTCGGCGTCGAGCGGCACGATCCCGGAGACGAACAGCAGCCCGCCCGCCTTGACCGCGTCGGTGTAGTGGCTCATCGGCTCGGCCAGGCCCTCGACCCGGAACTCCTCGCGATGGTGCGTCACGGTTGTGATCGTACAATCGGCGCGTGGATCCGCAGTTCGTCCACTTTCCGGACGTGAAGGCCTTCGAGCTCGCCGCCGGCGTGTCCGGCCGCCCGCTCTTCGGCGAGGGCGCGATGCTCAACGTGATCGAGTTCGACCCGGGCGCGACGGTGCCGCTGCACACCCACGAGCACGAGCAGCTCGGGATCGTGCTCCGGGGGATGCAGGCGCTGGTGATCGGCGGCGAGCCACACGAGCTGGGGCCGATGGACGGCTACGTGATCCCGGGCGGCGTGGAGCACTCCGCCTACTGCGGCCCCGAGGGCGCACTGGTGCTGGACGTCTTCCGGCCGGTCCGCGAGGACTACCGGGAGCGCTGGCACTCCCTGCCCTAGCGATCCCGTCGCGTTCGCCCCATGACGGATCGGGTATTCGCCGGGGATGCGACTCGACGTCAGACGGCTCGCCGCCGTCGACCTGTGGGGAGCACGGGGAACACGGCGGCGGCGCGCGATCATCGTCGCCGAATTCGTCCTCGGCGCGACCGTCGGCCCCGCGCTCGGGCTCCTGCTCGCGGTCGAGGGATCGGGCCTCTGGCGCGTGCTCGGCGCCTGGATCGCCGGGGCCTGCCTCAACTACGTTCCTCTCGCCCTGCACGCGATCTCGCTCTTCCCCGGCCGACGGCTGGAGGCGGAGCTGTCCGGCGTGGACGTCCGGGGTGAGCTGCGCCACTACACGGTCGTGCAGCTCTGGATCGCGGTCCCGCTCCTGTTCGTCGCGCTGGATCTGGCGCAGCGACGCAGCCGGGCCGGTTAGCGGTCGAGCGCAGCCCGCAGCGCGTCGTCCAGCGGGGCAGGGTGGCCATCGGTGTCGACGTGGACGACCGTGTGGCGGCCTTTGACGTGGGGCTCGCCGTCCTTCGCGATCGCCCAGGCATACGTGACCGAGGTTCGTCCGACGTTCTCGACGCGGAGCCGGACCTCGATCTCGTCGTCGAAGCGGAGCACCTGCAGGTACTCGGCCTCGACCTTGCGGCGCGGGAAGTTCCCCCACTGCTCGCCGAGCACGCCGACGCGGCGCATCAGCTCGGTCTCCGCCTCCTCCGCCCACCTGAACGCCGACGTGAAGTGGATCCGGCCGCCGGCGTCGGTGTCGACCCACGCGACCCGCGTCCGGATGACGCTCTCGACCACCCCGGAAGCCTACGTCTCGCCGACCGGCTCGGTCTCGAGCACCCAGACCGTGCCGTCGCCGCACTCGACCGGTCGGCCCTCGCCCGGCTCGAGCGAGACCCGCAGGACGCGCACCCGCTCACCGTCCAGCTCGGTCAGCGCTCCCTGCACCTCGCCGCCCGAGCTTCCGAACCGCCAGGCGCGCACCCGCCGCTCGATCTCGGCGGCGGACCGGCTCCAGTCGATCTCGGCGTACTCCGGCTCGAAGAACGAGCAGTACTCGTCCGACTCGTCCTGCGGATCGCCCGGATCGCCGCGCTCGGCGCGCTCGAGCGCTCTCGGCAGGATCTGCTGCACGACGCCGGCGATCCGCGGCCCGAGCTCGTCCCACGACCACTCGTCGCCCAGCGCCAGCGTGCCCTGGGACAGGATCGGCCCGGCGTCGAGTTCGGCCGCCATCCGATGGAAGGTGACGCCGATCTCACGGTCGCCGTTCCGGATCGCCCAGCCGACCGGAATCGGTCCGCGGTAGCGCGGGAGCAGCGACGGGTGAAAGTTGACCACGCCGAGCCGCGGAACCTCGAGCGCGTCGACCGGCAGCTTCCAGGGGAAGCCGGCGCAGAGGGCAAGGTCCGCCTCGAGCGCCCGGAGCAGCGGTGCGATCCGCTCGCGCGAGGCTGGCATGGCGACGTCGACCTCCGGTGGAGCGGCAGTCACGTGCGCCCCGAGGTCGAAGCCGTACCGGCCCGTCGCGCGGACGCAGAGGAGCCCCACCGGCTGGTGGCCCATCGCCCGCAGGCCAGTGATGTACGCCTCCACCGCCGGCTGGATCTGGGAGATCAGGGCGACGCGCAGCCCCATGCCTACGCCCCGGGCATGACCAGCACCCGGCCGGGGGTGCCCGCGAGCGAGGCCCCGAATGCCTCGTTCACCTGCTCGAGCGGGTAGCTGGGGCCGAGCAACTCGCGCAGCTTCAGACGGCCGGCGCGCGCGTGCTCGAGCATGACCGGCAGCGCCACCGCGGGGTCCTCCGAGCCGTACATCGTCCCGGTCAGGAACTTCTCGCGCCGGTTGAACTCGCCGAAGTCGAGGTCGAGCCGATCGCCGGTCGCCGGGATCCCGACGATCACGCAGGTCCCGCCGCTCCTCGTGGCCCGGAGCGCGGTCGCCGACGTCTGCGGGTTTCCGACAACGTCGAGCGCGCGGTCGGCCCCGTCCGGTGCGACGTTCTTCATCAGCTCCTTCAAGCCGTCCGGGTCCGTCGTGTGCGTGGCGCCGAGCTCGCGGGCGAGCTCAAGCCGGGCCTCGAGCGGATCGACGACGACGATCGCCTCCGCTCCCGCGATCCGGGCGCCCTGGACGCAGAACTGCCCGACTCCGCCCGCGCCGATCACCAGCACGACCTCGCCTGGCTCGGCGCGCGCCGCGAACAGCACCGCCCCGACCCCGGTCAGCGCTGCACAGCCGAGCAGCGCGGCCTCCTCGAGCGTCACCCCGCCACCGATGGTCAGCGCGCAGCGCTCGGTGACCGTGACCAGCTCCTGGAGGCAGCCGGTCGCGGTGCCGCGATAGAGCGTCTCGCCGTCGATCGTCATCCCGGTCGTCCCGTCCACGAGCGTCCCGTTGCCGATCGCGCGGTGGAGGTTGATGCACGCCGCGGGCCGGCCGCGCCGGCAGTCGGCGCAGTCGCCGCACGACGGCGCCCACGAGAGCACGACCTCGTCCCCCGGCTTCACCGAGGCGACCCCGTCGCCGACCGCCTCGACCACTCCGGCGCCCTCGTGGCCGAGCACGGACGGAGTCGGTCGCTCCCACTCGCCGCGAATCGAGTGCAGCTCGGTCCCGCAGATCCCGACCGCGGACATCCGGACGAGCACGCCGCCGGGGCCGGGTTCGTCGAGGTCGATCTCCCGGACCTCGAGCGGGGTCCCGGCGCCGCGGAAGACGGCCGCGCGCGACTTCACCCGCCGAGCGCGGCGGCGACCGACCTGCCGTCGGTCACGGTCGACACGTTCTGGAGCGCGTAGTTGATCGACGCGTTGTGCCAGTCTGCGTTCATCGTCGAGCAGCAGTCCTCGGGCACGACCATGAAGTAGCCCTTGTCGGCGCCGGTGCGGGCCGTGTGCTCGATGGACATGTTCGTCCAGGCGCCGGTGACAACGATCGTGTCCACCCCCAGGCCGCGGAGCAACGTCTCCAGCTTCGTGTCCTGCCAGGCCGACATACGCATCTTCTCGACGACGAAGTCGCCTCGCTTCGGCTCGAGGCCGGCGGCGGGCTTCGCCCCCCACGAACCGCGGACGAGCGCGTTCTCGCCCTTGACCCCCTCGAAGAGCGGCGCGTTCAGCTTCAGCCCGGGCGCGCCCTTCTCGACGATGTACCAGACGTGGATCACGGGAGCGCCGGCCTTGCGGAATGCCGTCGCCAGCCGCTTCACATTGGCGACCGCCTTCTGCTCCTCCGCGTGCTGCGGTGCTCCGGTGTCGGCCCAGGCACCGCCCTCGACCATCACGTCGTTCTGCATGTCCTGGATCAGCAGCGCGGTGCGCTTGGGATCCAGCTTCAGCTTGGCCATGTTGAGTGTCTCCTTCTAGGACATGTAGGGCTCGCGGCGCGGCCCGACCTTCGTCTCGAACGCGTACAGGGACGTCGAGCTCGGCACGAACAAGGTGTGCCAGTCGGGGCCGCCCCACGTCAGGTTGCCGACGTTCTCGGGGATGCCCACCGTGCCGAGGTGCTCGCCTCCGGCGCCGATCACCCACACGCCGCCGGGGCCGGTGACCCAGATGTTGCCCTGCTCGTCGCACTTCATCCCGTCCGGGATTCCCTCCTCGATCACGCCAGAGCCGATGCCCTCGAAAAACATGCGCCCGTTGGAGAGGCTGCCGTCGGAGCCGACGTCGTAGACCTTGATCCACGCCTTCGGCGTGTCGTTGATGTAGAGCAGGGACTCGTCGGGCGAGAAGCAGAGGCCGTTCGGCTGCTCGTACTCGTCCTGCTCGACGACCAGCTCTGGGTCGCCGCCGCCCGGCGGGACGCGGAAGACGCCCTGCCAGCCGAGCTCGCGCTCGCGCTCGACGCCGAAGCCGGGCATGCGCCCGTACCAGGGATCGGAGAACCAGATCGAGCCGTCGGAGCGGACGACGACGTCGTTGGGGCTGTTCAACTCCTTGCCCTCGTAGTGGGAGGCAAGCACCTCGCGGTTCGTGTTCCTGCCGTCGGGGTCCATGCGCACGAGCGAGCTCGTCGTGTGCTCGCAGACGATCAGCCGGCCGTCGGCATCGAGCGTCATCCCGTTGCCCTTGTTGCTCGGGCTCAATACCTCCTGGACTCCGTTCGCACTGTCCCACCGCCTTCGGGTGTCCCCGGGCATGTCCGAAAAGAGCAGGAACTGCTCCTTCGGGTTCCAGATCGGCCCCTCCGTGAAGGTGAACCCGGTCCCGAGCTTTCTCACCTCGACGTTCTCGTCGACGAGGCTCGCAAGCTTGTCGGACTTCACGTCTACGCCCACGCTCTCCTCCCTCCGGTCGCTTCGGAAGACCGAGCGCGAACCTAACAGAGACGTCGCCGTCAGTCGGCTTCGTCGGCAGGCTCGAAGTCGAGCGCGAGCGAGTTGATGCAGTAGCGCTGGCCGGTCGGGTGCGGGCCGTCCGGGAAGACGTGGCCGAGGTGCGAGTCGCAGGCAGCGCAGCGGACCTCGACGCGGCGCATGCCGTGGCTTGAGTCGACCTCGGTCTCGACCGCGTCCTCGCCGGCCGGCTGGAAGAAGCTCGGCCAGCCGGAGCCGGAGTCGAACTTGGCGTCGGAGCGGAAGAGCTCGGCCCCGCAGGCGCCGCAGCGGAAGACGCCTTCCTCGTGGACGAAGTTCAGGTCGCCCGACCACGGCGACTCGGTCGCGGCACAGCGGAGGATCGCGTAGCGGTCGGAGTCGAGCTCCTGCCGCCACTGCTCGTCGGTCTTGCGGATCTTTTCCATACCGAACAGTCTCGCAGCCCGGCTCTTCGCTACGCGGCCCTTCGAGCCATGACCCAGGGACAGTCCCCGTGACGAACGTTCCACAGCCCGGGAACGCCTGGAACAAGCCGTTTCGCCGGCCTGCCGATCCGAGCCCGGCGCACCATGAGGGCCGCAAACGGCTCAACCATGCGCTCCGGGGACTGTCCCCGGTTACGAGCTTTCCACCTCGGCGTGGATTCGCTTCTTCGCCGTCCGCAGCGGTCCGCCGTCGCGGCCGGCGCGGACGGCCAGGATCTCCGCCAGGATCGAGAGTGCGGTCTCGGGCTGCGAGTCGGCGCCGATGTCGAGGCCGCACGGGCCGGAGATGCGGTCGATCGCCTGCTGGGAGACGCCCGCCTCGAGCAGCCGCTCGCGGCGCCGCTCCTGGTTCCGCCGCGAGCCGAGTGCACCGATGTAGAACGCTTCGGTCTCCAGCGCGCGCTTCAGGGCCGGCTCGTCGAACTTGTCGTCGTGGGTGAGGACGACGACCGCCGTCTGGTGGTCGGGCTCGACCCGGTCGAGCGCCTCCTCCGGCCACTCGACGATCAGCTCGTCGGCGCTCGGGAGGCGCTCTGCGGTGGCGAACTTCTGGCGCGCATCGGCGACGATCGTCGTCCAGCCGAGCAGCTTCGCCGCGCGGCACAGGGACTCCGCCGTGTCGACCGCGCCGTAGACGACGAGCCGCGGCGGCGGCCCGTACCACTCCGCGAACACCTTCGAGCCGTCGTCGAGCTCGAGGAGGCTGTTACGGCCGCGCCGGATCAGTTCGTCGAACTGGCCGATCGCCGCGTCCGGCAGGTCGTCCCCGAGCTCCTCTCCGCCCTCGACCACGAGCCGCTTCGCCCCCGCGCTCGGCCCTTCGACGACGGTGAACAGCACCGCGCGCCCGCCCGAGCGCGCGAGCTCTGCGAGCCGATCGATCACTCGACGCGCTCGACGAACACGTCGATCTCGCCACCGCAGGGAAGTCCGACCTCCCAGGCCTCCTCGTCTGCGATTCCGTAGCTGAGCAGCTTCGGCTCGCCGGTCTCCATCACCTCGCGCGCGTTCTGGTACACGTCCGACTCGACGCAGCCGCCCGAGACCGACCCGCACATCCGGCCCGACTCGGAGACGGCGAGGCTGGTCCCCACCGGCCTGGGCGCCGAACGTCGCGTGGCCACGACCGTCGCGACCACCACCTTCTCGCCGCTCTCGCGCCAGCGCTCGACCTCGTCCAGGATCTCCTTCATGCCGCATGCCTCCTCTCGATGCCGGCGAGGACGCCGGCCAGGTCTTCCAGGCTGGACAGATTGTGGCCCGGCAGGAACCGGTCGACGAACGGCAGTGCAGCGCGCATCCCGCCCGCGAGCGGCTCGTAGTCCGGATGGCCCTTGAGCGGGTTCACCCACACCACCGAATAGGCGCAGCGGGCGAGCCGGGCCATCTCGCGGGACACTGTGGCGGTGTCGTCGCGCTCCCAGCCGTCCGAGACGATCACGACCACTGCGCCGCGGGAGAGGGCCCTGCGGCCCCAGAGGTCGTTGAAGGCCTTCAGCGACGCCCCGATGCGCGTTCCTCCGGACCAGTCGACCACGCGCCTCGCCGCCTCCTCCAGCGCGCGCTCCGGGTCGACGCCGTGCAGCTCCTCGGTCAGCCGGGTCAGGCGGGTGCCGAACGCGAACGCCTCGACCCCGCGGCCGCTCTCGAGGAGCGCGTGGACGAAGAGCAGGATCGCCCGCGAGTAGGGCTCCATCGAGCCCGACACGTCGCAGAGCACGATCAGCTTGCGGTGGGTCTCGACCCGACTCCGAAACGCCCGCTCGACCGGGTCGCCGCCGGTGGCGAGCGAGGCACGAACGAGACGCCGCAGGTCCAGCGTCGTCCCGCTCGGATGGCGGCGCAGCCGCCGGGAGCGGCGCAGCGGGCGGGCCGAGGCGAGCTCGGCGATCAGCCGCCGGATCCGAGCGAGCTCCTCGTCGGTCAGCTCGGAGAAGTCCTTTTCGCGGAGCAGTTCCTGGGCACTCCAGCCGGCCTGCCGCTCCTCGCGGTCCCCTGCCGTCTCAGCCGTCTCCTCCGCTCCGTCGCGCGAGGCTAGCTTCGTCGCCCGCACCCGCTCGACCCGCGGCGTCCGCGGCGGCGCGAGCTCGGGCGCGCGGAGGAACCAGGCGGCGAAGGCCCGGTCGAAGGCGTCGATCTCGTCCGCCCGCGAGACCAGCGTCTGGCGGAGCGTCCAGTAGACGTCGTCGCGGCGGCCGAGGTCGATCGCGTCGAGCCCGGTCATCGCGTCGGAGATGCGGCCCGGCCCGACTTCCAGTCCCGCCTCGCGGAGCACTCGGCCGAACGTGACCACCTGTCGGACGAGAGCGCTACCGCTCATGCGCGCGCCTCCTCGACGAGGGTGGCGAGCGCCGCGTCGCGAACCGTTTCCAAATCCTCGTGGTACTTCAGCACCGAGCCGAGCGTCTGCTCGACGAGCTCGGCGTCGAGGTCGTCGCGGCCGAGCGCAGAGAGTGCCTGCGCCCAGTCGATCGTCTCCGCGACGCCCGGCGGCTTCGCGAGATCGAGTCCGCGCAGCCCGCGCACGAACCGCGCCGCCTGCGTCGCCAGCCGCTCCGGGATCCCCGGGACGCGCAGGACGACGATCTCGATCTCGCGCTCGAGCGCGGGGTGACCGATCCAGTGAAAGAGGCAGCGCCGCTTGAGCGCGTCGTGCAGTTCCCGCGTGCGGTTCGAGGTCAGGATCACGCTCGGCCGCCGCGTCGCCGCGATCGTGCCGATCTCAGGGATCGTGATCTGGAAGTCGGAGAGAACCTCGAGCAGGAAGGCCTCGAACTCCTCGTCGGCGCGGTCGATCTCGTCGATCAGGAGGACGACCGGCTGCTCGCTCTCGATCGCCTCCAGCAGCGGTCGCCGGATCAGGAACTCCGGCCCGAAGAGCTCCTCCTCGTCGACAGTCCCCTCCTGCGCCGCGCGGATGTGCAGCAGCTGCCGCGAGTAGTTCCACTCGTAGACGGCGTGCGCGACGTCGAGGCCCTCGTAGCACTGGAGCCGGATCAGCCGGGCGGGCAGCGCGCGCGCGAGTGCCTTCGCCGCCTCGGTCTTCCCCACCCCCGCCTCGCCCTCGAGCAGCAGCGGCTTCTCGAGGCGCGCAGAAAGGAAGAGCGCGGTCGCCAGGCCGCGATCCGGCAGGTAGTCGGCGCCGCGGAGCGCGGCCTCGAGCTCGTCGATCGATGCAAAGGCCATCGTGGGTAACTCTAGTGCGACGTTGACTTCCCACGCCCACAGGCGTATGAACGCGCCGTGGCGACGCACGAGCTTCGCCTTCTGTCGCTGATCGACGTCTTCGTCGAGTCGAGCTTCCTCGTGCTCGCCCGCAACATGGGGACGCCCGTCTGGGTGCACACCTGGGGGATCCTGATCCTCGGCAACCCGGCGGGGCCGATCCTCGTCGACACCGGTGCGCGTGAGCCCGGGATCATGCAGCGGCTCGGGATGGAGGGGCGCGTCGACGAGGACATGCGGCTCGAGAACGCGCTCGCCGCGCACGGCGTCGAGATCGGTGACGTCGCGGCCGTGTTGCACACGCACTGCCACATCGACCACGCCGGACAGGACGAGCGCTTCCCGATGACGACGCCGGTGGTGATGAACCGCCGCGAGCTGGAGCATTCCGTGTCCGGCCTGATGGGCGCGCAGTACCCGCCGGAGTACGTCAAGCACCACGTCGACCGCCTGCACACCCCCGGGGCGCTACGACTGCTCGATCTCGAGCTGTCGGGCCCGGACGAGATCTTCGAGGGGATCGAGTGCGAGGCGGCGGGAGGGCACACGGAGGGCTCGATGAACGTCCTGGTCGAGACCGCCGAGGGAATCGCCTGCCTTTGCGGCGACATCGTCTACGACGTCCACAACCAGATCGTCGAGCCGTGGCACATCGCTCTGGACCGCGAGCCGCAGACGACCGGCAACCACGCGATGCGCAAGCGGGAGGAAAAGGCCGCGATCAAGAAGGCGCTGAACCGCGACTTCATCCTCCCCGGCCACGACTTCCCCGCGCGGGTCGACGGTGGCCGGGTCGTCGCCCGGCTGAAGCACGAGGTGCCGGGGCCCGAGTTCGACGTCGCCGAGTTCGCAGCCGAGGCGGCCACGCCGGTCGCCGCGGTCTGAGCTGCAGGTTCTGCGCTCGGCTCGTGTAGCGTCCGCGACCACACCCGAAAGGAGCTGCGATGGAATTGCCCGAGAACATCCGCAAGCGTCTCGAGGAACCGAACTTCTGGCACCTGGCGACGGTGAATCCGGACGGCTCGCCCCAATCGACCACCGTCTGGGTCGACATGCGCGACGGGAAGATCCTGATCAACAGCGCGCTGGGCCGGAAGAAGCCCCGGAACCTCGAGCGGGAGCCGCGCGTCGCGCTCTCGTGGCACGGGACCGGCGACGGCGGCTACCAGAGCTACGGGATCCAGGGCCGGGTCGTCGAGAGCTACACGGGCGACCAGGCCGAGGCGGACATCGACACGCTGGCGCAGAAGTACATCGGGCAGTCCCCGTATCCGTGGCGGAGTCCCGGCGAGCAGCGGATCAGCTTCCTCGTCGATCCGACGCACGTGTTCGCCATGGGGGACTGACTCGAGCAACGCGCTCGGCGCGCCCGTTCCGCTGATCGGCCGCTACGCCCTGCAGGGCCGGTCGCTGCGGTCCGGGCTCGAGCTCTGGGCCCGCGACTCGGGCCAGAAGCTCGTCGTTCTGGACGACGAGAGCCGCGCGCAGACTGCCGTCAGGGTTCACGAGCAATTGGTCGACCAGGGCTGCAGCCCGGTGCTCGGCCCGTACGGGAGCGACACGACGCGGGCGGTGGCGTGCGCCCGTGCCGGCCGGGTCGTCTGGAACCACGGCGCGGCGGCGGACGACGTCCAGCGGCTGCCGGGCGTCGTCTCCGTGCCGACTCCGGCGAGCGGGTACCTCGTGGCGCTCGCACGGGCGGCCGCCGGGCTCGGCGCGACGTGCCTCGCCGTCCTGACCGCGCCCGGAGCGTTCGCGGCCGCGGCGCGGGAGGGCCTCGACAGCGCGGCCTCCGGTCTCGGCGTCGAGCTGGTCGGTGACGCGGCCGGCGCCGACTGTGTGCTTCTGTGCGGACCGGTCGCGTGGGAGGCGGAGCGCTTTGGCGGGCTGGCCCGGCCCGGCCTGCTCTTCGGCGGCGTCTCGCCCGGCCTGCCGAACGCCCCGCCCGTGTGGCCGGACGGCACGCTCGCACCGGTCCAGTGGCATCCCGAGCTCGGCGGCCCCTCCGGGCTCGAGGATTACGTCGCCGCGCAGGCCTATGCAGCGGCGCTGATCGCCGAGCGCTGCCTCGCGCTCGAGGCCGAGGATCCGCTGTCCGCGGCCCGTTCGCTCGCCACCGACACCTTCTTCGGCCGGTTCGAGCTCGACGAGGCCGGCCTCCAGAGCGGCCACCTGCTCTCGGTCGTCCGCTGGCGACACGGCAGCCAGGTCCTCCTGCAGCCGGGGTAGCCGGCCGACCGCGGCCTGAACGTTCCTTGTTTGACACCGGGGCGGGTATCGCTGGAGAATCGGAAGCGGTGGGCTTGAACAACGTCTCCGTTCTGACTCCGTCCTCGGTCGACGAGGCGGTTGCAGCGTTCGGTGACGGGAAGGACGTCACCGTCGTCGCCGGGGGCACGATCGTTCTGCCGGACCTCGCCGCCGGGCGGCTCCGGCCGACGAGCGCCCTGTTTTTGGGACGCGCCGGTCTCTCCGGGATCACGCGTGCGAACGGCCGCGTGACGATCGGGGCCGCGACCCCCGTCTCGGAGCTCGCCGACGCCGACGCCCCGCTCGCCCAGGCCGCCCGCCACCTCGGCGACCTCGAGGTGCGCGCTCAGGCGACGGTCGGCGGCAACCTCTGCTCGTCCGCTTCGGACGACGCGCCGCGCGGCGACCTCCAGGCGCCGCTGCTCGTGCTCGGCGCGACCATCCGCTCGACCGGAATGGGCGGCGAGAAGACCGAGCCGCTGGAGGAGTTCCTGGCCGACGGGACGGATCGCCTCGTGCTGGACGTCTCCTACGACGACGCCCCGCGGCAGGCGGGCTACGTCTCGATCTGGCGACCTCACTCGCACCACTACACGATCCTCGCGGTCTGCGCGACGCGAACAGCTGACGCTGTCCGCGTCGGGATCACCGGCGCAGGCCCACGCGGAATGCGCGCACCCTCGGTCGAGCAAGCGCTTCAGGAAGGCAGCGACGCTGCCGACGCAGCCCCGCACGTGCTCGACGACGTCGAACGCGTGCTCAGAGACGACCCTCTCGCCTCGGCGTGGTACCGGGCGCGGCTCCTGCCGCGCCTCGTCGAGCGCGCTCTCGCTGACCTCGAGGAGGCCCGATGAACCTGACCGTCAACGGCGTCGAGCACGAGGTCGAGAGCCACGCTCTCCGGCCGCTGCTCCACGTCCTGCGGGAGGGGCTGGGGATCACGAGCCCGAAGGCAGGGTGCCAGCAGGGCGGCTGCGGGACCTGCACCGTCCTCGTCGACGGCGAGCCGCGCCGGTCGTGCCTCCTGCCGCTCGCCGCGGTCGAAGGCGCCACGATCACGACGGTCGAGGGCCTCGGCACGCCCGAGCAGCTCGGGCCCGTCCAGGCCGCATTCCATCAGCACTACGGCTCGCAGTGCGGCTTCTGCACGCCGGGGATGCTGGTCGCCACCCACGCGCTGATCGAGCGCTCACCGAAGGCCGGGCGCGCGGAGATCGAGGAGGCGCTCGCCGGCCACGTATGTCGCTGCACCGGCTACGTGAAGATTCTCGAGGCGGTCGAGGCCGCGGTGGGGAGCGCGTCGTGAAGGCCGTCGGCGCCAGGCTCCCGCGCTACGACGGCGTCGCGCACGTCACCGGCCGCACGGAGTTCGTCGACGACGTCCGGATCGCGAACATGCTCTGGGCGAAGGCGCTCCGCTCGCCCGTCCACCACGCCGGGATCGCGAAGCTGGACACGAAGAAGGCCGCTGCGATGAAGGGCGTCCACGCGGTCGTCACCTGGGAGGACGTGCCACGCCTGGTCTACGGGCACCTCGAGGCGCTCGGCATCCCCGGCGACGAGCCGCTGCTCGCAAAGGACGAAGTGCGGTACAAGGGCCAGCCGATCGCGCTTGTCGCCGCCGAGGACGAGGAGACCGCGCAGCTCGCCACCGAGGCGATCGAGATCGACTTCGAGGAGCGCCCCGCCCTGTTCGACGTGCGCAAGGCGTCCGATCCCGATGCACCGCAGATCCACCACTGGGGCAACTGGTACCCGCACTTCGAGGCGGAGATGGACGTCCGCCAGATCCGCAAGGGCGACATCGAGCGCGCCTTCGACGAGGCCGACACGATCGTCTCCGGCGTCTACCGCCCGGCCGCGATCGAACAGGTGCCGATGGAGACGCAGATCGCGCTGGTCGTGCCCGAGGCGAACGGCCGCCTGACCATCTACTCCTGTACCCAGGCGCTGTACTTCTCGATGGGCGTGGTCGCGGCGCACCTCGAGTGGCCCCTGAACCGGCTCAAGTTCGTCGGCGGCACCGTCGGCGGCGGCTTCGGCGGCAAGGTCGACACCGCGGCCGAGACGGTCTCGGCGCTCGCCGCGCTGAAGGCGGGCCGCCCGGTCAAGTGGCGGTGGACGCGCGAGGAGGAGTTCCTCTGCTCGTCGACCCGCGCGCCGTGGCACATGGAGATCGCCGACGCGGTGACGAAGGACGGCTGGATCCTGGGCCGCAAGATGCTGACCCTGCACGACGCCGGCGCCTACGCGCGGTTCTCGCCGTACGGCGTGACGAAGCACAGCTTCCACCACACCGGCGCCTACACGATCCCCAACCTCCACTTCGACGGTTACGTGGTCTTCACGAACCGCGTGCCGACCACGGCGATGCGCGGGTTCGGCGTGACGTCGGTCTCGTTCGCGACCGAGACGCACGTCAGCCGCGTCGCCCAGGTGCTGGGCATGGATCCCTTCGAGCTGCGCCTGAAGAACGCGAACCGGATCGGCGACACCTCGCCGAACGGGATCGCCTACACCGACCCCTCCACGGTGCCGACGATCCAGGCGATCGCCGGTGCGATCGGCCACGAGCTGCCCGGCGACTTCCGGACGATGACCCGTGACCAACGAGAGGGCGAGCTCCTGCCCGAGCATCTCGTCGAGCAGGTCGGCGAGGTGACGCACTGATGGCGAAGCACACGGGCCGCGGGATCTCCGCGATCGAGTACCCGACCGGCATGAACCAGAACGGCGACCCGTCGCAGGCGTGGATCAAGATCAAGCCGGACGGCCGCGTCGACGTCTTCTCCGGGACGTCCGACATCGGCAACGGCTCGAAGACGATCCAGAGCCAGATCGTCGCGGAGACGCTCGGCGTCCCCTACGAGTGGATCACCTACGACAACTCGAACACCGACTCGTCGCCGGTCTGCACCGGCACGTTCGCGTCTCGGGCCACCTTCGTCGCCGGCAAGGCGGTGGAGAAGGCGGCGCTGAGCGCCAGGCAGAAGCTGCTCGAGATCGCCGCCAAGGAACTGGAGATCGCCCCCGACGACCTCGAGGTCGTCGACGGCGAGGTGATCGCGAAGGGCGCACCGCAGAAGAAGATCGGCGTCCCCGACGTCGCGGCGGCGGCGACCTGGACGCACGGCGAGCTGATCACGGGCACCGGCGCCCATCTGAACCCGTACGCCGCGATCGTCGAGCCCGAGACCGGCAAGGTCGACGGCCCGCCGCACGCGGCGATCTCGTACGCCGCCTGCGCCGCCGAGGTCGAGGTCGACGACGAGACCGGCGAGGTCCGCGTCGAGCATCTGTGGCAGTGCTTCGACGTCGGCCGGGCGATCAACCCGACGCTGGTCGAGGGGCAGATCCAGGGCGGCGCGCTGATGGGCCTCGGACTGGGCGTGCTCGAGGAGTGCTATCCCTACTACCCGAGCGCAGAGCATCGCGGCAGCGAGTTCGGCTCGTACCTCGCGCCCGGCATCAAGGGGCTGCCGAAGATCGACACGATCATCATCGAGAACCCCTCCGAGTCGGGCCCCTACGGGGCGAAGGGGATCAGCGAGATGGCGAACAACCCGCAGCCGCCGGCGATCGTGGCAGCGGTCTACGACGCGATCGGGGTCTGGGTGACGGAGCTCCCGGTCACGCCCGAGCGGGTGCTGCGCGCGCTGGAGCGGAAGGATCGCGGCCCGCGCGAAGACGGCAAGTGGGTGATCTTCGACGAGGATCTCTCCGTCAACACCGTCGCCGCCGAGGGCTCGCGCTTCCGCTTCCCCGTCGGTGGCTAGCCCCTTCGGCAGCTGGAACGGCGTCGATGCCTGGGAGTTCCGCCCCGGCGTGAACATCCACGCGGCAGGTGGCGAGCAGGCGCTCGTCTGTCGTGTGAACTACGACCCCGGCTTCGGCGTCGACACGCACGCGCACGAGCACACCGAGCAGGTGATGGTCGTCACGGGGGGCGAGCTCGAGCTGACCGTCGACGGCGAGACGCGCACGCTGCGGGCAGGGGACTGGGCGGTGATCAACCGCGGCGTCGAGCACGCCGTCCGGACCGAGAACGGCGCGCAGTTCGTCGAGGCGCTCTCTCCCGTCCCGCTCGACCATGTGCCGGACCGCGACCGCGACCTGGTGCTCGGCCCGGACGGCGGCGCACAGCACGTCGAGCGCTGACAGGCAGGGAGAAAGGACGAGGGGCCTCTGGTGAGGCCCCTCGCTCGACGCCGACCGCACTCGCCAGGGAGGTTGGTGACCTAGCCAGCCGCGGTAGCGCCGGTCTTGCCGATCCGCGCAACCCGGTGGCTCGCCAGGAGGACGCCGCCGGCCACCACCAGCGCGAGACCGAACCCCGCCGCCAGGCCGATCGTCCAGTCGCCCCAGTTGAACCCGGTCTTGGACGGACTCGCCGACGCGTACTGCACGGCCAGGGCCGTGTCGCTGATGTCGGGCGGCCGCGAGACGGACGCGGCATTCGAGGAGATGCCGAGACCGTCCGCGTGAACGGCCGCGAACCGCTCGAAGACGTCAGGGGCAGACGCCGCGAGCGAGTTCGCCGTGTCGCTGATGTCGGGCGGCCGCGAGACGACCGACTGAGTTCGGCCCCCATGCGTCGCCGCGTAGCGCTCGACGACGTCGGGGACTGCCTGGATCTGCTGCTTGTGGACCTGCGCCATCGCCTGCAGCCGCAAGCGGTCGGCCTTCAGGCCGCTAGGCGTCGGGATGTTGCTCGTCCCGACGCTCCGGTAGTTCTGGTCGACTCCCTGCCAGCGCTCACCGTACGACATCTGGCCGGCGTCGTATGCACCGGCGACCGAAGCCGCCGTCCCGGCGACGACCGCGCACAGCACGAGCAGCCGGGTGATCCGGATCAGATAGGTCGAAGTGGTCATCGCCGCCTCCTTCGTCTGGCCGACCGCCCTGTGCGGTCACGGGTCGATCGAAGCACCCACTGGCCCTCTCGACTTCGGGGATCGCCCTGAGATCCGCTCTGATCCAGGGAAAACCCTCGGTGCGAGAACTTCAGCGCTGCGGCTGGATGCGCAGCAGGCGCCCGTTGTCGTCGTCGACCCAGACCGAGCCGAAGCCGACGCCGAGCCGTACCGGCGTTCCTCCGACGTGCAGCCTGCCGACGACTCGTCCGGTGCGAGAGTCGATCCGATCGACATTTGCAGAGTCAATAACGGCGACCCAGACCGAGCCGTCGAGGAGAGCGAGTCCCACCGGGTGTGGCTCATACACCCTGGAGGTGACCTTGTGCGTTCGGGCGTCTACGTGGGCGACCACGTCGGCGCAGCTACCGCCGGCGGACCAGATCCCACTCCGATCGACAGCCAGGAACGCGCAGGGCGCAAACGGAACCTTCACCGTAGCGACCACCGTGTTTCGCACCGGGTCCACGCGCACGAATGCGTTCGCGTTCGGAAGCGCCACCCAGACAGCACCGGGCGCGGCGACGAGGTTCATGTGATCGGAGCAGCAGGCGGCTTTCGGCCCCACGCGGATCGTCGCCACCACGCGGTTCGTGGCCGGATCGATGCGCGAGACGCTCGGGCCACCGGCGTTGGCCACCCAGACGGCGCCGGGCGAGACCGCGATGCCGGCCGGATACGGCCCGACCTGAATGCTCGTCTCCCTGTTTGTCGCCGGATCTATGCGCACGACCATGTCTTTCGAAGGGTCGGAGAGCCAGACGGCGCCGCCGGCGGCGGCGATCGACTCGGGGGGAGAAAGGACCTTGATCCGTGCGACGACGGCATTCCGGGCCGGATCGATCCGAAACAGGGTCGACGCGGCGTCGCTCATCGCCCAGACCGCTCCCTCGCCGACGGCGAACGCGCCGCCCCCGAGCGGCGGGGGAGCACCGCGTCCAAGTGGAATCCGGGCGACGACCTTGCTGCCGGGCGGCAGCCTGCGGCCGCCGATTGCACCTGTCGGCCTACTGCTCGCGATCACCGCTCGTGGAGCGGGTGCAGTCGACGTTGCGCTCACCCGGGTCAACGAGCTCGATGCGAAGCTGCTCGCCCAGACCGAATCGCCGGCGGACGCGAGCGCGAGACCGGACCCACTCTTCGCCCGGGCCGCAACGCGGACCGGCGGGCCTGTGATCTTCCCCGAACCCACGTCGATGCGAGTGACGGTTCCCTCGAGGACATCGCCGACGAAGAGATACCGACCGCCGCTCGCCAGCCCGGCGGGTTCGCCACCGACTCCAACGGGTTTCGCAACCGGGCGCAGTGTCTGCGGGTCGAGACGATCCACCTCCCGCTGGTCGCGATCGACGATCCAGACGCTCCCCGACTCGAACGCCACGGCCACCGGGAAGCCGCCAACGTGCGCCCGTGTGATCGCGTCCGTTCGGGGATCGATGCGAAGCACGTCCCCCTCATCCGATGCCGTCGCCCAGACGTAGCCGCCGCCGACGGCGAGGCCGAGCGCCCTCCCCGGCGACAGCGGGAGGGGAGCCGCCTTCGGCAGGAGTGTGAGTGAGTCGAGGCGGAGGAGCGCCGCCGGTTTGACCTGCAACGCCCAGAGGTCCTTTCCGTCCACCGCCAGGGGGCCCACCACCGTCGGAAACAGTCGGCGCACGAGCACGCGGCCGCTCCGCCAGTCCAGGCCGACGATCAGGCTCGGACCGGATCCGGCGCCGCCGACGTGCTCGACGGAAGCGAGCAGCCTGCCGCCCACGCGCGACAGGTATCGGGCCTGCCCGGGGAGGATGATACTGCGCACGATCGTTCCGGAGGCGAGATCGAGACGGAGGAGCGGCCGGTCGCGCACGGGTTTTTGCGCATCGGTGAGCGCGAGCCAGAGCGCATCTCTCCCCGCAGCCACCGACCCGGGATGGTCCGGGACGCGCAGCGTCGCGGTCACGCCCCGGGTGGTCACGTCCGAGCCGGACCCCCGCGTCGCCAGCAGGACGGATCCGATCACCGCGGCGGCCAGCGAGACCACTACGACCACGAGCCGGAATCGCCGGCGGGGCGATTCGGGGTCAGGCACACCGCTCATCATCTACCTCGTCGCTCGAGGATTCCAGCCAGCTCGAGCTCGCCCCAGCTGATCAAGGAGTCGCCCACTCCGAGGACGACTCGCCGGCCGACGTTGTCCGGCGCGGTCACGGATCGCCACCGACCGCTCCCCCGCACACCCGGTAGGTCAGTCATCCCACGCCGACCGGTCGGCCGCATCGCCCTCCCGTCGTCGCCGATCATCGTGACTTCCGCCCGACGGATCAGATGCACGGTCAGAGTCCGGTCGAACGGTGTCGCAAGGCTGCGCGCCCAGACACGTCTGCGCACGTGGAAGCTGCGCGTGGCCGTCGGGAACCCAGAGTGCGCACGCCGCGCGGGACACCCGACGACGAGCGCGAAGATCGCGGTCTTGGTGAGCAGGGCGATTGCGCATGCGCCTGATCGAACCACCGATCCCTCACGCTGAGCTTCGGGGATCACCCTGAAGTCGGTGGAAGTCCAGGGAAAACCCTCAGCCCAGATGTGGAGTCTGTTGTGCGACGATTTGCAGGCGATGGCGTCCACCGCTGTCAGGGTTGCCCGGAGACGCGACCCGGTTCGTGCCCCGGTTCGTGACCCGGTGCTGCTCCTCCCCGCCGCGGTCGCCGCGGGCCTCGCAATCGGGTGGCTGGGCGTCCACGAGCACGTCTCCGGCGCGCGGATCGCCGCTGACCTCGCGCTCGCGTGGAGCCTGGTCGCAGCGGCGCTCGTCGCGCTGGAGCGGCCCCGGTGGCGAGCAGCGACCTGGCTACTGGCGGCAGCCGCGTTCGCCCTCCTCGGCGCGGATCTCGCGTGGACGAGCACCCGCGTGGTCGGAACGATCGGCGTGCTGCTGGGCTGGCTGTGGGCGGCGATCCTCGTCCAGCTCGTGCTGACGTTTCCCGAGGGGCGGCCGTGGACGGCCGCCAGCCGCGTCCTGATCCCCGCCGCATACGCAGCGGCGGCGGGCGGGCAGATCGTGGTCGCATTTGCGTCTTCCAACGAGCACGTCACCCACCGTGCGCAGGAGATCGTTGCCCTCGCCGTCGGCGCGGCAGTGCTGGGCCTCGTCGCCCGGCGCCTGCTCACCCTGCAAGGCCCTGGACGACGCGCGCAGGCGCCGCTCCTGCTAGCGGCCGCCGTTTCGGCCGCGACCGGCGCCGGCTTCCTCTGCTGGCTCCTCGCCACAGACGTAAGCTCGTCGCCGCTGGACACGATCGCGCGGCTGGTCGCGATCTCGCTCCCGATCGGGGTCGTCGCCGGAATCGGCTGGTCGCGCCTGCACAGGCCGCAGGCGTCGGAGCTGGTCGTCGAGCTGAGCACCGAGGCAGCCGACATGCGCGCCCGGCTTGCTCAGGCGCTCGGCGACCCGACGCTCGAGCTTGCGTACCGGCTCGACGACGGCCGCTACGTTGACGCCGCCGGTCACGCGACCGAGCTGCCCCGGCAGAGTGACCGGGCGATGACGGCGCTGACCTCCGGCGGCGAGGAGATCGCCGTGCTCGTCCATGATCCCGCGCTCCTGGACGAGCCGGGGCTCGTCGAGTCGGTGCGCGCGACGGCGGGCCTCGTGCTCCAGAACGAACGCCTTGCCGCGCAGGTCCGCTCCCAGCTCGCGGAGGTGCGTGCCTCCCGCGGCCGGATCGTCGCCGCCGCCGACGCCGAGCGACGCCGGATCGAGCGCAACCTCCACGACGGAGCGCAGCAGCGGCTCGTGACGCTGTCCATGGCGCTCGGGCTCGAGTCATCGCGAGCCGACGAGAGCGCGGCCGCCGCGCTCTCGCGCGCGCAGGACGAGATCGAGCAGGCGATCAGGGAGCTGCGCGAGCTGGCCCGCGGGATCCACCCGACCCTGCTCCGCGACGAGGGGCTCGAGGCTGCCGTCGTGTCGCTGGCGCGCAGGACACCGCTTCCCGTGACGGTGCACGGCTCGATTTCGGCGCGCGTCCCGGACAAGATCGAGCTGGCCGCGTACTTCGTCGTGGCCGAGGCGCTCACGAACGTCGTCAAGCACGCCTCCGCGACGGAGGCGTCGGTCGTGTTCGACCGGAGCGACGGAGCGCTTCGGGTCAGCGTGTGCGACAGTGGCGTCGGCGGCGCCCGCATCGCGCCGGAGTCGGGCCTTGCCGGGCTTCGCGACCGGCTCGACGCGCTCGATGCGACCCTCACGATCGACAGCCCCGTAGGGACCGGCACGGCCGTCCGCGCCGACTTCCCATGCGCGTCGTAATCGCCGACGATGCGCCGCTGATCCGCGAGGGGATCGCGACCCTGCTCGCCGAGCACGGCGTGGAGGTCGTCCAGCAGGTCGACGACGCCGACGCGCTCCTCGCCAGCGTTCGCGACGTGCACCCGGACGTGGCGCTGATCGACATCCGAATGCCGCCGACCCACACCGACGAGGGCCTCAGTGCTGCGCGCGAGATCCGTGCGCGCCATCCCGACATCGCCGTCCTCGTGCTCTCGCAGCATCTCGAGGCCGAGTACGCGCTCCGGCTCATCGAGGAGAAGCCCGCCGGCGCCGGGTACCTCTTGAAGGAGCGCGTCGGTCGCGTCGAGCAGCTCCTCGACGCGATCGAACGTGTTGCAGCGGGTGAGTGCGTCGTCGACCGGGCCGTGGTCGACGAGCTGCTCGCACGCCCCCGCCGTGCCGACCCGCTCGAGGAGCTCACACCGCGCGAGCGCGAGATCCTCACCCTCATGGCCGAGGGGCGCTCGAACCAGGGGATCTGCCGGGCGCTCTGGCTGAGCCCCAAGACGGTCGAGACGCACATCAGAGGGGCGTTTACGAAGCTCGGAATCCGTGCGGCTCCGGAGGACAACCGTCGCGTGCTCGCGGTGTTGGCCTTCCTTCAGCGTTGACAGCGTTATCGTCGTCTGTTCCGTCACGTATCGAGAGGAGTGAGCGATGCCCTGGATCGACGTCAAGCTGTTCGACACCCGCGTCAACGAGGAGTCGGTGCCGAAGATGATCGAGGCCCTGACAAACGCGCTCGCCGAGACGAGCGGCGCCTCGCCCGACCACATCCACGTCCTCATCCAGGGCGTTCCCGCGAAGAACTGGGGAACGGCCGGGAAGCAGCTTGTCTGAGGCCGACGGCCGCGTCTTCCTGATCACGGGCGCCTCGAGCGGCATCGGCGAGGCGACCGCGAGACACGCAGCGGCGGCGGGGTACCGCGTCGTCCTCGCCGCCCGCTCGACCGAGAAGCTGGACGCGCTCGCCGGCGAGCTCGGCGGGCTGGCGGTCACCTGCGACGTGACCGAATGGGCCGACCAGGAGGCGCTGGTCGAGCGCACGCTCGCCGAGTACGGCCGGATCGACGTCGCGTTCGCGAACGCCGGCTTCGGCGGCAAGCGCGGCTTCAAGGCGGACACGCCAGAGTTCTGGCGGGCGATGGTGCTGACCAACGTCTACGGCGCCGCCTTGACCATCCGGGCCTGCTACGACGCCCTGGTCGAGTCAAAGGGTCACCTGATCCTCACGTCCTCGCTCGCCGGCCGGCGAGCGCTGCCGGGCTCGCTGTACTCGGCGACGAAGTTCGCTGTGACGTCCATGGGCGAAAGCGCCCGCCTGGAGCTGAACGGCACGGGCGTCCGCGTGACGCTGATCGAGCCGGGCATGGTCGACACGCCGTTCTTCGACGAGCGGCCGGTCGGAATGCTCGAGCCGGACGACGTCGCGCGGGCGGTGATGTTCGCCGTCTCGCAGCCGACGCACGTCGACGTCAACGAGATCCTCGTCCGGCCGACCGCCCAGGAGAGCTGATCGGCCGTGCAGGACCTGGCCGAGCGCGTCCGGACGGCGGTGGCGCAGCAGGCGTTCATGACGACGCTCGGCGTCGCCGTCGCGTATGCCGCCGCCGGTGAGGTCGATCTCGAGCTCCCCTTCGACGAGCGCCTCACGCAGCAACACGGCTTCCTGCACGCCGGCGCGGTCGCGGCGGTGCTCGACAGCGCCTGCGGCTATGCCGCCTGGTCGGCTGCGGACGGGGAGGTCGATGTGCTCACGGTGGAGTACAAGATCAACCTGCTCGAGCCTGCAGTCGGCGAACGGGTCGTCTGCCAGGGCCGGGTCGTCCGGCCCGGCGGCCGGTTGACCTTTTGTCGCGGGGAGGCGTACGCGGACGAGAAGCTCGTGGCCGCAAGCACGACGACGATGGCGGTCCGCGCCCGATGACGCCGGTGCTGTTCAACTTCGCGCGCGACGTGGTCGAGACACAGGATCCGCTCCGGCTCGCGCTGCGCTTCTGCGACCGCGAGGGGGCCGTGGAGGACCTGACGTTCGGCCAGCTGAGCGACCGGGCCGCGCGCTGGGCAGGGGTGCTGCGCTCGCGCGGCATCGCGCCCGGCGACCGCATGCTCGTCCTCGTCGGCAAGACGCCCGAGTGGCACGCGATCATGCTCGCCGGCCTCAAGGTCGGCGCCGTCGTGATCCCGTGCTCGGAGATGCTGCGCGCAAAGGATCTCGACTTCCGCATCCAGCATTCGGGCGCCGGCCTGCTGGTCGCCGATCCAGGCTCGCGCGGCGAGATCGAGGCGATGGCCGAGGAGCCGGACGTCGTCTACCTCGGCGAGCAGCAGCTCGGGGAGCCCGATCGAGCCACCGCCGACACGGCGGCCGAGGATCCAGCGTTCATCCTGTACACGTCCGGAACGACGAAGAACCCCAAGGGTGTCGTGCACACCCACCGCTACACGTGGGCCAAGCGGGCACAGGCCGACCGCTGGCTCGACGCGAAGCCGGACGACCTCGTCTGGTGCACGGCAGGAACCGGCTGGGCGAAGTCGATCTGGAACGTGCTGCTCGGCCCCTGGAGCTGCGGCGCCGCCGTGATCCTGCACGAGGGCGGGTTCGACCCGGAGGAGCGCTTCCGGCTGATCGGCTCGCTCGGTGTGACGGTGCTCTGCCAGGCGCCGACCGAGTACCGGCTGATGGCGAAGCTGGACGGTTTCGAGCAGTACGACGTATCTGGGGTCCGACACATGGTCTCGGCGGGTGAACCGCTGAACCCCGAGGTGATCCGGACTTTCGAGAACGCGTTCGGCCGGACGGTCCACGACGGCTACGGGCAGACCGAGAACACGCTGCTGGTCGGCAACTTCCCCGGCGCCGAGATCAGGCCCGGGTCGATGGGCCTGCCCGCGCCCGGTTACGACGTGCGCGTGATCGACGTCGACGGCGAGGAGTGCGCGGCCGGCGAGGAGGGCGACATCGCCCTGCGCGGCGACGCGCCCGCGCTCTTCGCCGGCTACTGGAACGCTCCCGAGGAGACGGCGGCGGTCTACCGCGGCGACTGGTATGTGACCGGCGACCGGGCGGTCCGTGACGAGGACGGCTACCTCTGGTTCACAGGACGGGCCGACGACGTGATCCTGTCGGCCGCCTACCGGATCGGGCCGTTCGAGGTGGAGAGCGCCCTGCTCGAGCACGCAGCCGTCGCCGAGAGCGCCGTGGTCGGCAAGCCCGACCCCGACCGCGGCCAGATCGTCAAGGCATTCGTCGTGCTGCGGCCGGAGCGCGTCGGCGACGAGGCGCTGGTCACAGAGCTCCAGGAGCACTGCAAGCGCGTGACCGCGCCCTACAAGTACCCGCGCGAGATCGAGTTCGTCGCCGAGCTGCCCAAGACGCGCAGCGGGAAGATCAGGCGGGTCGAGCTGCGGGAGCTGGAGGAGGAGCGGGCGGGGGATTAAGTCAAGAGGCCTGCTCGGCCTGCGCGCGTTGCGCCTCCCGGCGCCTCTCGTCTGCCTTGCGCCGAAGCTGTTCGGACAGGTCGGCCAGCTCGCGCAGTACGCGCTCGTGGCGCTCGTACGCTTCGTCGCCGCCGTTCAGCGCCCGGATCTCGGCTTCAGTCGGTTTCTTCCTCTTCCTCGCCATCGTCGTCCTCCACCAGCCTGCGGATGAACGCGAGATGGTCGCGAATATCCGCGAGCTTGACGTTGATCTCGAACAGCGCATCCATGGTAGCCCGCTGCTAGTCCTCTTCAAATGGCTGCCAGGCCACGACCGCAAGGCTGCCGCCTGCGTCGCCGGCTCGCAATCCGCTCTTCCGGACGCGTCAGCGCCAGCCGTCGAGGACGGCCTGCGCCTCGTCGAGCGACGTGACGATCGTTCCCGCCGCCTCGATGCAGCCGACCACGAACAGGTTCAGCCCCTTGAGCTCGCCCTCGCGGTTCGAGTCGCGCGTCGCGCGCAGGTCGTGCGTCATCCCGACGATCCCCTTCTTGGCCGGGTCGCCCCGCTTCAGCCCGTAGAAGATCCCGATCTCGCAGGCGGTGCCGTCGTCGATCACCGGGCCGTCGAGGATCGCCAGCACCGCGTTCGCGTCGGCCAGCGCAGCCCAGTCCTTGGCGAAGATCCGCTCGGCCGTGACCGTGCCGTCGAGGGCGAGCTCGTGCTCGTGCGGGACGAAGACGTCGAACCCGGCGTCGCGAAGCTGGGCGGCGCACTCGTCGATGAACCGGCGCTCGGCCGGCGTGAACAGCGGCCCGGCGAAATAGACCTTCACCCCGTCAGCTCGAGCTCGATCGGCTCGGCGCCGGGAACGACCTCCGCGGTCTCGCGGGCGTGCAGGAGCGTCGTTCGGACGATCAGCTTCGCGCGCGCGAAGTTGTCCAGCTCGGTCGGCACCGGCCCGACCGCGTGCCCGAGCGCGTAGGCGGCGGCGTTCCGGCCCATCGCGCGGTACGAGTCGAGCGTGTAGAGCGGCGACATCCCGAACAGCTCCAGATTGTCGAGCGGCTGGAGGTCGGCGCGGTGGATGACCGCCGTTCCCTTCGACTGGACGCCGACGGCGATCCGCGAGCCCGAGAGCTTGGCGCCGTCGTGAGCGATGAAGGCGACGTCGGAGCTACGCCCCACCCGGACCAACCGCGGCCGGCCGCCGCCCTCGCGGACTCCTTCTGCGATTGCCCGCAGCACGTCCGTATGGGACAGGCCGTTGATCGTGGTCCGGAGCGCCGCCGCGAACGCCGGCCCGACGGCGACGACCACGTCGTCCGGATCGTCGTCTACAGTGGCAACATGTGTTTCCAGAACAGACGGCGGCACACCGCTCGACGAGATCTCCTCCTGCGGATCGAGCACGTACGGCAGCTGCTGCAGGCGCTGCCAGCGCTCGCCCTCGAGGCGGTAGCCCGTGCCCGGGCCCTCGTACTCATTCGGGTCGCTGACCGCCGAGCGTACCGACCCGTCCGACTCGATGATCGCGGAGGTCTGGAGGTAGTCGGCCGCGACGCGCTGACGCTGCATGCCGAGCACGGCTTCGGCAACGTCGCTGAAGCCGGCGGAGTCGAGCTGGCGGACGACGTCCAGCGCCGAGACAGCCCCGTCGATGACGCGGTCGGCGGCCGCGACGTCGGCGGCGCGATCCCGGTCGGGCAGGTCACGGCTGGTGTAGCCGTAGGTGGCAGCCTCCACCTCCTCGTCCGTGATCGGCGGAAAGTCGAGCCCGGCGAAGACCGCCTGCACCGCCCGCGCCGCCTTCGCCCGCACGCCGAGGACGGCCTCCTCTCCCACGGGCTCGATCCCCCCGTCGACCTGCCAGTCGCGCTGCGCAGTCATCCACTCCTCCAGGTCGTCCGCGTCGTAGTTGCCGCCGCCGAAGGTGTTGTCCTCGCGCGGCATCACCGAGTAGCCCGACGTGACGAAGTCCGTGCCCGGCAGGAACTGCCCCATCAGCTTCGCCGTCTTGCGGATCTCCGAGTGCGACGCGATCGCGTCGTTCCCCGACGCCACCTCCAGGTCGAGCCAGGCGGCAAGGACGTTCTCGGCCAGGATCTCGCGCACGCCGCCCGGCACCGACAGGACCAGCGCCACGCACGAGATCGACCCGTTCTGCACGCCCTGCGAGCCGGCGGCGCGGATGGCGGCCAGGCAGCGAGCTTCGAGGTACAGCATCGAGCAGCCCTGCGCGTGGCCCATCAGCGCCTCCGAGCCGCCGCCGGAGGTGAACCGGACCTTCACACCGCGCGAGGCGTATGCCGAGGCAAGGAACGCCTTCGACCAGGGCGTGTCGTCGCCGTCGACGAACACGGGCTCGGTGCCGTACACCGAGAGCGTCTCCGCGTAGGTGACGAGCCCCTGGATCGCGAGCTGGAGGTTGCGCCGCTCCTCGACCGCGCACTGTGTCATCACGCCGGGCCGGCCCGTCTGCGAGCCGACGAGGATCGCGATCGCGTTCAGCGGCGCGTAGCGCGAGACGCCGACGGTGGTCTCGACCTCGGCGAAGCCGCGGGCCGCAGCCTCGGCCGCGTCGGCGGCGAGCAGCGCCGGGTTCTCCTTCAGGTTCGTCACGTGCGCCTGGTTGGCCGGGGCCCGCCGGGCGCGAAGCTTCTTCAGCGCGAACATCAGCTCAACCGGGTCGAGCCGCGAGACGATGCCGGCGAGCCGGGCCGGCGTCAGGCCGCGGGAGAGCCGGACGAGATCGGCACGCGGGACGTCGATGTCGACGAGACGGTGCGCGATCTCGTCGTCGGCGAGCTGTGCGGCCTCCACCGCGACGTCGAGGTCGAGGCCGTAGCGCGCGACGAACCGGTCGATGATGTCGAAGTCCTCGGCGCGGCGGCCGTCCATCGCCACCACCCGGCCGTCCTCGAGCTCGAGACCGGGCTTCGGGTCGTTGGGACCGTCCATCGCGACCAGCCCCAGCTCGGGGTACGGCGAGATGAGGACCTCGCGGCGGAGTTCCCGGCGCTCCCGCGAGGCGAACCGCTCAGACCGTCGCGCGCTCACCCGTCTCCAGCAGGTCGCGCTCGGAGTACGCGGTCGCCGCCTCCCGTAGGAACCCGGCCGTGAGCGGTGCGCCGAGCTCCGTCTCCAGCCGTGTCGCCCACGCCTCGAGCTCGTCCGCCGTGGAACGGTGCGGGCGGAGCGCGGTGTAGATCTCGAGGATCGTCTCCGGGGGCACGTCCGCCAGCTCGGCCGCGCGGGCGAGGTTGTCCGCGAGCTGTGTCCTGCCCGCCGCGAGCGCGACCTCCGACTGCCGGCGCAACGTCTCGGGCGTCGCGCGTAGCTCGTCAGGGCCGAATCGGCCCGCGCGTGCAGCCTCGAGCGTCAGCTCGTCCGGCGCGAGTCCGGAAGGCGTGCGGACGAGATCGGGCCGGCGCGAGCCGAGCGGGTAGTCGGAGGCCGGGTCGAAGCCCATCGCGGACATCGTAGAGTTGGGCATCCAAGCCCGACAAGGAGGACGGCCACAGATGAGGAGGTTCGCGCTCGGAACAGCACTGGCGGCGAGCGCGCTGTTCGCGACGACTGTGACGGCGGCACCCGCCCTCGGGTCGCGCACCGCGTCGATCGGACCGCACGTGTACTCGACGAAGATCGGCGGGGCGAAGCCGGCGGTGCTCGACGGTACCTGGCGCCTGACGATCAACCGGCGGAGCTTCTCGGTCGCCAAGGGAACCATGCTCGCGGTCTCGGGCACGGCTCGGATCGTCGGCAACCGCATCACGTTCCACGACCTCGGCGGCCCGTTCTCCTGCCGCGGCGCCCAGGCGACCGGTGTGTACTCCTGGCGCGCGAGCGGCAAGCGCCTCACGCTGACCGCAGTCCGCGAGCCCTGCGCGGGCCGGAGGACGATCCTGACGAAGCCGTTCATGCAGATCCTCTGACGGAATGCCCAACACCTACGACTTCCACGGGCGGGTGGCGCTGGTCACGGGCGGCGCGAGTGGGATCGGCGCGGCCGCTGCGGAGCGGCTGCAGGCCGGCGGCGCGGAGGTCGCTGTCTTCGATCGCGAGCCCGTCGACGGTTACCTCTCGGTCACGGGCGACATCTCCTCTTCGGGCGACGTCGACACGGCCGTCCAGCGGGTCGAACGCGAGCTCGGCCGGATCGACGTGCTGGTCAACTCGGCGGGGATCCCCGGCGAGTCGGTCCGCACCACCGAGGTAACGGACGAGGAGTGGCGGCGCGTCTTCGCGATCAACGCGAACGGGTCGTTCTTCATGTGCCGGGCAGTCCTGCCCGGGATGATCGAGCGGGGGTACGGGCGGATCGTCCTCGTCGCCTCGATCGCCGGCAAGGAAGGGAACCCGATGGCGGCCGCCTACTCGGCGAGCAAGGCGGCCGTGATCGCGATGACGAAGGCGATCGGCAAGGACGTCGCGGCCAGCGGCGTCCTCGTCAACTGCATCGCACCCGCCGTGATCGAGACGCCGATCCTCGCCGGGCTGTCCCAGCACCACGTCGACTACATGGTCGAGCGGATCCCGCTCGGCCGGATGGGCAAGGCGGAGGAGGTGGCCGCGCTCGCGTGCTTCCTCGCCAGTGAGGACCTCTCGTTCTCCACCGGAGCGACGTACGACATCTCGGGGGGAAGGGCGGTCTACTGATGCTGCGCTTTCGCCACCACGCCGACGGCGGGATCGCCGAGGGAACGGCGGAGTCGCCGGACGAGCTCGGCCGCTTCCGGCTGGCGATTCCGGTGGAGCCGCCGGAGGTCTGGTGCGCGGGCGTCACCTACCGCCGCAGCCGCGACGCGCGCGTCGAGGAGAGCACCGTGAAGGACGTCTACACGCTCGTCTACGACGCCGACCGGCCCGAGCTGTTCATGAAGGACGCCGGCTGCCGACGAACGGTCGGCCCCGGCGAGCCGATCGGCGTCCGTACCGACTCGGGCTGGGACGTCCCGGAGCCCGAGATCGGGGTCGTCCTCGGGGAGGGCGGCGCCCTCATCGGCCTGACGATCGGCAACGACGTCTCCTCCCGCGCGATCGAGGGCGAGAACCCGCTCTACATCGCGCAGGCGAAGATATTCGCCGGCGCCTGCGCGATCGGCCCCGCCCTCCTCGAGCCCGACGACTGGGAGGCGCCGCTCGGGATCCGGATGCGGATCACCGCCCAGGGCGGTGCTGAGGTGTTCTCCGGCGAGACGTCGTCGGCGATGATGCGACGGTCGTTCGCAGAGCTGGTCGAGTGGCTGCTGCGCGACAACCCGGTTCCGCCCGGCAGCGTTCTCCTCACCGGCACCGGGCTCGTCCCCCCTGACGGCTTCACGCTCGAGCCGGGGCACACGGTGGAGATCACCGTCCCGGAGATCGGCACCCTGACCAACCCGGTCGTCTCGGCGACCGACCTGACCACGAGACCAAGGAGCGAGGCCCATGTCTGAGGTTCTGGAAGCACCGCCCCGGCCCGCGTTCGCCAACTTCGTCGGCGGCGAGTGGCGGCAGAGCTCTTCCGGCAAGACGTACGCGAAGCGTGGCCCGTGGCGGCCGTCGGAGACGATCGGGGAGTTCCCCGCCTCGAGCGCGGAGGACGTGGACGTCGCCGTCGAGGCCGCGGCCGACGCGTTCCCCGCGTGGTCCGGGCGCCCCGGCGCGCAGCGCGCCGCGATCCTGATGGGCGCGGCCGACGCGATCGAGCGCCGGGTCGACCAGATCGCGCAGGACATGACGCTCGAGATGGGCAAGCCGCTGCGCGAGGCGCGGCTGGAGGCTGCCCGCGGGGCGGCGATCCTCCGCTTCGCCGCCGGCGAGGCCTGGCGGCCGAAGGGCGAGCTGTTCGAGCAGTCCGCCAGCGGTGGCTCCGTCTACACGGTTCGCCGGCCGCTCGGGGTCGTCGGGATGATCACGCCGTGGAACTTTCCCTTCGCGATCCCGACCTGGAAGGCCGCCCCCGCTCTGATCTACGGCAACGCGGTCGTGATGAAGCTGGCGCAGGAAGCGCCGCTCACCGGTCTGCACCTCGCCGCCTGCTTCGAGGAGGCGGGCATCCCCGCCGGCGTCTTCAACATCGTCGTCGGTCGCGGCTCCGAGGTCGGCACCCCACTCGTCCGCCACCCGAGGGTGAAGGCGATCTCGTTCACGGGGTCGGTCGCGATCGGCCGCCAGGTCCGCGACGAGGCGACGGCGCTCGGCAAGCGCGTGCAGCTCGAGCTCGGCGGCCACAACCCGCTGATCGTGATGGCCGACGCCGACCTCGACCGGGCGGTCGAGGCGGCCTACGCGGGCGCGTTCTGGTCCGCCGGTCAGAAATGCACGGCCACGCGGCGGATCTACGTCCAGGACGCCGTCTACGAAGACTTTCGAGCCCGTCTGCTCGGCCGCATTGACCGCGGCGCTGTCGGCGACCCGGCCGACCCGGACACCGAGGTCGGGCCGATCGTCAACGAGCAGCAGTTCGACGAGATCCTCGCGGCGATCGAGCGCGCGAAGCGGGAGGGCGGAACCGTCGTCGCCGGCGGCGAGCGGGCCGAAGACGACGCCTACCTGCTCGCGCCGACCGTCTTCGAGGGCGTCCGCGACGACGCGTTCCTCTCCTGCGAGGAGGTCTTCGGGCCGGTCACATCCCTCTACCGCTTCGCCGATCTCGACGAGGCGGTGCGCCGCGCGAATGCCGTGGAGTTCGGCCTCTCGGCGTCGATCTTCACGAGCAATCTGACGAACGCGCAGCGGTTCGCGACCGAGGTCGAGGCGGGGATCCTGCACGTCAACTCCCAGACCGCCGGCGCCGACGTCCACGTGCCGTTCGGCGGGATCAAGGGCTCGGGCTTCGGCCCGCACGAGCAGGGCCGTGCGGCGATGGACTTCTACACCGAGGTGGTGACCGTCTATCAGGACGTGTGACCGTCCCAGCCAAGGCCGTCCGGGTCAGGTCGCAGGGACAGTCCCGGTAACGGAACCGTGACGAGCGCCCCACCGAACGGCGTGTCCCAGGGACAGTCCCTTCGCCTTGGCCCGAAGGGGTACGGCGAGAGATGACGGAACGCTGGCTCGTCACCGGCGCTCTGGGCTGCCTCGGCGCCTGGACCGCGATCACGCTCGTCCGGGAGAGCGCCGCCGTGGTCGCGTTCGACCTCGGCGACGACCTCCGCCGCCTCCGGCTGATCGGTTCGCCGCAGGAGATCGACCGAATCGACTTCGTCCGCGGCGACATCACCGACCTCCCGACGGTCGAGCGCGTTCTGGCCGAGCACGAGGTCACCCACGTCGTTCATCTCGCCGCCCTGCAGGTGCCGTTCTGTCGCGAGAACCCGGTGCTCGGCGCCCAGGTGAACGTGACCGGCACCGTCAACGTCTTCGAAGCGGCGAAACGGCTCCGGCTGGAGACCACGGTCGCGTACGCAAGCTCCGCCGCCGTGTACGACCGCGACGGCAACGTCGATCCGAGCACACTCTACGGCGTCTTCAAGCTTGCGAACGAGGGAACGGCGGCCGTCTATGCCGCCGAGCACGGCCCGGCGAGCGTCGGACTGAGACCGTTCACGGTGTACGGGCCTGGCCGTGACCAGGGCATGACCGCCGGCCCGACCCTGGCGATCGCCGCCGCCGTGCGGGGCGAGCCCTATCGGATCGCCTTCGGCGGCGTGACCCAGCTCCAGTACGCGGGCGACGTTGCCCGCGCCTTCATCCAGGCGGCGCGGTCGTCGCCCGCCGGCGCGCGG
Organism: uncultured Actinomycetes bacterium; assembly: GCA_963841405.1. Classification (GTDB taxonomy): domain Bacteria; phylum Actinomycetota; class Thermoleophilia; order Gaiellales; family Gaiellaceae; genus DATBLE01. Next base: position 241,604 of record CAWJCM010000004.1, on the reverse strand, counting down.
ACCTTCTGCATCGGCGGCCCGGCCACGCCGATCGCAGACTTCGCCGCGCTGGTCGAGAGGACGGTACCGGGGGCCGGGGTCTCGTACGACGACACGATCCTGCCCTTCCCCGACGTTCTGCCCGAGCCCTGGTTCGACGCGCCGCTGACTCCGCTCGAGCAGGGCGTCCGCGAGACCGCGACGATCCTGCGAAGCGTCGTATAGTCGACTCGACTGCGACCGAAAGGGGCGAGCACATGGCCGAGATGCGTGGCTGCGACCTCGTCGTCGAGTACCTGCTGAAGGAGAAGGTGCCCTACATGTTCGGCTACGCCGGGCACGGGGCGGTCGGGCTGCTCGACGGCGTCTACAACCACCAGGACGAGATCAAGATCATCTTCCCACGGATCGAGTCGGCGGCGGGGTACATGGCAGACGCGTACTTCCGCGCGTCGGGCCAGGTGATCCCCGTCTACACCTCGACAGGCCCGGGCCCGATGCTGCTGACGGTGGCGATGGGGAACGCGTTCTACGACTCGTCCGCGTTCATCGCGATCACCGGGCAGGTGGCGACCAACCAGTACGACTCGGGAGCGCTCCAGGAGGAGTACCGCCACCACCAGGCGGACTTCCCGAGCATGGCGAAGGTGATCACCAAGCGGAGCTTCCAGGCGCACAGCGTCGACGACCTCGGCAAGTTCCTGCCCAAGGCGTTCAAGCTCGCCCGCGCCGGCCGGCCCGGTCCGGTGCACATCGACGTCCCGTACGACCTCTGGATCCGCACCGCCGACGTGGAGGTGCCCGAGCCTGAGGAACGCTCGCAGCACCTCGAGTGGCGCACGCCCGGCTCGCCGGAGGCGGTGGCGCGCGCGCTGGCGATGCTGATGAAGGCAAAGCGGCCGCTTGTCCTCGCCGGCGGCGGCGTGATCTCGTCGGACGCGACCGAGCAGCTGCGGCAGTTCGCGGAGCACGTGAACGTGCCCGTCTACTCCACGTTCATGGGCAAGGGCGCTCTGTCGGCGAGGCATCCTCTCCACCTGGGCATTGCCGGCTGCTGGGGCGAGTACCCCGCCTCCGAGGCGGCGAAGAACGCCGACGTGATCCTGGCGATCGGCTGTCGCTTCTCCGACATCCACTGTTCCTCGTGGGTGCCCGGCTACACGTACAACATCCCGCCCACCAAGCTGATCCACGTCGACCTCGACCCGCAGGAGATCGGCCGCAACTACCCGACGGAGCTCGGGATCGTCGGCGACGCGCGCGAGGTGCTGAAGCAGCTGATCGAGCTCGCCGGCCGCGAGCCCAAGCGCGGACGCTCGCCCTGGAACGACCAGGTCGAGGCGTGGAAGGAGGAGTGGTCGAACTTCATCGAGCCGGAGAAGGCGAGTGACGGCACGCCGATCGACCCGCGCCGCGTGGTCGCCGAGCTCCGCAAGGCGGCGCCGGACGACACGCTGATGATCACCGACACCGGAAACCACCAGACCTGGGTGGAGCAGTACTGGGACGCCTACGAGCCGCGGTCGGTGTTCACGCCGGGCGGCTTCGCGGGCATGGGCTTCGGCACCTGCGGCGTGCTCGGCCTGAAACTCGCGCGGCCGGAGCGGCCGGCGATCTGCGTCACCAGCGACGGCAGCTTCATGATGTTCCCGGGCGCGGTCGCGACGGCGGTCGAGCACGACATCCCCGCCGTCTGGGTGATCTTCAACAACTACACGATCGGCGTCATCCGCGATCTCCAGCGCTTCTACATGGACAACCGGGAGATCGCGACCAGCTTCGTCAAGCAGTCGACCGGCGAGTTCTGGAACCCGGACTTCGCGGCGATGGCGCAGGCCATGGGAGCCGGGGCGGTGTCGGTCGACCAGCCGGGGGACCTCGCGGACGCGTTCGACACGGCGCTGAACGCGGGCGGGCCGTTCGTGGTCGACGTGAAGGTCAATCGCGACACGGCGGTGCCGCTGATCGGCACCTGGCAGTTCCCGCCGATCACCCAGGCGGAGCCGACGTTCGGAAAGCGGCTGGTGATCACATAGGGCTCCGCTACTTCCCGTTCACCGCGATCGTCGGCCAGGAGCGCCTCGTCCGGGCGCTCCTGCTCAACGCGGTCAACCCGGTGGTCGGCGGCGTCCTGATCAAGGGACCGAGCGGCACCGGGAAATCGACCGCGGTCCGCGGACTCGCCGAGCTGCTGCCGGAGATCGCGGTCGTCGCGGACTGCGCGTTCTCCTGTTCGCCCGACGACCCCTGCGCGTCGTGCTGGGAACGCGTGGCCGCGGGCGAGGAGCTGCCGGTCGTGCGCAGGCGGCGGCGGATCGTCGACCTGCCGCTGAACGCGACGGAGGATCGCGTGTCCGGGAGCGTCGACGTCGCCCGGGCGCTCGAGTCGGGCGAGCGGGCGCTGGAGCCGGGGCTGCTCGCCGAGGCGAACCGCGGCATCCTCTACATCGACGAGATCAACCTGCTCGACGACCACCTGACGGACGTCCTGCTCGACGCAGCCGCGCTCGGTGTGAACGTGGTCGAGCGCGAAGGCGTGTCAGTGTCGCACCCGGCGCGCTTCCTGCTCGTCGGGACGATGAACGAGGAGGAGGGCGAGCTGCGCCCGCAGATCGCCGACCGGATCGGGCTGGAGGTCGAGGTCGAGGCGCTCGCCGACCCGGAGTCTCGGGCCGACGTGGTCAGGCGTCGCGAGGCCTTCGCCGCCGACCCCGACGGCTACCGGGAGGAGTGGGCGGCGGCGCAGGCCGAGCTCGCCGCGGCGGTGGCGGCGGGCGAGGCGCGTCTGCCGTCGGTCCGCGTGCCCGATCCGCTGTACGGCGCGGTCGGGCGGCTCGTGATCGGCTCCGGCGTCAGCAGTCACCGGGCCGACATCGCGATCGTCGAGTGCGCGAAGGCACTCGCCGCGCTGGCCGGGCGCGACCTGGTCGATGCCGACGATCTCCTCCAGGCGGCCGAGCTCGCGCTCGGCCATCGCCTCGAGGCCGACCCGTTCGGACCGCCTGCGCGGGCCGAGCCGCACGTGCTCCGCCGCCTCCTCGACGACGCGCTCGAGATCGAGGTGTCCCGAAAAAAAGTCGAGGGGAGGGCGAGCTAGCGCTCGAGGTCGACTCGGCGCCGGACGGCGCGCCGGCGGTCGAGAGGGTGGGGGTCGACCCGGCCCGCGTCTTCGAGCACCGCCGCCGGAGCGACCGGGTCGAGCGCGCCCGGTCGGGCCGCCGTGCGCGGTCGTTCGTCGGGCGCCGGCGAGGAAAATACGCGCGTCACCGCCTGGCGCGTCCGGGAGACACGGATGTGGCCTTCGACGCCACGCTACGCGCTGCGACCGTGCGCGGCGGTCGCGTGCCGGTCGAGATCCGATCCGAGGATCTCCGTCGCAAGATCCGCGAGCATCGCTCGCCGTTCATCGTCTGCTTCGTGGTCGACAACAGCTGGTCGGTGCATGCGGAGCGCATGGTCGAGAAGGTGAAGGGGATCGTGTTCGAACTGCTCGACGATGCGACCAGGCGTGGCGACAAGGTCGCACTGGTCGCCTTCAAGGGGGGACTCGCCGAAGCGACGGTCGCGCTGCCGCCGACCTCCAGTCGAGCGCGGGCAAGGCGCCGACTGGAGGAGATCCCGCTCAGCGGGCAGACGCCGCTCGCCGATGCGCTCAGGCGGGCCCGGCTGTTGCTGCGGGGCGAGCTGCTCCGGCATCCGAACGCCGTTCCCCTCGTCGTGGTCGTGAGCGACGGGCTGCCGACCGTGCCGGTGCGACGGGGGGCGGATCCGGTCGCCGACCTGTTGGCGGAGGGCCGTGCGCTCCGGCGCGCCAGGGTCGGCTGCGTCGTCGCCGAGGTCGAGGGGCCGGGCGAGGGCTGCGCAGTCGGACTCGCCCGGGCGAGTGGTGGGATGCGGATACTGCTGTCCGAGCTCGCCGCCGGCCTCGTGGTCGAAGCCGCGGAGGCACCGCGGTGAACGCGGTCGCGGTCGAGGCGCTCGCGGATCCCCGGACCGGCGCCGAGGAGGGCGCGGCGCTGGACGCCGAGCTCGCGCGCTGGGATCCCGGGCCGGACGTGCCGGCCGACGCCGATGTCGACGCCCTGCGCCGCAATCGGACGATCGAGTGGGCGACGCGGACGCTGACCCAGGGCGCGATCCTCGACTCCTTCGCCGCGTATTGCCTCGACGAGCTTGACGACGTCGACATCCTCGACTCCGGGCCGAGCCGGCTCGCGCTCGCCTGGCGTCGCGAGCGGAGCACGATCGAGCTGCGCCTCGGCTTCGCGTTCTGCGAACGGCTCACCGAGAACGGGCCGGTACTGCTGCTCGGCCCGATCGGCTCGCGGGCGGTCGAGCGGTTTCTCGACGACGAGGCTCTCCGCTCACGCGTTGCGGTCCTCGATCTCGCGCGGCTCGAGAAGATCGCGGCCGTCCGCTCGAGCGTCTTCGTCTACCTCGAGTGGTTCCTGCGGGACATGTACGGCGTGAAGATCCTGCCCGAGTCCGCGTTCACGAGCGGCCTGGTCGGGCGTGGGATCATTTCACTCGGCATGGGCTAGGTGTCCGCTCCGGACGAGTGGAGCCGGTGTCCGCGTGAGCGAGGCGCCGACGCTCGATACCCCCACCCAGGGTGGGGGCTGTGCCCCTTTCCCCTGCCGCCGAGGCTACCGGCCCGGGGCGCGCTTCTCCGTGACGAATGCGTGCCGATTCAGGCGCGCGGAGCTCAGGCGAGAAGACGCGTGAGCGCCGCCGCGGCCGCCGCGACGACGACGACCGCCAGGATCGGCGCGCGCAACGCGACCGCGATCGCGCCCGCGCCCAGACCGACGAGACGGGCGTCCGCGACGATCTCCCGGTGACCGCCGAGGGCCTGCGTGACCACGAAGGCGGCGAGCACGGCAGGTGCGAGCAGGGAGACGGGTCCCGCCAGCCACGAGGGCAGCTCGCGCCGCCCGAGGAGCACCGGACCGGTCGCCTTCAAGGCGATCGTCGCCGCACCGACGCCGAGCACCGACGCCCAGACGGGACTCATCCGCGCATCCAGCCGACGAGAGAGGCCGCCGCTCCGGCGACGATCGGTACGCCGGCCGGCGTGAACGAGATCAGCACGAGCGCGATCCCGCCGCCGAGCAGCCCGGCCGCGACCTCGCGACGTCCGCGAAGCTGCGGGACGAGCAGGGCGAGGAAGAGCGCGGCGAAGGCTGCGTCGAGCCCGAGCTCGTTCGGGTCGTCGATCACGTTGCCGAGGACCAGCCCGGCAGCGGTCCCGATGTTCCAGCAGAGGTAGAGCACGACGCCGGCGCCGAGCAGCACCTGGAGATCGAAGCCGCCCTTGCGGCGGATGGTCATCGCCCAGGTCTCATCGACGACCAGCTGCGACTGCAGCAGGCGTCGCGGCAGCGAGCCGTGGAAAGCCGGTGCGATCGAGATCCCGATCGGCGCGTAGCGCGCGTTCAGCATCGCCGCCGCCGCGATCGCGGCGCCGGCCGATCCCGCGCTGCCCAGTACGGAGGCGACCGCGAACTGGGCCGAGCCGGCGAAGGTGGTGGCGGACATGACGAGCGGCGCAGCCAGGCCCATGCCCGCCGCACGCGCCAGGACCCCGAACGAGAGCGCGAAGAGAAAGGCAGCGACGGCGACCGGAGCGATCATCCGGGCGCCTTCCAGAAAGCGGGAGCTCATGCCGGCTCGGGCCGCGCGACCCCACGGGCGATGCGCTCGGGCGTCATCGACGCGCAGAGCGAGAAAAGCACGGCGCCCGAGCCGACGATCAGCCAGAGGGTGGCCGTGAACGAGCCGGTCACATCGCGGGCGGCGCCGAGCAGCAGCGGGGAGACGGCGCCGAGCATGTAGCCGACCCCGAGCATCAGCCCCGTCACCGAGGCGACGTCGGTCGACTGCTTCCCGACGTCGACGGGAAGCGTCATCACTAGCGGGAACATCGCGCCCGTGCAGAGGCCGACGACCGTCGCCCACGCCCAGGCGCCTCCGGGAAAAACCACGAAACCGGCGACGGCGAGGGCCAGGGCCGCGCTGAACGTGACCAGGTAGACCCGGCGGGAGCCTTTCCGGTCGGACAGCCAGGGGATGATCACGGTCGTCACCAGTGCCGCGATGTTGAGAACGGCGAGGAGAGCTCCAGCCTTCCCGTCACTCCACCCGCGCTCGACGTACGCGTCCGGAAGCCAGCTGTTCAGCCCGTAGAACACGCAGGCCATCGAGCCGAAGATCCCGACCAGGACCCAGGCGGTGCCGCTGTGGAAGGGCAGCCTGATCCGGGCGACGGCCGGACGCTCGTGTCGCGGCTCCCCTCGCGTTAGCCACATCCAGGCGGGGACGAGTGCGACCGTCACCGCCGAGAAGACCACGAGCGACCAGCGCCAGCTTCCCGTCGCGTCCGAGATCGGGACAGCGAAGACGGATGAGAGTGCAGAGCCGATGTTGAAGCCGAGCACGTAGATGCTCGTGGCGAACGCGGGGCGCAACGCGAAGCGCTCCTTCACGGCGGCGGGCATGAGTGCCTGCGCGAGGCCGAGGCCGACGCTGACCCCGAACGTGAGCAGGATCACGGCAGCGGCTCCGGGTGCGACGCCCCTGGCGATCCCAAAGACCCCGATCAGCCCCAGGCAGACGGCGATCGCCAGACGGGTGCCGTACCGGTGTGAAACCCGGGGTGCAGGCAGCGCGAAGAGGCCCATGCAGAGAACCGGGATCGTCGTCAGCAGGCCGGCGACCGCATGCGAGACGTCGAGGTCGTCCTGGATCTCCGGGATCAGGGGTCCGACGCCGACAATCTGAGGCCGCAACGCGAGCCCGGCGAGGAACAGCCCCGCGAGCAGGCCGAGCCGGCGGTGCACCCTAGCCGGCGACGACCGGGTTGGTCAGCGAGCCGATACCGTCGATCTCGATCGTGATCTCGTCGCCCGCCTTCATGAAGAGGGGCGGGTCGCGGAAGGCACCGACGCCGGCCGGCGTGCCGGTCGCGATCAGGTCGCCGGGCTCGAGCGTGATCGTGCGCGTGACGTACGCGATTACGTCGGCGACGCCGAAGATCATGTTCGCGGTCGTCGACTCCTGGACGGTCTCGCCGTTCAGGATCGCCCTGATCGGAAGCGCCTGCGGGTCGGAGACCTCGTCCCGCGAGACGAGCGCGGGGCCGACGGGGCAGAAGGTGTCCGGCGACTTGCCGCGCGTCCACTGGCCGTCGGCGAACTGGAGGTCGCGGGCGGAGACGTCGTTGACGCAGACGTAGCCCGCCACCGCCTCCAGCGCGTTCTCCGCCGAGGCGTCGCGGACGCGCTCGCCGATGACGACGCCGAGCTCGGCCTCGTAGTCGCACTTGGTGACGACCGGCGGGATCACGATCGGGTCACCCGGGCCGATCAGCGCGTTCTGCCACTTCGCGAAGAGGAGCGGCGCCTCGGGCAGCGCCGTCCCCTGCTCCTCGGCGTGGTCACGGTAGTTCAACCCGACGCAGACGATCTTGCCCGGACGGTCGATCGGAAGCATCTTCTGACCCTAACGGACGACGGAAACGGAGACGGGCGAGAGGCCTGCCTAGGCGGAGCGCGGCGCGCCGCGGGCTGCAGCGAGGGCCGAGCTCGGTGCGCGGATTTCCGTGCCGGCCGGAGCGGGTCGCCGGCCGGGTCGGCCGACCAGCTTGAATCCGGCGAACATCAGCGCGATGCCGACCAGCTCTCCGAGGTACACGAGCGAGTAGTCGCCCGCCCTCGACATTCCGGTCGCCAGCGCGACGACGATTGCTCCCGAGGCGATCCAGGCGTTGGCGCGGATCCCGCGGCGACGCGCGATCGCGTAGAGCGATCCTCCGACGAGGCAGAGAGTCCCGACCGAGTTCAGGGTCACGGCCCAGAGGAAGGCGTGTCCTCCCAGCACGCCGTTGGCCGGCGGCCGGCCGGAATCGCTCACGGCCAGCCTGGCCGTGTCCAACGGGGCGAACGCGATCGTGACCACCGCGGCGACGGTCGCGCACCCGAGCGCACCTAGCAGGAGGTCGCGGCCGCGGCGGGAGAGATGCAACCAGGCCGAGCCGGCGCCCAGGTAGGCGACGGTCAGCACCCCGCCGGCGAGGTAGTAGGTGCGGAACAGGCCGGGGCTCCAGCCGGCCCGCTGGGCAGCAGCCTCCGTACCCGCTGCCACGCCGAACAGGAGAAAGCCGGCCGCCCAGAACAGCTTCGAGCCGGACGGGTTCGCGAAGGCGGACCGGCCGAGGAGCAGGGCGAAGAGCAGCGCGACGAGCGCGGCGGCGACCGGCGGGATCGCCTTCGCCACCGCAGGAGCCGATCCCGACCGATCGGCAGAGATCGGCGTCGCCCTGACGCCCGGTCCGACAACGGCGAGGTAGGCGAAGTCCTTGCCGCCGAACATGCCCTCGTGGGTCGAGACGAGCATGTACCGACCGACCGGCAACGGCCGGCGCGGCACGAGCTCGAGCTGAGTGGGCGACGCGGCCCGAATGGTGAGGCTCACGCGCCCGCCGTGCTGGAGATCGAAGAGCCGATAGGCGCCCGGCGCGTCGACGGCAGCTGCCCGGAAGACGAAGGCGCGCGCATCACGGCTGTGCAGGCGCAATGCGTCACGGGGATACGGTTGCTGCGGCCCGTCCCACGAGAAGAGCTTGACCGTTCCCGCCGGAGTCGAGAGGAACTGACCGGTCACCTCCGGTGTGAGCGTCCCCTGATAGCTGTACCGAACCGAGCTCGAGCCCACTCCGGCGACGACCCCGATGATCGGCAGGGCGACCAGCAACAGCCCGAGGCCGCCGGCCGCGGCTGTGACACGGCTGCGGTAGCTCCGCCGGCCACGGCGACGACGCCTCGGAGGCTCGCCCAGCTCCCGTGCCCGGCGGCGTGCGTGCGCCCGGTAGAGCGCGACCGAGGAGATGACCGCCATCAGCGGCAGCCAGATGAGCTCGACCTTCCAGCCGATGCCGCGGAGCGGCCCCGGACCGTACGGCGAAAACGCGGCCGGCAACACGGCCCAGGTCAGCGCGGGTCCGGCCAGGAGCAGAATCGACGCGGTGAACGGGAAGCCGGCGAACAGCCAGCCGACGCCGGGGAAGCCGAGCAGACCGAGGGGAAGCTCGTACCCGGCGAGGGCGGCAGGCTTGCGGCGGCGAACCCGCCGCGGGATCTTTCCGGTGTAGACGGCCGGAGCAGCCGCAATCGCCTGAGCCCCTTCCCGCCGCTGACGCGCAGTCATCGGCCAGACCGCGGCGAGGTAGGCGCCGAACCCGACCAGAACGGCGCAGGCGGCCGGAACGAGAACGAGCGCCTGCCAGGGCTCGGTGGCGGCGAGCGCCGAGGCGAACGACCGGCCCCCGACCACCGCCCGCGCCTCGGCGGCGGCGAACCCGATCCCTGCCGCGTAGTAGACGCCCATGCCGGCGGCAACCCCCACGGCCGCGACCCGGGCGCGCCTGGGAAACGTCCGGGCACCAAGCCGCTCGAGCACCGCCAGCACGAGTCCGATCAGGATCGCCAGCAGGCCGGCGATCATGTTCAGCTGCGCGTGCAGGTTGACGATCACGTCGCCGGCCTCGCCGCCGCGATCGAGCAGCTCGTTCACCGCCGGAAACGCCTGGACCGGCCCCTGGAGCGTCCCGACCGCGAGCGCCCCGCAGCCGGCGAGCACGAACAGCCGGGTCGGCCCGCGCAGCGGCCAGGCCGAGCGCACGAGCAAGCCGAGCAGCCACCAGAAGTACGCGAACATGAAGACGCCGGCGGCCATGATCAGGTACGGGTGAAGCGGCGTCCGCTTCTCCGCCTGCTCGGGCGTGATCGCCCATCGGTAGACGAGGTTTCCTTCGTGGAAGCCGAGGTAGAGAGCGACCACGTAGAACATCAGCGACGCGCTCAGCAGCCCGAAGAAGAGCGCGTTCGCCATGTCGCGGGACGGCGCCCGGCCTCCGAGCGCGGGGATCAGGAAGAAGGCGACGCCCGCGACCAGCATCGTCAGTCCGGTGACGAGATTGATGTGTGCGTGGCTGATCGGGTCGATCCACTCGCCCGCGTGCCCGGTCCTGTACAGCCAGTTCGCGTTGTGAGGCTGGACCTGGATCACGCCCTGAACCGTGCCGACGGTGAGGGCGGCCGCCCCCGTGACGAAGAACTTCCACAGATGCCACTGCGGCTTGGGCACCCGGACGAGCCGAGCCTGGAAGACGGTCAGGCAGACGTTCGCGGCGAAGCACCAGTAGCCGAGGCCCATCACGCCGGCGCCCGCTCCGACCGGAACCTTGTACCACTTGCCCATGTGCTCCTTCGCGAGCTGGTAGTCCCAGCCGTGCTGCACGAGGCGGCCGATCGCGATCCCGTTCGCGACGAGACCGACGTAGAAGACGGCGAGCCCGAGGGCAGTGAACCAGAACGCCGCCTGAGCGAGCCCCTCGCTCGCCAGCGGACGGCCGACGATCCGCGGAAGCGCATACCAGGCGAGGCCGGTGGCGATCAGCGTGCCACCACCGACGATGATCAGATGCGTGTTCGAGAGGTCGCGGACGAGGTGACCGGCATAGCCGGTGCGCGCGAGGTGCTCGGCGACCCAGGGGAGGTTCTTGACAGCCATGTGCAGGCTCCCGAGCACCAGGAAGACCGCGCCGGCCACGAAGTACTTGGCGATCTTCCGGTCATGGGCGTGGAGCTCCTCCTCCGGGTAGGGCGAATCGCGCACCGCGGGCGTGCGGCCCGGTACGAACTTGAACAGCGCCGCGACCACGACCGCGAAGAACGCGACGTAAGTCAGGAACTGGAGGGAGGAGAGGTGCTGGAGGTACACGCCGACCCGACCGCTAGCGAAGGCCGGGCTCGAGGAAGTAGATCGTCAGCGTCCAGCCGAGGTAGGCGAGGGCAAGCGCGGCGAGGATGACCCAGGCCCGGATCTCGGCGCGGCGCGAGTGGCGGATATCCGCACCAGTGTCGCGGTAGCCGGTCAACGGCCTGGCGGGTCGCTGGCGCGGCTCCTCGGCCATCAGAACACCTTCTCCATGACCCGGGCCCGCTCGGAGGCGATCCCGGCGACGTCGCCGAGCATGCGCTCGACCGTGTAGCCGCGCTCGAGAAAGGCCTCGAGCTGCTCCGGCGTGTCCCAGGTCGAGTAGCAGTGGAGCGAGACGTCACCGTTCTCGTCCAGCTCGACGAACGCCTCCAGCTTCTGACAGCCGGGGTACTCCTGGACATGGGCCTTCAACGCCTGCATCGACCCGTAGACAGTCTCCCACTGCTCGGCCGGGATGGTCGTGAAGGTACCCGTCGACCAGGCCACGTAGGGGGCGGCGAGCGAGGGCTGTCCGGCCGCCATCAGAACTTCTGCCCCCACACCAGGTGGCCGACGATCAGCACGACCGCGAAGCCGGTGAGCAGGATCGAGAGGACGACGAAGAAGAACGTGGCCGGTCCGGCGAGCTCCGTCGTGTACCCGCCGAAGCTGTCGATTGGATAGATCTTCTGGCGGGTCGTCCGGTACTGCCAGACCCAGAGCAGGATGATGACCACGAGCGCGATCAGGAAGCCCCACAGCCAGGCGAGATCGAGCCAGCGCACGTGCCAGGTGGCGGCACGTTGCATCGTCTCCTGATGGGCCTGGAGGTAATCGTAGTAGCGCTGCGCGTCCGCCGGCGAATCGCCGCTAGGCATCCCCATCGGCCCACTCCTCCTCGTCGAGAGCCCAGTCGGGCGTGTAGTAGTCCTCCTCGTCCACGTACAGCGGGATCGAGCCGAGGCGGTCGAGGTCCTGGAAGTGGCCCGCCTTCCAGGCGGCCAGGAACGCCAGGACGGCGAGCCCGGAGAAGACGAAGAAGGTATCGAGCATCCAGTCGGCCATCACCCAGCGCGACTGCTTCGTCTCCGGCTGGTCGTGCGCGAGCGCGAGCGCGGGCAGCACGAGCGCGAACAGGATCGCGATGGGCAGCGCTGTCGCGAGCCGCCTCATCGCTGCCCCGGGGAGGTGGGCGGGATCGCCTTCTGCGTTTCGGGCGGAAGCTTCTCTCCTCGCGCCCGCGCGTCGCTCCAGGCGCGGTCGAGCATGTCCTGGTAGAGCGCCTTGATGCCCGCGGCGGCGGTCTCGAGCGAGAGCTGCGTCTTGCCGTCGTTCAGCAGGATGCTGTCACCCGGCGCGAGGCCGGGGAACACGTTCATCGCCTGCTTCACGTACGGGTCCTTCGCCATCTTCGGGTCGAAGTCCGCGTTGTCGGCGAGCTGCTGGTGCGTCGCGATCCAGGCTCGCAGTTCCTTCGAGGGCTGCCAGACGATGTAGTCCTTCGGCTCCGGGACCCGGTTGGGCGCAAGGGTGCCGTTCGGGATCGTCTTCAGGAAGAGCACGACCCGCCAGATGTCGTTGACCGAGAGCCGGTCGCCGAAGTTCTCCATCGCCGTTCCCGCCCACCCGCGCAGGATCCGATAGTAGAAATCGCCGGGCCCGGTGTCCCCGCCGCAGCAGGCATCGTCCTTGTCGGTGAAATCCGCCGGCGATGGCGAGAGGAAGGTCGCCCCGGGTCCCTTGCCGTCGCCGCTCAGGCCGTGGCAGCCGACGCACCGGTTGAGGAACACCTCCTTGCCCCGAATCAGGTTCTGCTCGGTGACGGGCAGCGGATCGCCCGCCAGCCAGTAGCTGCGGTCGATCTGCGACAGGTTCGGCGCCTCCTCGAGCTGCTTGCTCGGAGGCTTCAGGCCGGCCTCGTCCGCCTCGACGATCGGCTTGTGAGCGCCCTGAAAGCCCGTGTACGGCGGCGGGAAGCCCTGGTTCGTGAGCACCACGTGCTTCGCGTAGAGCTGCCCGGCGTAGCGCAGCAGGCCCGACTTGCCGCTGCGCTCCTGGACGAAGGCGACCAACTGGGTGATCTGCTTATCGGAGAACAGCGACTTCATCGGCGGCATCAGCGACAGGGGGTCCATGAAGCGCGGGTCGTAGAAGTGCGCCAGCTGCCAGTCGTTGGGATGCCAGCCGCCCTCCTGGGAGAGGTCTGGTCCCGTGCGCTCGGTGCCGAGCAGGTTCGGCGACTGGTCGCTGCCGTAGAAGTCGCCCGGCTGCGAGACCTTCGGGTAGAGGAAGTACAGCGCAGAGCGGACGTCCTGCGGCCGCGAGTAGCCCGAGTGGCAGACGTAGCAGCCGTTCGACGCGAAGAGGTTGCGGCCCTTCACCGCCTGGCTCGAGAGCGGCGCCCAGTCGTAGGAGGCCGGCGGGTCGAAGGTGTGCACGGGCAGCCAGACGACGATCGCGACCACGGTGAAGAAGGCAATCAGCCCGCCGATTCCGGCGACGAGGGGCGTGATCAGCATCCGCTCGTGCGGATGGCGGATCCAGCCGCGCGGAAGCTGCGGCGTCCCCGGGTCGCGGTCCGGGTGCCGGGGCTCCGTCATCAGCCGGCGACCGGCGGCGCGACTGCCTCGGCGACCTGGTAGGTCTCCAGCCGGCGACGCTCGGCCGAGTCGGTGAAGATCGTCAGCGCGATGTTGACGATCTGGATGATGCCCGACACCACGATCATCGCCCCGAAGATCCCACGCGCGATGTAGTAGGCGTGCAGCTGCGGCAGCACGTTGACCTCCGGGATCCCGTCCTGCCACGCGAAGCCCTGCTGGAAGCCGGCCAGGGTGAGCACGCTGAAGAAGCCGGTGAAGCCGACCGTGACCAGCCAGTACTGCCACTCGGTCAGGCTCCGGCTCCAGAGCGGCTTCCGGTAGATCTGGGCGACCGTGTAGTCGATCACGCCCATGCCGAGGATCGTGAACGCCCCCAGCAACGCCAGGTGCGCGTGGGCGACGACGAAGTTCGTGAAGTGCGTCAGCTTGTTGAACGGTTGGATCGCCTCGAACGCTCCCTGGATGTTGACCAGGAAGTAGAAGAAGAAGGCGGTCATGGTGAAGCGCAGGGGTAAGTTCGTGAAGAAGCGGTCCCAGTTGCCCTTCATCGTCCCGAGGATGTTGATCGTGAACGCGAAGACCGGCACGAGCAGCATCCAGGACGAGACCGTCGCGATCGTCTTCAGCCAGGCCGGCGTCGGCGACTGGAGGATGTGGTGGTCGCCGACACCCGTGTAGAAGAACGCCATCCCCCAGAAGCTGATCAGCGAGAGCGTGTAGCTGTAGAGCGGCGTGTTCGTGACCCTGGGGACGATGTAGTAGGTCAGCGCAAGCAGCATCGGCGTCAGCCAGAGCCCGAACAGGTTGTGGGCGTACCACCAGTTGAGGATCGCGTCGGAGAGGCTCCCGGAGAGGGCGCCGGAGGGCGCGCCCCAGACGTGGCCCGGACGCCAGATCACGTTCCCGATCGCGTAGTCGGCAGCCAGCCAGAGCGGGCTGGCGATGAAGAACCAGACGGAGACGTAGATCGGCCTGATCGTCCTGACCGCGACGGTGCTGAGGATGTTGACCACGTTCAGGCTCCAGATCACGAGCAGCGCGATGTCGACCGGCCAGATGAACTCGGCGTACTCGCGTCCCTGGCTGTGGCCGGTGAGCAGGCCGACGATGCCGGCCAGGTACATCGCGTTCCAGGCCCACGCGCACCAGACGCCGAGCCGCTCGCTCCACATTCCACGTGTCCCGCAGAGCCTGGGCAGCATGTAGAAGAGCGCGCCGAAGTACATCATCGAGAGCCACGCGAGGATGACGCCGTTCACGTGCGACGGGCGAATGCGGCTGAACGACAGCCATGAGATGCCGCCGAACGCCTCCGGCGTGACGAACTCGGTGGCCAGCACCAGCCCGAACAGGTCGACGACCGTCAGCCAGATGATCGAGGAGAGGATCCAGTGCCGGGCCGCCCGGTCCGGGAAGGGGCTGCCCGGCCTCGTCGCCCTCTCGGTCAGCGGCGCCGGCGCCTCCGCGATCGCTTCGGTCGTAGAAGCGGTCATCGCGCCCGGGAACGTATGACGCCATCACGGGGCAAATCCACCAGATGACGAAGATGTCATTTCCAGGTCATTTCCAGGTCATCCGCGAGTGCGTTAGGGTCAGCGGGCACACGCGATGCGGATTCTGGTTGTCGAGGACGAGCCCCGGATCCTCGCCTTCCTCAAGCGTGGTCTCGAGGCCGAGGGCTTCACGGTCGACGGGGCAGGCGACGGGCAGGCGGGCCTCCGGCGCGCGCTCGGGGAGCCCTACCAGCTCGTCGTCCTCGACCTGCTCATGCCCGGTCTCGACGGCTTGAGCATGTTGCGCGAGCTCCAGCTCCGCCGGCCCGAGCTCCCCGTCGTGATCCTCTCGGCCCGCTCCGACCTCCAGACCAAGCTCCGCGGCTTCGGCCTCGGCGCGAGCGACTACCTGAGCAAGCCGTTCTCGTTCGACGAGCTGCTCGCCCGTGTACGCGTGCATCTTCGGCAGCACCAGCGGCTGGACGGGGGCCTCGTCCGCGCCGGCGTTGTCACGCTCGACCTGCCGCGCCGCCAGGCCAGAATCGGGGACCACGTCGCCGCGCTCTCCGACCGCGAGTTCCGGCTGCTCCACCATCTCGTCGAGCACCCGGGCGAGGTCGTCAGCCGCGAGCGCCTGCTCTCGGAGATCTGGGGGTACCACTTCGACCCGGGCTCGAACGTCGTCGACGTCTGCATCCGCCGCCTGCGCAAGAAGCTCGGGCCGGAGGCGCCGATCGAAACCGTTCGCCACGCCGGATACCGTCTTGCTGCGGCATAGGTGGATCGAGTTCGCGTGGGGCGGGTTCGCGCTCCTCAACCTCGTCGCCATGTGGCTCTGGCCCGGGTGGGAGACCGTCCCGTTCCACTTCATCTGGGTCAGCCTCACGCTCCTCTACGGCTTCCGCGTGTGGCCGGCGGCGGCGACGGTGGCGCTCCTGCTCGGCGTCGTCCTCGCCACCGGAACGGAGATCCTGATCGACGCCTACGACGGAAACCAGCCCTGGGGAGAGCTGTTCGAGGTGCCGCTCATGTCGGCGATGTTCTTCGCGATGGTCTGGCATGCGCGCCGCCGCCAGGATGCGATGCTCGTCGTCGAGCGCCAGGCCGAGGAGCGCGGCAGCCTGCTCGAGCGCCAGGAGCGGTTCCTGCACGACGCCTCCCACGAGCTGCGCACGCCGGTGACGATCGCCCGCGGCCATCTGGAGGTCATGCGCCGAATCGAAGGCCACACCCAGGCGGAGGTCGAGGTGGCGCTGGACGAGCTCGGCCGGATCGAGTCGATTCTCGAACGGCTCCTGTTGCTGGCAAACGCCGATCAGCCCGACTTCCTCGTCGAGGACCGGGTCGAACTCGAGCCGTTCCTCGAGGACGTGTTCATGCGCTGGTCGGAGATCGCGCCCCGGGCCTGGCGGCTCCGGTCGATCGTGCCCGTCGCGCTCAAAGCCGACCCCGACGGACTGCGCATCGCGCTCGACGCGCTGATCGAGAACGCCGTCAAGTACACCGCACCGGGAGACGCGATCGAGCTCGGCGCCAAGGCAAACGACGGCGAGGTGGTGATCGAGGTCGCGGACGAGGGCTGCGGCGTGCCGCCCGAGCTCTTCGAGCGGATCTTCGACCGGTTCGCCCGTGCGGACGCCGCGCGCGGACGGACTCAGGGTGGGGTCGGCCTCGGCCTGGCGATCGTAGACGCGATCGCGAAGGCGCACGGCGGACGGTGCGACGTCCGGCTACGCGATCACGGGTCGGTCTTCCGGCTGCATCTGCCGGGGTTCCGAGCGGTTGCGGTCGATCCGGCAGCCGTGGCGCTCCCCGTGCCCGTAGCGCAGACCTGAACGTCCGCCTTGCTATCTGGACGCCGGCAGGAGCACGACGTGCACCTCGCCGGGGCCGTGCACGCCGACGGCCAGCTTCTGCTCGATGTCGGCGCTCCGGCTCGGGCCGCTGACGATCGCGAGCGCGCTCGGCAGATCGTCGCCGAGCGCGGCGAACAGCTCGCTCAGGCCCGGCAGGATCACGTCCTCGCGCAGCAGCGTCACGTGGACGAAAGGAAGGAGCGAGCGCGCCCGCGGCTCCTCCGGCGCGGCCGCCAGCACGACCGAGCCGGTGTCGGCCAGGCCGTAGATCGCGGTCGACAGGCCGGCACCCTCGATCGACGGAGCTTCGCCGCGGTGGACGTGGAACCCGACGGTCGCGGCATTCGCCGCGAAGTCCTCGACCATGTCTCTCACCGACGGCTGTCCCGGTAGCGCCGTCCGAACCGCGGCAGCGCACGGCCCGCCGACCACGCCCGGCCCGGGCCGGCCAGCCCGGCCAGCGGCCGCCCCAGCCGCGCGAGCCGGGTCGCCAGCCGGTAGCCCCACACCGACGACCACGCCCACGACCAGAGCGTGAAGCCGAGGCGCTCCCACCGCGACGCGACTCCCTGTTCCACCAGGTCGCGCCGCAGGTCGAGCAGCAGCTCGTGCAGCGGGATCTTCACGGGGCACGCCTCCGTGCACGCCCCGCAGAGCGACGAGGCGTGGGGCAGCGACGGCGCCTCATCGAGCCCGACGAGGAGGGGCAGCAGGACGGCTCCCATCGGCCCCGAGTACACGGGCCCGTACGCGGCGCCGCCCGTCTTGCGGTACACGGGGCACACGTTCAGGCACGCCCCGCAGCGGATGCACGCCAGCATCTCCTTGTACCGGCCGCGCAGGAGGTTCGTCCGCCCGTTGTCGAGGATGACCACGTGCTGCTCCTCCGGCCCGTCCTCCTCGCCCGGACGGCGCGGGCCGGTGATCAGCGTCGTGTAGACGGTCAGCTTCTGGCCGGTTCCGGACCGGGCCAGCAGCTTGAGCAACACGGCAAGGTCGGCGGTCGTCGGCACCAGCCGCTCCATCCCCATCACAGCGATGTGCACGCGGGGAATCGAGCTGACCAGCCGCCCGTTGCCCTCGTTGGTGACGAGGCAGACCGAGCCGGTCGAGGAGACGCCGAAGTTCGCGCCCGTGATGCCGACGTCGGCCTGCAGGAAGGTCTCGCGGAGCTGCCGCCGCGCCGCCGCGGTCAGCGCCTCGAGCTCGGCCGGGACCGGCTTACCGTCCACGGCGCTCAGAAGCTCGGCGACCTGCTCGGCCGTCTTCTCGATCGCCGGCGCGACGATGTGCACGGGGTGCTCGCCGGCCAGCTGGAGGATGTACTCGCCGAGGTCGGTCTCGACCGGCGTCACGCCGATCGCCTCGAGGGCGGCGTTGAGCCCGATCTCCTCCGTCGCCATCGATTTCGACTTCGCCGCGAGCTTCGCGCCCGCCCGCGAGCAGACGTCCGCCACGTATGCGCTCGCCTCCTCGGCCGTGCGGGCGAAGAAGACATGGCCGCCGCGGGCCTCCAGCGCAGCCGTGAACCGGTCGACGTGTCCCTGGAGATCGTCGATCACCTCCATCCGGATCGCGTGCGCGCGCTCGCGCAGCGCCTCGACGCCGTCGAGCCCCTCCCACGCCGACAGCCGGTGCGACCGCAGGCGGTCGGTCGAGTCGTCGAGCGCCTGCTGCGTGTGCGCGTCCGCGAGCTTCCCGCGCGCGATCACCCGGAACCGCTTCGCGGGCTGGGTGAGCTCAGCCACCGATGCCCCTGGCCAGCGCGGTCGCCAGGTGGACGACCCGAACAGGCGAGCCGCTCTTCTCGGCCCGGCCCCGGAGGTGCATCAGGCAGCCCGGATCGGCGGTCACGATCGTCCCCGCCGCCTCGCCGCCGGCCAGCTTCTCGTCGGCCATCGCCACCGACACCTCGGGCTGGCGGACTGAGAACGTCCCGCCGAACCCGCAGCAGAGATCGGGCCGCGCGAACGGGACGAGCTCCGCGCCCGAGCCGCCGAGCAGGCGGCGGGGCTGCTCCGACACGTGCAGCTCGCGCAGCATGTGGCACGAGTCGTGGTAGGCGATCCGCCGCCCGGCGTTCCGCGGCAACGGCCGGAACCCGGCCGAAGCGAGGAAGGCGGACAGCTCCCACACCTCGAACCGCTCGACGCCGAGCAGCTCCGGCAGATAGTGCGACGCCATCGTCGCGCACGAGCCGGAGGGGGCGACGATCGGCGCCTCGCGCGAGAAGGCGCGCGCGAAGGAGCGGGCGACCCGCCGCGCGGCCGCGCGGTGGCCCGCATTGAACGCCGGCTGGCCGCAGCACACCTGGCGCGGCGGAAACTCGACCTGGAAGCCCGCCTGCCGCAGCAACGTCTCGGCGTCGGCGACCGCCCCGGGGAAGGCGAGGTCGCCGAGGCAGGTCGCGAACAGCTGGACGGTCGGCATTGGACGGGACTCTAGGGATTCAGTCGAGCCGGAAGATCTCCTCGAGCGCGGGCGGGCCGGTCTCCGGCACGCGCTCCTCCAGCAGCTCGGCCATCGCGTCCTGCCAGCGGGCGCACACCTCCTGCGCCTCGAGGTGGGCGGCGGCCCGCTCGAGGTCGTCCGACTCGAAGTAGCCGAAGACCCGGGTGCCGTCCCTGAAGATCGAGTAGTTGCGGACGCCCGCCTCGCGCAGCGCCCGGAGCATGTCGGGCCAGACGGCCCGGTGCGCCTCGACGTAGTCGTCGATGCGGTCGGGCTTCACCCGGAGCACGAAGGCGCTGCGCTGCGTCATGTCCGTTCGTAGGCGCTCTCGGCGGAGGCAGTGCCGCGCTCCCCAGCGAGGCGCGCCGCGTAGCCGCCCGCGCGGAAGCCCTCGACCGGGTCCGGCGCGACGCCGGCCTCCGCGCGCACGCGCGCGAGCAGCGGCCGCACGTCGGTCTCGAACGCCTCGAGCAGGATCCGGTGCGCGCCGAGCACGTCCCCGGCGGCCTGGGCCTCCACCACGTGCGCCTCGTCCACGAGCAGCGCCTTCGCGTAGGCGGTCTGGATGTTCATCACCGACTGGATCATCGCGTCGATCTTCCCCTCGACGTTGTGCGACTGGTCGATCATGAAGGCGACCCCGGCCGAGTCCGCGAGGGCGAGCTCGCGCATGATCCGGAAGAGCTCGAACGGGTCGACCGAGCCGACAATCAGGTCGTCGTCGGCGTACTTGCGGTTGTTGAAGTGGAAGCCGCCGAGCAGCCCCTCGGCGAGCAGGACGGCGACGATCTGCTCGATGTTCGTCCCCTGGGGATGGTGGCCGGTGTCGACCAGCACCTGCGCCTGCGGGCCGAGGCGGCGGCAGAGGAGGGCGGCGGTGCCCCAGTCGGGCAGATCGGTCGAGTAGAACGCCGGCTCGAAGAACTTGTACTCGACCAGCAGCCTCATCCCGGCCGGCAGCGCCGCGTAGACCTCCTCGAGCCCCTCGCCCAGCCGGGCGTGGCGCCCGCGCAGGTCGTCCTGGCCGGGGTAGTTCGTCCCGTCGGCGAGCCAGAGGCTGACCAGGGAAGAGCCCACCTCCTTCGCGACCTCGACGCACTCGAGGCAATGCCGGACCGCGGCCGCGCGCACGCCCGCGTCCGGGTGGCAGAGGCTGCCGAGGCGGTAGGCGTCATCGCCGAACAGGTTCGGGTTGACCGCGCCGAGGCGGATCCCCAGCCCCTCGGCGAAAGCGCGGAGCTCGCCGTAGTCGTCGACCGCGTCCCAGGGGATGTGCAGGGCCACGCTCGGACAGCAGCCCGTCAGCCGGTGGACCAGCGCCGCATCCGCGATCCGCTCGCGGACGTCGCGTGCCGCGCCGGGCCACGGGTAGACATGGAATCTTGTCCCCGAGTTGCCGTACCCCCAGGACGGCGTCTCGATCTCCAGCGTCTTCAGGAACTCGACGACGGCTGCCTCGTCCATCAGGCGCAGTCTGACGCATCCGCGCCTGGATTACGAATCAGCTTTCGATTCGTGCAGTTTCGAAAGGACAGTTGACTTTCGCCCTGCGCCGTTCTAGGGTCGCGCGCATCGACGGCGACCGGTCGATCCGGGTGTTTTCGCAGCATGAGCGGATGCAGCACGTACTCCGTCTGCTCGAGTCGCGCGATTCCGTTCAGGTTGCGGAACTTGCGGAAACCTTTTCGGTCTCCGAGGTCACCGTGCGCAGCGATCTCACGGAGCTCGCGCGGCAGGGTCTCGTCGCCCGCGTGCGCGGGGGTGTGCGGGCGCTTCAGCACGGCCAGTCGGAGGTCGGTTTCGATCTCCGGCTGCGGCTCGAGGTCGAGCGCAAACGGGCCGTCGCCCGTGCTGCAGCCGCACTCGTCGGCGAGGGCGAGGCGGTGGCGCTGGACGCCAGCACGACCGCGTATTACCTGGCACTCGAGCTCCGCACGAAGCGCGAGCTGGTGGTCGTCACCAACGGCCTGCTGGTCGCGACCGCCCTCGCCGACGCGCCCGGCATCTCGGTGCTGGTCACCGGCGGTATGCTCCGGCTCTCCGCCATGTCCCTGGTCGGCGACCTCGGCACCGACGTGCTGCGGACGACCCGGATCAACAAGGGCTTCCTCGGCGCCCGCGGGCTGAGCATCGCGCGCGGCCTGATGGATCTCAACCCGGACGAGGTGCGGATCAAGCAGGAGATGGCCGACGCCTGCGAGCAGGTCTACGGCATCCTCGACGCGACGAAGTGGCACCGGAGCGCGCTGCTCACCTTTGTCTCGCTCGACCAGCTGGCGGGGATCGTCACAGACTCGGGCGCGCCGGAGGCCGAGGTCGAGGCATGGCAGGCCGCGGGCGTGAACGTGATCACCACCGACCCCGGGCCGCGCGAGCCGCCGCCGGTGCGGCCACGCGATCTGCGGCGGGCAGTCCGCAACGACGAGCTGGTCGGCTGATGCCGCGCCTGGCCGCCGTCGACCTCGGAGCCCAGAGCGGTCGCGTCGCCGTCGGCACCTTCGACGGCGAGCGGCTCGAGGTCGACGAGGTGCACCGGTTCGAGAACACGCCCGTGACGCAGGACGGCGTCCTGCGCTGGGACTTCGAGCGCCTGTACCGCGACACCCTCCACGGACTCGCGGCCGCCGCCCCCGTCGACTCGGTCGCGGTCGACTCGTGGGCCGTCGACTTCGGGCTCGTCGACGCAGACGGACGGCTGCTGGCAAACCCCGTGCACTATCGAGACGGCCGCCGCGCCGCCGCCGTCGGGCGGGTCCACGAGCGCGTACCGCCGCGCGAGCTCTACGAGCGCACCGGCATCCAGCTGCTGGCGATCAACACCGTCTTCGAGTTGGCCGCCCTGGTCGCGGAGAACGACCCGGCGCTGGCCGACGCGGAGACGCTCCTGCTGATCCCCGACCTCGTCCACTCACGATTGTGCGGGAGCCGCTCGACCGAGCTGACGAACGCGACCACCACGCAGTGCTTCGATCCGCGCGCGGGCACGTGGGCCGACGACCTGCTCGACCGGCTCGAGATCCCGGTCGGTCTGTTCCCCGAGGTGGTGCCGCCCGGCACGCCGCTCGGCCGGACGCCGACGGACGCGGCCGTGATCGCGGTCGCAACGCACGACACGGCATCCGCGGTGGCGGCCGTGCCGTTCGGCCACCACGACTCGGTGTTCGTCAGCGCCGGCACGTGGTCGCTCGTCGGGATGGAGATCGACCGGCCGCTGATCACGGAAGCGACGTTCGCCGCCAACTTCACCAACGAGGGCGGCGTGGCCGGCACGTTCCGGCTCCTGCGGAACGTCACCGGGCTGTGGCTGCTGCACGAGTCGCGCCGGGTCTGGGCCGACGCCGGGCGCGACCACTCGTTCGAGGAGCTGAACGCGCTGGCGGCGACCGCGCCTGCCCTCCGTTCGTTCGTCGATCCCGACCACGAGTCCTTCGCGGCGCCCGGCGACATCCCGGCCCGCATCGCCGCCTTCTGCGAGCGCACCGGCCAACCGTCTCCCGAAGGTCCGGGCGCGACCGCGCGCTGCATCCTCGAGAGCATCGCCCTGAAGCACGCCGTGACCGTCGACCTGCTTCGCGAGGTCACGGGTGCCGACCCGGTCGAGCTGCACATCGTCGGCGGCGGCGCGCGAAACGAGCTGCTCTGCCGCTGGACCGCGCAGGCAACCGGCCTGCCCGTGCTGGCCGGGCCGGAGGAGGCGACGCTGGTCGGGAACCTGCTCGTCCAGGCGATCGCCCTGGGTGAGATCGCCTCGCTCGAGGAGGCACGGACGGTCGTCCGCGCCTCGTTCGTCCCGACCGTCCACGAGCCCGCTCCCTCGGCCGAGTGGGACGAGGCCAGGCAACGCTTTATCCAGTTGGTGTCCCGGACGCCGCTGGAGGTCGCCTCGTGAGCGAGACGACCGCCGTGCTAAGCGGGATTCCGGCGCCGGAGGACCGCTGGGACGAGAGCGTCGCAGCGGACCTCGGCGTCCTCGACGCCCTCGTCCACCGCTCGAACCTGCTCGGCGCCGACCGCGCGCTCGCCAACGTCGGCGGCGGGAACACGTCCGCGAAGGAGACGATCGCCGACCACACGGGCCGCCAGGTCCGCCTGCTCTGGGTGAAGGGGTCGGGCACCGACCTGGCCACGATCACGGCCGCGGGGTTCGCCGGGCTGCGGCTCGAGGAGCTGCTCCCGCTCCGCGAGCGCGAGGTCATGAGCGACGCCGAGATGGTCGAGTACCTCCAGCGCTGTGCCGTTCAGCCGGACCAGCCGCGGCCCTCGATCGAGACGCTGCTGCACGCGTTCGTGGCGGCCGACCACGTCGACCACACGCATCCGGACGCGATCATCGCGCTCACCTCCACGCCGGAGGGGCGCAGGCTGGCCGACGAAGAGTTCGGCGAAGAGGCGGTCTGGCTCGACTACCAGCGGCCCGGCTTCGGCATGTCCCGGCGCATCGCCGGGCTGCTCGACGCACAGCCGGAGGCCCGCGCGGTCCTGCTCGAGCGCCACGGGCTCGTCACCTGGGGGGATACCGGCGAGGAGAGCTACCACGCCACGCTGGAGCTCGTCCGCCGGGCGGCCGAGGCGATCGATCGCACGGCGAAGGGCCGCTTCGGGCTGGGAGGCAGGAAGGTGGCGCAGGTGGGCGAGGAGGAGGCGGCCGCTCTCCTGACGAGCGCGCTGCCGGCGCTCCGCGGAGCTCTCGCCGCCGACGCCGGCAGCGTGATCCTCGAGGTCGACCGCAGCGCGGAGGCCGCCGCGTTCGCGTCCTCCGTCCGGGCGCCGAAGGTCAGCCAGGTCGGCGCGCCCTGCCCCGACCACCTGATCCACACGAAGCACAAGCCGCTCGTGGTCGATTTCGATCCCGAGCACGAGGGCGCCGGCGAGCTGCGCGAGGCCCTCACGGCCGGCGTCGAGGAGTATGCGCGCTGGTACCGCGAGTACTACGAGCGCAACGTCGACGACGAGACGCGGCAGTTCCCGATCGACCCTGCCGGCCCGCGGGTTGTACTCGTCCCCGGCGTCGGCATCGTCACCTCCGGCCCCGACGCCGGTCGTGCGCGCGTCACCCGCGACCTCTACCACAGGGCGATCGCCGTCCAGGACGCGGCCGACGCGATCGGCGGCTTCCGCTCGCTGAGCGAGACCGAGGCGTTCGCGATCGAGTACTGGCCGCTCGAGCGTTACAAGCTGGCGCAGGCACCCCAAGGTTTGTCGCCGGGCGCCGCCGGCTTTGCCGGCGGCGCTTCCAGCACGCGCGGGGAGCTCGCGGGCAGGGTCGCGCTCATCACCGGCGGCGCGAGCGGGATCGGGCGGGCGGCCGCGCGCGCGCTGGCCGCGAACGGCGCCCACGTCGTCGTCGGCGACCTGAACGTCGGCGGAGCCCGCGAGGTCGCGGAGGAGATCGTCGCCGCGCACGGCACGCGCCGCGCAATCTCGGCCGCCGTCGACGTGACGAGCGAGACGGCGGTGCAGGAGCTGGCCAACCGCGCCGTGCTCGAGTACGGCGGCATCGACATCCTCGTCGCCTCGGCCGGGCTGGCCACGAGCGCGCCGATCACCGAGACCACGCTCGAGGACTGGGAGCGCAACTACGCGGTGCTCGCCCGCGGCTACTTCCTCGCCGCCCGCGAGGCGTTCGGGGTGATGGTCGAGCAGGGCGGGGGCGGTTCGATCGTCTTCGTCGCCTCGAAGAACGCGCTGGTCGCGGGCGCCAACGCGGCTGCGTACTCGTCGGCTAAGGCTGCGTCGTTGCACCTCGCGCGCTGCGTGGCGGAGGAGGGCGGTCCGCACGGCATCCGTGTGAACACCGTCAACCCGGACGCGGTGATCGAGGGCTCGAGCATCTGGTCGTCCGACTGGAAGGCCGAGCGCGCGAACGCCTACGGCGTGGCGGCGGACGACCTCGAGTCGTTCTACCGCGGGCGAACCAAGCTCGGAGTCAGTGTCTTCCCCGAGGACGTCGCCGAGGCGATCGCCTTCCTGGCCGGCCCGCGCTCGGCCAAGTCCACCGGCAACGTGATCAACGTCGACGGCGGCGTGACGGCCGCCTACCCGCGATGACCCGCACGCGAAAGGAGGTCGACAAGACAAGTTCCGGACGGCGAGGAGCCGTTGAAGCAGCAGTCAGTGGAATCAGTCCCACGAGAGAGGAGGAGCACGCATGGTGAAGGCCCACTCGTCCCGCGGTCGCCTGGCGATCGTCGCACTGGCCGGGCTGCTCGTGACCGCGGTGGCCGCCGCGGCGGCGCTTGCCGCCGGCGGCAGCTCGACCAAGGGCAGAACGTTCTACTTCATCCCGAAGGACACCCTCAACCCGTACGAGGTGATCGCCGACCACGGCGGCAAGCTCGCCCTGACCGCCCTCGGCGAGAAGCAGGTGGTCTCGTCAGGGACGGAGGACACCGCCGCGGCGCAGCAGCCCGCGATCCAGGCGGCGATCCAGAGCCACGCGGCCGGCATCGTCATCGCCGGCAACGATCCGCAGGCGGTCTGCCCGGCACTGAAGCAGGCCCAGGCGCAGGGGACGAAGATCGTCGCGTTCGACTCGGACGTGAACTGCCGCCAGCTGTTCATCAACCAGGCCGACACCGAGACGATCGGGCGGAGCCAGGTCAAGCTGCTGGCCAAGCTGATGGGCTACAAGGGCCAGTTCGCGATCCTGTCGGCGGCGTCGACGGCGACCAACCAGAACGCCTGGATCAAGTACATGAAGCTCGAGCTGAAGAAGCCCGCCTACAAGAACATGAAGCTCGTGAAGATCTACTACGGCAACGACAACCCGGCCCAATCGCGCCAGGCCACGGTCGCGATGCTGCAGGCGTACCCGAACCTGAAGGGCATCGAGTCGCCGACCACGGTCGGGATCTCGTCGGCCGCCCAGTACCTCTCGACCTCGAAGTACAAGAAGAAGGTCGTGATCACGGGCCTCGGGCTCCCGAGCCAGATGAAGAAGTACGTCCACGACGGCACGGTGAAGGCGTTCGCCCTCTGGAACCCCGAGGATCTCGGCTACCTGGCGGGCTACGCGGTCACGGCCCTCGCCGACGGCAAGATCAAGGGCAAGGTCGGCGAGACGTTCAAGGCCGGCAAGCTCGGCACGTACAAGATCGTGCTGGGCCCGGACAAACGGCCGCAGGTGATCCTCGGGCCGCCCTACACGTTCACCATCAAGAACGTCGACAGGTTCAAGTTCTAGGAGATCGACGGAAAGGCGTGTCAATCCCTAGAAGTCAGGGGGCGCCGCGGAATCGCGGCGCCCCGTTCCGCCCCATGAGCACTTCCGAGCCGCCGATCCTCGTCCTCGAGCACGCGCAAAAGAGCTTCGGCGCCGTCCATGCGCTCGAGGACGGCGACATCGAGCTCTTCGGCGGCGAGGTGCACGGCCTTGTCGGCGAGAACGGCGCGGGGAAGTCCACGCTCGTCAAGATCCTCGCGGGCGTCCACCGCCCCGACGCGGGACGGCTCATGCTCGACGACGAGGAGGCGATTTTCGACAACGCCAAGCAGTCGCAGAACGCCGGGATCGCGATCATCTTCCAGGAGCCGACGCTCTTCGCGGACCTGAGCGTCGCCGAGAACATCTTCGTCGGCGTGCAGCCGCTCAAGCGCCTCCGCCGCATCGACGGGCGGCGGATGCGCCGCGAGGCCGCGGCGGTGTTCGACCAGCTCGGCGTCCGGCTCGATCCCGACCGGCTCGCGCGTGGCCTCTCGATCGCCGACCAGCAGCTGGTCGAGATCGTCAAGGCACTCACCACCAACGCCCGCGTGATCGTCATGGACGAGCCGACCGCCGCCCTCACCAGCACCGAGGTCGACCGGCTGTTCGGGATCGTCGAGACGCTGCGGGCGCGCGGCAACGCGGTGCTGTTCGTCTCGCACCGGCTGGAGGAGATCTTCGCGATCTGCCGGCGCGTGACCGTGATGCGGGACGGCCGCCACGTGCTGACCAGGCCGATCGGCGAGCTGACGATCCCGTCGGTGATCCGGGCGATGGTCGGCCGCGACATGGAGGCGCTGTTCCCGAAGGTGCCGGCGGAAGCGGGCCGGATCGTCCTGAAGGTGGAGCGGCTGACGCGCGAGGGCGTCTTCACCGACGTGTCGTTCGAGGTGCGGAGCGGGGAGATCGTCGCGCTCGCGGGCCTCGTCGGCGCCGGCCGCACCGAGGTCGCCCGGGCGATCTTCGGAATCGACCGCTGGGACGCCGGTTCGGTCGAGATCGAGGGCCGGCGGCTGCCGCCGGCGTCGCCGACGGCGGCGATGGACGCCGGGGTCGCGCTCGTGCCCGAGGACCGCCGTCAGCAGGGCCTGGTGATGGACTTCTCGATCGAGCGCAACATCGCGCTCGCGTCGCTCGACAGCGTCCGGCGCGCCTGGCTGATCCCGCACGGAGCCGAGCGGCGCTTCGCCCGCGACTGGGCGCTGCGCCTGCAGCTCAAGTACGGAAGGCTGACCAACCCGGTGTGGACGCTCTCGGGCGGGAACCAGCAGAAGGCAGTGCTGGCGAAGTGGCTGGCGCGCAGGCCGAGGCTGCTGATCGTCGACGAGCCGACCCGCGGGATCGACGTCGGGACGAAGGCAGAGGTGCACCGCCTGCTCTCCGAGCTCGCTGCCCAGGGAGTCGCCGTGCTGATGATCTCCTCGGAGCTCCCCGAGGTGCTCGGCATGGCCGACCGGGTGATCGTGCTCTTCGAGGGGCGCGTGATGCGCGAATTTGCCCGGGCGGACGCGACGGAGGACGCGATCATGCACGCCGCGACCGGGATCGTCGAGACCGCGGCGTGAGCGCGGTCGCCCAGGAACGGCCGGAGGTCGAGCGCCGGTCGAGCTCGCACGCTCTCGCGGAGCTCCTGTTCCGGTTCCGCGAGCTCGGGATCGTGCTCGCGCTGGTGATCGTCGTCGGCGCGGCGACGATCGACAACCACCGCTTCCTGAGCACCACGAACGTGCAGCAGATCGTGTCCGGGGCGGCGATCATCGCGCTGCTCGCGATCGGGGAGACGATCGTCGTGATCACCCGCAACGTCGATCTTTCGATCGGCTCGGTGCTGGGCATCTCCGCCTACGCGGCCGGGACGCTCTACCGCCATCACCCGCACGTCTCGATGGTGCTCGTCTTCCTGCTCACGCTGGCGATCGGGGCGGCGTTCGGGGCGATCAACGGGCTGATCGTGACGGTCGCGCGCGTCCCGAGCCTGGTCGTGACGCTGGGGACGCTCTACATCATCCGCGGGATGGACGGCGCCTGGGCCGGCGGGAACCAGGTCAACGCCTCGATGTTGCCGCAGAGCTTCAACAAGATCGGCTACGGCACCGTCGCCGGTGCCCCCTACCTCGCGATCATCGCGATCGTCGCGGTCGTGGTCGCGACGTATGCGATGCGCAGCTTCCGGACCGCGCGCGACTTCTACGCGATCGGGTCCGATCCGGCCGCGGCGCGGCTCGCCGGCATTCCGGTCGGGTCGCGCGTCTTCCTCGCGTTCGTGCTCAGCGGCGCGATCGCGGGGGTCACCGGTGCGCTGTGGCTCTCCTACTACGCATCGGTCGACGCGATCGCCGGCGTCGGCTACGAGTTCCAGGTGATCGCCGCCGTCGTCGTCGGCGGCGTTGCGATCTTCGGCGGCAGCGGCACCGTGCTCGGCGCGACGCTGGGGGCGCTGCTCCTGGCGACGATCTACAGCGCGCTCGTGGTCGTGAACGTGTCGTCCTTCTGGAGCACCGCCATCTCCGGCGGGCTGCTGCTCGCGGCGATCGCCTTCGACCGGCTGATCGCGCTCCGCGTCGCCCCCGCGCTGCGCGCTCGGAGGAGGGCCCGTGGCTGAGCTCGAGGACTACAAGCCGGGCGACGAGGCCGCGGCGAGGCCGCCGCGGCGGCAGCACCTGGGCGCCGTCCTCCGCTGGGAGATGCTCCTGCTCGTCCTGCTCGGCGCGACGATCGCGTACGGCGCGAGCGTCTCTCCGTACTTCCTGCACTCGACCAACCTGTTCTTCATCGGCCTGAACGTCGGCGAGGTGGCGATCATGGCGCTGCCGCTGACGCTGATCGTGATCACCGGCGAGATCGACCTCTCGGTCGCCTCGATGCTCGGCCTGTGCGGGGTGTTGATGGCCGAGCTGTTCAAGCACGGCTGGCCGATCTGGCCGGCGATGATCATGGCCGTCGTCCTCGGGGCGTTCCTGGGCGCCTTCAACGGGCTGCTGGTCACGCGGATCGGGCTGCCCTCGCTGGCGGTCACGATCGGGACGCTGACGCTCTACCGCGGCATCGCCCAGGGAATCCTGCCGACCGACACGATCGGCGGATTTCCGGCGAACCTCTCGAACATCGGCGTGATCCCGATCCCGCACACACACATCCCGTACTCGATCGCGTTCTTCCTGGCCCTGGCCGTCGTGTTCGCGGTCGTCCTGCACGCGACCCCGCTCGGGCGCGCGATCTTCGCGATCGGGGCCGGCCAGGAAGCCGCCTTCTTCGCCGGCATCCGCGTCCGGCGGATCAAGTTCTGGCTGTTCGTCCTCTCCGGCGCGCTGAGCGGGTTCGCCGGCGTGCTCTGGACCCTCCGCTTCGCGTCGGCCCGCTACGACTCCGCGATCGGCATGGAACTGTTCGTCGTCACGATCGTCCTCCTCGGAGGCGTCTCGATCTTCGGCGGCCGCGGCACGATCGCCGGAGTGGTCCTGGCCGTGGCCGTGCTCGGCTGCCTGCAGACGGCGCTGACCGCCGACCTGATCCCGGCGCAGGATCAGAACATCGTCGTCGGCGGCCTCCTGCTCGCGAGCGTGATCGTCCCGAACGGCGCAGACATGTACCGGCGCGCGAGGGAGCGGCTGCGAAGCGCCGTCGCCCGCCGGCACGCGGCCGCCGCGCGCGCGGAGGGCCGGTGAGCCGCCCCGGCGCGCCGCGCGTCGGCGTGTTCGGGATCGGCCTGGCCGCCTACTGGCCGCAGTTCGCCGGCCTGCGCGACCGGCTCGGGGGCTACCAGCACCGGATCGAGGAGCGGCTCACGGAGATGGGCGCCGACGTCGTCTCCGCCGGCCTGGTCGAGTCCGCCCGGGCCGCGCGGCACGCAGGCGAGACCCTGGCGGCGGCGCGGGTCGACCTCGTTCTGCTCTACACCGCGACGTACGCGACCTCGTCCCAGGTCCTCCCGGTCGTCCAGGCGGCCGGCGCGCCGGTCGTGATCTGCAACCTGCAACCGGCGCGTACGCTCGACTACGAGTCGATGACCACGGCCGAGTGGCTGGCCAATTGCTCGGCCTGCTGCGTGCCGGAGATCGCCGGCGCCTTCGCCCGCGCCCGCATCGCCTGCAGGATCGTGACCGGGACGCTGCTCGACGGCGACCCCGCCTGGGACACGCTGCGCGACTGGCTGGCCGCCACCCGGGCGGTGCGCAGCCTGCGCTCCGCCCGCATCGGCTTCCTCGGGCACACGTACCCGGGGATGCTCGACCTGTACTCCGACTTCACGCAGGTGCAGGCGCAGACCGGCGCGCACGTCGAGGTGCTGGAGATCGACGATCTCGTCGAGCGGATCGAGGCGGTCGACACGGCGACGGCCGAGCGGAAAGCCGACGAGATCCGGGGAACGTTCGAGCTCGCCGGCGGCGGCAGCGATCCGGTCTCGGCCGAGATCACCCCCGAGGCCCTCGACTGGTCGGCGCGCGTGGCCTCCGGCCTCGACCGACTGGTGGACGACTACGAGCTCGACGGGCTGACGTACTACCACCGCGGGGCCCGCGGGAGCGTCGCCGAGCGCGTCGCCGCCGGCCTGATCGTCGGCAACTCGCTGCTGACCGCGCGGGGCATCCCGGCCGCCGGCGAAGGAGATTTGAAGACGAACATCGCGATGCTCCTGCTCGACCGCCTGGGCGCGGGCGGCTCGTTTACGGAGTTCTACGCGCTCGACTTCGACGAAGGCTTCGTCCTGATGGGCCACGACGGCCCCGGCAATCTCGCGATCGCCGAGGGGCGGCCGGTGGCGCGAGCGCTCGCGCTCTACCACGGGAAGGCCGGCGCGGGGCTTTCGATCGAGATGAAGGTGCAGCTCGGGCCGGTGACGATCCTCGGTCTCACGCAGACGGCCGACGGACGCCTGAAGCTGATCGCGGGCGAGGGCGAGTCGATTCCCGGGCCGACCTTCCGGATCGGCAACACGAACTCGCGCATCCGGTTCGCATCCGGGCCGGCTGCGTTCTTCGACGCCTGGTGCGCCGAGGGGCCGACGCACCACGTCGCACTCGGCGTCGGCCACCATGTCCCGCGCCTGCGCAAGGTGGCCGACCTGCTCGGGCTCGAGCTGGCCGTCGTCGGCTAGCGAGTCGGCCGCGCAGGCCTCACAACAATGCCCGGGTCGCAGCCCCTTCCAGCCAGTCGATCTCGTGGACAGTGAGCTCGATGGCCGCTGCCCCGAGCAAGTCCACCAAGTTCTCCACAGATCGCGTTCCGACGCTGGCCATCACCAGGTCGTGCTCGCCCAGGACGTAGGCCAGCGCGATCGCGCACGTTGAAACACCGTATGACGCAGCCAGCTCGGCAGCCCGCCGACGGCGTGCACGATTTGCATCGCTATCCCAGCTTGTTGAATCACGACCGGCGAAGAATCCGCCCGCAAGCGCCGCCCACGCGAGCACCTGAACGCCGTCGGCCGCCAAACGCCGGGCGTCGCCACGATTCATGGTGCGACAACGCGGCATTGGCGGCGCGACCATTTCGCCCAGCGAATAGTGGTTGCTGAACACGGCCACCGCCGCTGCCCGGGATGCGAAGGCGGTGCGAAGCTCTGCAAAGCGCGACGGTGACCAGTTCGACACGCCCACGGCCTTGACCGACCCGCGCTCGAGTTGGGTCTGGAGCGCTTCCGCCCACGCCTGGACCGGGACGGTTGGCTCGTCGCGATGCAAGATGAAGTAGTCGAGCGAGCTGACAGCCAGCGACGCGCGGGCGACATCCACCTCGCGCTGAACGAAGCCGGGTGCGCAGAGCGGCGGATGGCAGCCCTTGACGTAGAGCTCGACGCGGGGGCTTCGGCTCGCACGAGCGAGCCAGCGACCGACGATCCGCGACGCGTCCCCTTCGCCGTAGACGTTCGCCAGATCGAGGCGCCGGCCGCCTGCGGCCACGAAGCTGTCGAGAAGATCAGTCGGAGTCGCCGCTTCGGTGAGCGTCGCGGTCCCCAGCACGACGCGCTCGACGCGGGGCTGAGCAGGCACGGTGATATCGATCACCGAAGCGAGACGTGTGTGGTGAGGGGGAGCGTCACGGCGCTCGTGCCGACCTTCAGCACGTACCGCCCCTGCTCGTACTCCCAGCCATTCGCCCAGTACGCGAAGAGACGGCTCCAGACGCTAATTTCTACGGCTCGCCGGTCTCCGGGCTCCAGTCGTACCGGCGCGAAACCGACGAGCCAGCGAGTCGGTCGATCGACGGCGGAGTCGGGTCGCTCGGCATACACCTGCAGGACCTCCTTGCCGGCGTGAGCCCCGACATTCTCCACGCTGATGCGGACCATGATCTCGTCGCCTGGCCGCACCTCCGGCGCGACATCCACGTGATGAAGCACGAACGCGGTGTAGCCCCGGCCGTCGCCGAACCAGTATGCGGGCTCGCGACCGCTCTTCAGCCACGCGCGGTAGCCAATGTGAACGTCTTCTCGGTACTCGAGCATTCCGTCGACCGGTGTTGTCGAGAGCACCGGGACGTCTTCCTCTCGTTCCGGCCAGGTCGTCGTGAGCCTGCCGCCCGGCTCGCTCTCTCCGAGCAGCACGGAGGCGACGGCCGACCCGAATTCCTGCCCGCCAAACCAACCGACCATCACCGCGGCAACGTCTTTTCGCCAGGGCATCAGAACCGGCGCTCCTGCGTTGACGAGCACGACGGTTCGTGGATTCGCTGCGGCGACCGCCGCAACGAGATCGTCCTGCCGACCCGGCAAGGCGAGGCTCGGCCGGTCGAAACCCTCCGACTCGACCTGGGCGTTGGTGCCGACCACGACGAGCGCGGCGTCAGCATGCTTCGCCGCGGCCACAGCCTCGGCAATGAGGGCGTCGGCATCCGTGGTAGCCGGCTCGGTGCCGACGCGAACGACGAGTAGATTGGTCGTCTCGGGCCGACTCCGCAGGTCGAAGTCGAAACGGAGCTCGACCGTATGACCGGCCAGCGTCTCGATCGGCGCAGTCGCAGTGTCGCGGGGAAGGCGGCTAGCGAGGATGTCGGAGTGGCCGACTGGCTCCACCGCCCGATCGACGATCAGTTCGCCGTCGACGAACACGCGGCCAGACCCGACGGCCGCGAATCCGACGCAGATCGCACCCGTCGTCTTCGGCGTCCAGCGAGTCTCGAGCCGGAACCCGGCTGCTTCGCCGATCGGCGCGTCCCCTCCGACCCAGGCGAGCGAGGTCGAACGGCGGTCTTCCCCGTAGATCTCCACACCGTCGTCGTTCAGGAAGCGGACTCGAGCTCCCGGCTCGCCTGACGCCGGGTTCACGATCTCGTCGAGCGGCAGCTCTGCCACGGTTTGCTGGACGACGGCCCCCCGTGAGTACGAAAGGTCGACGTCCGGAAGCGCTGTGCGCAGGCCCGCGAGCGGCGAGACGACGTGGTCGGGGATGACCGTGGCGCTGCCGCCTCCCTGCGTTCGCGCGTGCAGGGCGTTGTCGCCGATCACCGCCAGCGACCTGAGGGACGCGGCGTCCCACGGCAGCTCGCCGCGATTCTCGAGGAGCACCATCCCTTCGCACGCGACCTCGCGCGCGAGCGTGATCCCATCCTCCGCCGCCGTCACGGGTGCCCGCACGATGTCGCCGAGCGCACCGACCCGTTCCGCGAGGCGGAGAATTCGGCGGACCTTCTCCTCCACGACATCTTCCGCGATTTCCCCGGACCGGAGTGCTGCGACAAGCGCGTTTCCCCAAGGGCCATCCGGGCCTGGCATCGCGAGATCCTGAGCGTGGCGGGCGCTTTCCAGCGTCCGGACCGCTGTCCAGTCGCTGACGACGACCCCTTCGAAGCCCCACTCGCTCTTGAGCGGCCGTTCCAGGAGGTTGTTCTCCGTCATGGTCGCTCCGTTGACGCCGTTGTATGCGCTCATCACCAGCCACGCCTGGGCCTCCACGACGGCTTTCTCGAACGCGAGCAGATACACCTCACGAAGCGCGCGTTCGCTCACGCGGACGTCGAGCGTGAACCGCTCGGTCTCGCTGTCGTTCGCAACGTAGTGCTTCGGAGTGGCCGCGACTCCGTTGTCCTGGAGCCCTCGCACGTATGCGGCTGCCAGAACGGACGTGAGCACCGGGTCCTCGCTGAACGCTTCGAAATGCCTGCCGCCTAGCGGTGACCGCTGCAGGTTGATCGTCGGCCCGAGCACGACGTCGACGCCCTTACGTCGGGCCTCGACCGCAAGCGCAGCGCCGTAGCGACGGGCGAGATCGAGATCCCAGCTGCATGCAAGCGTGGTTGCCGAGGGGAGATTGAGCGACGGATCGCGCTCGTCCCAGACCTCGCCGCGCACGCCGGACGGGCCGTCGGACATAACCATCCGACGGAGACCGATTCTGTCGATTGGCCAGGTGCTCCAGAGATCCTTGCCGGTGAGGAGCCGGACCTTCTCCTCGAGCGCCAGACCTCGGAGCGCCTCCTCCGGGCGATCGGTCGCCGGGGGAACTGTCTCAGTCGTCACCGTTGGCTCCTCTCCGCGACCCAGATGCGTGGGGACATTGTCGGTTGCCTGGTTCGCGTCGTCATCCGCCAGGGATAGGAAGACCTGACGTGCACTCCGCCACGCGGATGGCTGACTGCCCGAGAGCCCGGTTGAGGAGGCCAATACCCGCCAGTCGTCGGACACGCGACGCCGCATTCCCGGCGCCTGGCGGATGACAGCCTCGAGCCCAGCTTCGAAGATCGCTACGTCTCGAAGACGAGGCGAACACCTCGAAGCGGAGGAGTTGCGTGGGCTACGCGTACGATCCGGAACTCGCTGCCGCGCTCGCGTTGCAGCCGACCCAGTCGATAGAGGATCTCGACGCTGCACGTGCCTTGCATCGAGAGTTCCTGGCCCTCGGGGGCGACGAGATCGAGGGGCTCGAGGAGCTCGAGATCCGAGACCAGGTGGTGCCGGCGGACGCGCAGGCCCCCGCGGTCAACGTGCGGGTCTACGCCCCGCGTGAATTTGGGCGGCTGCTCCCCGGCGTGCTCTACATCCACAACGGCGGATTCGTCCTGGGCAGCATCGACGGCGAACATGGGCGCGCGGCGTCGCTCGCCAACGCCGTTGGTGCAGTGCTGGTGTCCGTCGAATACCGGCTGGCACCCGAACATCCGTTTCCCGCCGCGCTCGACGATTGCTATGCGGCTCTCTGCTGGATGGCCGAAAGTGCCGACGAGCTCGGCATCGAATCAAGCCGCATCGCGGTGGCCGGATCGAGTGCCGGTGGATGTCTCGCGGCAGCGCTCGCTTTGCTTGCCCGAGATCGTGGCGGGCCGCACATCTGTTTTCAGATGCTGAACGCGCCGGTCTTGGACGACCGACTCGAGACCTCCTCGATGAACGAGTTCACAACGACCCCGGTGTGGGATCAACAGAGTGCCCGGATCAGCTGGCGGCACTACCTCGGAGACGACCGAGACACGATTCCCCATTACGCCGCTCCGGCGCGTGCCGAAGATCTGTCCGGCCTTCCGCCCGCGTATATTGCTACGTCTCAATTCGACCCCCTCCGTGATGAGGGAATCCTCTACGGCTTGCGACTCCTTCAAGCTGGAGTCGCAGCAGAGCTCCACAACTTCCCGGGCGCATACCACGGCTCAGAGGCGGTCGCCACGGCGGCGATCTCGCAGCGTCGGCTGAGCGAAATCGCCTGGGCACTTCGACAGGGATTGAACGGCTGGAGTGGCCCCGCCGTGTTTGCGGATTCGCCACAACTCGTCAGCGAAAGGAGTGAATCGTGAAACGCCCCGTTTTCGCGGGTCTTCTCGGATTCGTCTTGGCACTCTCGATCGTAGTAGCTGCAGGCGCCGGGAGCACCTCATCGAGCTCGCGGAGAGCGAGTACTCCGACACTAACGGTCTGGACATTCCCCCAAGATACGCCGGCGACGCGGGCAGTCTACGGCCGCTTTGAAAGAAAATTCCACGTACGGTTGAAGCTGGTGATCCTTCCAACCGTGGGTACTGAACTCGCAGTCCAGACGAAGTGGAACTCCGGTGCGAGGCCGGACATCCTCGAGTATCACCCGACGTCGCTCTTCTGGGCGCTCAACCCGAAAAAGAACCTCGTCGACCTCTCGAACCTCCCGTTCGTGAAGAAGTCAGGAATGCTTGCGAAGGTCTCCGGTTCGTTTGAGGGGCACACGTATGCGGCGCAGGTGGCCGACCCGACCGTGTTCGGTGCGTTCTACAACAAAGCCGTCCTGGCGAAGAATGGGCTCAACCCGCCCAAGACCTATGCAGATCTCATGCACATCTGCACGGTCCTGAAGGCGAAGGATCCGAATGTCGCGCCGATCTACGAGTCCGGGCACGACCAGTGGCCTCTCCAGATCCTCGGCGGTCTGACCTACATCGCGCAGTACGAAAAGAACCCGGACACCGGGTACGAGGAGCAGATCTTGGCAAAGAAGGCCAAGCTGTCCGACCCGAATGGCCTGCTCGTCAAGTCCCTGACCGCTTACAAGAACCTCCAGAACAACGGCTGCTTCAACTCCGGCATCCAGACTGCGTCCGTCCAGGACGGGATGAACGACCTCGTCTCCGGCAAAGCAGCGATCCAGTTCCTGCCATCTGACTTCGGGCCTCTGCTGTCGCAGCAGCTCGGCGGCAACGCGAAGCTCGACTCGACGCTGGGCTGGGCGACACCGTCCTTTACGGCGGCTATCGCTCCGTGGGCCGGAGGGCCGAAGGGGACATGGTACGTCCCAAAGACTGGGAATGCCGCGAAGCAAGCGATCGCGATGAGGTTCATCAACTGGATCACCGGACCTGGCTATCAGGCGTATCTGAACCAGTCAGGGAACTATCCGATCATCTCGACGGGGAAGCAGGCACCGGGCGCCTCGCAGCTGCAGCAGGCGGTCGCCCGCTCCTATAAGTCGGGCACCCTCGCCTTCAACACGAACCTCGTCGGGTTCAACTCGCAGTTCGCGATCCTGATGTCGAAGCTGATCGCGGGACAGGCGACCCCGCAGCAGGTCGGCCAGCAGGCGCAGGTGTTCTTCGAGCAGGCTGCGCACGCCGCGCATCTGAAGGGCTGGTAGCGGCAGAGCGGTATCGGCAACGTCGATGAGCGAAGCAAGTCGGCTAAGCGACGATGACCTACGGGGCGGCGTGGTGCGCCGCCCCGTAGGTCGCCTTGCCTTCGGGCGTCATCACCGGGCTGGCTCGGTGACGGCGCCGCGCTGGTGGCCGTTCGCGCTTCCCGCTTTCGTTTTGCTCGGTGTCTTCTTCGTACTGCCGTTTCTGCTGAATATCCGCTTCGCTTTCACCGACTGGTCCGGTTTCCAGAGTGCGATCAACTGGACGGGGATCGACAATTTCCGCACCTTGAACCAGGTGGGCTACCTCTGGCCGCCGGTCGAAGTCACGCTCAAGTATGCACTCATCGCGACGATCGTTCAGAACACGTTCAGTCTGAGCATGGCACTCCTGCTGCACGAGACGACGAGGATGTCTGTCTTCTTTCGAGCACTGTTCTTCATCCCCGTGTTGATCGCACCTGTTGCTGCGGGCTACATCTGGCATGCGATCCTCGCTCCGAACGGCCCGCTCAATGGTGCGATCGGGATCTTGGACTCCGGTTTCCATTACGAATGGCTGGGGCATCCGACGTCTGCGCTGGTCGCGGTCGCATCGATCGACGCCTGGCGGTACAGCGGCTTAGTTACGCTCGTCTACATCGCTGGCCTCAACGCGATCCCCCGGTCGCTGACCGAGGCTGCGAAGATCGACGGCGCGGGTGCGTGGCAGCGGTTCTGGCGTGTGCGCTTCAGACTGCTCGCGCCAGCTTTCACATTCAGTGTCGTCGTCACTCTCCTCGGCTCGATCAGCGCGTTCGACATCGCGCAGGCGACGACAGCGGGCGGGCCGGGCGTCGCAACGACGACGCTCAACATCGTCGCCTTCCAGGAGTACGGAGGCGGGTTCTTCGGCTTGTCGACCGCGCTCAGCCTGACCGTGACGATTCTGGTCGTTGCTATTGCGATCCCGTTGCTTGCCTTTCTCCGACGTCGCGAGGTCGACCTGTGATCGTCTGGGAGCGCGGAAGCAGATGGGTCGGCGAGAACTGGAAGGTGACCGTCCTCGTGCTGATCGCGATTCCTTGGATCTTCGTTCCGCTGTGGGTTCTTCTGGTGAACTCGTTCAAGCCGTATACCGAGGCCGCCTCATTGACCCTGTCGCTGCCGAAGCGCTGGGCAATCTTGTCGAACTACGGCACTGCGCTCCATCAGTGGGGTTTTCTATCGGCGTTGAAGAACAGCGCCATTGTCGTGATTCCCACGATGCTGGTCGTCGTCCTCTGCGGATCGCTCGCGGCATGGGCCTTCGCGCGCTCGCAGTCGATGACGATGAAGGTCGCCTTCAATATCTCGGTCCTCTCGATTCTGCTGCCCCCGGCCGTGCTGCCGACGATCTATCTGCTGGAGAAGCTTCACCTCCAGGCAACGCTCTGGGGCTATGCCTTGTCGATGATGGGCACGCGGATGGGCATCGTGATCTTCCTCGCGACAGGTTTCCTTCGCTCATTTCCGCGTTCGCTCGAGGAAGCGGCATCGATCGACGGTGCGAACCGGCTCCAGATCTACCGCAGGATCATCCTGCCACTCCTCCTGCCGGTGTTGCTCGTCGGAGGAGTCATCTTGGTCATTTCGGTATGGAATGAGTTCTTCTTCGCCTTGTTCCTCCTCGGAGGCTCGACCCAGTCGACGCTGCCGCTGGCGCTGTACCAGCACGCCGCATCAAGCGCGACTACGCAGGTGACCTACCTCTGGAATTTGATCTTCGCCGACGTGGTTCTCACGAGCCTGCCGGTGTTGGTCGTCTACCTGCTCGTCAACCGGCGGCTCATCTCGGGGCTGTCGGAGGGCGCGCTGAAGGGCTGAACCGATGGCAGGCGTAAGGTACGAACGCGCTACCCGGGTGTACGTCAACGGCGAACGCCCTGCGGTCTCCGAGCTCGACCTCGACGTCGACGACGGTGAGTTCGTGGTGCTGGTCGGGCCGTCGGGCTGCGGAAAGTCGACCAGCCTGCGGATGCTGGCCGGCCTGGAGCCGGTGGACGAAGGCGCCATCTACATCGATGAGAAGGAAGTCTCGGGCGTGGCGCCCAAGGATCGTGACGTCGCGATGGTCTTCCAGGACTACGCGCTGTATCCGCACATGACCGTCGCCGAGAACATGGGATTTGCGCTGCGGATGGCAAAGCGGCCAAAGGGCGAGATCCGGGCGCGTGTTGCCGAGGCGGCTCGTATCCTCGATCTGGAACCGCTCCTCGATCGCCGGCCGAGTGCTCTGTCCGGTGGGCAACGCCAGCGGGTCGCGATGGGGCGGGCGATCGTGCGTAACCCGCGGGTCTTCCTGATGGATGAGCCTCTCAGCAACCTCGACGCAAAGCTCAGAGTTCAGACGCGCACTGAGATCTCCGCGCTGCAGCAGCGCCTCGGGACGACGACTGTCTATGTCACCCACGACCAGGTCGAGGCGATGACCTTGGGCGACCGGATCGCCGTGATGCACGAGGGTCGGCTTCAGCAGGCCGATGACCCTCGAAAGGTGTATGCACGTCCGAGCAATGTCTTCGTCGCCACGTTCATCGGCTCGCCGGCGATGAACGTCCGCGAAGGACGCCTCACGGAGGCGGGCGTGGCGGTCAACGGTTATGAGATTCCGTTGGCGCGAGAGGTTCGAGC
Source organism: uncultured Actinomycetes bacterium (assembly GCA_963841405.1). Classification (GTDB taxonomy): domain Bacteria; phylum Actinomycetota; class Thermoleophilia; order Gaiellales; family Gaiellaceae; genus DATBLE01. The sequence continues at coordinate 201,584 of CAWJCM010000004.1, read as the reverse complement.
GGCTGCCGGCAAGGCCGAGGCTGTGATGATCGGTTTCCGGCCCGAGTCGCTCGACGTCGTCGGCCCGGCCGAGGACGGACTCGACGCGGTCGTCAACATCATCGAGGAGCTGGGCTCGGATGCGTATCTGTTCGCGGAGCTACCACATCGCGACGATATCGTCCACGGCGCGGATCTCGTTGCCAAGATTGACGCGCGCTCCGTCCCCGAGCGTGGAGAGAAGGTTCGCCTGCGGATTCGGGCCGACGAGGTGCACTTGTTCTCGGCTAAGACCGGCGACCGCCTTCATTGAGCCCGGCCGCGAAGGTGGGGTCCGGCCTCCGGCCGAGCCTGAAGGCCCAGGGCGTCGGTGTCCGCCAGGTGACCTACGAGGTCGACCGGGACGTGTCGATAGCGATGCGCGACGGAACGACCCTCCGCGCGGACGTGTGGCGCCCGTCCGTACCAGGCCGCTATCCAGTCGCCCTCCAACGAACTCCGTACAACAAAGGGTTGTCCTTCATCGGTGCTGCGCACTCCGGCATCGAGCCGCTCCGAACCCTCGAGCACGGATTCGTGGTGGTCATCCAGGACGCGCGGGGCTGCCACCGCTCGGACGGTACGTTCGAAGCTTTCGTGAACGAGGAGCAGGACGGACACGACACCGTCGCCTGGATTCTCGAGCAAGATTTCTCCGACGGGAACGTCTTCATGTACGGCGGGTCATACGTCGGCGCCACCCAGATGCTCTCCGCCGTTTCGACACCGCCGGGTCTACGAGGAATCGTTCCGCAGCTCACCGCCTCGGACTACTACGACGGCTGGGCGTACCGCGGCGGGGCCCTGGAGCTGGGCTTCCTCCTCTACTGGGCGATCAGCGCGTTCATGCCGGCGGAGCTCGTGCGACTCACGGAACCGAGTGAGGCGGCACGGCTCGGGAAAGAGTTCGTCGGGCTGTTCGCCGACCCCGTGGCTGCCTACGACATGCTCCCCTTGACCGGGCACGACGCGGTCAACCGGCTCGTGCCTTCGTATCGCAAGTGGCTCGAGCACCCGAGGAGGGACGAGTACTGGCGCGGAGTGGCAGTTCGCGACAGATATGGGTCGATTGCCGTCCCGGCGCTCCACATCGCGGGCTGGTTCGACATCTTCGCCGAAGGGACGATCGAAAACTTCGTTCGCCTGCGAACCGAGGCGGCGACCGACGAGGCCCGCGACGGCCAGTACCTGATCGTTGGCCCCTGGGCCCACGGGAACACCGGCGATGCCGGAGGCGGAACCTACTTCGGTGGTCTCTCTGCCCTGGCTACCTTCGATCTCACCCAGCTCCAGCTCGATTTCTACGACGCAATCCGGAACGGCAAAACACTCGACTGGCCGCATGTGCGCGCCTTCGATCTCGGCGATCTGGAGTGGCGCACCTACGAAGGCTGGCCGCCGACCGGTGCGCGGGCGAAGAGGCTCTACCTGGCGAGCGGTGGCGCCGCCAACAGCGCGAGCGGTGACGGCGTCTTGGTCGACGAGCCACGGGGATCGCCGCCTGACGTGTACGTGTACGACCCAACCGACCCCGTTTCAACGGTGGGGGGAGCGACCTTCCTCCCGGGGATTCTGATCGGACTCAATTCCGGCCCCCGAGATCAGGCCGAGGTCGAGCGGCGTCGTGACGTGCTCGTCTACACCAGCGAGTCGCTGACGGCGCCGCTGCAGCTTGCCGGGCCGGTACACGTACGACTGACTGCATCAACCTCAGCCAAGGACACCGATTGGACGGCGAACCTGGTTCGCGTTCGTGCAGACGGATCGACGGCGCTCCTCTGCGGAGGTATCCTTCGCGCCCGCTATGCGGGTGGAACCGACCGGGCCAGATTCCTTCCCGCAAACACGCCCCACGAGTTCGTCGTGAGCCTGGGCCATACGTGCATCCGTTTGACGGCCGGCGAACGCCTACGCCTGGATGTTTCGAGCTCGAACTATCCGCGGTTCGATCGCAATCCGAACAGCGACGTGGAACCGGCTCAGGCCACCGCCGCCGACTTGAGGCGCGCACGCCAGACCGTCCACCACGATCCGATTCGGCCTTCTTGGATCGACCTGACGGTGGCCCCATGACCGATTCCCATCCGCCCGCGGTTCCCTGTCATCCGCCAACGCGCGAAAGCTGCTAGTCGGTCGACAGCCTCCACAGAAGCAGCGCGAGTTCGGCGCGGAGCCGACTTCGGGGCTTGCCGAGCTCGAGGCCGAGCGATTCCTCCGCCTGACGGAGACGGTACCGAACAGAGCTGTGATGGAGGTAGAGCGCCGCCGCGGCCTCGCGGATCGAGCCGCGGGCGAGCCGCTCCTGCAACGTCTCCACCGCCTTGAGGCCGCGGCTAGTGCTTGCCAGTTCCGCCACCGCACGAACGTCGGGATTCGACGCGATCGTCGGCTGAGGGATGTCCGCCAACGCGGCAAGGATTCCGAGGTCGTCGTAGTGGACGACGTTCCCGAGTCCGAGCAGCCCGCAAAACTGGGACGCTGTCTGCGCCTGACGCCACGCCTCCGCCACGTCCTTGGTCGTCCCTGCCCGAGCCGTACCGGCCACGACCTCAGCCGGCAGGTTCGGCGGCGGTACACGAACGTCGTCTTCGTCACCACAACCGAGTCTTCGCTGCGCCAGCACCACTCCGGCGTTGCCGACCAGCGCAGAGCCGAGGATGGTCTCGACTTCGGGTCGATACTGCCGAACCGACTTGTGCACGCTTGCGAGCCCCGCCGAGATCAGATCCGCGTCGGAGCCGACAACCGCGGTGACGTCGAGCGGCCGCTCGGTCGAGAAGCCGAGCAGCTCGAGCGAACGCAGACGATCCTCAGGTGTCGACCGAGTGCCGACCGCGAGATCGATCAGTCCAGAAGTGCTCCTACTAGGCCGCGGGGAGGCGCGCCAGAGGACGCCGGCGGCCAGCGCGAGTCGCTCCACGATCAGCTCGTCGAGCAGTGTCGGACCTTCTTCGCGCTCGAGCCACACTTCGCCGACGTTCCGCTCGCCGATGCGAACGACGTGGCTCGTCGTTGGAGCGGCCGGCCCCTCGACCAGAAATCCGCGGCGATTGAAGCGAACGCTCGCGGGGGACGTGCTATCCCGCAACCCGGCCACACACTGACTCAGGGCGGCCGCAGCCCGTACGCAGGCCTCCAGGGTGGCTCGATGCTCGACTAGGGCATCGAAGTACCCGATCACCTTCAACCCGCTCTCGGCGAGTGAGTCGGACTTGGCGATTTGCTGGAGGAACGAGCGCATGCGTGTGCCTACCGTGCCTCCGAGGTCGATTCGGGGAACACGACAGCCCAGGAGTGGGTTCCCGGCCCGACTGCGAGCTCGTCGGTGGCGCCGGGAAGCGTCACCCGCGCTTCCGTACCAGGAGGAACGGTGACGTCGAGGCGGAACGTATCGTTCTCGATGCGCCAGGCTGAGATCGCCTCGCCGTAGGGCGTAATGTGACGGGCGCGGGCATGTGTGAGCCCTCCGCCGGGTAATGGCCGGATCCGGAGCATTCGGTATCCGGGCTCTGCCGGCGCGAGCCCGGCCACGGTGCGATGCAGCCAGTCGGCGACCGCACCGAACGCGTAGTGGTTGAACGACGTCATTCCGTCGGAATTGATCGTCCCATCGGGCAGCAGGCTGTCCCAGCGCTCCCAGACGGTGGTCGCCCCCATCGTGACGGGGTAGAGCCACGATGGGCACTCGCGCTGCATGAGCAGCCTGTACGCCGCCTCGTGCTCGCCGACCGAGGTGAGCGCGTCGCAGACCAGCGGGGTGCCGAGGAAGCCCGTGCCGATGCGATAGCCGTCCTCTTCGACCAGCTCGGCGAGACGGCCGCCGGCGGTCGCGCGCAAACCCTCCTCGCGCAAGAGCCGGAACTCGAGAGCGAGGGCATACGCGGTGGGGGAATGGCTGGTCAGCGTGCCATCGGGCCGCACATACTCGTTGACGAAAGCGGCACGGACCTGGGCGGCCAGCGTCCGATACCGCTTCTCGTCCTCGGCATTGCCGAGCACCGAGGCGCTGTCCGCGAGCAGCTGCGCCGAGCGTGCGAAGTGCGCCGTCGCGACCAGCGACGAATCGGTCCGGCCGAGGTCGGGTCTATCCGCCGGCGCGGCCGGGTCCAGCCAGTCGCCCCACTGGAAGCCGTCGCGCCACACACGGCTCGGGCCGGCAAGCGCCGCGGTGAGGTCGACCCAGCTGCGCATGCTCTCGTATTGATCCTCGAGCACTCGGCGGTCGCCGAAGCGCTGGTAGAGCGTCCACGGGACGATGACCGCGGCATCGCCCCAACCGGCGGTCGGAGCCGACCAGTCGAGCAGGGCTTCGGTGTCGCGCGGCGGCAGCATGTCGGGCACCACGGAGGGCACGCGCCCACCCGCAGCCCGCTGGTCAGCTGCGAGGTCGGCGAGCCAGGAGCTGAGGAATCCGGCGCAGTCGTAGAGAAACGTCGCCGTCGGCGCGAACACGGCAATGTCTCCGGTCCAGCCGAGCCGCTCGTCCCGTTGGGGGCAGTCGGTCGGGACGTCGACGAAGTTCCCGCGCATACTCCAGACGACGTTCTCGTGCAGTCGGTTGACGAGGGGGTCCGAGCATTCGAACCAGCCCGTGCGTTCGAGGTCGCTGCCGCAGACCACGGCACGAATCGAGCTCGGATCGACCTCGCCGCGCGTGCCGCTGACCTCGGCGTAGCGAAAGCCGTGGAAGGTGAAGCGCGGCTCCCACGTCTCCGCGCCGGCACCTCGAACCACGTACCGGTCGGTCGCGGCCGCAGATCGAAGTGGACGGACGCAGAGCTCGCCGTCCTCCAGGACTTCGGCATGACGCAGTGTGACGGTACTGCCCATCTCGCCTTGAACCGTGATCCGGAGTCGGCCGACGAGGTTTTGGCCGAAGTCGAGGATCGTCGCTCCGGACGAGGCGGCCAGTGTGGAGACGGGCTCGAGGAGCTCGATCCGCCTGACGGGCGGGCCTACCGGAGCGACAAGCGTCGCCAGGTCGCGTTCGATCGTCATGACCTCAGACCAGCCGGCGGCGTCGTGGCCGGCGAGCGTCCAGTCATCCAGCCCCAGACGAGCGTCGTAGGTCTCACCGTCGTAGAGGTCTGAAGCGAGGATCGGCCCCGCGGCCGCCCGCCACGAATCGTCGGTCCCGACGACGTCCGTCGTGCCGTCCGCGTAGTGGATCTCGAGCTGCGCGAGGAAAGCGAGGCGGTCGCCGTAGATGTTCCGGCGGCCGCCTTGGAAGCCCAGGCGGCCGCGGTACCACCCGTCGCCCACGATGGCGCCGATGACGTTCCGGCCGACGTGCAGGAGCGCGGTGACGTCGAACGTCTGGTAGCGGAGACGGTGGTTGTAGCTCGTCCAGCCGGGCGCGAGAACGTGATCGCCGACAACGGCGCCGTTCAGGGAGGGCTCGTAGACGCCGAGCGCAGTCGCGTACAGCCGCGCCTGCGCAACCGGACCTGGAACCTCGAACTCCCGTCTCAGATAGACGGCCGGCTCCGATCGCGATCCGCCCGCCGGCCAGGCTGGCGTCACGAATCGGGCCGTCCAGCCGGCGGCATCGAGGAGTCCGGCTTCGACGGCCAACTCGTCGCTCCACGAGCTGACCCGTCCGTCGGTGCCACTCGCGCGCACGCGGATCGTTGCCCGCTCGCGGGAGCGAAGTGGCCTGAACGGCCAAGGCACCAGAACGCTGTCGGCGGATTCGACAACTACCGACTCCGCACGCGTGTTTATCCACCGAGCCTGCACCTCGTAGCGCGACTGGCGCCAACCTTCCCGCGGATCGCAAAGCCGCCACGAGAGCCGCGGCTTGCGAAAGCCGATGCCGAGTGCGTCGGGGCGGTGCTCGGCCCGCAGGCCCACGATGCGGGGTGGCCGCGACCGGATCATGTGGGTTCCCGGCTCGTGTCCACCGTGGTCCTCCTCGTGCTTCAAGCCAGCGGCTGACCTCGTAACGACGGGCGCGAGCCTAACTCTCGATTCTGTTCGATGTCAACCGTTATTTGGCAGAAGCGGGGCGATTCGCCCTAAATCGACCGTAAACGAACACGGCCGTCGACCAATGGGGCGAGTTGCCGTCTTCGGCCGCCGCTGCGACACTTCTCGCCCACATGAGTGCCGATCCAGATGCTGGAGGGCGCGAGCCGCTCGTTCCGGAGGAACGGCGCAGGCTGATCCTCGAGATGCTGCGCGAACGACGTTCCGTCACAGTCGCGGCCCTCGAACAGCAGTTCGGCGTCTCCCCGATGACGGCGCGGCGGGATCTGAGCATCCTCGCGCGCCAGGGACGCGCGCGAAGGACACACGGCGGTGCCATCCTTCCGGACCTCGCCTCGCACGAGGACTCATTCCGCCATCGTCTCCAGCAGGACGTCGACGCAAAGCAACGCCTTGCAAAGGCTGTTGTAGAGACACTGAGCCCGAGCGAGACGATCTTCATCGACTCGTCCACGACCGCCTATTTCGTTGCGGAGACGATCGTCGAGACGGGCCTCGGGGTGACTGTGCTCACGAACTCGCTCTCCATCATGAGCCGCGTCGGAAGCACCGGCGCGGCGAACGTCGAGTTGGTCGGGCTCGGCGGGACGTTGCGGACACTGACGCACTCCTTCGTCGGCTCCGACACAGTGCGCGCGCTGCAGGGCTACCTGGTCGATCGTGTCGTCTTCTCCGTGAAGGGCATCACGAGCGAGGGCTTCCTCACCGACGCCGATCCACTCGAAGCCGAGGTCAAGCGAGCGATGATCGATCACGCCCAGACCGCGATCCTGCTCGCGACGCCGCAGAAGTTCGAGGACCACGGCCTCAGCGTCGTCGCGCATGCCGGCCGAGTTCACGTCGCGTACGTGATCGACTGCAGGGACTCCATGATCGAGATCCTCGAACGAGCCGGCACCGACGTGTACCGCGTCCAGTAGATCGTCGCCGAACCCGATCCCGCCGGCGCGCAGGCGCGCCCGTTCCTCCTGGCCTCAGATTGGGCGGCATACTTTGCGAGTGGATGCAGGGCAAATCGTCGAGCTGCGCCGCTGGGCCGAGAAGCTCTCCGGCGACGCCTCACACCCGGAGCTGCAGCCCGCCGGCCGGGCGATCCTGCTCCTGATCGGCGAGGTCGAGCGGCTCCGCGCGCAGATTCCGGCCGACGAGCCGCCCTCCGCGGACGGCGACGGCGGCGACCCGGTGACCGCGCCGGAACCCGGGGCCGCTCGCCGACCGCCTCGCCGGAAGAAGCCGGGCCTCTTCCACCGCTACCGCCGGCTGGCGATCGCCGTGGCCGCGCTCGGCGCGCTCGTCTTCGCCACCCTCGCGCTCGGCGCGCGCATCGCGGCGCCGGGCCTCGACCCGCAGGGCCCCGCGGCGAACGCCGCCGTCGGCCCGGCCACGCTGCCCTCGCTCTCCTTCTCGGTCGGCGCCGACCAGTCGGTGCTCGACCGCGTCCACTGGAAGCTCGACGGCGTCGACCTCACCGGCAAGGCGTACATGAAGAACGGGCGCTTCGTGCTCGACGGGAACCGTCTCGCCGACGGGCGGCACCGGATCCAGGCGACGGCGGCCGGCGGCTTCCCCGGCTCGCGGACGACCAAGACGTGGAATGTTCGCGTGGACACCCACGGCCCGACGATCTCGTTCTCCCGGCCGGGCGTCATGATCCCCTACGGCCGCCCGATCGCGCTGGCCGGCATGCTCGAGCCGGGTGCGGCCCTGACCGCGAACGACCGGCCCGTCCTCGTCTCGAAGAGCGGCCGCTTCCGCCTCTCGTGGGCGAAGCGCCCGACCGGGCCGATCACCCTCGTCGCCACGGACACGCTGCGGAACGCGACCACCCGCCGCGTGTGGATCTCGATGCAGCCGCGCCGGCCTGCCCACCCGGTCCGCGCCGTCCACGTCACCTTCAACGCCTGGGCCGACCCGACGCTGCACCAGGGCATCGTCGACCTGATCGACCAGGGCCGGATCAACGCGGTCGAGCTCGACCTGAAGGACGAGTCGGGCACTGTCGGCTGGAACGCTCCCGTGCCGCTCGCGCACCTGATCGGCGCAGTCAAGCCGATCGTCGACCTGCCGGCGGCGGTGAAGTTCCTGCACGGAAAGGGCGTGCGCGTGATCGGCCGGCTCGTCTGCTTCCGCGACTCGGTCCTCGCCGGCGCGGCGTGGAAGGCGGGCGAGCGGGACGAGGTGATCCAGACCCCGGACGGGCAGCAGTACGGCGGCTACGGCGGATTCACCAACTTCGCCAACCCGGTCGTCAGGCGCTACCAGATCGACATCGCCGTCGCCGCAGCCAAGGTCGGCGTGGACGACGTCCTCTACGACTACGTCCGCCGGCCGGATGGGCCGCTCTCGACGATGGCCTTTCCCGGCCTGAAGGGGACGCCGGAGCGGTCGATCGCCTCCTTCCTCGCCGAGACCCGGGCCGCACTGAAGCCGTACGGCACGTACCTGGGCGCGTCCGTGTTCGGGGTGGCCGCCACGCGGCCGGAGGAGGTCGCACAGGACGTCCCGATGATGGCCCCGCACCTCGACTACGTCGCGCCGATGGTCTATCCCTCGCACTGGGGCCCCGGCGAGTACGGCGTCGCCGACCCGAACGCGCAGCCGTACGACATCGTCCAGCGCTCGCTGGAGGACTTCCAGCGTGACGTCCGCGGCTCCGGCGCCCGTGTCGTCCCGTGGCTCCAGGACTTCTCGCTCGGCGTCGACTACGGGCCGGCGCAGGTCGAGGACGAGATGCGCGGCGCCCACGATGCGGGCATCGACGAGTACCTGCTCTGGGATCCGGCGGTGACGTACACCTCGGCGGCGCTGCCCACCAACGCGCTCGAAGCGGTCTTTCCGAAGCGGCAGACGGCCGCGGAGCGGGCGCGGTCGCTCCGGCCGAACGAGCTCGGTCTCGTTCCCGTGCTGATGCACCATCAGATCCGCCCCGACGGCTCGACCTACGACCTGACCGCCGGCCAGTTCCGGGCCGAGCTCGTGCGACTCTGGCGGGACGGCTACCACCCGGTGCGCGCGTCCGACCTCGTCTCCGGCCGGCTCGACGTCCCGGAGGGGAAGACGCCGGTCGTCCTGACGTTCGACGATGCGACCAACAACCAGATCGCCTTCCTCCCCGACGGGCAGCTCGACCCGAAGACGGCGGTCGGGATCCTCGAGGACTTCGCCGCGCAGCATCCGGACTTTCCGGCCACCGGGACGTTCTACATCCCCCGCAACGCCTTCGACGGCAACGGCGCTTCGGCCCAGACGACGCTCATGTGGCTCGTCCAGCACGGCTTCGAGCTCGGCAACCACACGAAGGATCACCTCGCGCTGAATCAGCTCGACCCGACCGCCGTGCAGCGGCAACTCGTCCTCGGCGACCGGCTGCTCACGGAGCGGGTTCCTGCCTACCGCGTGCAGACGATGGCGCTGCCGCTGGGCGCGCTGCCGCATCCTGCGTCCCTGGCGGTCGGCGGCCGCTGGGACGGCCAGTCGTACCGCTTCGCCGGCGTCTTTCTCTCCGGCGCCGAGCCCGCGCCGTCGCCGTTCTCGACGAAATGGAACCCGGGCGAGATCCCCCGCATCCTCACCAACCCGCACTGGAACGGCAGCCGCGACTTCACCTGGGGGATGTGGCTCGACACGCTCGAGCGGGACCCCGAGCTCCGCTACGTCTCGGACGGCAATCCGGCGACGATCAGCTTCCCTCGAGCGCAGGAGACCGAGCTCGCGAAACGGTTCGACGCCCGCGCGAAGCCGTACTGAGCCTCACCCGGGCTCGGTCAGGAGCATGCGGCGGTAGTACGCGGCCACCCACGCCTGGAACCCGTCCGCGTCGAGGCCGGCGTGCTCGGTGAGCAGGCGATAGGTTCCCCAGTCCAGAGCGACCCAGACGACCGTCGCGGCCTCCTGCGGGTCGAGCGGGCGGGCGCCGGGTTTTCCGAGCAGCGTCCGTACAGCCCACTCGACGCCGAACCGCCTGTTGCGGTTCAGCCGGTCCCACAGCTTCGCAACGGTCCGGTCGCTTCGTGCGGCATGCTCGACGGTCCAGGCGAGCCGGGCCGATCGCTCGTTGACGACCCGGAGGTGCGCCGCGTGGAGGGCGAGCATCGTCTCGGCATCGGGAGCCGCCTCCATCTCCGCGATCGGCTCGCGGACGGGCATCGGATCGGGCCTGAGATCACCGCGGATCGCAAGGTCGACGGCGGCCGCCAGCAGCGTCGCCTTCGTTCCGAAGACCGCCTCGACCGTCTTCGGCGAGACGCCCGCTTCCTCGGCGATCGCCCGGATGGTCGTGCCCGTCCAGCCGGCCGCCTCGAAGCGCCGCTTCGCCGCCGAGACGATCACGAGGCGCGTGTGCTCGGCCGCGGCCTGGCGCTGCGGCGCGTGGTAGCGCCGCTTCCCTGTTCCGGAACGGTCGGCCATTAATCTGTTAGGGTCGCACCCTACCGAACTGGTCGGCTAGACCCACGAACGGAGGAGGACGGATGAGTCGGCTTTCCCAACTGATGCTGTGCCTGGCGCTCGGAGCCGCGGCGGCGGTGTTCGCAGCGGGCTCCTCGGCCGGCCGGGCAGAGTGGACCGTGTCCGCGGTCGCCGGCGGCCTCGACAGCCCGCGCGGCCTTGCGTCCACGTCCAACGGTGCGCTCTACGTCGCCGAAGGCGGCCACGGCGGCGACGTCTGCTCGCCGGCGACCCACTGCATCGGCACGAGCTCGCAAATCTCGCGGGTGAACGTGAAGACCGGGGCGCACACGGCGGTGGTGAGGGGCCTCTACTCGAGGTTGGTCGCGAACGAGGGGATCACGGGCGTCGACGGGCTCTCGGCCCGAGGCGGCCGTCTGGTCGCGACCATGACTGCGTACCCGGAGGAGCTCGGTGCCTGGAGCTGCACGGGACAGCCCGCCGACTGCCCGACGGTCTTGGCGGCTGCGCGCGCACAGGCCGGTCAACTGATCTCGTTTACGCCCGCAGGCAGCTGGAAGGCCGTCGCCGGCGTCGGCTCGAGCGACCTCGCGTGGGCTGCCTCGCATCCGACGTTCTCACGCGAGCCGGCGAATGCGAACCCGTACGGCGTCTTCGCGCTTCCGGCGGCGACGCTGGTGGTAGACGCCGGCGCGAACACGCTCGACCTGGTGACAGCGAACGGCGAGACGACCGTGCTGTCGGCGCTGGCCCCGCCGCCTCCCGGCGGTTTCCCGGCCGACACGGTGCCGACCTGCGTGACGGTCGTGCGCGGGAACACCTATGCCGCGTCGCTCACGGGAAAGCTGTGGAAGCGGGACGGCAGCTTCACGCCGACGGAGGTTCCCGTGGCGAGCGGTCTGCTGCACCACGTCACCGGCTGCACGTCGGACGCGAAGGGCAACATCTACCTCGTCGACATGTGGGGAACGCCCGGTCCTCCGATCCCCGCCGGGCCCGGGAGCGCCGCCGGAACGGGATCGGTCGTCGAGCTCGCGGCCGACGGCACGGCGTCCGTTCTGGCGAAGGGGCTGATGTTCCCGAATGGGATCGCGCTCGCCAAGGACGGATCGCTCTACGTCAGCGTCGGCAGCACCTGCACGGCGCAGGGAAGCCCCTTCCCCTACTGCTCGAACGGCGGCGGGATCGTCAAGCTCAGCCGCTGAGCACCCTCCCGGTCAGAGGCGCACGTCCCGCCGGCCCGGGCTGCCAGGTCCGGCGGGTGCTCCTCCTCGACCACGGCACAGACGCCCTCGCGCCCGGTCGCGTGCAGGATGCGGCCGTTCTCCTCGACCGGGTCGCCGTCTCGCTCGACGAGCCAGTCGGTCGCCGCCTCCCCGTCGAGCGCCACCGCCGGCACCCAGCCGGCGTAGACGTAGGCCGTCCGCACGCGCGCCCACTCGCCCTGCTCCCACTCGACCGCGAGCGGCTGACCCGGCAGCGCCTGCGTCACCTGCTCGGCGTCTTCGCGCGGCTCCGCGTGCACCCGCGTGAGCGACGTGACCGACCTCAGCCGTAGAGATGGCATTCCACCTCGACCGGGCCCGACGGCACCAGCCTCGGCTCGCGCGGCTCGTTCCACTCGATCTCGAGCGCGTCTGCGCCCGCGTGCATCACCCGCACGCCCTTCCAGAACGGCTCGTCGGGCTCGTCCGCGCGCACCCGCTCGAGGATCGCGAGCAGGTCGCCGCCGGTGGCGCCTGCACGCGCAGGCACGCTGACGGCGACGCCGTTCGAGGCCGACAGCGTGTCGAGGTCGCCGAAGAGCGGCCGCTCGGCCTCGTACTCCTCCGCCCCGGCCCGGGCCCAGTGTGCCTCGAGCAGGTCGCGGAGGTCGCGGGTCTCCCACCCGCAGATCTCGAACGCACGCGGGCAGCGCGGGTGGAACGAGCAGCCGCGCGGCGGCCGGGCCGCGTCGGGCACCTCGCCGCGAGGCAGGTCGCGCGGGACGGTGCGGAGCGGATCCGGCTCGGGGATCGCCCGCAGCAGCGCCTGCGTGTACGGGTGCTTCGGCTCCTCGTAGATCGCCGCCGAGGGGCCGATCTCGACGATCCGCCCCAGATAGAGGATCGCGATCCGGTCGCAGAAGAACTTCGCCGTCGCCAGATCGTGCGTGATGTACAGGTAGGACAGGTCGAACTCGTGCTTGAGGTTCAGCATCAGCTCGAGGATCTTGGCCCGGACGCTCATGTCGAGCATCGAGACGGGCTCGTCCGCGACCAGCAGCACCGGGTTGAGGATCACCGCACGCGCGATCACCGCGCGCTGCTTCTGCCCACCGGAGAGATCCGAGGGGTACTTGTCCAGGAACTGCTCGGCCGGCGAGAGGCCGACGATCTCCAGCGCCTCGGCCACGCGGCGGCGCATCGGGTCGCGGCCCTGGACGAGACCGTGGATCCGCAGGGGGTGCCCGACCGCGTCGCCGATCGTCATCGCCGGGTTGAGCGAAGCGTGCGGGTCCTGGAAGACGATCTGCATGCGGCGACGGTGCGCGCGCAGCTCGCGCTCGCTGAGCTTCGTGATGTCGCGCCCCTCGAACATGACGCTGCCGTCCGTCGCCCGGACGAGCCCGAGCAGTGTGCGGCCGAGTGTGGTCTTGCCGCTCCCGGACTCGCCCACGAGCCCGAGCACCTCCCCCTTCCGCAGGTCGAAGGAAACCTCGTCCACGGCCTTCACCTGACCCGCCTCCCGGCCGACGAGCCGGTCAGCGAAGCTGCCGCGAATCGAGTAGTACGTCTTCAGGTTGCGGACGGAGACCAGCGGCTCGGCGTCAGGCTTCGTCGGCAACGGCGATCTCCTCGCGCTCGAGCCCGGCGGCCTCGCCCTGCGGGATCTCCGCTTCCGGCCCGTGCAGCCAGCACTGGACGCGCCGGTCCGCTCCCGGCGCGACGTCGATCGGCTGCTTCCAGGAGCAGACGCGCATCACGTCCGGGCAGCGCGGGTGGAAGTGGCACCCGGCGGGCGGGTCGATCAGGTTGGGCGGCGCACCCGGGATCGAGTGCAGCTCGGTCGTCCCCAGCGAGATCGTCGAGCGAAGGAGCTCCCGTGTGTACGGATGCGCAGGGTCGGCGAACACGTCGCGCGCCGGCCCCTCCTCGACGATCTTGCCCGCGTACATGACGGCGACCCGGTCGCAGGCCTCGGCGATGATCCCGAGGTTGTGGGTGATGAGCAGGAGGGCCGTGCCGAAGTTGCGCTTCAGGTCGGCCAGGATCGCGAGGATCTGCGCCTCGACGATCACGTCGAGCGACGTCGTCGGCTCGTCGGCGACGAGCAGCTTCGGCCGGAGTACGAGCGCGAGCGCGATCATGATCCGCTGTCGCATCCCGCCCGAGAACTCGTGCGGGTACTGGCGGAACCGCGTCGGGGGGATGCCCATCCGGCCGAGCGTCTCCAGCGAGCGCTGGCGGATCTCCCGCTCGGTCAGCTGCGGCTCGTGCTGCTCGAGCGTCTCCTTGAAGTGGTCCTCGATCCGGAGCAGCGGGTTGAGCCGCGTCATCGGCTCCTGGAAGATGAGGCCGAGGTCGGGGCCGCGCAGGCCGGACAGCTGCCTCGGCGAGAGACCGACGAGGTTGCGGCCGCCGTACAGCACCTGACCGTCGGAGGCCGCGCCCTCCGGCAGCAGGCCGAGCACGCCGCGGCCGAGCGTCGACTTGCCGCACCCCGACTCGCCGACGAGGCCGAGCACCTCGGCCGCGCCGATGTCGAACGAGACACGGTCGACGGCACGGACCGTTCCGCGCACCGTCCCGTAATGGACGCGCAGGTCGCGCACCGAGAGAACGGGCGCGTCGCTCACGATCCCTCGACGGCCTCGACGATCGGCGGCTCGGGCTCCTGCTCGAAGTTCACCCTCTGGACCCTCCGCCTGCGGAGCACCGGGTTCATCGTCTCGTTCAGTCCCTCGCCGACCAGCGTGAGCCCGGTGACGAGCAGCACGATCGCGACGCCCGGGAACAGTGCGGTCCACCAGATTCCCGAAGCGGCGTCCGACACCGCGCGCGAGCTGTCGTACCCCCACTCGGCCGCGTCGGTCGGCTGGATCCCGTAGCCGAGGAAGCCGAGCGCGGTGAGCAGGAGGATCGCGTCCGCGGCGTTCAACGTGGCGATCGGCGGCACGTTCTGGACGACGTTGTGGAAGACGTACTTGCGGATGATCGTCAGGGGCTTCGCCCCGAGCGCCCGCGCCGCCTCGACGTACGACTCCTCCCTGAGCGCGATCACCTGGTTGCGGACCACGCGAAAGTACAGGGGCACATAGGTCGCCGAGATCGCGATCGCAGCGGTCAGCACTCCCTTGCCGATGCTGTTCGAGAGCAGGAACGCGATCACGATCGCCAGCAGGAGGTACGGGAACGCGTACATGGCGTCCATCACGAGGACGAGCCCCCGGTCGAGTTTCCCGCCGAAGTAGCCGGACAGGAGCCCGAGCGGAACGCCCAGCGTGATCGCGAAGACGAGCGAGATGAACACGACCTTCAGCTCGGTCTGCGCGCCCCAGATCACCCGCGACATCACGTCCGTGGACTGGACGGTGGTGCCCATCCAGTGGCCGGACGACGGCGAAGCGAGCTGGGAGAACCTGTGGCCGCCGGACTGGTACTGGTCGAAGTCGTAGGGCGAGATCAGTGGGGCGAGCAGCGCGAGCAGGACGAAGAAGAGGGTGATCCCCGCGCCGATGTAGAGCATCACCCGGGGGAAGCCACGCGCCTCCCTGATCGGGCCGACCGCACGGCCGAGCCCCCGCGCCCGCCGACGGAACGGCGACTCGATGGGTTGCGCCGGTGCGGCCATTAGTGCCCCTTCCAGTGATGGTCTCCCGCTTCTGGCGAGTGACCGGGGCCGCCAGGCAAGGACGCAGGGAGCCCCGATATGTAGCCATATCGGGGCGACTGAGGACGCCGCATGGCGGTTCCGGGCGCCGCCGGAAGTGCTCTGACTATCGCTGGAAGGGGCACTAGTATCTGATTCTCGGGTCGATGAAGGCGTTCACGAAGTCGATCACCAGGCTGACGAAAACGACGACCAGGCCGAAGACGACGACGATCCCCTGCACCGCGCTGTAGTCGCGGTTCTCCAGGTACAGGACGAGCTCGTGGCCGATCCCCGGCCAGTTGAAGGTCGTCTCGGTGACCACCGCCCCGCCGAGCAGCAGGGCCAGCGACAGCCCGATCACGGTGATCACGGGCACCAGGGCGTTCTTGAACGCATGCCGGTAGACGACGTCGCGCTCCCGGATCCCACGAGCCCGCGCCGCCTCGATGTAGTCGTCCTTCATCGTGCGGATCACGTTCACCCGGATCAGGCGGATGAAGACGCCGGCCGTGACCAGCCCGAGCGTGACCGCCGGCAGGATCAGGTGCAGCATCACGTCCTTCAGGGCGCCCCAGTTGCGGTCGTAGATCGAGTCGATCACGAGCAGATTCGTGTGTGTCTGCAGCGTCGCCTGCGTGATCGGGCTGGCGCGGCCCGATGTCGGCAGCCAGCCGAGAACCGAGCCAAACATGAGCTGGGCCATGAGCCCGATGAAGAAGACGGGCATCGCGTAGATGACGATCCCGAACATCCGCCCGCCGACGTCCACCGACGTGTCGCGAAAGCGGCCCGCGAGCAACCCCACGAACACGCCGACCACGAGCGCGACGATCATCGCGAAGAAGGTCAGCTCGAGCGTCGCGGCGCCGTTCGTGAGGATGATGTCGCTGACCGGCCGCTGGTCGGTGATCGTCGTGCCGAAGTTCCCGCGGAAGATGTTCCCGAGGTACTCGACGTACTGCTGCCAGAGCGGCTTGTCGAAACCGAGCCGGTGCTTGATCTGATCGATCACGGACTGGGGCACGTTGTGCCCGCCGAGCGCCGCCGAGATCGGGTCGCCCGGGGCCACCCGCATCAGCAGGAAGACGAAGGTGAGCAGGATCAGGACCATTGGCACGACCAGTACGAGCCGCGTCAGTAGATATGACTTGAGCGATGTGCCCTGGGCAGCCGCCGCCATGACCCTCCGAGGTTAGACGTCCCCTGCCGCACGACGCGGTGGAGGGGCGCCGCCGGCGCCCCTCCACGCGTGCTTCGGTGCCCTGCCTACTTCGAGATCAGCCAGAACCGCATCAGGAACGCGGCGTCCAGCGTGCTGTCGATTCCCTTCACGTTGCTGCGGGACACGGCGATCATCTTGCCCTGCCAGTACGGGATGATCGGCACCTCCTTGGCTGCCTGCACCTGCGCCGCCCTGATCACGGCGAGGCGCGCCGGCGTCGTCCGAGCTGCGTACTCGGCCTTGATCAGCCGGTTCATCGTCTTGCTCGAGTAGCCGTTCGCCATGAAGTTGTCCGGCTGGTAGAAGGGCACGATGTAGTCCTCGCCGTCCACGTAGTCGGGGAACCACCCGAGCTGGAAGGCGTTGTACCGCTTGCCCGGCTGGGCGCTGTACTGCGCCCACTCCGCCGACTTCAGGTTCACCTTGAACAGGCCGCTCCCGTTCAGCGCGCGCTGGATCTCGGCGTACTCGTCGGCGGAGGCATCCCCGTAGTGGCTCGGCGTCCACCAGATGTCGATCGGGACCGGTGTGGTCACTCCGGCCTTCTTGAGCACCGCACGAGCCTTCGCCACGCTCGGTGCCCGGCCGTACATCGCCGCGAACGCGTCGATGTGACCGGGCAGACCGGCCGGCACCATCGAGTACAGCGGCTTCACGAATCCGTGGTAGACGCGGGTCGCGATCGTCTGCCGCGGCATCAGGTAGGCGATCGCCTTGCGCACCGCGATGTTGTTCGTGGGAGCGCGCGTCGGGTTGAAGACCATGTAGCGGATGACCACGCCGTTGCCGGCATGCACCTTGATCCCGCTCGCCTTGCCCAGCGAGAGGAGCTCGGTGGGCGTGAAGTCGCGGAAGGCCATGTCGATCTCGCCGCGCTGCAGGGCGAGCTTCATGGTCGAGGACTTCGAGTAGTAGTTGATGATCAGGTTGTCGTTCTTGGGCTTCGGCCCCCAGTAGTTCGAATTCGCCTTGAAGACCGCCTGCTGGCCGGGCGTGTACTTGACCAGCTGGTAGGGACCGGTGCCGACCTGCGACTGGGAGTTGTCGCGGATCTTGTCGGCCGGGTACAGCGACTTCGGGACGATGTAGCCCGCGCTCGTGGCGAGGATGAAGGGCCACGTCGACTGGGGCGACTTCAGATGGAAGGTCACCCCGTAGGTGCCGTTCACGCTCGTGCTCTTCAGGTTGGAGAGCAGGGCGTAGATGCCCTGGTCGCCCTTGATCTTGATCACGCGGTCGAACGTCCACTTGACGTCGGCCGAGGTGAACGGCGTGCCGTCCGCGAACTTGACGTTCCGCCGCAGGGTGCAGGCCCAGGTCGCGTTGCCGCCCTTGGGCGCGCACCCGGTCGCCAGCACGGGTTCGAGCTTCGCCCCGTGCGGGTAGCCGTACAGCCCCTGGAACATCAGCAGGTCCAGGGTGGCCGTCCCGTAGTCGTACTCGTTGGCCGGGTCGAGGTTCGTGACGCTGTCGGTTGTTCCGTCGACGAGCGTGCTGGCCTGTGCATGGCCGCCGCGGGCCCACGCGGAAGCCGCCACCGCTGCGGCGGCGACGAGTGCCAGCACGCCGACGACGGCCGCAGCCCGCCAGCTGAATCGCGTTTTCGTCATGTACTTCCCTCCGTTGGATGAACTGCGCCGAGTATGTCAACTTGGACGTCGAGGACGCCACAGGGTTTGAAGGGGTCTGTCTCAAATGCCGCCGCGCCCGACATGGCGGGCGCGGCACACGGCACGCTCTGGGTTCCTTCGGGTGCGCGAAGCGAGCGAAGCGAGCGAGCCCGGAGAGGGCCCGCGGGAGAACCTCGGTTCTCCCGCGCTACGCGGCGACCGACTGCAGGTCGCGCAGCGCCGCGAGCCGGGCCAGCGCCTGGCCCTCGAGCTGGCGGACGCGCTCGCGGGTCAGGTCGAGCTCGTGACCGATCGCCTCGAGCGTCCAGGGCTCGCCCTCGAAGCCGAACCGCAGCTCGAGGATCCGCCGCTCGCGCTCGGGCAGCGCGTCCAGCGCCTTGCGGACGCCCTGACGGCGAAGCGACTCCTCTGCCTCGTCGAACGGGTCGGCGGCCTCGCGGTCGGCGAACAGGTCGCCGAGCTCGCCCTCGTCGTCGGCGCCGACGGTCTGGTTCAGCGAGACGGACGCGTGCGCCGCGGAGAGCGCCTCGTCGACGTGCTGGATCGGGAGCCCGGTGGCCTCGGCCAGCTCGGCCTTCGTCGCCTCGCGGCCGAGCTCGACCTCGAGCCGGCGGGCTGCCCGACCGAGCTTCTGCTGCCGCTCGACGACGTGCACAGGCACGCGGATCGTGCGCGCGTGGTTGGCGACGGCCCGCTGCACCGACTGGCGGATCCACCAGGTCGCGTAGGTCGAGAACTTGTAGCCCCGCCGCCAGTCGAACTTCTCGACCGCGCGGTTCAGCCCGAGCGTCCCCTCCTGGATCAGGTCCAGGAACGGCACGCCGAGCCCACGGTAGCCCTTCGCGATCGACACGACCAGGCGCAGGTTCGATTCGATCATGCGGCGCTTCGCGGTCGGGTCGCCGCGCTCGATCGCCTTCGCCAGGTAGACCTCCTCGGCGGCGGTCAGGAGCTTGTGGCGGCCGACGTCGGCGAGGAAGAGCTGCAGGCTGTCGGCTGCGCCGCTGACCGGCCCGGCGTCGTACGTCGCGGTCGCGGTGGCGGCGGGGGCAGCCTCGGCCTCTTCGGCGGGCTTGCCCACCTCGAGTCCGATCGCCTCCAGCTCGCGCGAGAGCTGCTCGACCTCCTCTTCGCCGAGATCATGCTCCAGCGCGAACGCCTCGAGCTCGGCCGGCTCGACGAACCCGCGTTCCTCGGCGCCCTCGATCAGGACCCGCGCCTGATCGCTTTCCAGCAGTTCGTGTAGCTGATTCTGGGTCAAGTGACTCTCTTTCCCCTATCTTCTGCTCGTTTTCGGTTCCCCAAACTTTCTCACCCTAACGGGAATCTCCTGGGCTTCCAAACCGTAATCCACCCTAAGACGCCCCCGTTAGCGGAGTGTGAAGAAAGGAACGCGTGGGTGTGAATACGTATTCCGGACGTCCGGGTCTGCTGGATTCCAAGACGAGGTTCGCTGTAGAAGGTTGGCAGGTCAGGCGGCCGGTGTGGGTGACTACTTCCGACCCCGCGGGCGCCGGCTCGCCGACGGCCCTTTCGAGCGTCGCTCGGCCAGCAGCTCGACCCCCCGGTCGAGCGTGACCGATTCAACCGCGTCCCCTGAGCGCAGGCTCGCATTCGTCTCCCCATCCGTTACGTACGGTCCGAATCGGCCGTCCTTGACCACGACTGGACGCCCGGACGAGGGATCCTGGCCCAGCTCCCGGAGCGGGGGCTTCGGCGCCCCCCGGCCGCGGCGGGTCTTCGGCGCCGCGAGCAGTCCGAGCGCCTGGTCGAGGTCGACGGTGAAGAGCTGCTCCTCGCTCTCCAGCGAGCGGGTCTCGGTGCCGCGCTTGATGTACGGCCCGTAGCGGCCGTTCATCGCCAGCACCTCCTCCCCACTGTCGACCCCCACGACCCGCGGAAGCGAGAGGAGCCGGACGGCGTCTTCGAGCGTGACCGTTTCCGGCGCCATGCTCGCGAACAGCGACGCGGTGCGCGGCTTCTCCTCGGCGCCCTCGGCCGCCTCCTCGGTGACATACGGGCCGTACCGGCCGCTGCGCAGCAGCACGGGCCTGCCGGTCTCGGGATGGACGCCGAGCTCGCGGGCGTCGCCCGGCGCCGACAGCAGCTCCTCGGCGCGCGCCGGCGTAAGCTCGTCGGGAACGACGTCCTCGGGCAATGACGCTCTGCCCTCGCCGCGCTCGAGGTACGGCCCGTAGCGGCCAACGCGGACGACGATGTCGCTGCCCGGCAGCTCGATCGAGTTGACCGCGCGCGCGTCGATCTCGTCCAGGTGCTCGGTGACCATCGCGTGCAGGCCGGGCCATTCCGGCGCCTCCGCCTCGCCGTTCGTTCCCTTGTAGAAGCGGCTCAGCCAGGCGACGCGCTGCTCCTCGCCCGCGGCGATGCGGTCGAGGTCGTCCTCCATGCTGGCGGTGAAGTCGTAGTCGACGAGCCGCTCGTAGTGCTGCTCGAGCAGCTGTGTCACCGCGAAGGCGAGGAACGTCGGGACGAGCGCCGTTCCCTTCTTGAGGACGTAGCCGCGGTCGAGGATCGTCCCCAGGATCGATGCGTACGTGGACGGCCGGCCGATCCCGCGCTCTTCGAGCGCCCTCACCAGCGTCGGCTCGGTGTAGCGCGCCGGGGGTGACGTCTCGTGGCCCTGCGGCTCCAGGCCGAGCGCCTTCACCGGGTCGCCCGTGCTCAGCTGCGGCAACCGCCGTTCCTCGTCGTCGGTGGGCTCGTCATCGCGGCCCTCCTCGTAGGCGGCGAGGAAGCCGCGGAACGTGATCACGGTTCCACTCGCGCCGAACTCCGCCTTTTCACCGGTGGAGGACGTCGCTTCGAGCCGCAGCGACACCGTCTGCCCGCGCGCGTCGGCCATCTGGGAGGCGACCGTCCGCATCCAGACGAGTTCGTACAGCCCCTGCTCGTCGCGGTCGAGCTCGCCCTTGACGTCGTCCGGAAGGCGGAAACGCTCACCGGCGGGACGGATCGCCTCGTGCGCCTCCTGCGCGTTCTTCACCTTGCGGTCGTACTGCCGCGGCGAGGCGGGGACGTAGTCGTCGCCGTACCGCTCGCGCGCCTGCCTCCGGGCGGCGTCGAGCGCCGTCTTCGACAGCGTCGTGGAGTCGGTGCGCATGTAGGTGATGTAGCCGCGCTCGTACAGGCGCTGGGCGACACGCATGGTCGTCTGTGCCGAGAAACGGAGCTTGCGGCTCGCCTCCTGCTGGAGCGTCGAGGTCATGAACGGGGGCGCCGGCCGCTTCGTGTACGGCTTTTCGTCCACGGACCGGACCGCGAACTGGGCGCCCTGGAGACGTCCGGCGAGCCCGCGTGCGTCGTCGCCGGTCAGCTGCCGGCCCTGTCCCTTGAGTCGTCCGTCGGGACCGAAGTCGCGGCCCTGGGCGATCCGCGCACCGTCCACGGCGACCAGCTTGGCGGTGAAACGGCCCGGGTCGAAGGTGCCCTCGATGTCCCAGTAGGCCGCGGAGACGAACTCCATCCGCTCCCGTTCACGCTCGACCACGAGGCGGGTGGCGACCGATTGGACGCGGCCGGCCGACAGGCGCGGCATCACCTTCTTCCAGAGGACGGGCGAGACCTCGTAGCCGTAGAGCCGATCGAGGATGCGCCGCGTCTCCTGGGAGTCGACCAGCGCCTCGTCGACGGCTCGCGGGTTGGCGAGCGCGTGCTCGATCGCGCCCTTGGTGATCTCGTGGAAGACCATCCGCCGATACGGCACCTTCGGCTTCAGCGAATCCGGCTTGAGGACTTTCAGCAGATGCCAGGCGATCGCCTCGCCCTCGCGGTCCTCGTCCGTCGCGAGCAGGAGCTCGTCGGCGTCCTTCAGCTTCTTCTTGAGGTCGGCGACCACGCGCTTCTTGTCCGGGTCGACTACGTAGTAGGGCTCGAACCCGTCGTCGATCGCGACGCCGAGCGCGCCGTAGCGTTCCCGTTTCTCCTTCGGGATGTCGGACGCGCGCTCCGGCAGGTCGCGGATGTGGCCGATGCTGGATTCGACCACGAATCCGGAGCCGAGGTAGCCGGCGATGGTCTTCGCCTTGGCGGGCGACTCGACGATGACCAGTTTCTTGGGCATATCGGGCGAACACGTTAGCGCCGAGGTCAAGCGTCGCAGAGGAACGTCACGAACTCGTCGCACGGCAATACTGAGGGCCGCGCCATGCCCACGCCTCTCTACAACTTCGTCGGGATCGTCTCCTGGCCCGTGCTGCACGGCCTGTTCCGACTGGACACGCACGGTCTCGAGAACGTGCCGGTGGAGGGAGGATTCGTGCTCGCGGCCAACCACACCTCGAACTTCGACCCCTGGCCGCTGGGGATGCCGCTGTGGCCGAAGCGGCAGCTGCTCTTCATGGCCAAGGCCGAGCTCTTCAACCCGATCCTCGGGCCGCCGCTGCGCGCAGGTGGGGCGTTCCCGGTGCGCCGTGGAGAAGCCGACGTCGAGGCGGTCAATTCGGCCGTGGAGCTCTGCCGGGGCGGCGGCGTGGTGGCGATGTTCCCGGAGGGAACGCGGCAGCGGAAGGGCCTGCGCAAGAAGTTCGAGCACAAGCCGCGTCCCGGCTCGGCCCGGATCGCGCTCACGGCCGGAGTGCCGCTCGTGCCCGCGGCGATCAAGGGCATGGACCGGCTCTCGCGCCTACCCAGGCTCCGGGTCGCCTACGGCGGGCCGGTTCCGGTCGGCGACCTCGACGGGAAGCCGCCGCGGCAGGCCTACCAGCTCGCCACCGAGCGGCTGATGGAGCGCATCTACGCACTGTACGAGGCGCTGTGACCACGCCGTCGCTCGGCCTGGACTCTGGCTCCCTCCCCACTCATCGGCTGGATGCCAGCCGATGAGGCCGCTGCTCGCGATCGACGGCGACTCGCTCGCCCATCGCGCCTACCACGCGCTGCCGAAGTCGATGAAGAGCGCGACCGGGAAGCCGTCGGGCGCGCTGGTCGGCTTCGCCAACTTTCTGCTCCGGCTCTGGGAGGCGGAGCAGCCCCGCACCGTCGTCGTCGGCTGGGACACGCTCGGGGTGCCGACCTACCGGAGCGAAGCGTTTCCGTCGTATCAGAGCGGGCGCGTCTTCGACGACGCGCTGGTCGAGCAGCTCGACCTGCTGCCCGAGCTCGTGCATGCGCTCGGCTTCTGCGCCGCGAAGGGCGACGGCTACGAGGCCGACGACTTCCTGGCCGCGGCGGTCGCCCAGGAGGAGGCGCGAGGCGGGACGACGCTCGTCGCCACCTCTGACCGTGACGCCTTCCAGCTCGTCTCCGCGCGGACGAGCATCCTCCAGCCGGTCAGGGGCGTGTCCGAGCTCGCCCGGATCGGCCCGGCCGAGGTCCGCGAGCGCTACGGCGTCGAGCCGGCGCAGGTGCCCGACTTCATCGCCCTGCGCGGAGACCCGTCCGACAAGCTGCCGGGCGCGCGCGGGATCGGCCCGAAGACCGCAGCTGCCCTGCTCGCACAGTACGGCTCGCTCGACGAGGCGCTGGCGGACGGGCGCTTCTCGGCGCAGGGGGAGGAATTGCTGCTCTACCGGCGAATCGCGACGATGGACGCCTCCGCCCCTCTCCCCTCCCTCGCCGACCAAGCGCCAAGGTGGGCGGAGGCGTCCTCACTCGCAAAGTCCTGGGGCCTGGGCAATCTCGCCGGCCGCCTCGAGGCGCTCGCGGCCGACTGATGGACGTCGTCAGCAACGAGGCGCTCGCCCGCCTCCACCCGACCGTCCATCACCCGGAGTCGGCACGGCGGCTGGAGGTGCTGCTGGAGGCGGTCGGAGACCGGCGCGAGTGCGGGCCGGCGTCGGTCGAGCAGGTCGAGCGCTGCCACGGGCCCGAGCACGTCGCGCGCATCCGAGCGATCGAGACCGACACCTGGCTGGACGCGGACACGCCCGCGTCCGCGACGAGCTTCGAGGCGGCGCTGCTCGCGGCGGGCGGGGCGATCGAGGCGGCCCGCGTGGGTGGGTTCGCGCTCGTCCGCCCCCCCGGACACCACGCGCCCGCCGACCGGGCGATGGGCTTCTGCCTGTTCAACAACGCCGCGATCGCGGCCCGGGCTGCGCAGGTGGAGCACGGACTGGAGCGGGTGGCGATCCTCGACTGGGACGTCCACCACGGCAACGGCACGCAGGACATCTTCTGGGACGACCCGAGCGTGCTCTACGTGTCGCTCCACCAGTGGCCGTTCTATCCGGGCACCGGCCGGCCCGGCGAGGGCAACGACACCACCGTGAACGTCCCGCTACCGGCCGGCTCGGGCAACGAGGAGTACGTCCGCGCCTTGGAGGAGATCGTCGAGCCGGCGCTCCGCGGCTTCGAGCCCGACCTGCTGATCGTCTCCGCCGGCTTCGACGCCCACGCCGACGACCCGCTGGCGTCGATGGAGGTGACCGGCCTCGGGTTCCGCGAGCTGGCCCGCCGCTGCCGCGGGCTGGCCCCGCGCCTGGCCGCGGTGCTCGAGGGCGGCTACAACCTGGAAACCCTGCCGGGCCTCGTGCACGCCGCGCTCGACGGGTTCTCCTAGCTCCAAATAGCGGCCGGCCCCTCGCGGGGCCGGCTCGCAGCCAGGAATGGACTCACCACCACCAAGGAAGATCGTTGCTGGACTGATCATCGGCGCGCGCGGCGGCGGTCGCATCCCCCACGGCATCCCCCACGCTGGGTGATTCGAGGAGACAGCAGGGACAGGCTAAAGCCTGTCCCTGCTAGCTTCGAGCCGCCGCCAGCGCCTCCAGCGCCTCCCGCCGAGAGGAGACGCGCAGCTTGCGCAGGAGGCTCTTCACGTGCGAGCGGACGGTGTGCTCGGAGATGAACAGCCGCTTCGCAATCTCGTCCGTCCCCAGATGCTCGTCGAGCAACAGGAGCACCTCGACCTCGCGGGCGCTCAGCTCCCGCGCGATCGAGTCCGGCACGCCGGAGTCGAGCCGACCGCCCTCGCGCACGCGATCGAGCAGCCGCCGCGCCACCTCACCGGACAGCGCTGCCTCGCCGTTGGCGACGCCCTCGAGGAATTCGGCGATCCGGTCGGGCGGCTCGGTCTTGAGCAGGTAGCCGGCGGCCCCCGCCCTGATCGCGGCGAGCAGGTTCTCCTCGGTGCCCGAGGCCGTGAGGACGACGACCTCGCAGGCGGGCGCGGCCGCCCGCACCCTCGGCAGCGCCTCCAGCCCGCCGCCGCCCGGCATCGTCAGGTCGAGGAGGACGAGGTCGGGCTGCGCCTCACGGGCACGCTCGACTGCCTCCACACCGTCGGCGGCCTCGCCGACGACCGCGAACGAATGCTGCTCCAGCAGGTCGACGAGCGCCGAGCGCGTCAGCGGATGGTCGTCGACGACGAGCGTGCGGCGCCCCATACGGGGCTTATCGGCAGCAGCCGCCCTGCCGACAAGAGGTGTATGCGCTCACCACGTGTCAAGTACCTCGCCTGGGTGCGCGACGAGGTCGTGCTCGTCGGCCTGCTCGGCGCGGCGCTGGTCCTCTTCCTCGCCAGTCCGGGCCGGCGAGGACCGTACGACCTGCCCAGCCTGCGCCTCTTCCTCGACACGGCGATCCTGCTCGTCTCGGTGATCGTCTGCGTGCTCGCCTACGTCCGCTTCGGCGTCGACCGGCGGCGGTTCGACCTCTACCTGCTCTGCGGGTTCTTCGTGATCGCGTCGACCACGCTGGCCTTCGCGATCGCGCCGGTGCTGGACGGCGGGTCGGTCGGCCGGGCCGAGGCGTGGGCGCGGATCGGCGGAAAGCTGACCGCAGCGGCGCTGATCGCCGCGGCGCCGTTCACCAACGGGCGGATCACGCGCCGCGTGCCCACCCTCCTCCCCGTCGCGTTGCTGGCGGCGTTCCTGTGGTCGCTATGGGTGATCTGCCGCAAGCTCGACTGGCTGCCGCTGCTCGCGCAGGCCCACGGCCGCCCCCACCTCCTGACCGGCGCGGTCGCGCTCCAGGCCGTGCTCGGCCTGGTCGCCCTCGTCGGCTTCGGGCTCCGCTACCGGGCGCACGGAGAGGACCTCGACCGCTGGCTCGCCTTCTGCACCACGATCTGGCTCTTCGCCGAGTTGCAGGCGGTGTTCACACCGCCGCTCTCGAGCGAGTACGTGACGCAGAGCGACTTCCTGCGGCTCCTCTCCTACGCGATCCTGCTCGTCGGCGTCTGGCGCGCGATCCGGGCCGCCGAGGTCGGGCGCGTCGTCGCGGAGGAGCGGGCCCGGGTCGCCCGCGAGATCCACGACGGCCTCGCGCAGTACCTGTTCGCCGTGTCGACGCAGACGAGCCTGCTGGCCGGCGGCGCCGACCCGGCGGTCGTGGTGCCGCGACTTCGGCAGGCGGCGGACGCCGCGCAGCAGGAGGCGCGGTTCGCCGTCCTCGCCCTCTCGTCCGCCGGCGGCTCCGCTCCGTTCGACTCGGCGCTCAACCGCTACGTCGAGTTCCTGACCGCCGACGGCGTGCTCGACGTCGACATGGAGATCGAGCGCGCGGTCGAGCTCGGCCCCGACGAGCAGATCGAGATCTTCCGGATCGTCCAGGAGGGCCTCGCGAACGTGCGCCGCCACGCCAACGCGCGGCGCGCGACGGTCCTGATCGGGCTGCGCGACGGTCAGCGCGTCGTCCGGATCGTCGACGACGGGGACGGCTTCGTCGAGGAGGCGGAGAGCCGCGGGTACGGCCTCCGCAACATCCGCACGCGCGCGGCCGCGATCGGCGGCGCCTTCCGGCTGGACAGCGTCGCCGGCAGCGGAACGTCGCTGGAGGTCGTGTTGCGCGCATAGCGGTCGACCGAGTCGAGCCGCGGCGGTAGGCATGACTGAGACCCTTGCCTCGCCGCCCGATTAACAAATCATGAACAGTGTCGCCTCTCGCATTGGCGGCGAGGGGATCGCGTACTAAGGTGCCCGGCGTGGGGCCACCTCACCGGCAGCCGGCGCCGGACGGGCGATTGCGCGTCGGGAGGGGAACGGTCGCGATCGCCTGCGCAGGGGCCGTGATCGCCCTCGCAGCCGGCTGTGGGGGTTCGGGTAAGAGCTCGGCCCCGTCGAAGTCGGTGCGCTTCGCGCAGGTGCAGGCGGTCTTCGCCAGGTACAGCTGCGCGGCCTGCCACCCGATCGTCAACCCGTCGCTCGACCTGCGCCCCGGGCACCAGTACGCGTCGCTCGTCGGAGTGCGCGCGGTCGAGGACCCGCGGCTCGTGCGCGTGGTCGCCGGCGACCCGGAAAGAAGCTTCCTCTACCAGAAGATCGCCGGCGACCCGAAGCTCGGCGACGTCCCCGCGATCGGCGCCCGGATGCCCCAGGCGGCGCCCCGGATGGCGCAGGCCGACATCGACCTGGTCGCGGCCTGGATCCGCCAGGGCGCGAGAAACGCACAGGGCAAGACCGCCGGACCGACTGTTCCGACCCCGGGGTCTCCGGGCGCCTCGCCTACCGGCACCGAGCCGTCGACCCCGAGGGGCAACGCGACCATCCAGGGCTTGGTCGAGGACCAGCGGCATCGCCCGCTTCCGGGCGCGATCGTCACGCTGCTCCTGCGCGGCCAGGACCAGCCGGAGGGCGAGGAGCACTACCGCGTCGCCGCCACCGACTCCCGGGGCCGCTACCGGCTGCCGCACGCTCCCGTCGGGCAGTACCTGCTCAAGGCCTACGCGCCGGAGAAGATCTACGTGTCCCGGATCGTCGCGCTCAACGACCATCAGACCGCGACGATCGACTTCGGCCTGCCGAACCGCGTGATCCCGAACCCCGTCGTCACGCGTCCCCACGTCGTGCGCACCACGGCCGGGACGGCCCTGTCGATGACCGTCACCGGGAGCGCGCTCGACCCGAACTACACGCTGGCTGTCAACCCGCACGCGGGGCTCGTCTTCGAGCTCCACCGGCCGGACGGCGGCCCGGGCCTCTGGAAGCGCGCGATCTCGCGCCGGCTGCCCGGCCGCTGGATCTTCCTCGCCGTCGACCACCAGTGCAACATCAGCGGCTTCCTCACCGTCTCCGGGTAGTGCTGGTGGTCGTGGCGCTCGCGGCAGCCGTCCTCTCGCTCTCGCTCGCGCTCGTCGCCCGGTCTCGCCACGCACACCAGCCCTCGTCCCGGGCTGTGTCCTACGGTCGCGACGTCCAGCCGATCTTCGACGCGAAGTGCGTCTCCTGCCATCCGATCGCCTACCCGTACCTGGATCTGCGCCGGCGCCGCTCCTACCGCCAGCTCGTGGGCGTCGTCTCGCCCCTCTCGCCCGCCTTCGAACGGGTGCTGCCGGGCCGGCCCGACCTCTCGGACCTGCTCACCCACGTCCCGGACCCCTCCCGCCGGCACCTGCTCAGCGCAGCCGAGCGCCGGCTGATCGCGCGCTGGATCGACCAGGGGGCGAAGGACGATTAGCCGCCTGCCGCTCCTCGCCAGGGACGAGGCGCCCCCGCTCGTCCGGGCCTGGTACCGCGCCGACGGCGGCGCGTCCCCGCTGACCCGGTCGCTCGCCAGCGCACCCGACCTGCTCGAGACGCTGATGCCGTTCCTCGCCCAGGTGATGGGAGAGAGCTCGCTCGACCTGCCGACGAAGGAGCTCGTGATCCTGCGGGTCTCGCAACTGAACGGCTGCCCCTACTGCCTCGCCGCGCACCGGCCGGTGGCACGCGAGGCCGGCGTCCCCGCCGAGCAGGTCGACGCCGTCTGCAGCGACGCCCCGCTCGCCCCCCTACCCGCTCGGGAGCGGACGCTCGTCGAGTGGGTCGACCGCCAGACCCTCGACCCGCACGGGATCGACGACGAGCTCGTCGCGCGCGTACTCGACCACTTCCGGCAGGACCAGCTGATCGAGCTGACCGTGCTCGCGGGGACGATCACGATGCTGAACCAGTACTGCTCCGCCTTCGACATTCCGCCGCCGGCGTGAGGGAGCAGCTCGAGCAGGCGGTCGCGGCGGGCCGCGCGGGCGACCGGCTGTGGCTGTACGCCACCTATCACTGCAACCTCGCCTGCGTCTACTGCCTGACCGAGTCTTCGCCGCGGATCGTCGACCGGCGCACCCTGCACGCCGAGACGATGGTCCGCGCCGTGCGCGAGGCGAGAGAACTCGGCTTCGCGAGCGTCGGAATCACGGGCGGAGAGACGTTCATGCTTCCCGACTTCGCCGACACCCTGAGGCGGATCGCGGAGCTGCTGCCCGTCGTCGCGCTCACCAACGGGACCCTGTTCACGGAACGGCGCCTCCGCGAGCTCGAGGCGCTCGAAGGCCACGACGTCGCCCTCCAGCTCTCGCTCGATTCCGACGACCCTGCTCACAACGACGCGCTGCGAGGGCCCGGCAACTTCGACAGCGTGCTCGAGGCGATCCCGCGTCTGCTCGCACGCGAGATCCGCGTCCGGATCGCCACCACCGTCGAGGATCAAGCGGCCGAGGAGCTGGCGCGGCTGTGCGCGCTCCACCGCTCGCTCGGCGTCTCCGACGATGACCACATCGTCCGTTCGGTCGTCCGGAGGGGCCGCGCCGAGGTCGAGCAGCTCGGAGTGGAGCTGGGCCCGCACGACGTCCTGCCGGAGCTGACGCTGACCGCGGACGGCGCGTTCATGCATCCGTTCGCCCCGACGGTGCGCAAGGGGCAGACCGACCTCGACCTGCTCGTCAGCCGGCAGATCGCTCCGCTCTCGTTCGCCCTGCGCCGTTTCCTCGCGATCGTGGACGAGCTCCCGGTCGGCGACGACGTCGTCCGGAGCCTGAGGTGAGCGTGAGCGCTTGCTCCCCGGTCGGGGAGCGTGCAAGTCGTGGCGGTCGCCATGCGGGTGACGATCGCCGGCCTGCCGGTGTCGCTGCTCTCGGCGGGCCGCACGCTCGGGCTCGACCGCCGGCTGCTCGACCGCGATCGCTTGCGCCGGTTGCCGCGGTGGGCTCGGGGATGACAGCCAGCCGAGGGAGGAGCCCGCCGCGCCTGCGAGCAACGGCGCGAACAGAGGTTGGTTTACCCACGACATCGAGAGGAAGCAGACGATGACGATCAGACAGACCGCTGCGCTCGGGGGCGTACTCGTGGCCCTCGCGGTCACGCTCGCCGGCTGCGGCGGGAGCTCCAGGGGCGGCCAGACGCCCACGGTGGCGACGCACACGGACACGTCGGAGGGCGCCGCGGCGACGACCACGAAGCACACGGAGACGACGGAGACCGCGACCCACACGGAGACGACGGAGGGCGCCGCGACGACCGAGACCCACACCGAAACGACCGAAACGAACAAGTGAGCCCGGCGGCCCGCCATCCAGCCGTCGGGTGTGGACGCTTCGGGTGAGTCGTCTCGATGCCCGCGTGGTCGCTCGACGATCTCGTGAGGGTCGAGCACCCCTCGCCCGGGCGTTGGCCGTGCTCGGCCTGGGCATCGCGCTCGTGGCGCTCGAGCTGCGTCTGCGCGGGGAGCGGGACGTCGACACCCAGGTCGTCGGCCAGCTCGTGGCGTTCGCGCTCTTCCTGCCCGCTGCGTTCCTCTGCTGGCACGGCCTCGGGGTAGGCCGCGCCGGCGTCGTCCTGGTGCTGCTCGTCGCCGTCGCGCTTCGCGCTGCCGCCTTCCAGCCGGCGGCCGCACCACCGTTGTCGACCGACCTCGCACGCTACGCCTGGGACGCGCGTGTGCAGGCCAACGGCATCAACCCGTACCGGTTCACGCCGATCGACCCGAAGTTACGCCCTCTGCGCGACCGGACGATCTGGCCCCTGATCAACCTGCCGGCGTGGCACACGATCTATCCGCCGGGAGCGCAGGCGAGCTTCCTCGGTGCGCGCGCCGTCTTCGGCGGCGGCCTGCGCGCGACGACGTGGCTCTTTCTCGTCGCGGAAGCGGCGACCGTCGCGCTGCTCATCTTCACGCTGCGGCGGCTCGGTGCCCCGCCCGAGCGGGTGGCGATCTACGCCTGGCACCCGCTGGCGGTGAGCGAGATCGCGGGGAACGGGCACGTCGACGCACTGGTCGCGCTCGCCGTCGCCGCGCTCCTCGCTGCGTGGCAGGCGCGTCGGTTCTCCCTCGCCGGCGCGGCGGTCGCGTTCGGGGCGCTCGTCAAGTTCGCGCCGGTCGTCCTGCTCCCCGCGCTCGCGCGAAACGGGCGTCTGCGCTTGCTCGTGCCGGCGGTCCTGCTCGTGCTGCTCGCCTACGCGCCGTACCTCTCGGTCGGGGGCGGCGTGCTCGGCTCGGTCGTCCGGCTCGACCGCGAGCTCAGCTTCGGGAGCCTCGCCCCTCCGCTCACGCAGCTCGTAGGCCGAACGTGGACGCACGTCCTGCTCGCGTGCGCCTTCGCACTCGTGCTCGTCGTGGTCGCCTTACGCGAGCACGATTCGGTCGAGCGGGTGGCCCGCTCGACGCTCCTCGTGCTCGGCTCGCTCCTCCTCGTCCAGGACTACCTCCAGCCGTGGTACGCGCTCGCTCTGCTGCCGTTGCTGGCGATCACGGCGGCACCGGGCTGGCTGTGGCTGACCGGCTCGCTGCCGCTCTTGTACCTCTTCGCCGACGGGCGTCTGCCGGTCTGGGTGCGGCCCATGCTCTTCGTGCCGGTCGCGGCTGCCGCGGTGCTCGTGCTCACCCGCAGGCGACCCCGCGCGATCGTCGAGCTCGAGCCGCTGCCGGCGCGCCCGACGGTGGCGGCCGTGATCCCGGCCGTGAACGAGGAGGAGGCTCTGCCCGGGCTGCTCGCCGAGCTGCCGGCCGCGCTCCTGGACGAGGTCGTCGTCGTCGACGGGGGCTCGACCGACGGCACGGTCGCTGCTGCGGAGCGGGCAGGCGCCCGGGTGGTGGTCGAGCGGCGGCGCGGGTACGGCCGCGCCTGCGCCGTCGGCGCGGCCGCCTGCGACGCCGACGTGGTCGTCTTTCTCGACGGCGACGGCAGCGACGATCCCGCCTTCATCGCGCGGATGCTCACGCCGATCCTCGCCGGCGACGCCGCGCTCGCGCTCGGCGCCCGCGTCGACCTCGAACCGGGCGCGCTGCTCCCGCACCAGCGGGCCGGCAACCGGCTCGTCGCCTGGCTCGTCCGACTGTTCTTCGGACTTCGCCTGCGCGACATTCCGCCGCTCCGCGCGATCCGCCGCGACGTCCTCGAGGGCCTCGCCCTGCGCGAGATGACGTACGGCTGGCCGACCGAGATGATCGTCAAGTGCGCGCGCGCCCGGCTCCCCGTCTTCGAGGTCGCGGTGCGCTCGCGCAGGCGACGCGGCGGCGAGTCGAAGATCGCCGGCCGGCTCTGGCCCTCGGCTCAGGCGGGAGCCCGGATGCTCGCGGTGGTGATCCGGTACGCATGAACCAGGTGCTCGTCGTCGCCAAGGCGCCCGCGCCGAACCGGACCAAGACGCGCCTCGTGCCGCCGCTCGAGCTGACCGAGGCGGTGGCGCTGCAGCGGGCGTTGCTGCTGGACACGCTCGCGGGCTGCCGCGCGGAAGCCGACGCCGTCGCGCTCCTGCACGCGCACAGCGACGAGCAGGCCGAGCTCGCCGCGCTCGCCGGGCCCGGCGCCGAGCTGCTCCTCCAGGAGGGGCGCGGTCTGCACGATGCCCTCCGGCTCGGCCTCGCCCGCCGGCTGCCCCGCGGGCCGACGGCGATCGTCTCCTCCGACATTCCCGGCGTGCCGGCCGGCGCGATCACGCAGGCGTTCGGCGAGCTTCGCAACGGAGCCGATGTCGTCCTCGGCCCCGCAGCCGACGGCGGCTACTGGCTGATCGCGATGCGCGAGCCGCACGACGAGCCGTTCCACGAGATCCCCTGGTCGACGCCGGCCGTGCTGGCCGTCACCCGCCGGCGCTGCGAGGAGGCCGGCCTCCGCGTCGCCGAGGTCGCCGAATGGCGGGACGTGGACACGGCCGTCGACCTCGCCGTGCTCGCGCACGACCCCGAGCGGCTACCACCGCTCACCCGGGCGGCGCTCGAGCGGCTCGAGATCCCCGGGCCTCCGCCCGCACGGCTGCTCGCGAGCGAGCTGCTCGCCGGCTCGCCCTGGCGCGCCGTCGTCTCGGACACTCTCTCCCTCGGCAACGGACGCACGACCGCATACACGTACCTGGCGACGCCGCGGGCCGCCTTCGTCGTCCCGGTGACGCCGGACGGAGAGCTGCTGCTCGTGCGGCAGTACCGCCATCCGGTTCGCGACTGGACGCTCGAGGTGCCCGCCGGCTCGGTCGAGGACGGGGAGAGCGCGCTCGAGGCCGCCCAGCGGGAGCTCGCCGAGGAGGTCGGCGGGCAGGCGGTGCGCTGGCGCCATCTGACCACGTTCTACTCGTCGAGCGCGCACGTCAGCCTGCGCTCGGACGCGTTCCTCGCCACCGGGGTCGTCGTCGACGTGGCCCGCCCGGACGCAGACGAGGACGTCTCGTTGGTGCGCCTGCCGGTCGCGGAGGCGATCGAGCGGGCCCGGGCCGGTGGCTTCCAGGAGGGGCAGACCGCGCTCGCGATCCTGCTCGCCGCCCCCTATCTCGAAGGCTCGTCGTGATCGGGATCATCGGCGGCTCCGGCTTCTACACCTTCCTCGACGACGTCGAGGAGGTCGAGGTCGACACGCCGTACGGTACGCCGTCCGCGCCGATCGCCCTCGGCGAGGTGGACGGCACCCGGGTCGCATTCCTGCCACGCCACGGACGCCGGCACGAGCTGCCCCCCCACCGCATCCCCTACCGCGCCAACGTCTGGGCGCTGCGCGAGGTCGGCGTGCGACGGCTGCTCGGGCCGAACGCCTCCGGCGCGCTCCACCCCGACCTGCGCCTGGGTGAATTCGTCCTCTGCGACCAGTACGTCGACCGGACGAGCGGGCGGCCCGACACCTTCTACGACGGCCCCGAGACGACGCACGTCTCCGCCGCCGACCCGTACTGCGCCGACCTCCGCGCCGTCCTCTACGAGGCGGCGCTCGAGCTCGGAATCCCCGTCCGCGAGCGGGGCACGGTCGTCACCATCCAGGGGCCCCGCTTCTCCACCCGTGCGGAATCCCGCTGGTTCTCGGCCATGGGCTGGGATGTGGTCAACATGACTGCGTACCCGGAGGGTCACCTCGCGCGAGAGCTCGAGCTCTGCTACGCGAACGTCTCGATGATCACGGACTACGACGTCGGGGTCGAGGGCGGCGAGCCGGTCAGCCAGGAGGAGGTCGTCCGCGTGTTCGCCGAGAACAACGAGCGTTTGCGCGCGTTGCTCCGGGCGGTGATCCCGCGGATCGGCACGCAACCGGACGACGCCTGCGCGACCGCCCTCCGCGATGCGCGTTTCTGAGCCGAGGCAGGCTCCTCGTGCAGACGGTCGCCTAGGAGCGCGCGAGTAGCTGCATTCGGGCCCAGCCGTGCAGGGTGCGCACGACCTCGCGCTCGGGCAGGCCCGCGTGACGCCGTAGCTCGAGGTACGTCTCGAAGCTGGTCAGGACGAGCAGCAGCGCGAGCGCACGCTGCTCGCCCGTGCCCGCGGCCAGGCGGCGCTCGCGGTGCAGGCGCCTGGCGAACCGGGCGAGCACGCTCGTGCGGTCGCGACGCTGCCGTTCGACAAGCCGCGCGGCGGCCGGGTCGACCGCGACCACGCCGTAGAGCGGCGCGAGCAGCCGCTCGTGCGCGGCCCAGAACCGAACGGAGCTCCCCACCAGCTCGCCCAGGGCAACGTTCGGATCCTCCAGCTCGCCGGCGCCCTTGGCGGCGTGCAGCTCGGGGCTCTCCGCGATGGTCTCGCAGAGCGCGTCGACGAGGCCGAGCCGCGAACCGAAATGCTGGTACAGCGTCGCCCGCGCGACACCGGCGCGGTCTGCGACCTCCTCCACCGTCGCCTCGTGGAACGTGCCCTCCTCGAGCAACTCGCCGACGGCAGCGACGATTCGCTCACGCGTGCCCGTCGATTGCGCGCTCCGGCGTGGACGGTATGCACGGATAGGGCTCATGCACAGAAAGTCTAGACGCCGCGTCCGACGATGTGTAACACTCCGACATGTTACTAGACATTGTGTCTGGACATGGTGTCCATCACGCGAAAGGAGCCCTGATGCCGAAGGCATCCAAGTCCACCGCCTCCCGCTCCCAGGACCATGGGGTGATGGAGGGCCACTACGGCGACCTCGGCGAGTACACGGTCTGCTTCGAGACGTTCCGCGAGGACGCCGACGGGACACCGCTCTTCCGCGGCCTGCCCGACGACCGCTGCCAGAGCCCGCACTGGGGCTACGTCATCCAAGGCGTGGTCACCTTCAAGTACGCCGACCACGAGGAGACATACGAGACCGGGGATGCCTACTACGCGCCGCCCGGCCACGTGCCGGTGGTCGCCGCCGACACGGAGCTCGTCGAGTTCAGCCCGACCGGCGTGTACGAGCAGACGATGGCGATCGTCGGCAAGAATCTCGCCGCGCTGCAGACTGCGTGACTCGAGCGGGGTCCGGCCCGTCCGGGCCCCGCTCAGCTCGTCGCCTTGCGGACTTCCGCCTGCCGGAGCAGCCAGGCGGTGCGGAGCTCGCGCGCCCGCTCGTCCAGCCGGCGGGAGAGCTCGCGCGCCTCGCGGAGGCGCGGCCGGAGCGTCTCCACCCGGCGGAGCTCGTCGGCGATGTCGGCGATCGGGCTGGCCGGGTCGGCGTTCAGCGCGCGGAGCCTCTGCTCGCTCCCGCGCAGCTGACCCCGGAGCAGGCGTACCTGCGTGCCCACCTCCTCGGTCAGCTCGCGCAGGTCCGCCTCCGTCGTGTCGCCGCTGGCGAGGACCTCGCGGAGGCGGAGCGTGAGCGTGGAGTCGAGTGCGTCGGTCACGGGCAAGCGGTACAGGAGCTTGCCAGACGGCGGGCGGGAACGTCGAAGCGGGGAGCCCGCCCGCACCGGGCGGGCTCCCCGCATGCCCGGCCGGCTAGATCGAGCCGAGCGCGTGCGCGAGGGCGATCAGCGCCTGCGACTGCACGATCCAGCCGATCGCCTGAAGCTCGTTCAGGGGCCGGCCGTCGAACGCGGCCGCGTTGAGGCCGTCCCTGATCTGGTGCGCCAGGGCGTCGCGGCGCGCGGTAAGACCGGCGATCGCCGTCTCGATCAGCTCGTACCGCCTCTGGTCGGTGCTTGCCAGGGCGTTCGTAGAAGCCTTGGCGATGCTCTCGCCGAACGAGCCGAACGGCGCGTTCAGCTGCTCGTAGACCGCGCCCAGCCGGCGGACGGTCTCGCGGTGCGCGATCAGCGAGTGCGGCGTCGCCTGGGTGGTCAACCCCTCGATCAGCACACGGCCGTCCTGGACATAGTCGTCCTTCTGGCCGAGCAGGGCGAGGATCGTGGGCCGGACGTTGGTGTGGTCGGTCCACGTGCTGCCGTCGATTCCACCTTCCCGGATGCCGGGGCCGACGAAGCCGACCCACGTGTTGGCGATGTCCTGCTGGATGTCGCCGTGACTCCAGGCGAAGTGGTAGTCGATGCAGTTCGCCACGCTGTGCGCCGCATCGGGGCAGTTCGTGTCCGAGGTCTTCACGAAGTAGTCCGGGTTCGCGAACAGCGTGAAGCTGGGGGTGCGCTGCGGGTCGGCGTTGACCATGTGCAGCGCCTTCTCCCCGACGGAGTCCACGAGGGCCTTGGTGATTGGCTTCGGCGTCGGGCTGACATACGGATCGACCGCCTTGGCGGCAGCGACGTTCTGCTCGAGCCCCCGGAGCACGGGATCGGTCCTTGCCGGATTGCCGTTCACGTAGGCGGTAGGCGCCGAGTCGAAGTGCAACGAGTAGTCAGGCGGCGTGTACCCGGTGGGGAGCACCGAGTTGAGGTTCAGGTTGACCTCGCCGATCTGGTTCGCCGGGCAGGTGTCACCGGCGCTGACGTTGCAGAACGTGTGGCTCCAGGTGCCGTCGCTGGAGACGCCGCCCGCGTAGTGATCGCCCTCGTCGACGGTGACGACGAAGAGCGTGTTGCTCTTGTCGATCCCGTGTGCGGCGAGGCCCTGGAAGAAGGACGCGAAGGCCTGGTCGTAATCGGAGAGCTGCTGCTCGTAGTCCGACTCGCCCGGTCCGGACGCTCGGAAGAGCGTGTGGTTGTCGTGGGCGTCGGAGATGTAGGCGTAGGTGACGGGGACGCCGCTCTCCTGCATCTGCTCGACGTAGCCGAGCGAGTTCTTCGCCAGCATCCCGTCGAAGCCGGGGAACCCGCAGTTGCCGGACGGGTCCTGGACCGGCTGCCCCGAGGTGTCGTTCACGCATGGGTTGCCGCCGGTGACGGCGGGGTCGACGTACCTGGCGCCGAACAGCGCCTGGAAGCCCGAGTAGCCGCCGGGCTCGTCCGGAAGCGCATCGCTCCTCACGTTGGCATTGCCGGCGCACTTGCTCGAGGCTGCCTGGGCGCAGTGGATGGCGATCCCGACGAAGTCGGTGGTTCTGAGCGCGGCCGGCTCGGCCGCCTCCGGCGAGTTCGGCCCGTAGACGTTGTAGATGTCGCCGCCGGGGGTGATCGCGTTGTTCTCGAGCTCGATGTTCGCGGTGCCGACGCCGCCGACGTCGCAGCCGGCGCGCGTGAACGGCACCCACGGCGCCGGAGTCGTCTTGCCCGTGTCGGTGATCATGTTCGGGCGGGAGTCGTCCGCGCCGTCGACGGGGCTCGTCCAGTACTTGAACGCCGACGTGAATGCCGGCACGCCGGCCGGGGTGAAGTACCCGTAGCTGTTCGAGACCGTCGCCCCGTTGCGGTCCGGGTAGAGGCCGGTCAGCGAGGACAGGATCCCGCCTGCGGTGTGCGAGATCAGGATCGTGTGGTCGTTGGTGAAGAGCGTCCCCTTCGAGGTGAGGAAGTCGAGCAGGTGCGGCATCTGCTCGAGATCCGAGGCCACGTTGGGGCGGTCGCGGTTGAAGTGGGTGTTGTCGAACTGGATGTAGACGAGGTGCTTGATGTTGCCGTTCGCCGACAGCTGACAGGTCGTCGCCGCCGAGCGGTGCTGGCGCCCGCTCGAGGCGAACGCGGCGACCGCCACGACGGCGGCCGCGACGACGGTGACGGCAAGCGCCACCAGCAGACGTCCTGATGTCCGCATGAGCCCTCCCTTGTGCTCGATTCCGGTCGGCCCATACCCTCACCGCCGGAAACTAGACCTGGGTAGCAGGGCGGTGCACGTGCGGTGACAGCGTGGCGGCCCGGGCGGCCGACTCCGCCCGGGCCGCACACGGCATCGGCGGATCTAGCTGTTGTCGTCGTTGGCCGCAGCCTGGGCGGCCGCCTGCTCCGGCGTCAGCCGGATGATCTGCTCGCAGCCCCGGAAGCGGACTGGGTCGTGTTCGATCACGTAGGCGACGTCGTAGCCGGGCCCGCAGTCGAGGATGTCCGGCTGGTTGTCGTTCGCCAGCGCGTGCAGGACGTCGTTGCCCTGCCCGCCGTACTGGACGTCGGCGCCGGCGCCGGGCCAGATCACGTCGTTGTCCGGTCCGCCGTAGATCACGTCGTTGCCGGGGCCGCCGCGGATGACGTCGTTGCCCTGGCCGCCCCACACCAGGTCGTTGCCGCCGTGGGCGCGGATGATGTCGCTTCCCTGGTAGCCGTAGATCAGATCGGGCCCGTCGGTGCCGTTCAGGTTGTCGGCGCCCCTGGTGCCGCGGAGGAGATCGAGGCTGGCGGCCGACGCGGCGGCGACGAGCACGCCGGCCCCGACGGCGACAATGAGCAGCAGCTTGGCTCGCACGGGATACCTCCTGTCGAGTCGCTTGACCCGGGTGTTGTCGTCGACGGCCGTCACCCCGGGGTCAGGGCGCGGTAAAAGGCAGGTAAGCCGTGCCCTTCTAGCCCGGGCGCAGGTCGAGCACGCGTTGTGCCTTGCCCACGGAGCGCTCGATCAGGTCGGGCTCGACCACGTCGACGGCGGCGGTGACGCCGATCGTCTCCCTGATCAGGCCGGCGAGCGCCTGCTCGGAGCGCAGCCGCTCGCCGGCCGAGGCGGCGTCGGGACGCGCCTCGACGCGAACGGTCAGCTCGTCGAGCCGCTTCGGCCGCGAGAGCACGAGCTGGAAGTGCGGCGCGAGACCGGGCACCCGCAGGATCAGCTCCTCGACCTGCGTCGGGAACAGGTTGACGCCTCGGACGATCAGCATGTCGTCGCTCCTGCCGGTGACCCTCTCCATGCGCCGCATCGTCCGCGCCGTGCCCGGCAGGAGCCGGGTCAGGTCGCGCGTCCGGTAGCGGACGATCGGCAGTGCCTCCTTCGTCAGCGAGGTGAAGACGAGCTCGCCTCGGTCGCCGTCGGGCAGCACGTGGCCCGCCTCCGGGTCGACCACCTCCGGGTAGAAGTGGTCCTCCCAGACGTGCAGGCCGTCCTTCGTCTCCACACACTCGTTGGCGACGCCCGGCCCGATCACCTCGGAGAGGCCGTAGATGTCGACGGCGTGCATGTCGAGCCGCCGCTCCAGCTCGGCGCGCATCTCCTCGGTCCACGGCTCGGCGCCGAAGATCCCGACCTTCAGCGACGTCGAGCGCGGGTCGACGCCCTTCCGCTCGAGCTCGTCGACGATCGCGAGCATGTACGAGGGCGTGACCATGATCACGTCTGGCTTGAGATCGACGATCAGCCGGACCTGGCGCTCGGTCATCCCGCCCGACACCGGGATCACCGTGCAGCCGAGCCGCTCGGCGCCGTAGTGCGCCCCGAGGCCGCCGGTGAAGAGCCCGTAGCCGTAGGCGACGTGGACACGGTCGCCGGGGCGGCCGCCGGCGGCGCGGATCGACCTCGCGACCACGTCTGCCCACGTCTTGACGTCGCGCGCCGTGTAGCCGACGACCGTCGGCTGTCCGGTCGTCCCGCTGGAGGCGTGGATCCGCACGACCTGGTCGAGCGGCACGGCGAACATCTCGAACGGGTAGCTCTCCCGCAGCTCCGATTTGGTCGTGAACGGAAACCCGGCGAGGTCCCCGAGGCTGCGGCAGTCGTCCGGGTGGACGCCGGCCTCGTCGAACCGGCGCCGGTATAGCTCGACGTTGTCGTACGCGTGGCGAAGCGACCAGCGCAGGCGCTCGAGCTGGAGCGCCTGGATCTCGTCGCGCGATGCGACCTCGATCGGATCGAGCTCGTCGCGAGGC
Source organism: uncultured Actinomycetes bacterium (assembly GCA_963841405.1). Lineage (GTDB taxonomy): Bacteria > Actinomycetota > Thermoleophilia > Gaiellales > Gaiellaceae > DATBLE01. The sequence goes on along the minus strand of CAWJCM010000004.1, from coordinate 161,493 downwards.
GGGGTCAGGTCGAGCACGCCTCATCATGGACAATTCCCGACGATGGACGGCACCGCCACCGCAGCGCTGGATCGTGCGCGCGTCGCCTACGCCCGGCGCGCCTGGCTCGAGGCCCACGACGCCTTTTCCCGCGCAGACGCCGACGCCGCGCTCGAGGCCGGCGACCTGGAGCTCCTGGCCATGGCCAAGCTGATGCTCGGCCGCGACGAGGAGGCGATCGCGATCCTCGAGCGCGCGCACCACCACTACCTCGAGCAAGGAGAGACGCGGCGTGCCGTCCGTGCGGCGACCTGGATCGGGATGAACCTCAATTTTCGCGGGGCGATCGCACCGGCCAACGGCTGGCTGGGGCGCGCGCAGCGGCTGCTCGAACGGCAGCCCGGGGACTCGGTCGAGCAGGGGTACCTGATGATCCCGGCAGTGTTCCGGCACGAAGCGGCAGGCGACTTCGAGGCGGCCGCCGCCCTCGCAGGCGAGGCAGCCGCCCTCGCGGAGCGCTTCGGCGACCGCGATCTCCTCTCGATGAGCCTCAATGCGCAGGGAACGATGCTCGTGAAGGCCGGCCGCGTCGGCGAGGGATTCGAGCTCCTCGACGAGGCGATGGTGACTGCGACCACGAGCGACCTCACGCCGTTCGTGCTCGGAATCGTCTACTGCGGCGTGATCCTCGCTTGCCAGCAGGTCTTCGAGGTGGGCCGTGCACGGGAGTGGACACGGGCCCTGAGCGCCTGGGCGGACGAGCAGCCCGACCTCGTCGCGTTCACCGGCCGCTGCCGGATCCATCGCGCCGAGATCCTGCAGCTCGGCGGCTCGTGGTCGGATGCCCTCGAAGAAGCCGGCCGCGCGTGCCGGCGGATGATCGAGACCCAGAACGCCGCGGCGGGCATCGCCTACTACCGCCGGGCCGAGCTCCTGCGGCTGCGCGGCGAGTTCGCTGCGGCCGAGGCGGCCTACCGCGAGGCGAGCGGCTTCGGCTGGGAGCCGCAGCCCGGGCTTGCCCAGCTCCGGCTCGCCCAGGGGAACCGCGACGTGGCGCTGGCGGCGATCCGCAGGGCCTCGGCGGAGATCGCCGAGCCGCTGAAACGGGCTGCGCTGCTTCCGGCGTACGTCGAGATCGCGCTCGAGGCCGGCGAGATCGAGGAGGCGCAGAAAGCCTGCGGCGAGCTGGAGGAGCTCGCCGGGCGCTACGAGAGCGCGATGCTCGCAGCGATGGTCGCGTACTCGCACGGGGCGGTCGCGCTCGCCCGGGGGAATGCGCACGCCGCGCTCGTCGCCCTGCGCGAGGCGCACCAGACCTGGCTCGAGCTCGACGCGCCGTACGAGGTGGCGCGGACACGCGCGCTTCTGGCCCGAGCGTGCTCCGAGCTCGGCGACGGAGAGGCGGCGCTGCTCGAGCTGGAGGCAGCCTGCGCGATCTTCCGGCAGCTCGGGGCCGTGCCCGACCTGGCGCGCGTCGAGCCCCGGGCGAGCGGCGACTCGCACGGCCTTTCCGGTCGGGAGCTGGAGGTGCTCCGCCTCGTCGCCGCCGGGAAGAGCAACCGCCAGATCGCCGCCGAGCTGGTGATCAGCGAGCACACGGTCGCCCGCCACGTGCAGAACATCTACCGCAAGCTCCGCCTCTCCTCGCGCGCGGCGGCGACCGCCTTCGCGTTCGAGCACGACCTCGTCTGAAGCGCCGCTGGTCAGAAATGACCACTGTGCTGCGGCCTGCAAGATGGCCGATCGCGGCGATGCGCCGACCCGCGCGCCGACCTACCGTTGCCTCGTCGAACAACGAAAGGAGAGAGGACGATGGCAACGCGACAGCAGTACGGCACGATCGTGATCGGAGGCGGCCAGGCCGGCCTGGCGGTCGGCTACCACCTGCAGCGGCAGGGCCGGTCGTTCGTGATCCTCGACGCCGGCGAGCGCGTCGGCGACAACTGGCGGGCACGATGGGACTCGCTGAGGCTCTACTCGCCCGCGAGCCGCGACGCCCTGCCGGGGATGCGCTTCCCAGCGCGCTCGACCGCCTACCCGACCAAAGACGAGATGGGTGACTACCTCGAGGCGTATGCCGCCCGGTTCGAGCTGCCCGTACGCAGCGGCACGGCGGTCGACGGGCTCGCGAAGGAGGACGGCCGCTACGTGGCCACCGCAGGCGACCTGCGGTTCGAGGCGGACAACGTCGTGCTCGCGACGGGCGTCTTCCAGAAGCCCCACACGCCTGCGTTCGCGGGCGAGCTCGACCCCGGCATCACGCAGCTCCACTCGAGCGACTACCGCAACCTCTCACAGCTGCAGCCCGGGCCGGTGCTGGTCGTCGGCGCGAGCCACTCCGGCGCGGACGTCGCATTCGAGGCGGCCTCGGAGCACGAGGTGATCCTGTCGGGGAAGGACACCGGGCAGCTGCCGGTTTCGGTCGAGAGCCGCCGCGGCCGCCTCCTCTTCCGCGGGCTGTTCCTGGCCGGTACACACGTCATCACCGCCGACACGCCGATCGGCCGGAAAGCAGGCCCGCACCTCCGCCACGGCGGGGCGCCGCTGCTCCGGTATCGGCGCAGCGACCTGCGGAAGGCGGGCGTCGAGCGCGTGCTCGCGCGGACGGTCGGCGTCCAGGACGGACGGCCGGTGCTCGACGACGGGCGCGTGCTCGACGTCGCCAACGTTGTCTGGTGCACCGGGTTCCGGCCCGACTACTCGTGGATGCGGTTCCCGTTCGAGCTCGGCGAGGACGGCTATCCGGTGCAGTACCGCGGCGTGGTCTCCTCGTCGCCGGGGCTGTACGTGGTCGGGATCCCCTTCCTGCACTCGTTCGCGTCGATGCTGATCGGTGGGGCGGGCCGGGACGCGGAGCGCGTCGTGCGGCACATCGTCACGGAGCGGGCGGCCGAGCAGGAGGCACGCGACGGCCGTCGCCTGCTCGAGCAGGCGACGGAGCGGGTGGCCGCGTGAGGGCTGGCGCTGACGACGGTGTGCTCGTCTGGAACGGCCGCGTGGCGGAACCGGCGAGCCTCGCGGCTGGTTCAGGCCGGGCCGTGGCTCTCGGCCCCGCCCACGGGTTTCTTGGGGGCCGGCGGCCGGCGGCCCGGCGCAGGAGCCTCGCCGGGCGTGCTGGGGTGCCTCCGCTCGCCGAGGAACACGGCCCCGACGACCACGCAGGCGAAGGCGGCGATCCGCACCGCGCCGAGCCAGCCTCTCGGTAGCGGCTCGCCGAAGATGGTCATCCCGGCGACGATCGGCAGTGCGTTCGTCAGCAGGGTCGCGATTCCCGCAGTGGTCAGGGCGCTGCCACGCTGGAAGCCCGCCTGGAGGACGAGCGTCCCGAACGCGTACGCACCGATCAGGGCGGCGATGAAGGCGAGGTGGCTGTCGGCCGCCTCGACCGCCGCCTTCGTCGAGATGTCGCCGGCCGCGAACAGAAGGCCGGCAGCCACGCCGTAGGCAGGGGCGGCGCCGATCCGGCCGCTCAGCACCCGGACGGAGAAGAACGCGGCGACCGCGGACGCGCCGATCCACAGTCCGACCGTGAGGTAGCCGGCGCCGCCGCCCTCGCCGTGCCCGCCCGCCAGTGAGATCCCGAGCAGTACCAGCCCGCCGACCGCGATCGCCACGCCGAGCTGCTCGTGCTTCGAGAGCGGCTCGTTCGTCACGCGTGAGACCAGCACCGCGAGGATGCCGATGCCCCCGGCGGCCGTGGCCTGGACGAGGGAGAGCGGCGCGAGCGAGAGCGCCAGCACGAAGAGTGCCCAGCCGCATGCCTCGATCGAGAAACCGATCAGCCAATGCCGGCTGCCGAGCAGGTGGCGCAGCGACGCGAACGGAGATCTGATCGAGAGCTGCGGCATCTGCCCAACCGCCTCGTGCTCGAGCAGGTAGCCGACGTTGAGCGCGCACGAGGAGAGGAGCGTTGCGGCCAGAGCGAGGGCGAGGTTCACACGTGAACTATTCCCCACGCGGCCGAGCAGCCACGAGCAGCCGGCTCAGAACACGGCCACTCGGCCGCTGCCGATGTCGTAGACGGCGGCCACGACGCGAACTCGCCCGGCCTCGACCGCGGGCCGCACGATCGGCTCCGCCGCGGCCATCCTCGCCGCCTGCGCTCTCGCGTTCGCGACGATCGCCCGCTCCAGCGTGCGGCTCTGCTCGGGCAGCGCCTTCACAGGCTCGACGACAGCCCGAGATCGAAGATGACGGGCGCGGAGAGGCGGGAGTCGGCGCAGGTGACGATCGCCGCGAACGGGGCCTGAGTCTCGGCAATCCGGTCGCCCAGCCGGCTGTAGTCGGCCGATCTGATCGCGCCGGAGAGGTACCGCCGGTTGCCGTCCAGCAGCGCCTGCAGCGCCTCCTCCGGCGTCCGGGGCGGGCGGTCGTGGTCGATCCCCTCGATGCCGTGGCGTTCGAACGCCGGCCCCGGCGCCCCTCCGAGCGCCTCAGAGGTAGGGGTAGCCGCACCCCCACACGGTGGCTCTCCCCATTCCGGGCGCCGCCGCCGATAGGCAGCCTGCTGAGAACGCAACTGAGAGGAGGAGGCGCGATGAGATTCAACGTCGCAGCTCGCGCCGGCCGCTGGAGCGCCGGCCACTGGAAGACCGCCCTCTTCGGCTGGATCGCCTTCTGCGTGGTCGCAGTCGCCCTGGGGTCGGTCGCGGGAACGAAGATGCTGAAGGAGGCCGACACCGCCGCCGGCGAGACGAAGACGGCGGAGACGATGCTGCGCGACGCCGGCTTCCCGAACCGCGCGGGCGAGAGCGTGCTCGTCGAATCGAAGACCCAGACGCTCTCCGATCCGCAGTTCCGCTCCGCGGTGGAGGACGTCGACCGGACGGTCTCGGCGCTACCGAACGTCCAGAACGTCCGCTCGCCGCTCGCCCCCGGGAACAGTGGCCAGATCTCGAGCGACCGCCGCTCGGCGCTCGTCCAGTTCGAGATCGCGGGCGACCAGGACAAGGCCGACAAGAAGGTCCAGCCGATCCTGGACGCGGTCGCGAAGGCGCAGGACCGGCACGACGGCTTCACCGTCGCCGAATTCGGCCTCGCCAGCGCCAACCACGAGCTGAACGACACCCTGAACAAGGACTTCCAGCGGGCCGAATACTCGTCGCTGCCGGTCACGCTGATCATCCTGCTGGTCGCCTTCGGCGCGCTCGTCGCCGCGGGCCTGCCGGTGCTGCTCGCCTTCTCGGGCGTGCTCGCGACGATCGGGTTGTCCGCGCTCGCCAGCCACGTGGTCGCGGCCGGCGACCCGACCAAGTCCGTGATCCTGCTGATCGGAATGGCGGTCGGCGTCGACTACTCGCTCTTCTACCTCCGCCGCGAGCGTGAGGAACGGGCGCGAGGGCTCTCGCCGAAGGAGGCGTTGCTGAAGACCTCCCGCACATCCGGCCACGCGATCCTGATCTCGGGCCTGACCGTGCTGATCGCAATGGCCGGGATGCTGTTCACCGGCAACGCGGTGTTCACCTCGATCGCGGTCGGCGCGATGCTGATGGTCGCGGTCGCACTGATCGGCTCGCTGTCGATCCTGCCGGCGCTGCTCGGGAAGCTCGAGCACCGCGTCGACAAGGGCCGGATCCCGTTCCTCGGGCGCAACCGCGCGCGCGAGTCGCGGCTCTGGGGCTTCGTGCTCGACGGCGTGATGAGGCGGCCGGCGATCGCGGCGGTCCTCTCCGGCGGCGCGCTGGTCGCGCTGGCCGTCCCGGCGCTGACGCTGCACACGCAGCTGCCGAGCTTCACCGACCTGCCCAAGTCGCTGCCGATCGTCCGGACCTACGAGTCGATCCAGCGCGCGTTCCCGGGAGCCCAGTCCCCGGCGAAGGTGGTCGTCTCTGCCCGCGACGTCACGACGCCGCGCGTGCAGGAGGCGATCGGCCGGCTGAAGCAGCGCGCACTCGCCAGCGGGCAGATGTTCCAGCCGATCTCGACCGAGGTGAACTCGAAGAAGACCATCGAGACGGTCTCGATCGCGATGCAGGGCAACGGCTCGAACGGCGCGTCCGTCACGGCGCTGGCGACGCTCCGGAAGCAGGTGATCCCGTCGACGCTCGGGACCGTGTCGGGGGTGAAGGCCGCCGTGACCGGAGAGACGGCGGGAACGCACGACTTCAACGAGCAGATGAAGTCGCATGCCCCGCTCGTGTTCGCGTTCGTGCTCCTGCTCTGCTTCCTGCTGCTGCTGGTCACGTTCCGCTCGATCGTGATCCCGATCAAGGCGGTGCTGCTCAACCTGCTCTCGGTGGGTGCCGCCTACGGCCTGCTGGTGCTCGTCTTCCAGCACAGCTGGGCAGAGGGGATCCTCGGCTTCCACTCGAACGGGGCGATCACCTCGTGGCTGCCGCTGTTCATGTTCGTGATCCTGTTCGGGCTCTCGATGGACTACCACGTCTTCATCCTCAGCCGGGTGAAGGAGCTGGTCGACGAGGGGATGCCCACCGACCAGGCGGTCTCGGTCGGGATCAAGCGGACGGCCTCCACGGTGACGAGCGCCGCGGTGGTGATGGTCGCCGTGTTCGCGATCTTCATGACCCTGCGAACGCTCGACATCAAGCAGATGGGCTTCGGGCTGGCGGCGGCGATCCTGATCGACGCGACGATCGTCCGGGCGGTCCTGCTCCCGTCGGTGATGAAGCTGCTCGGCGAGTGGAACTGGTATCTGCCGCGCTGGCTCGAGTGGCTGCCGCGGTTCGGCGGCGACTGGTCGGCCGAGCCCGAGCCGGAGCAGGCCGGGCGCGACCGCGGCCAGGAGCGGCGGGGCGAGCCCTCGCCGGCATTCGAGTCCGAGTAGCGCTCGAGCGACGTCGAAGCCGGTCGGCGGAGAGGCCCGCACTCGGGCCTCTCCGCCGTGACTCGGGCGCCAGGATCCTCAGCGCCGGCCGGGGCGGGCAGCCCCGCTCGACCAGCTCGATCACGGCGTGCAGGTCGAGGCGCGTGTCGGGGACCCCACCTCGAAGGCCGGTGGCTGTCGGACATCGCGCCTGCGGCCAGGTCCGGCGCAGATCCTGCCGATGGCGGACAACCAGCCCCGAGCACGCGGCGATCGAGAGAACGGCGTCGACGGCGTATCCGGGGTTCATGTGTTCGCCGGTGGCTGATTCGCACGTGGTCGGCGTCGATCCTCACCGAACGATGGCGGTCGAGCAGCCCGAGCGGGCTGCCGCGCGGCAGGCTCGGCGCCGGGGGAAGCGGCTGATCCGAGGTATCGTGAGCGCGCAGGAACAGGGCGCCGTCCTCGGGCGCCAGCCGTCCAGAGACGGCGAGCGAGCCGTCCTCCTTCCAGAACACGTTCAGATGGGCGAGCTCCTGGAGGTCGCGCGGCTCCTCGGTCGTCACCGGCGGTAGGCGCGATCGCCCGCTCGAGCGGCGCCGCCGTGAACGCGCGGGCCGGCTCGGGCAGCTCCTCCCACTCGTTGTCATATTCGACAACAGGCTAGCTCCCGCGTCGGACGGATCTCGCCGCTCCCCGTTCAGGCAGCCTCGAGCAACTCGTCAGGCCGCTCGGCCTCGGGCTGCGCGAGAGCCGGGCGCGGCCGCGTGAGCAGGTTGTTCGCGACCAGCGCGCCGACCGTGATCGCGGCGCCGACAAGCTCGAGCGGACTGGGCCGGTAGCCGCGGATCGTCTCGATCGTGAACGTCGAGACCGGGATCAGGTTCCCGAACAGCGAGGTCGTCTGCGGGCCGAGCCGCTCGACAGCGGCGTTCCAGCACAGCACCGCGATCACGGCTCCCGGCAACGCGAGGTAGGCGAGCTCGGGCGTGACGGCGACCCAGTCGCTCCCGCTCGGCGCCGAGAGCCAGCCGGCCGCCGTGCCGACCAGCGTCGCGCCCGCGATCGCCGGCCACCCGAGTGTCGCGGTCAGGGCCGTGTAGCGAAGCGGCGAGAGGTCGCGGTGGTCGGCCGCGCCGATCGTGTAGAGGATGAAGCTGAGCACGCCGCCCAGCACGAGCAGGTCGCCGGCTCCGAGCGACCCGTGCCACAGGGAGCTGGGATGGCCGCCGCTGATCACGAGCGAGACGCCCACGAGCGCGACCAGCAGGCAGACGAGCGTCAGACGGGACGGCCGAGCCCCGTCGCGGAGCCAGAGGACGAGCGCGGTCAGGAGCGGCGAGAGCGCGACGATCAGCGAGGCGCTCTGCGGCCGTGCATGCTCGAGCCCGGTGTAGGCGAGCAGGTTGAAGCCGGCGAAACCCAGCGTTCCGAGCAGCGCGAGCTGCCGCAACCGGCCGCGCGGCGAGAGCGCTCCGATCCCCTCGGCGACGGCCAGCAGCCCGAGCAGCAACGCCGCCGCCCCCGCGTAACGAATCGTCGTCAGCCAGAACGAGTCGACCCTCGCGAGCGCAGACTTCCCGACCACGAACTGACCGCCCCAGACGACCCCCGTGAACGTCGCGCACAGCACCCCGACCGTCGTCGGCTTCGCGCTCATACGAGCTACAACGCGCCCTGGCGGCGCCCTATTCGGCCGGGACGGCTCAAATGGTCACGCTGACCGGCGAAGTCGCGATCCAGACCGATGCGTGCGAAGAACGGCGCCGACGCGAACAGGACGACGCCGAGCACGTAGTTCAACGCGCGCTGGACGTTCCGCCGGGCGCGAGCGGCGTAGACATCGGCTTCGGCGTCGAGGCGCTCGGCCTCGGCGCGCGCCGCGAGCTTGTACCGCGGCATCGCGAACGGCGTCAGCGGAGCCTTCGGGTTCTTTCGTCGACGCTGAGTGCGCTCGGACGGGCGGCGCCCTTCGACTGCTCTCCGTTCCAGCGCGTCGGCTGCTACCCGGTTCAGGCGGTCGCGACGGTGGCGAGCGCGAGGAGCAGCGCGGCCACGAGCCCCCAGGCCGTTGCGGCCGCCTTGGGCGGACGTCACGCCGGCAGGGGGTCGCCGAGCGCTGCAATTCCCGCTCCGGATCGGCGCCCGCGCCGAGCAGTTCCGTTGAAACTGCCTTCGACAGGCGGTTATCGCTGGTAGGACGAGTACCCCGGCAGAAGCCCTGTAGAAAGGCCCTGTTTCCAGGGCTTTTCCCGTAGCAGGCCTGTAGCCGGATTCTACGCCCCAGCGCCTGATGAAGACGGCCTGATGCGGCGCTCAGGCGGCGAGCTCGTCATCGAGACCGAGCTCGCGTCGTAGCCGCGCGACATCTACGCCTGACCCGCCACGCCGCCGCGCGCGCTCAGCGCCGTTCTCGATCTGACGGAGCAGGCGGACGACTTCCACCCGATCCGCACTAGCGGCGGCCGCGCGCGGCGTGCGCCCGTCGAGAGACTGATGCGGCTCGTCGAGCCATCGCCGCATCCTTTCGTTCACGAAGTCGCCAGCGAGCAGAAGGTCCGCTGCATCGACTCGCTCTGTCATCGTGTCACGTCGGACTGCTTGGCGTGCGGCCCGCGCTTCGTCGAGCGACATCACTTCTCGGCTTCCCAGCTCGACGTTCTCGCCGAAGTCGTCGGCGACGATCTCGAGCATCCACTCGAGCCGCTCCTCGGAGGTCGCCTCGCCGTGGAGCTCGCCGCCTTCGAGGCGCAGCGTCGCAATCGGGATCGTGTCGATCGCGCCGACCGGGCTCGCCTCGAGGACAAGCGCCCCCGGCGACAGAGGCGGCCGCTGCCTGACGAGCGCCCCGCGCTGCGCGCTGATGTCCATCTCGAGCGGGTCGCCCGGTTCGAGCCCGCCGAGCTCGCGCATCCGCTCGGCGGCAGCGGCGGGATCGCGCAGCGCCCACACCGCCGACGCAAAGGCGACAGGATCGCCCTCGAGCGTGAAGAAGCTGGGCTCGGCACTCCGGCTCGGCGGGACGAAGCGCATGAGCGCGAGCGCCCGCTCGACGGCACGGGTGCCCGCAAGCCGACGAAGCTCCGTGCACAGCTCAGGCTCTTCGCACGGCTCGAAGAACCGCGTCTGCCCCCACAGGCTCAGCCGATCGCCGTCCATGACCCGGCCGAGCAGGATGTCCCAGCGGATCGCCTCGCGCGAGACGTGGGACTGCGCACCTCCAGCCGTCTGCCGCCGACGAGCTCCTCCAGAACGAGCGAGCGCCCCGGCTCGACGGCGAGCACGCGGTAGAGGCCGAGCCGCGCGGTCGCGATCCGCGCCGCCGCGGCCCGCTCGGTATCGGGCAGGTCGCCGAGCGCGGCGTAGCGCTCGGCAGGGGTGCCGCCGCTCGCGAGCTCGCGGTCGTTGTGGAACCAGGTGGCGAAAATCTGGATGTCGGCATCGTCCATGACGCGCTCGGGGCCGACGTATTCCTCGAGCGCAACGGTGATCTCGTCGTCGAACACCCTGGACGACCAGTCCTGCATTCGCCGGCCGACCGCGTCGTCGAAGCGCGCCTCGCGCGCGAACCGCTCCTCGTCGGCGAGACAGCAGCGCTTGTACTTGCGGCCGCTGCCACACCGACAGGGCGCGTTCCTCGAGACCGACAGACCGCCCACGCGGAGGACCGTGGTGGCGGCGCCGGACGAACCACCGTCGAGGGAGACGCCTATCCTCTGCAGGTGGCGATCGACGCGTCGAAGCTGCGCCACGGCCGTGTCCGGGGCCGCTACTTCCGCGAGAACTTCGCGCAGGCGGGCATCGACCTGGCACAGATCATCCCCGAGCTGGTGACGAATGCCGATGCCGCGATCGCCGCCGCCGGGCGCGAGCACGGCCGGATCCAGCTCGGGATCGGTTCCGCCGATCTCGACTTCCTGCAGGCCTGGAAGGCCGCCTTGCGCGGCCTGCGCGTGCCGGCGCTGCGCAGCTGGCGATACGAGCTCGTGTGCACCGACGACGGCGAAGGCGTCGACTCCGAGGTCGTCGACCAGCGCCTCGGCGCGCTCGGCGTCGTCCCCGAGCACGAGGGACAACGCGGCCTCTTCGGCCGCGGGCTGCGCGACGTCTGGCTCGCGCAGGGCGGCGGACGGATCCAGGGCGTGCGCGGGGCGCGAGCGGTCGAGTCCTGGTTCCTGCCGGCCGGCGGCGACGAGCCCTACGTCTACACGCACGTGCTCGACGCGCCCGCGACCCCGGCGGTGCGCCGTGCGCTCGGGATTGCGCACGAAGGCACGCGTGTCACGGTGCCGCTCGCCGACGGTCGGCTCCCGCCCAGCGCCCGGCTGCGTCGACTGGTCGCCGACCTCGTGCAGCTGCGGCCGATCCTCGAGGACGAAAGCCGCGAGCTGCTCCTCGATCTCCCCGGCGAGCCGCTCCAGCTCGTCCGCTACACGCCTCCCGAGCCCGACCCGGAACGTCCGGTGCTCTTCGACGACGAGGTCGAGCTTCAGCGCGGCATCAGGGCGCGGGTCATCGTCCGCCGCTCGGCGCAGCCGATCCCGCTCAGCCCGGCCCGGGCCGCCCGCCGCGGCGGGCTCGTCGTCTGCTCGGGCCGGGCGGCGCACGAGACGACGCTCGCCGGTCTCGAGGCACGACCCGGCGCCCGCCACCTGTACGGCGAGGTCCGCTGCGAGGCGATCGAGCGGCTGCAACGTGAAGCGCTCGACACGCCGCGGCCGCAGGTCGTCGTTCGCGTCGACCGCGGCGGCCTCAACGACGGTCACCCGCTCGTGAAGCGCCTCTACGTGGCGATCGAGCGGATCGTCCGTCCGATCGTCGAGGCCGAGGAGCGCCGGGCGGGCGCGCGGCTCGTGCGCACCGGGAAGGAGATCGCCGCCCGCGACGAGGTTGGGCTGCGCGCGCTGAACGACGCGCTCCGCTCGGCCTTCGACTCACCCGGGCAGGCCGGCTTCGCCCGCCGCGGCGCGAGCCAGCAGCCCCCGATCGAGGAACGGCAGCGGCAGGGAGCGCCGCCGCCCGGGCCGGGCGCACCCGCGCCCGTCGACGCGGCGATGCGGTTCAAGCAGTCGCCGGTCAGGCTCCACCCCGGCGAGGAACGCGGCGTCTCGCTCCTGTTCGACCCGGCGCGCGTCCCGCCGGGGACGCCGATCGAGATCGCGACCGACCCCGGGCTCTCGCTCCGGCTCTACCGGTCGCACGTGCCGGAGCCCGTCGTCGGCGGCTGGTCGCGCGTCAGCGGCAAGCTGCGCGCGCTCGTCTCCGCCGAGCCCGGCTCCCAGCTCTCCGTCTTCGCCGAAGCCGGCGGCCACGACGCCGAGCTCGTCGTGATCGTCGTCCGCCACCACGCATCTGGCTGGGTCCGCGAGATCGCCCGCAAGGACGAGGACGCCCACGTCGAGGCCGAGTTCGAGCCCGAGACCGGCGTCGTCACCGTCTACGAGGGCCGGCGCGAGTTCAAGGCGCTCGAGCGCGCCGCCCGCAACGCCGGCCTGCGGCAGTCGCGCGTACGCGAGTACGTCCCCTACCGCATGCTAGAGGTCGAGGTCGCCGCCAACGCCGTCTACTGGTGGGCGGCCGAGCGGATCCTCGAGCATCGACTCCCTGGCGAACGGCCCGCCGACCCGGTGGAGTACGCCGGCGCAGTCCGCCTCGAAGCGCAGATGCTGCGGCACCGCACCCACGACAAGCTGATGAAGGCGTTCCTCGGCCCGGAAGTGTTCGAGGGCACCGTTGTCGTCGTGCCGCACATGACGCCGGGAAGCGCGCAGCTCCGGCTGGCCTGAGAGCTCCTGAGAGCAATTCTGCGCGCGTGCGTCGGGGCCGAACGGGGCTGAGGACCTATCCGACCGGGCGCCGAGCTCACCATGTGGCGAGCGGAGCCAAGCCGAGCGTTGTCGACGAGGAACACGCGGCCCTCCGGCTTCAACGTCCGACCGACGAGTTGCCAGAAGGCGCTGTCAGTCAAACACATCGGCGAGGACATGCTCGGCCGCACCGTCCGTCCGCGCGCGGTTCAGCTCGAGCACCTCGGCAACTGCGTCGACGGCGGTCACACGGCCCGCAAAGCGAAGGAGCTGCCGGGTCCAGCTGCCGGGTCCACACCCGGCCCCGGCAGCGAGCTCGAGGACGTCACGCGGTCCGAACGTTTCGAGCGCGGCCTCGAGCTCTCGTACGTCGGCGCGAGGCCGAGCTGCGCCGGGCACGCGACGACTGGCTGCGACGGTTGGAGACGAGTCGGCGCAGCAAGAGCACCCTGACCGCATACCGGGTCGCGATCGTCGACCACCTCGCCGCCTACCAGCGGCGCGCCGAGCCGGCGCCAGCGACCTACTACCGCCGCTTCGGGCTTCTGCGCCGCTTCGTCCACTGGCTCAGTCGCCGCAGCGGCCTGCCGGATCCGTTCCTCGAGCTCGAGCCGCCGGCGAAGCCGCAGCAGGAAGCCGATTGGCTGACCGAGGACGAGTTCGCCCGCCTGCTCGCCGCAGCCGAGCATCCGCGGCGGTGCCGGAAAGGGCTCGCCGAGCGCGACCGGCTCGTCCTGCTCGCGCTCGTCCAAACGAGCCTGCGCCGGTCCGAGCTGATCGCGCTCGACTGGTGCGACGTCGACCTCGAGAGCAAGCGACCGTCGCTGCTCGTCCGTCAGGGCAAGGGCGCCAAGCCCCGCCGCCAGCCGCTCGCGCCGCAGCTCGCCGACGAGCTCCGGCAGCTACGCGACGAGCGGCAGTCGGCACCGACGGATCCAGTTTTCTGCGGGCTCGAGGGCAAACGGCTGCAGCCGACGATCCTCACCGGGATCATCAGTCGCGCCGCCGAGCAGGCTGGGCTGGAGAAGCGCATCACCGCCCACACGCTCCGGCACACCGCCGCAATCTGGCTGCGGCAGCAGACCGGGCGATGTCCGCCTCGTCGCCGCCTACCTCGGCCACGCCGACCTCTCCACCGTCAGCCGCTACGCCCACGTCGGCGAGGACGACCTGCACGACGCGGCCGCCACACTCGCCGCTCGCAGCTTCAGCCGTCGCGCCGCGTGAGGCCGGCGATGTCCGAAGCGAAGACTACGGTCGATTCGTGAGCCCTCTCGCTCGGCGTCAGCGTGCCCCGAGGTACGGCTTCGCGTTCCTCGACGAGACCGGAACGCTAGGCGGCGCGCGCGATCCGTTCTTCGCGGTCGGCTTGCTCCGCTGCTCGGAGCCTTACAAGCTCCTGCGGCCGGTCCAGCGCATCCGCGACCGGCAGCACTTCTACGACGAGATCAAGTGGAACAAGGTCTCGGCAAAGAAGCTCCCGTTGATGATCGACCTCATCAACGTCTGCCTCGGCTCCGACGCGACATTCTCCGCCTTCGTTGCCGACAAGAGGGAGCACGACGTAATCGCGAGGTTCGGCGTGCCCCTTCAAGGCATACGAGGCGCTCGCCCGCCAGCTCGTGCGTGGCAGCGTGCGGCGCGGCGAAGTGATGTTCGTGATCGCCGACGAATACAGCACGCCTCCCGCCGAGACATTCGAGGAGAACGTCCGAGACTTCGTCAACCGAAGGTTGGTACGGACGGCCGTCGCCGGGGTCTGCCGCATGCGGTCGAGCGGCGTCGACCTCCTGCAAATGATCGATCTCGTGCTCGGCGCCGTCGTCTACGAGTACAAGGGCGAGCGCGGCGTGGTCGACCTGGCGTCCTACAAGCCGAAGGTGCAGCTCCTTGAGCACATCAAGCGGCGGGCCGGCGTCGCGACGTTCGTCGGCGGCTACCGGGACGAGCGGCTGAACATCGCCGAGTACCAGTCCTGAGGAACCGCGTCGGACCAAGAAAAACGCAGGCCATGTCGCAAAGCTTCGGGCCGAGGATCTCACGCAACGCAGCCGCGACCTCGGGGAAACTCGAGCGAACCGCGCGAACGTGGGCCGCGTAATCAGGCCGCGCCACGGGGCTCACTGGCATCGGAGTACCTCCACATCCAGACGATTACGTCCTCAGCCCGCTGCCGCCGATGCCTTGAGCACGACCGCTGCCGTTGCTAGCCTCCCGCTGCGGGGCAAAGCGACGCCGACAAGCCTAAAGGTGACCGTCGGGCGCCCGCGCCGAGCGGTTCCAGAGAGACCGCCGAAGGGTTGCCTGACCGAAACCACGACGAGTTCCGAGCGACACGACCTAATAGAAAAAGCCCCGTTGCCAGGGCTTTTTCCGTAGCAGGCCTGTAAGCCGGATTCTGTCGTGGGTGGCCATCTCTCTAGGCCGGCGCTTGCGCGACGGCTCGAGCGGTGTACCCGGTTCCTCGGCGGGCCGCGTCGTCGGAACCTGCTTCACCTTGCACCGGACGGGGTTTGGCGAGCCGCCGTGTCACCACGGCGCTGGTGGGCTCTTACCCCACCTTTTCACCCTTACCGCCGGCGTCTCCGGAGAGTCGTTCGCCGGAGGCGGTCTCCTTTCTGTGCCACTTTCCGTCGGCTTTCGCCGCCTGGGGTTTCCCCAGCGTCCTGCCCTGCGGTGTCCGGACTTTCCTCGGCGCCCGGAGGCGTCGCGGTCACCCGGCCTGCATTCGGATTGTAGCCGCGGACTTGAACAATTCCTTAATTCGGCCCGGCGACCAGCGCAGCCGCTGGCGGACGGACACAATGGACGTATGGCCACCGTGCTCGTAGTCGACGACGAGCCTACGATCCGGGAGGTTGTCGTCCGGTATCTGCAGCACGACGGCCACCGGACGCTCGAGGCGGCCGACGGCCGCCGGGCACGGGAGCTGCTCGAGTCCGACCCGCCCAGCCTCGTCGTGCTCGACCTGATGCTGCCCGGCACCGACGGGCTGGCGCTCTGCCGCTGGATCCGTTCGCGCTCGTCGATCCCGGTGATCATGCTGACCGCTCGCGGCGAGGAGGCCGACCGGATCGTCGGCCTCGAGGTGGGAGCGGACGACTACGTGACGAAGCCGTTCTCGCCGCGCGAGCTGGCGGCGCGCGTGCGGACGGTGTTGCGCCGGGCCGAGCCGGCGCTGGACTGCCCCGAGCTGCTCGAGTTCGGCTCGCTCTCGATCGACGGCGCCTCGCGGGAGGTGGTCAAGAGCAGCGAGCGGCTGCGCCTCACGGGCAAGGAGTTCCACCTGCTCTGGTTCCTCGCGTGCCACCCGGGACGCGTCTTCAGCCGCGACCAGCTGATGGCGCGCGTCTGGGGTTACTCGAGCGCGTTCGACACGGGCACGGTCACCGTCCACGTCCGCCGCCTGCGCGAGAAGATCGAGGACGACCCCTCGCAGCCCCGTCACCTGGAGACGGTCTGGGGCGCCGGCTACCGGTTCGTGCCGTGATCGACCTCGCACTCATAGTCGCCTCGGCGACGCTCGCGGCCGGCGTCGTCGCAGCACTGGCCATCCGCCTCCTCCCCACCGTTCGCGCACAGCTGGCCGGGCTGGCGCTGCTCGGTGTGGCGCTGCCCCTCGGCGCCGTCCTGCTCTCCGGGATCGCGATGTTCCACATGGGCGCCGACGTGGTCATCCTCGCGGTCACCGCCGCCTCCTCGACGGTCACGCTCGGCGTCGCGCTGCTCGTCGCGCGCGCGATCTCGGGGCCTGTCGGCCGGCTCGCGACGACCTCCGGCCGGCTCGCGGCCGGCGACCTGGAGACTCGTGCCGACGAGAAGGGACCGCGCGAGCTCGCGCAGCTCGGAGTCTCGTTCAACGAGATGGCCGCCCACCTGGAGGAGCTGTTCGACGCGCGCCGGCAGCTCGTCGCCTGGGCGAGCCACGACCTCCGGACTCCCCTCGCCTCGCTGCAGGCGATGATCGAGGCGGTCGAGGACGGGCTCGTCCCCGCGGATCACTACCTGCCGGCGATGCGGGACCAGGTGGCGACCCTCGGGACACTGGTCGACGACCTCTTCGAGCTGTCGCGGATCGACGCCGGCGCACTGACCCTGGAGCTGCGCGAGGCGGAGCTGCCGCCGCTCGTGGAGTCGTGTCTGCGCGGGCTCGAGGCCGAGGCCCAGGCGAAGCACGTGCAGCTCGGCGCCTCGTTCGACGGCGCCGCCCGCCCGGTTCGGATCGCGCCGGACAAGATCGAGCGTGTCCTCGTCAACCTGGTCACGAACGCGCTCCGCCACACACCCACAGACGGCGTCGTCGCCGTGCGGGTCGCGCCGGAGCCGGACGGCGTCAGGATCAGCGTCGAGGACACCGGCGAGGGCCTGACCCCGGACGCGGCGCGGCGGATGTTCGACCGGTTCTGGCGCGCCGACCAGGCGCGCTCCTCGGGCCACGCCGGGCTCGGCCTCGCGATCGCGCGCGGGATCGTCGAGGCACACGGCGGCCGGATCTGGGCCGAGCGCCGCGCCGGCGGAGGCGCCCGCGTGTCGTTCACACTGCCCGCCTCCGCCGGTTCGATTTAAGGAACCGGCAATCGCGCGCGGGCGACACTCCTCAGGATGGTCGTCCTGCTCGGGATCGCGTTCGTCGCCGGCCTGATCACGGCGATCTCCCCCTGTGTCCTGCCGGTGCTTCCCGTGCTCTTCGCGGGGAGCGTCGCCGGCGGAGGGCGGTGGCGGCCGGTCGCGATCATCGCCGGGATCGTCGCCAGCTTCACGGTCTTCACGCTCGGCGGCGCGGCACTGCTCAGCGCGCTCGGCCTTCCCCAGGACTTCTTGCGCACCTTCGCGATCGCCATGCTGCTCGTGCTCGCGGCGACGTTGATCGTGCCGAAGCTCGGGCTGATCCTCGAGCGGCCGCTGGTCTTCCTCTCCCGGCGCCGGACCGGAGGCGACCACAACGCCTTCCTGCTCGGCGCGAGTCTCGGCCTGGTGTTCGTCCCGTGCGCCGGTCCCGTGCTCGCCGCCGTGACGGCGATCTCGGCCAGTGGCCACGTCGGAATCCGCGCGGTCCTCGTCACCCTGGCTTACGCACTCGGGGCAGCTGTGCCGATGCTCGCCCTGGCTCTCCTGGGGCAGCGCGCCGCGGCGGCGACGAAGTTGGTGCGGTCGCACGCGCTCTCGACGCGGCGCGTCGCCGGCGTGGTCGTCGGCGTGACCGCGCTCGCGATCGCGCTCGGCGCCGACCAGCACTTCACGACTGCGCTGCCGGGCTACACGAGCGTGCTCCAGAAGCGGATCGAGCAGAGCTCGACCGCCCGCAAGGAGCTGCGCAAGCTCACTCATTCCGGCGAGGCCCTGGCCGCGAACGGCACGGCGCCGCAAGCCCCCGAGTTCCGGGGAATCGTCGACTGGATCAACACGCCCGGCGGCAAGCCGCTGTCCCTCGCCTCGCTGCGCGGCAAGGTCGTGCTGGTCGACTTCTGGACGTATTCCTGCATCAACTGCATCCGCACGTTGCCGCACCTGAAGGCCTGGGACGCCGCCTACCGCCGGTACGGGCTCGTGATCGTCGGGGTGCACACCCCGGAGTTCGCCTTCGAGCGTGTGCCGTCGAACGTCCGCGCCGCGGTGAAGAAGTTCGGGCTCCGCTACCCGGTCGCGCTCGACAACGGCTACCGGACGTGGAACGCCTACCAGAACGAGTACTGGCCCGCCGAGTATCTGATCGACCGCACCGGCGTCGTTCGACGGACGCACTTCGGCGAGGGCGAGTACGGCGAGACCGACGCGGCGATCCGACGCCTCCTGGGCGAGCGAGTGCGCACGCGGGCGAACGCGGTGCGGGACGCGACCCCGACCGGGCTGATCACACCCGAGTCCTACCTCGGGTACGTGCGCCTCGAGCGCTACGCCGGCTCGAAGCCGGCTCTCGACCGCCTCAAGGCGTACCGCTTCCCGACTCGCCCCCTACGGCCGGACGAACTGTCATACGCAGGCCGCTGGCTGGTTGCCGGCCAGCGGATCGTCGCCGGCGCCGACGCGAAACTGCGGCTCGACTTCCGGGCACGCGACGTCTACCTCGTCCTCGGCGGCCGGGGCGACGTTCAGGTGCGGGTCGGCGGCGCGCTCGAGCGAACGGTTCACGTCGCCGGGACGCCGCGCCTGTACACGCTGCTCTCCTCGCCGCGTGTGCGCCACGGGCTGCTCGAGCTCCGCTTCGGTCGCGGCGTCCAGGCGTACAGCTTCACCTTCGGCTAGCGAATTAACCAACGCGTAAGGCCCGCTGCGGTCGAATCGAGTGACGACGTCGACCTCGGCCGACGACCACTGACAGAAGGAGCGCACATGCGAACTCGCGTACTCGTACTCGGACTGATCGCGGCCGCCGTCCTCGCCGCCTCGGCCGGCGCGGCGATGAGCCCGGTCGTCTCGAGCAAGCTCGCAGGCAAGAGCGAGGTACCGAAAGGCTCACCGCGCGGCAAAGGCGTCGTCACGCTGCACCTGAACGCCGCGAAGAGCACGGTCTGCTGGGACTTCAAGGGCGTGAGCGGCTTCGACAAGGCGACGGCGGCCCACATCCACCGCGGTCGCGCGGGCGTCGCCGGCCCGGTCGTGGTGCCGTTCGGAGCGGCGTACAAGTCGAAGGGCTGCACGAAGGCTCCGAAGGCGACCATCGGCAAGATCGAGGAGCACCCGAACGCGTACTACGTGAACGTGCACAGCGCGAAGTACCCTGGCGGTGCGATCCGCGGCCAGCTGGTTGCCGGGATGATCGGCTAGCTTCGCCGGTCGATCGTGCAGATCGAGAGCCCCGGCCGGGGCTCTCGGCGTTTCCGCGGACGAGATCCGGTTACTGGCGTCGCTGATGGCGACGCTGAGGGTTCACCCGCGTCCGACCCCCGACGAGCCCGCGGACGGGCCGGTGGACGTCCAGGTCGACGACGACGCGGTGGTGCATGCCGCCACGCTCGAGGACTGGGTCACGCCGCGGCAGAGCTGGGAGCTCGAGCTACGCGAGGGCTAGATCGGTAGAGCCCCCGTCAAGCGCTCGGCCGCGGTCGCCTCGCCGTGCAGTTCCAGGCCACATTGCGGGCAACCGATTCCGTCGGCGCGGTGCAGCAGGAACTCGCCGCAGACAGGACACTCCAGGCTGGCGCGACGGAGGATCGCGATCAGCTCCTGGTCGAATGTGCGGTGCAGGGAGGCGACGTTCACAGCGATCGGAACACTCCCGTCACCCGACCGAGAATCTGAACGTGCTCGGCGTAGATCGGCTCGTATGCCTCGTTCTCGGGCTGGAGGCGGACGCGCCGCCCGTCCCGGAAAAAGCGCTTCACTGTCGCCTCGTCCGCGGACTCGTCGGCGCCGGCGAGAGCGACCACGATCTCACCGTCGCGGGCGTCCTGCTGGCGGCGG
The DNA here is from genome assembly GCA_963841405.1 of uncultured Actinomycetes bacterium. Taxonomy (GTDB): domain Bacteria; phylum Actinomycetota; class Thermoleophilia; order Gaiellales; family Gaiellaceae; genus DATBLE01. Next base: position 141,543 of record CAWJCM010000004.1, on the reverse strand, counting down.
ACGACGACGTAGTCGCCCTCGAGGATGCCGGCGTCCTGCATCGAGTCGCCGCGCACGCGGAGGAGGAACTCCTCCCCGCCGCGCGAGAGCGGTTCCGGGACCGAGATGTACGCGTCGACATTCTGCTCGGCGAGCAGCGGCCCGCCGGCGGCGATCTGGCCAAGCAGCGGCAGCGCGTGCACACCGTCTCTGAAGCCGGCACCGTCTCTGAAGCCGACACCGTCTCTGAAGTGAGCACCGTCACTGAAGCGAGCACTACCGCTGCCCGGCTCGACCGTCTCGGGCTTGACCCGTCCGGTGAGCTCGAGCGCGCGCGGCTTCGTGGGGTCGCGCTTGATCAGCCCGGCGCGCTCGAGGTTCGCGAGGTGGGCGTGAACCGTCGAAGGCGACGCGAGCCCGACCTGCTCGCCGATCTCGCGAACGGTCGGCGGGTAGCCGTGGTCGTCGGCGTAGGCGATCAGGAACTCCCAGATCTCCTGCTGGCGTTTGGTCAACATGGCGCTTCCTTCCGGGGCGAACATGCGTTCGAGAGTAGCGGGGGCGGCGGACGGCGTCAAGGGATCGACGCCCGGCGCCCGGTCACCTGCACTCCGTGCTCACGGAGCGCGGAGACCGCGCGCGAGGGATCGTCCGGCGTGATCACCGGTGTGATGCGCTTCCCGAGGTCGAGCACGAGCCCGGTGTCCTTGTTGGGCCTGTGCCAGTCGAGGTTGAACCAGGAGCGCAGGTTCCCGCTCCCCCAGATCCGCCACTTGCCGCGAAGCCGGCCGAGCGGAGCTTCCTCGACGGCTCTGATCTCCTCGTACCGGAGCCGCTTCGGTCGCAGGAGCAGGTCGTACCTGCGGATGACGAGCCCATTGTCGGTGATCGCCACCAGGCCGTCGTCGTACTCCATCCCGCCAGCGTAGCTACCGCAGGCCGGCGATCAGCGCGATCAGCTCGTCGCGCTTGTAGCCGTGGCTGCGCGCGAAGGCGACCAGCTCCTTGGCTCGTTCGATCACCGCTCCGTCGGCGGGTGTACCGACGACGGTGATCCCGCGTCCGCGCCGGAACTCGAGCAACCCGTCGTCCCGGAGCAGGCGAAGCGCGCGCAGGACAGTGTTCTTGTTCACCCGGAGGACGGCCGCCAGATCGCGCGCCGGCGGCAGCCGGTCACCCGGCGCCGCTTCCCCGTCGGCGATCGCGCGACGGATCGCCGCGGCCACCTGCTCGTGTAGCAGCGTTGGATCGGCATGGTCAACCGGTGCAGAAATCATTGGTACTAGTTATAGTAGCACCATGAGATCGACGACAGGCGCCACCGGCGTCCGCCTCGACCCGTTGATCCCGGAGGCGAGGCGGCGGCAGCGCCGCCGCCAGGTTGCGATCGTTCTGGCACTTCTCGCGGTAGGGGCGATCGCATTGCTCGTGCTCGCGCTGAACGGTCGAGGCGGCTCGCCGGCTGCGGTGGCGCCGCACCAGGGGAGTGGCGAGCCGCTCTACGCGCTCCTGTCCTCGAACCACGGGACGCCGGTCCGCAAGCCCGACGGCTCCTATACGACGCAGCCGCCGCGCGCGACCATCGTCCGGCTCGACCCGCGGACGCTGCGGCCGGAACCCGGGCGCCTCCGGGTCGGCCGCTTCTCGGGCGGCTCGGCAATCTCGCCCGACAAGACGCACGTCGCGCTCTTCGATCACGGGACGCTCCGGCTCGTCGACCTGACGCGCTTCCGGATCGAGCGCACGGTCGGGCTCGGAAGCGCCCCGGGAGCGATGATCCGCGACGTCGCTTGGGTGGGACCGCACCGTCTGTTCGCGATGGTGCAGCGGCAGAGCCTGCCCTACTCCCGCAACGTCCTCGTCCGGCAGGTCGTACTCATCGACGCGCCGACCGGCCGTGTCCTGCACCGCTGGTCATTGACGAACAAGCTCGCGCTCTCCGGGTCCGCGGCGGGGGGCGGACGTTACGTCTTCCTCCTGCGGGACTCGTCGCTGAAAGGGTCGTCGGTTCGTCTTGAAGTGGCGACCACCGCCGGCCTGCGGTCGGTAACGGTCGGGGTCGGCAAGAGCCACGGCGTCCTCCGCCCTAGCACGCTCACTGTGACGCCGGACGGGCGGCGCGCCTTCATCCTGACGCCGGGCAGCCCGATCGCCGCGGTCGATCTGCGGAGCCTCCGCGTCACACGCCACCCGCTCGACGTGGTGAAGGCATCGTCCCGCGGGGGCGTCTCCAGCGCCTTCGGCATCGCGGCCGACAACCGCACTCTCCTGGTCGGGGGTGGCGTCGCGACGGGGTCGGCTCTTCGAGCCGCCGGCGTCTACGTCCTCGACACCCGAGCGTGGTCGGCGCGGCTGGTCGACCCGGCAGCGACCTGGGCAGCCTACGCCGACGGCGTCGTCGTCACCTCTGGCCCGGCCGGTGCGATCACGAGCCGGAACGATCGGGGCTTCGGTATCAGCGCGTACCGGATTGACGGCACGCAGCTCTACCACGTGCTCGGCCACCGAAGCGCCTACGTCGTATCGGCATCCGGCGGTCGCGTGCTCGCCTTCCGTCCGCTCCTACGGGGCCTGTCGAACCGCCAGCAGTGGATCGCGTTCGACCTGGCCACCGGGAAGCATCTCGTCACCGTTGTACGAATAGGCAACATGGCGATCCTCGGCTGAGCCCGCGCGGTATCGGCGACGGACATCCACCGCCGCGACCGACATGGCGGGCGCGGCAACGTGCGGCAACTCGGGTGCGAACGCCGTCAGGGAGGGGGGTTCACGGGGGGAACCGGCCGTTCCCCCCGTGCGAGCGAGCCCGCGGCGCAGCCGCGGCGAGCGGGGCTACACTGTCGCCCGCGCGCTGGTGGCGGAATTGGTAGACGCGCAAGGTTGAGGGCCTTGTGGCCCATTGGGCCGTGGAGGTTCAAGTCCTCTCCAGCGCATTGGCGAAAAAGGACGCGGCCCTTCGGGCCGCGTTTTCGCGGCGCCGCGGCGCAGGTAGGTTGCATGCCGTGCGTGAGGCATGTGTAGCGGCGCTCGACGCGGCGCTCGGCGCCGGAGCGACCTACGCGGACGCGCGGGCGATCCTGCGGCGCTCGCAGTCCGTAGGGACGCGAAACGGCCGCGTGATCACGCTCACCGACGCCGAGTCCGAGGGGGTCGGCGTCCGCGTGCTCGTCGGCGGCTCATGGGGCTTCGCGTGCGACCGGCGACTCGGCGTGACCGGCGCGCGGGAAGCGGCGCTCCGCGCGTGCGCCTTCGCCGCCGCGGCCGGAGGGAACGGCGCCCGGGCGCTCGCACCGCTCGAGACCAGCTCCGGCAGCTTCCGGGCACCCGTCGAGATCGACCCGTTCGCGGTGCCGCTGGCGGACAAGGTCGCTCTCTGCGTGCGCGCCGAGGAGGCGATGCGCGGTCCGGCGATCAAGGTCGCGCAGGCGTCGGTCCGGGCCCTGCGGGAGCGAAAGCTGTTCCTCTCCTCGGACGGCGCGGAAATCGACCAGGAGCTGGTCGAATCGGGCGGGGGCATCGACGCGACCGCCGTTTCCGACGACGGGATCGTCCAGCAGCGCAGCTACCCGAGCGCCCACGTCGGCTCGAGCGCGCAGGCCGGGTGGGAGTACGTCGAGGGGCTCGGTCTCGAGCACGAGGCGCCGCGTGTCGCCGAGCAGGCGGCGCAGCTGCTGCGCGCCGACGAGTGCCCGGCGGCCGTGACGGCCGTCGTGATCGACCACGAGCAGATGCAGCTCCAGGTGCACGAGTCGGTCGGCCACCCGACCGAGCTCGACCGGGTGTACGGCACGGAGGCGGCCTACGCGGGCACGAGCTTCCTGCACCCGGGCGACCTGGGGGCGCTGCGCTACGGCTCCGAGCACATGAACATCACCGCGGACCCGACCACGCCGGGCGGCCTCGGCACGTTCGGCTTCGACGACGAGGGGGTGCCGGCCGCCCGGACGCCGATCGTCTCTGCCGGCGTGCTCTGCGGCTTCCTCACCTCGCGCGAGACGGCGGCGAAGCTCGGCCACGGCGCCGGTGGCTCGATGCGCGCCGACGGGTGGCAGCGGATGCCGCTCGTCCGGATGACGAACCTCCACCTGGAGCCGGGCTCGGGGACGGTCGAGGAGCTGATCTCCGAGGTCCCCGAGGGCCTGTACCTGGAGACGAACCGCAGCTGGTCGATCGACGACAAGCGCCTCAACTTCCAGTTCGGCACGCAGATGGCGTGGGAGATCAAGCGCGGCCGGCTCGGGCGGCTGCTGCGAGACGCGACCTACACCGGCGTCACGCCGCGGTTCTGGGGCTCGCTCGAGCGGGTGGCCGGCCCCGAGGCGTGGGTGATGTACGGACTGACCAACTGCGGCAAGGGCCAGCCGGGCCAGGGCGCGCACGTCTCCCACGGCGCGGCGGCTGCCCGGTTTCGCAACGTCCAGGTCGGCGTGAAGGCATGACGAACGGCCTCGAGCTCGCGGAGCGTGCCCTCGCGCTCGCGGACGGCGACGCCGCCGAGGCGGTCGTCACGGCCGAGCGGTCCGGGTTCGCCCGCTACGCGATGGGCGAGGTGCACCAGCCGACGCTGATCGACGATACGGTCGTCCAGCTGCGGGTGATCCGTGACGGATGCTCGGGCTCCGCGACCACGAACCGCATCGACGACGAAGGGCTGGCCGACCTCGCCGCGCGGGCCGTGGAGGCGGCCGCGAGCGCCGATCCCGACCCCGACCTCGTGCCGCTCGCGGCTCCGGCCGAGCTGCCGGAGGTCGAGGGTTACGACGAGTCGACGGCCGCGCTGGGCGCCGACGACCAGGCGCGGCTTGCCGAGGCGGCCATCGCCGCCTCGGAGGGCCTCGGGCTGTACGGGTTCTTCACGAGCGGCGTCTGCGAGCTGGCGATCGCGTCGACCACGGGGCTCCGCGCCCACGAGCGCACGACCGACGCCACCTGTCTCGCCCTGGCCGCCGTCGACGGAGCCTCGGGCTACGCGGAACGGACCTCGTGGCGCGCCGCGGAGATCGACCCGGCTGCGGTCGCACGCGAGGCCGTGGCGAAAGCAGAGCGTACCCGTGGGGCGGTCGACGCCCCGCCCGGACGCTACCGCGCCGTCCTCGAGCCGTACGCGATCGCCGAGCTCCTCTACTACAGCGCCTTCGACATGTTCAACGGACAAGCGCTGCTCGAAGAGCGCAGCTGGTTCGCGGGGCGGATCGGCGAGCCCGGGTTCGACCCGAAGGTGACACTCGTCGACGACGCGCTCGACCCGCGCGGACTTCCACGCGCCTTCGACTTCGAGGGAACGCCCAAGCAGCGCGTCGTGCTGGTGGAGGAAGGCGTCATCCGCGACACCGTCTGGGACCGCGACAACGCCGCCCGGGCCGGACGGACCTCGACGGGCCACGCCCTGCCGCTCGCCGCCCGGGCCGAAGGCGCGGTCGCGACAGCCGTCGTCATGTCCCCCGGCGAAGCAGAGTCGACCGACGAGCTCACCGAGCTGGTCGGCGACGGCATCTACGTCACCCGGCTCCATTACCTGGGCGTGGTCAACCCGCGCGAGGGCGTGATCACGGGGATGACGAAGGACGGCACGTTCAGGATCTCGGGCGGCAAGGTGGCGGAGCCGCTCGTCAACCTTCGCTTCACGGTCTCGATGCCCGAGTTGCTCGCCGACGTGCCCGGCCTGACTCGCGAGACCCTGCTCGTCAGCCAGAGCGACTTCTACGACGAGCGGTGGGCGTACGGCTACCGTGTCCCGGGAATGGCAACCGCCTGTTTCAACGTGACCGGGTCCGGCTCGGGCCCCGGTCTCTAAGCCCGCTTGCTGCGTACGGGGGTCGCTGTACTCGCCGCGGCGGTCGTGCTCGGACCCGCGGGCGCCGGCGCCGCCGGGCCGCCGGTCCGCCTGACGCTCGACTACCGCATCCCGCCGCGCTACGGCCTCGATCGGAACCGGGACGGGATCGTCGACTCGATCACGGCGCCCGCGCAGGTCAGCCCGGCGACGTGGTCTGCACTCGTCACCCTGCGCTGGCCGAACGGCGGGCTCTGCACCGGAACGTACCGCTGGCGGATCGGCGGCAAGCCGAACGCGTTCGTGCAGCAGCGGAACCCGGTCACCGGCCTGCCGACCTGCACGTTCGCCTTCGCCGGCTTCCCGGCGCTCGACCACCCCTACCGCGTGAGCGTCACCGCGACGCGGGCCGGGCAGGCTGCGACGGGCCAGGTCATGCTGACGATCCGCGACCTGCTCGTCGTCGGGCTCGGCGACTCGACCGCGTCGGGCGAGGGCAACCCCGACCGTGGGGTCACGGCTGTGCGCTGGCAGGACCGGCGCTGCCACCGGTCGGCCAAGAGCTTCGAGGCCCAGGTTGCCGCCAAGCTCGAGTCCGTGAGCGCGAAGTCGTCGGTGACGTTCGTGCCGCTCGCCTGCTCGGGCGCGTCGATCACGACCGGGATGCTCGGACCGTACGCCGGGATCTCGCCCTCGGTGGGTGTGCGGCTCCCGCCGCAGGTCGACGCGATGAAGGCGATTATCGGACCGAGGCAGGTCGACGCCGTCGTCGTCAGTATCGGGATCAACGACCTCGGCTTCGGCAACGTCGCCCGCTTCTGCTTCGACGACGGGGTGGACGCCAGGACGGCCGCGTCGGTCGACTGCTGGACGAAGCGCTACCCGACGGCCTCCTCTCCGACCACGCTGCGGGCGTTCGTCCGCGCCCGCGCCGCGGCGCTGCCGGGGCGATACGCGCGGCTCGCCGACGCGCTCCAGCGGGCGGGGATCCCGCCGGCGAAGGTCTACGCGACCGAGTACCCGGAGGCAACCCGAGACGGTCGCGGTCAGCCCTGCAACCCGCTCATCCCCTACCTCGACAGCAGGCCGTTCGGGTACGCCGTCCGCGGGACGATCACGCGCACCGAGGCGGTCGAGGCAGAGGACGAGCTGGTGAGGCCTGTGAATGCCGCGCTGAAGACGGCGGCATCGACGTACGGCTGGCACTACGTCTCCGGGATCGCGGCGCAGTCGGCCACGCATGGGCTCTGCGCGGCACGGCCGTGGTTCGTGGGCGTCTACGAGTCGCTGGTCACGCAGCACGACGCGTTCGGCACGCTGCACCCGAACGCGCTGGGGCAGCAGGCGATCGCCGGCGCGGTGCTCTCCGTGCTGAAGCCCTAGAGCTAGCCGAGCAGGCGGAAGAGCGCGACCGTGCAGATCGCGAAGGCGATCGCGACGGCGACGGTCAGGCGCGTCAGGTTCCGCTCGACGATGTGCGTGCCGCCTTGCGACGCCGGCGTGAAGCCCATGCCGCCGAAGCCGGCGTCACGGCCGGAGTGCAGCAGGATCAGCCCGATCAACGCGATCGAGAGCAGCACCTGGAGGACGGCGACGAACTGGAGCACCTCCGCATCGTAGCCGGGACTCGGCTGGGAGCACCGAGGACTTCAAGGCCGGTGAGAACGACTACACGACGTCGTAGCAGCACGCTCGGCCACGCCGGCGGCTCGCGGTTCGGGCGGTTCCAGCAGGGACAGACCCCTCCTGGAGTCTGTCCCTCAAGCCGCGGCGGCGAGGATCGCGACCACCAGCTCGGCCGCGATCCGGTCCTTGGTCATGTACCCGGCCGCACCGGCGGTCCAGGCGGCCTCGACGTCTTCCTGGGCGTCGGAGCCCGTCACCATCAGCACCCGCGCGTCCGGCCGGGTGGCGACGATCCTGCGCGTGGCCTCCACGCCGTTCAGTCCGGGCATGCTGATGTCCATCAGCACCACGTCCGGCTCCAGATCGCCCGCCTGTGTGACCGCCTCGTCCCCCGATTCGGCGAGGCCGACGACCTCGATCCGCTCGTCGGTGGCCAGCATCGCGCGCATGGCCTCGGCGAAGAGGCGGTGATCGTCTGCGATCAACACCCTGACTGACACGGCACTGCAATTGGAACAGAATCGGTCGAGAATGGGAAGAGGTGCGTTTTGGACGACGTCCGTGAGCGGATCCAGAAGCTCCTGATCACCGGCGACAACCGGCTGAAGCAGGGCGTCCCGCCCGAGAAGGTGCGGGCGACGTACGAGGAGGCGCTCGCGCTCGCCCGCGAGTCGGGCCTGGAGGAGCGGATCCGGCCACTCGTCGAGGTCAGGCTGGCCGACCTCGATCGGCTGCAGAAACAGCGTCGGTGACAGGCTCGAGCCTGTCGCCGACGCTCTCCTAGCTGATCCATCCGGGCCCCCTGCAACCCTGAGCGCCGACCGCTCCAATCGCTCGGGATCGAAGGAGACCCATTCATGAACAAGCAGGTGCAGCAGTTGCTGGCCGAGGTATTCGGCACGTTCACTCTCGTCTTCGTCGGCGCGGGCGCCGTGATCGGCTTCGGCCCCAGTGCCGCCCCGTTCGCGTTCGGCATCGCATTGCTCGCGGGGCTCTACGCCTTCGCGGAGGTCTCCGGGGGGCATTTCAACCCGATCGTCTCGCTCGCCCTCTTTCTCGACCGCCGGCTCGGCGCCCGTGAGGTCGTCCCGTACTGGATCGCGCAATTCGTCGGCGGCGTGCTGGCCGGGCTCGCGCTCCTCCTCATGACCTCCAGCAACGACGTCGCCAAGGCGGCGACCGTGCCCGGGGAAGGCGGCGTCCGGGCAGCGTTCTTCGTCGAGCTCTTCGCCTCGGCGATCTTCATGATCGTCATCCTCCAGGTGACGAGGAGCACCGCTTCGAGAAGCACCGTCTTCGTCGCCATCGGGCTCACGTTGCTCTCGCTTCACTTCCTCGCCGTGCCGTTCAGCGGATGCGGTCTGAACCCGGCGCGCAGCTTCGGCACCGCGCTCATCGGCAACACGTGGACGGACTTCTGGATCTACATCGTCGCTCCGCCACTCGGAGCCATCCTGGGCTGGCTGATCTTCTCGGTCGTCGTCAAGGGGAGCACTGACGTGCGCGGCGACCTCGAGGCGATTCGAACCGACATGGCCCGCCCCGGGCCCGATCCCGGGTCGCCCCGCGATACCGACGGGTCCTAGGTTTCGTGACTGGAGAGGGCCGCGCCTGCGGCCCTCTCCAGGATCTTCTCGATCCGCTCGGCCTGGTGCGTGACGTCGTGCTCTGCGGCCGCGTTCCGCGCCGCCTCGTTGGGACAGGGCAGGTCGGCCGCCCGTCTCAGCCCCTCGAGGATCGAACCTTCGTCGAGCGGATCGACCAGCACGCCCCCCGCGGCCGGGACGAACTCCGGGGGGCCGCCCACCGTCGTGGCGACGACGGGCCGCCCGGCGGCCAGCGCCTCGAGCAGGGCCTGGCCGAACGGCTCCACGAGGCTCGGGCCGCAGACGACCCGGGCGGCGGCGAGGCGCTCGGGAATGCCGTCATGCGGAACGTGCCCGGCGAGGACGATCCCGGCGCGGTTCTCGAGCCGCGTCCGCAGCGGGCCCTCGCCGACGAAGGTCAAGGTGCCCTCGCCGAGCCGCTCGAAGGCGTTCGCAAGCCTGAGCACGTTCTTGCGGTCGGTCAGCGAGCCGACGCAGAGGAACGCGGGCGCACCCTCGGGGGCGGGAGCCGGCTGGAAGCTGTCGAGATCGACGCCGCAGTCGACCACCTCGACCTTGCCGCGCGCATCCGGGATCTTCCCTTCGAGCTCTCGGCGGAGCCAGTCGGAGACGGCGACCACGGCGGCGGCGCGGCGGACGACGTGACGGGTGGCGGTGGCGATCCCGGCGCGGGTGCCGACGTTCGCGACATCCTGGCCGTGTGCGGTGACGACGAGCGGAGCCCGTGACGCGAGCGCGCCCACCAGGCCGGCGGGAACGAGGAAGTGGGCGTAGACGACGTCCGGCCGGAAGCGCCGGGCGGCCCACTGCGAGTCGCGGAACAGCCGGAGCGAGCGCGTGTGGCCGCCGGCGCGGGTGTCGATCACTGCCCGGTCGAACTCGTGGCCGCGCTCCTCCAGCGCCCGCTCGAGCTGGGCGACGAAGACCCCGAGGTCCGGGTCATCCGGCCCCGGGTACATCTGGGAGACGAGCAGGATCCGCACGGCACAAGCTTGCCTCGACCGCACGCTGCCCGGCGGTGCGACCTACGACACGATTCGCGCGAGTTCCGCGCGCGAGTGGATGTCCAGCTTCCGGAACGTGTTCGCGAGATGGTCTCGATCGTCTTCGGGCTGAGGGGGCGCCCGGTCCTTGGTGCCCGCTCGTCAGGCGCGCTGCGCGTCGTAGGTGCCCCACTCGGCACGGAGCACCTCGCAGATCTCGCCGACCGTGCACCGGACCCGGAGCGCCTCGCGCATCGGCGGGAGCAGATTGTCGTCGCCGAGCGCGACCCGGCGCACCTCCGCCAGCGCCGCCTGGGCCGCCGTGCCGTCGCGCTCCGCCCGGACGCGCGCCGTTCGCTCGAGCTGGCGCCGCTCGATCTCGGGATCGAGTCTGTGGAGCTCGATCTGCTCGCCGTCGTCCTCGACGAACTCGTTCACGCCGACGACCACGCGCTCGCCCTCCTCCACCTGCCGGGCGAAGCGGTACGCCGCATCCTCGATCTCCGCCTGGACGAAGCCCTGCTCGATCGCCGCGACCGCGCCGCCGCGCTCCTCGACCCGGTCGACCAGCTCGAGCGCCCGCGCCTCCAGCTCGGCTGTCAGCTCCTCCAGGAAGTACGCACCGCCGAGGGGGTCGGCCGTGTCGGTCGCGCCGGCCTCGTGCCGCAGGATCTGCTGGGTGCGCAACGCGATCCCGGCGGCGTGCTCGGTCGGGAGCGCCAGCGCCTCGTCGAACGAGTTCGTGTGCAGCGACTGCGCGCCGCCGCAGACCGCGGAGAGCGCCTGGATCGCGACCCGGACGATGTTGTTCTCGGGCTGCTGGGCGGTCAGCGTCGAGCCCCCCGTCTGCGCGTGGAAGCGGAGCGCCAGCGCGCGCTCGTTCGTCACCCCGAGCCGCTCGCGCAGCAGCTTCGCCCACAGCCGGCGCGCCGCCCGGAACTTCGCCACTTCCTGGAAGAAGTGGTTGTGCGCGTTGAAGAAGAAGGAGAGCCGCTCGCCGAACTCGTCCGGCGAGAGCCCGGCGTCGACTGCCGCCCGGCAGTAGGCGAGCCCGTTCGCGAGCGTGAAGCCGACCTCCTGCACGGCGGTCGAGCCGGCCTCGCGGATGTGGTACCCCGAGATCGAGATCACGTTCCAGCTCGGCAGCCGCTCCGCGCAGTAGCCGAACAGGTCGGTGGTCAGGCGCATCGACGGCCGCGGCGGGAAGATGTAGTTCCCGCGGGCTGCGTACTCCTTGAGGATGTCGTTCTGCACCGTGCCGCGGAGCCGCTCGCCCGGCACGCCCTGCCGCTCCGCCACCAGCTCGTAGAGCAGCAGCAGGATCGACGCGGGCGCGTTGATCGTCATCGAGGTCGAGACCTCGCCGAGCGGGATGCCCGCGAAGAGCAGCTCCATGTCGGCGAGCGAGTCGATCGCCACGCCGGTCCGCCCCACCTCGCCCGCGGCACGCGGGTCGTCGGAGTCGAGCCCGAGCTGCGTCGGCAGGTCGAAAGCGGTCGAGAGCCCGCTCTGGCCGCGGTCGAGCAGGTAGCGGAAGCGCTCGTTCGTCTCGTCGGCCGAGCCGAAGCCGGCGTACTGGCGGATCGTCCACGGCCGCCGGCGGTACATCGTCGGGTACGGGCCGCGTGTGTACGGGAACTCGCCGGGCAGCTCCGACTGGAGGCCGGCGACGTCGTCGGCGGTGTAGACGGGCTCGATCTCGATCCCGGAGTCGGTCTCCCGTCTGTCCTCGCCCACGGCCATGGGCCAATCGTACGTCGGCGCTCTCGAGCTCAGGGCAAGGGCGCGAGCTCGGCGTCGCGACTGACGAGCAGCGCGTAGCGCCCGCCGCGGGCGAGCAGCTCCTCGTGCCGGCCGACCTCGACCACGTGTCCGTGGTCGAGCACGACGATCTGATCGGCGTCGCGGATCGTCGAGAGACGGTGCGCGATCGCAATCGTCGTCCGGCCCTCGGAGAGCCGGTCGAGCGCCTCCTGCACGAGGCGTTCGGTCTCCGTGTCGAGCGACGAGGTCGCCTCGTCAAGCACCAGGATCGGCGGATTGCGCAGGATCGTCCTGGCGATCGCGATCCGCTGCTTCTCCCCGCCCGAGAAGCGGTAGCCGCGCTCGCCGACGACCGTGTCGTAGCCCTCCGGCAGGGCCGCGATCACGTGGTGGATGCGGGCGGCCGCGGCTGCCTCCTCGAGCTCGGCGTCGGTGGCATCCGGCTTCGCGTAGCGCAGGTTCTCGGCGATCGACGCGTGGAAGAGGTAGGTCTCCTGCGAGACGACGCCGACGAGATCCGAGAGCGCGTTGAACGTGAGGTCGCGCACGTCGACGCCGCCGATCGAGACCGCGCCGCGGTCGACGTCGTACAGCCGCGCGGTCAGGTAGGCGAGCGTGGTCTTGCCCGAGCCCGTCTCGCCGACGAGCGCGGTCGTCGTCCCCTCCTCGACGGCGAAGTCCACGTCTTCCAGCGTCCAGGCCTCGGCGCCGTAGCGGAACCAGACGTGGTCGAACTCGACGTCACCGGCGTCGATCCGGTCGAGCGCCCCCGACTTCTCGACGATGTCGACAGGCTGGTCGAGGTACTCGAAGATGCGGTCGAACAGCGCGAGCGAGGTCTGGACGTCGAGGCCGACGCCGAGCAGCGAGCCGACCGGGAAGAACAGGCGCGTCTGCAGCGTCGTGAACGCGACCAGCATCGGCACCGAGACGGCGGTCGAGCCGTGGGCGAGCGCGAGACCGCCGAACCAGTAGACCGCGGCCGGCATCACCGCGAAGCTCGTCTGGATCGACGCCATCACCCACCGGCCGGCCATCCGCTGGCGCACCTCGAGCTCGGACAGGCGCAACGAGTCCGACTCGAACCGGTCGGCGAGCTCCGCGCCACGGCCCATGGTCTTGCCGAGCAGGATCCCGGAGACGGAAAGCGACTCCTGTACCTGGCTGGAGATGTCGGCGAGCGTCTCCTGGGTGGTCTTCGCGATCCGCCGCCGCTCGTTGCCGACACGCCTCGTGAGCAGGACGAAGATCGGGATCAGGGCGAGCGCGAACAGCGCGAGCTGCCAGCTGAGGACGAACATGCCGACGATCGTCGCGGCCACCGTCGTCACGTTCGAGGCGATCGACGTGGCCGTGTTCGTGACCACGTTCTGGACGCCGCCGATGTCGTTCTGGATCCGCGACTGCACCTCGCCCGTGCGCGTGCGCGTGAAGAACGCGAGCGACAGCCGCTGCAGATGGCGGAAGACGGCGGCGCGCAGGTCGTGCATCACGCGCTGGCCGACCTGGTTCGAGAGCAGCGTCTGCACGACCCCGAGGATGCCCGTGACGACCGCGATCACGATCATCCCCGCGGCGTTCAGCGAGAGCGCTCTCGTGTCGCTTTGCTGGATCGCCTCGAGCACCCGCTGCAGCAGGAACGCCGGCACGACGCCGAGTGCCGCCGCGACGATGATCAGCGCGAGGAGGCCGGAGAGCCGCGGCCAGTAGGGCAGGAAGAGCGCTCCGATCCGGCGCAGGTTCGCCCGCCGCTGCTCGGGGTCGGCCGTCCGCTCCGGAGGCTCGTCGGCCGAGTGGAAGAACATGCCCATTCGGTTCAGCGTACTGTCCGACTCGCCCCAGCCCGGCTCGGCGCTCCACTAGGGTGCGCCCATGGCTCCGGTCGTCGTCGCCGAGGCGCTGACGAAGCGCTTCGGCAAGCTCACGGCTGTCGAGGACCTCTCCTTCTCGCTCGAGCCGGGCACGATCACCGGGTTCCTCGGGCCGAACGGCGCCGGCAAGACGACCACACTGCGGATGCTGCTCGGCCTCGCCCGGCCGACCGACGGCCGCGCGCTCGTGTTCGACCGCCAGTACGCTCAGCTGGACGGGCCGGCGCGCCGCGTCGGCGCCGTGCTCGAGGCGACGGACTTCCATCCCGGCCGCTCGGGCCGCAACCACCTGCTGATCCTCTCCCGTGCCGCAGGCCTGCCCGACTCGCGGGTGGACGAGGTCATGGGCCTGGTCGAGCTGACGGGAGCGGCGAAGCGGCGGGTCAAGGGCTACTCGCTCGGCATGCGCCAGCGGCTCGGCCTCGCGGCCGCGCTCCTCGGCGAGCCCGAGCTGCTGATCCTCGACGAGCCTGCCAACGGCCTCGACCCCGAGGGCGTCCGCTGGTTGAGGGACTTCCTGCGCGCCTACGCCGCCCAGGGTCGCACCGTCTTCGTCTCCAGCCACGTCCTCGCCGAGGTCGCCCAGACGGTCGACCAGGTGCTGATCATCAACCGGGGCCGGCTGGTGATCGAGTCGCCGCTGACCGAGCTCACCGCCCGCGTCGGCGGTGCCGTCCGCGTGCGCACGCCACGCCAGGACGACCTGGCCGCGAAGCTGCGCGCAGAGGGCCTCGACCCGACGGAGACTGCGGACGGCGCCCTGCTGGTTCCGGGCACCGGCCGCGAGCGCGTCGGCGACCTCGCCTTCGCCGCAGGCATCCCCGTCCACGAGCTGGCCACCGAGGGTGCGTCGCTGGAGGAGGTCTTCCTCGAGCTGACCGGGGACGCGGCCGAGGCGGCGGAGGCGGAAGCGTGATCGACCAGTTCCGGTCCGAGCTGCTGAAGATCCGCTCGACCAGGACGACCCTGGGGCTGCTGTTGGCGATGATCGCCCTGGTGCTGCTGTTCAGCCTGCTGGGTGGGCTGCTGACCAAAGCGAACGGCCTCGACGAGGCAGGAGAGCAGCGCGACCAGCTCGGGATCGGGGGAATCGCGACCATCTTCGCGGCGCTTGCGGGCGTGCTCGTCGTGACGAGCGAGTACCGCTTCGGGACGATCCGCCCGACGTTCGTCTTCACGCCGCGGCGCTGGCGGGTGGTCGGCGCGAAGCTGGTGGCGTCGATCGTGGCGGGGCTGGCGCTGGCCGCGGTCGCCATCGGCCTGACGTGGGCGATCGGAGTCATGATCCTGTCCGCGCGCGGCATCTCGCTGGAGCTCGACACCGGCGACGTCCTGCTGATCGTGTTCGGCGGCTTCGTCGCGGCTGCGCTGTGGGGCGCGATCGGCGCCGGGGTCGGAGCGATCCTGAACAACCAGGTGGCGTCGGTGATCGCACTCCTGGTCTGGGTGTTCGTGCTGGAGAACGTGCTCTTCGGCTTCGTGCCGTCGGTGGGGCGATTCGGCCCCGGCCACGCGGGCGACGCGGTCTCGGGGGCGACCGGCGACCACCTGTTGCCGGCGGCCGCGGGCGGCGGGATCCTCCTCGCCTGGGCGGCGGGACTCGGGGCCATCGGGCTCGTGCTCACTGCCCGGCGCGACGTCAACTAGGTTGTCGGGATGATCCGGGTTCGCGTCTTCGCCGGGCTGCGGGAGCGTGCCGGCTGGTCGGAGCGCGAGCTCGAGATCGGCGAGGGAGCCCGTCTCGGGGATGTCTGGCCGCTCCTCGGCCTCGGTGACGAGCCTCCGGGCCTGCTGTATGCGGTCAACCACGAGTACGCGGGCGCAGACCGCGTACTCGTACCGGGCGACGAGGTGGCGCTGATCCCGCCGGTCTCGGGCGGAGCGTTTCGGCTGAGCGCAGAGCCGCTCGACCCGAATGCCGCGGTCGCCGAGGTGTCGGTGCCCGAGGCAGGGGCGGTCGCAACGTTCATCGGCACGACGCGCGTCCGCTCCCGGGGCCGCACGGTCCAGTACCTCGACTACGAGGCGTACGCGGAGATGGCCGAGAAGGTGATGGCCGATCTGGCGGAGTCGTTGAAGGCGAAGCACGACCTCAGCGAGGTTGCGATTCACCACCGGACCGGTCGCGTCGACATCGGCGCGGTCTCAGTGGTGATCGCCGTCTCCGCCCCCCATCGCGCCGCGGCGCTCGCCGCCTGCGCCGAGGCGATCGAGACGCTCAAGGAGAGCGTGCCGCTCTGGAAGAAGGAGGTCTACGAGGGCGGCGAGGAATGGATCGGCCGCGGTTCCTGATGCGGGAGAACCCATGGTTCTCCCGCGGGCCCTCTCCTGTGCTCGCTCGCTTCGCTCGCGTCGCGCACCCGAAGGAACCCTGAGCGCGCGTGTACCGCGGCCGCCATGTCGGCCGCGGCGGCGGCGGGCGGGGCTGGAGGCTAGACCTGCGGTGGGTACCATCGTCTGCAATGGAGCGGATGGCGCACCCTGGCTGGTGCGAGAACCTCGTCGGCGCCGGCGGGCTGAAGCCCGGCGAGCGCGTCCTCGTCGTCGTCGACGAGCCGCTGCTCGAGGAGGGCGCGCACCTGGCGGCGGCCGTGAGGGACGCCGGCGGCGAGCCGCGACTCGAGCTGTGGGCCGGAGACTCGCGGCCGCTGGCGGCCGCGCCGCCGGGCGTGCTCGAGGGCGGCCGTACCGCCGACCTCTCGTTCTTCATCTCCCAGGCCCCGCGGGGCGACGAGGCCGACGCGCGGTTCCAGCTGATGGAGGCGGTGACCGGACACGGCGGCCGGCAGATCTTCATGGCCCTGGTCGACGGCGAGCTCCTGCGCGGGGAGCTGTCCGGGCCGGCGCCCGACCTTGCGGACGCGGCCGAGCAGGTGCTCGCCCAGCTGCACGACGCGAAGACGATCCGGATTTGCGGCCGCGCGGGGACCGACCTGACCCTGCGCGTCGCCGGCCGCCCCTGGAAGACCGATGCCGGCGAGCTCGTCCCCGGCGAGACCGCCAACTACCCCGGCGGCGAGGTCTTCGTCGCCCCGCACGCCGACGGCGCCGACGGCGTCCTCGTCGCCGACCTGACGGTGCCGTACACCGTGGAGGGGCTCGTCGACGAGCCTGTCGTGCTGCACTTCGAGCGCGGTCGCGCCACCTCGATCGAGGGAGGTCGCGCCGCCGACCTGCTCCGCGAGCTGGTCGAGGGCGCCGGCCCCGGAGCCGACGTGATCGCCGAGCTCGGGCTCGGCCTCAACCACGACCTGGCGCCGCGCGGCCACGTGATGCTAGACGAGAAGGCGGGCGGCACAGCGCACGTCGCGATCGGCCGCAACACGGGCACGTACGGGGGGGACAACGAGGCGAGCATCCACGTCGACTGTGTCTTCTCGGCCCCCGAGGTCGAGGCCGACGGCCGTCCGGTCGATATCCCGTAGCAAACGGCATGAGCATCGACCCGGAGATCCCGCAGCGCGAGTACCGCCCGATCCACCCCGAGCCGGCCTGGCGGTCGCTGGCCCGGAAGATCTGGGCGCCGCTCGCCGTCCTCCTCGGCCTGATCGTCAAGTTCGGCTTCGCGTTCGCGAAGTTCGCGACGATCTTCATCGCCGTCGGCGGTTACGCGCTGTTGTGGGGCTGGCGGTTCGCCGTCGGGTTCGTGCTGCTGATCTTCGTGCACGAGCTGGGGCACTTCGTCGAGGCCCGCCGGCGCGGGTTCAATGCCGCGTGGCCGGTCTTCATCCCGTTCCTCGGCGCCTACGTCGCGATCCGAGACGCACGGATGAACCCGTGGCAGAACTTCTGGATCTCGTACGCAGGCCCGTTCTGGGGAAGCGTCGGCGCCGCGTGCGTGTGGCTGGTGGGCGAGCAGCAAGGGTCCCGGCTGCTGCAGGCGCTCGGCTACGTCGGCTTCCTGCTCAACCTGATCAACCTGGCGCCGGTCGGCATCCTCGACGGCGGCTCGATCTGGCGGTCGATCAAGACGATGCGCCGCGGGGGCACACCCGGCAAGGCCCAGCTGGCGACGGCTGCGTACGTGGGCCTGGCCGCGCTCCTCGTGATCGGCATGTTCGCCGCCCACGTGCCCCAGCACCGGCTCTAGCGCGTCGCGTGGCCGTCGACCGCCGCCTCCTCGATCGCGACGACGACGCCGTCGCCGAGCACGTGGCGATGATCGCTGACGAGTTCCGCAAGGGGTTCGAGACCGTCGAGGAGATCCCGCGTCCCGCCGTGACCGTGTTCGGCTCGGCGAGGGCGACCAGAGACGACGCGGAGTACGAGCGGGCCCGTGCCTGCGGGCGGGCGCTCGCCGAGGCCGGCTTCGCGGTCGTCACCGGCGGCGGGCCGGGCGTGATGGAGGCGGCCAACCGCGGCGCCAGGGAGGCGGGCGGCTACTCGGTCGGCTTCAACATCGAGCTGCCGCACGAGCAGGAGGCCAATCCCTACATCGACCTCGGCGTCGCCTTCCGCCACTTCTACGCCCGCAAGGTCATGCTGGTGAAGGCCGCCGAGGGGTTCGTGCTCTTCCCGGGCGGGTTCGGGACGCTCGACGAGCTGTTCGAGTCGCTGACGTTGATCCAGACCGACAAGGTGCGCGAGTTCCCGGTCTCGCTGATCGACACGGACTACTGGCGCGGCCTGCTCGACTGGATCGCCGACCGGCCGCTCGCAGAGGCGAAGGTCTCGCCCGACGACTTGAAGCTGCTCCGGGTGACCGACGACGTGGACGAGGCGGTCGCGGCCGCCCGAGAGTACTGGGTGCGCGTGCGTGCCGAGCCGCCGGTGCACGAGCCCGAGAAGGCCGACGCGCAGTGAGCCCGGGGGATAGCCCCACCCCGTAAAACCGGCCGGCACCATGGCCGCAGCAGCCACGCGGAGGCAGCCTTTGGTCAACATCCACCGAGCACGGAGTCGACCATGAGCCTCACCTCACCCGTCCGCCCGCTGTACCAGGCCCAGACCTACCGGAGCCTCCTCTTCCTCGCCGCCGGGATCCCGATCGCCGCGGTCGTGCTCGGCCTCGTGATCGCCGGCTGGACGTCGATCGCCGTCCTCGCGATCACGCCGCTGGTCGTCCCCCTCCTGCTCGGCTACCGCGCCCTGGTCGGGCTGCTCGCCCGCGGCGACGCGAGGCTCGCGCGCTCGCTGCTCGGCGTCCGCCCCGACCCGCCCGCCTGGTCGGAGGGCACGGGCTTCTGGGGCCGGGCGAAGGCCGTCGTCCTCGATCCGACCTTCTGGCGCCAGCAGGGCTACCTCCTGCTGCGGATGACGCTCGGGTTCGCATTCGCCGTGGGCGAGCTGGCGCTGATCGCAGCCGCAGCCGGGGCGCTCACATTGCCGATCTGGTATCGCTGGTCGGCGCCGGAGTACGGGTCGTGGCACGCCGACAGTCTCGGTCGTGCGCTTCTGCACGTTCCGGTCGGAGTCGCCGGTCTGATCGTCGCAGCGTGGCTCGCCCGGGCACTCGGCTCCTTCTCGGCCTGGCAGGTGCGGTCGCTGCTCGCCCCCCGCCCCGCGCCGGCCACGGCCGACCAGCGGCGCCGGTACCGCCGGCGGGCTCTCTGGATCGACGGCTGCACCGGCGCCGGGCTCGTCGTCCTGACCACGATCATCTGGGCGGCGACCGGGGCCGGCTACTACTGGCCGCAGTGGATCCTGCTCCCGCTGGCGCTGCTGTTCGCGATCCACGCGATCGCCGAGCTCGTCACCACCAGGCTGCCGCGCCGCGACCAGGCGCTGGCGACCCACGGCGGCGTGGTCGCGGCGATCTTCCTCTTCCTGGTCGCGGTCTGGGCGTTGACCGCGCGCGGGTACTTCTGGCCCGGGTGGACGCTGCTCGGCCTGGGGAGCGCGGTGCTGGTGCACTGGCTGATCACCCGCAACCATCGGCGCGACCGCCTCGCCCGCCGCGTCGAGACGCTGGAGACGAGCCGCCTGGGCGCGGTCGAGGAGCAGGATGCCGAGCTCCGCCGCATCGAGCGCGACCTGCACGACGGGGCGCAGGCGCGGCTGGTTGCGCTCGGCATGAGCCTCGGGATGGCGGAGCAGAAGTTCGGGTCCGATCCTGAGGGCGCGCAGCAGCTCGTCGCCGAAGCCCGCGCCGGCGTGGCGGAGGCGCTGAAGGAGATGCGCGACCTCGCCCGCGGCATCTATCCGCCGGTTCTCGCAGACCGAGGGATCGGCGCGGCGCTCGAGACGCTGGCCGACCGCAGCCCGCTGACGACGACGGTGTCGGTCGACCTGCCCGACCGGCCGCCGGCGCGGGTCGAGACCGCCGCCTACTTCGTCGCCGCCGAGGCGATCGCCAATGCGGCGAAGCACTCCGGCGCAGGCCGCATCGACATCTCGGTCGGTCGCAACGACGGGATGCTCGAGGTCGAGATCCGCGACGACGGCAGCGGCGGCGCCGACGCGACCGGGAGCGGTCTCGCCGGGCTGCGACGCCGCGTCGAGGCGCTGGACGGCACGCTGACCGTGCAGAGCCCGGAGGGCGGGCCGACGACGATCAGGGCGGAGCTGCCGTGCGCATCGTGATCGCCGAGGACCTCGCGCTCCTGCGCGACGGGCTCGCCCGGCTGCTCCGCGACAACGACTTCGACGTCGTCGCGGAGGTCGCCGACGCGGACGCGCTCGTCCACGCAGTCCTGCGCGAGCGCCCCGATCTCGCGATCGTCGACATCCGGCTGCCGCCGACGTTCCGCGACGAGGGCCTGCGCGCCGCCCTGGAGCTGCGCGGCTCCGCTCCGCAGACGGCGATTCTCGTACTGTCGCAGTACGTCGAGCACACGTACGCTGCGGAGCTGCTCGCCCAGGCGGGAAGCTCCGGCGGCGTCGGCTACCTGCTCAAGGACCGGGTGCTGGATGCTGCAGACTTCGTCGAGGCGGTCCGGCGCGTCGCCGACGGCGGCACCGCCCTCGATCCCGAGGTCGTCTCGCAGCTGCTCGGGAACCGCGGCTCCCAGCGGCTCGACGTGCTCACCCCGCGCGAGCTCGAGGTGCTGACGCTGATGGCCGAGGGCCGCTCGAACGCGGGGATCGCCGAGTCGCTCGTGCTCACCGTCGGCGCGGTCGAGAAGCACATCGCGAGCATCTTCCAGAAGCTCCGGCTCCCGCCCTCGGAGACCGACCACCGCCGCGTGCTCGCGGTGCTCGCGTACCTCCAGGAGCGCTGAGCCGGTTCGCGCGCGGGCGTCGAGAGGTCAGCTGCGCGCCCCGAAGCCGAAGTCGAGCAGCCTCTCGGCGTCGCCGTACATGTCGTCCGCGCCGAGGACGACGGCGATCAGGTGCACGCCTCCGCGGTGGGCGGAGGCGACGAGGCAGTGCTTGGCCAGCGTCGTCCAGCCGGTCTTCACGCCGTCGGCACCGGGATAGGAGCCGAGCAGATGGTTGTGGTTCACGTAGATCTTCGCGTAGGTCGGCGCCGCCCACGGCACGCGCTTCACCCGCGTGCGCACCACCGCCCGGAAGCGCGGGTTCCACATCGCGTACCGGGCCAGTGAGGCCATGTCCCACGCGGTCGAGTAGTTGTCCTTGTCGAGCAGGCCGCTCGGGCTGCGGAAGTGCGAGTTCTTCAGACCGAGCGCCTTCGCCTTCTCGTTCATCAGCTCGACGAAGCGTGAGCGGGTTCCGCCGGCGCCGATCGCCAGCGCCAGCGCCGTGTCGTTGCCCGAGACGAGCAGCGCCCCGTAGAAGAGCTTCCACGCCTCGACCTTTTCTCCCGGCCGGAGGCCTTCCTTGAACGGCTGCACGCGGGTGACCGACCTGTCGACGGTGACGACGTCATGCGGACGGAGCCGCTCCATCGCGACGATCGCAGTCATGATCTTCGTCGTCGACGCGATCCGGAGCCGCCGGTGCACGTCCTTGCCCCAGAGCACCGCGCCGTCGTTCGCGTCGATCAGGATCGCCCCCTTCGCGGTGACCGCGATCCCGTGTGCGGAGAGGAGGCCGTCCTGGTGGACGAGCTGCTGGCGCTGGGCGGCGGCAGACGACGCCAGCACGACCGCGGCCGCGATCGCGAGCAGGGGAAATCGGCGCACGCGCCCAGGGTAGTCCTCGAATCGGCGGACAGACAAAGGAACCGGGGCCAGACTGAAGTCGGGCCTAGACTTTGCCCGTGGAGCTGCGAGACCTTCCTTCAGTGGACGAGCTCGCGCGCGGCGTCGACGATCCCCAGGCGGTCGACGCGGCCCGGCTCGTGATCGAGCGCGCACGGGAGCAGATCCGGGCCGGTGTGGACCCGGGCGACCTGGGCGAGCGCCTGCACGACGAGCTCGACGGGGCCCGGCGCCCGCGCCTGCGCCGCGTGCTGAACGCGACCGGCGTGATCGTGCACACCAACCTTGGCCGGGCGCCGCTGCCGGCGACCGCCGTGGAGCGCGTCCGCGAAACCGCAACCGGCTACTCGAACCTCGAGTACGACCTCGACGCCGGCGCGCGGGGGTCGCGCCAGGAGCACGTCGCGACGATCCTTCGGCGGCTGACCGTCGCGGAAGCCGCGCTGGTCGTGAACAACAACGCCGCCGCCGTGCTGCTCGCGCTGGCGGCGCTCGCCGAGGGCCGGGAGGTGGTCGTCTCCCGCGGCGAGCTGCTCGAGATCGGCGACGGCTTCCGGATTCCCGACGTGCTCGCCAGGTCCGGTGCCCGGTTGCTCGAGGTCGGCACGACGAACCGCACTCGCGCGGTCGACTACGAGCGCGCGATCGGCGTGGAGACCGCCCTGCTCCTGCGCGTGCACCAGTCGAACTTCCGCGTCGTCGGCTTCACCGAGCTCCCCTCGACGGCAGAGGTCGCGGCCGTCGCCGCCCGGCACGGGCTGCCCCTCGTCGACGACCTCGGCTCGGGCGCGCTGCTGCCGCTCCACGACGAGCCGCAGGTTCGGGACGCGCTCGCCGCGGGCGCGGACCTCGTCTGCTTCTCCGGGGACAAGCTGCTCGGCGGACCGCAGGCGGGGATCGTCGTCGGCCGGGCGGAGCTGGTCGAGCGACTCCGCCGGCACCCGCTCCAGCGGGCCCTCCGGGCCGACAAGCTGACCCTGGCCGCTCTCGAGGGGACGCTGGCGCTGTATCTCGACCCGGAGCGCGCCCTGCGCGAGGTGCCGGTGCTGCGCATGCTGAACGAGCCGTCGGAGGCGGTCCGCGCCCGCGCGGAACGCCTCGCGGAGCAGACCGGCGGTACGGTCGAGGAGACGGTCGCCCGCGTCGGCGGCGGCGCGCTGCCGCTGGCGGAGCTGCCGAGCTTCGCCTGCGCCGTCGACGAAGCGCTGGCCGGGCCGCTCCGGCAGGGCGAGCCGCCGGTGGTCGGCGTCGTCCGCGACGGTCGGCTCCTGCTCGACTGCCGGACGCTGGCCGACGGCGAGCTGGACGAGGTCGCCGCTGCGGTCGCACGCGCGTGCGGATGAGTGCGCGGCCGCCGGAGGCCCTGCTCTGGGACCTGCTCCGCGGCGCGCTCGCCGCCAGGGCGTTGGCGCTCGCGGCCGACCTGCGAGTCGCCGAGCTGCTGGCCGATGGTCCACGCCCGGTCGCCGAGCTGGCCGCCGAGACCGATGCCGACGCCGACACGCTCCACCGGCTGCTCCGGGCGCTCGCGAGCGACGGCGTCTTCGCCGAGCAGGCACCGGGCGTGTTCGGGAACACCCCCGCGTCCGAGCTCCTCCGCACGGGGTGGGGATCGTTCGCCCACCTGTTCGGCGGCCTGTTCCACCGGACGGCGGGCGCGCTGGGCACGAACGGCCGGCCCTCGTTCCCGGACGTCTTCGGCACCGACTTCTGGTCGTACCTCGCTGCCCATCCCGACGAGCGCGCGGCGTTCGATCACGCGATGGAGCAGGGCAAGGAGCGCCGGGTCGCAGCCCTCGAGCAGCTGGATTGGCGCGGCGACGAGACCGTCGTCGACGTCGGCGGCGGGAACGGCTCGTTCCTCGTCGAGCTCCTGCAGCGCCGGCCGGGACTGCGAGGGGTCGTGCTCGACCTGCCCGAGACCGTTCGCGACGAGGCGGCGCTCGCGGCGGCCGGGATCGAGTTCGTCGAGGGCAGCTTCTTCGAGCAGGTGCCCGAGGGCGACGCGTACGTCCTCGGCACCATCCTCCACGACTGGCCCGACGACGACGCACGGACGATCCTCGGCACGATCCGGCGCTGCGCGCCCGCCGGCGCGCGCGTCCTGATCGTCGACGCCGTGGTCCAGCCCGGCAACGACCCGCAGGGGTCGAAGTGGC
The DNA here is from genome assembly GCA_963841405.1 of uncultured Actinomycetes bacterium. Lineage (GTDB taxonomy): Bacteria > Actinomycetota > Thermoleophilia > Gaiellales > Gaiellaceae > DATBLE01. Next base: position 117,736 of record CAWJCM010000004.1, on the reverse strand, counting down.
TCGACCTGCTCATGCTCGCCTTCGCCGGCGGCCGCGAACGCACCGCGGACGACTGGCAGGAGCTGGTGGAGGGCGCCGGCCTCCGGCCCGTGAGGATCGACGACGGTCTGATCGAGGCGCTTTGCCCCTGACCGTCGGCACCGCCGGGCACATCGACCACGGCAAGACGTGGCTCGTCCGGGCGTTGACCGGCAAGGACACCGACCGGCTGCCCGAGGAGCAGGAGCGCGGGATCTCGATCGACCTCGGCTACGCTCCGCTCGAGCTGCCCGACGGGCGCCGGCTTTCGCTGGTCGACGTGCCCGGCCACGAGCGCTTCGTTCGGAACATGGTCGCAGGCGCGACCGGGATCGACCTCTTCCTCCTGGTGATCGACGGCGGCGAAGGTGCACGGCCGCAGACCCACGAGCACCTGGCGATCCTGCGCCTGCTGGGGATCGAGCGAGGCGTGGTGGCGGTGACGAAGTCGGACGCCGTCGACGGGGAGACGCTCGAGCTCGCGCTCGCCGAGGCGGCCGAGCTCGTGCCCGAGGCCGAGGTGGTCCCGGTCAGCGCAAAGACGGGCGCAGGGCTGGACGAGCTGCGGGCGGCCCTCGCCCGCGCCGCGGACGGCGTCGATCGCGCACGCGCCGACGGCCCCACGCGCCTGTACGTCGACCGCGTGTTCACGCTGCGCGGGATCGGCACGGTGGTGACCGGCACGCTCTGGTCGGGGACGATCGGCGAGGGCGACGAGCTGCGGGTCGAGCCTCGCGGCGTGGACGTGCGGGTGCGCAGCGTGCAGGTGCACGACCGCTCGGTCGAGCGGGCCGAGGCGGGCCAGCGCGTCGCCGTGGCGCTCCCGGGCATCGAGCGCGACCGGATCGCGCGCGGGGACGCGCTGGTCGAGCGCGGAGCCTTTCCGGTCACGTACCGGCTGGACGTGGCGCTGGAGGAGCTCGAGGACGTCCCCGCGGCCGTCACCGTCCACCTCGGCGCCGGCGACGTCCCCGCACGGGTGGCGCGAAGCGGCCGCTACGCCCAGCTGCGGCTGGAGCGGCCGCTCCTTGCCGCAGCCGGCGATCGGGTCGTGCTCCGCACCCGCTCGACGGTCGGCGGCGGCGTCGTCCTCGACCCGCGGCCCCCGCGCCGGCTCGATCCCGAGCGGCTCGGCCGGATCGAGCGCGGCGACGCCGGCGCGACCGTGTACGCACCCATGCGCGCGCAGACGTTGAGCCACCTCGGCGAGCTGCAGGGAGTCGAGCGTGCGGACGACTGGGTGTTCTCGACCGTCTGGCTGGACGAGCTGCGCGGGCGAGTCCGGGCCGACCTCGAGGCCGCCGATCCGCTCGACCCCGGGATCGACGCTCCGTCGGCGCCGTGGGCGGCCGCGATCGTCCCGCTGCTCGGCCTGGAGCGGCGCGGCTCGCGCCTGTACCTGCCGGGAGCGACGGCCAGGATCGAGGGCACCGACGAGCTGCTCGCCGAGCTCGACGCGTCCGGTTTCACACCGCTCAAGGTGGCCGACGCCGCGCTCGCGCGCGCGCTCGAGCAGCAGGGCATGCTCATCAGGCTGGGCGGCGGCGAGGCGATCGGCACCGAGGCGTACGAGCGGGCACGGACGGTGCTGGTCGAGGAGTGCACCGCCCGCGGCGAGATCACGCTCGCGCGTTTCCGCGACCTGATCGGCACCGGCCGGCGTCCTGCGCAGCTCCTGCTCGAGCGCTTCGACGCCGACGGCGTCACCCGGCGGGTGGGCGACCTGCGCGTCCTCCGCCGCACGGCGCGATGACCTTCTGGATCGCGCTCGCGCTCGTTCTGCTCCACGTGGTCGAGGGCGGCTGGGCGATCGCTCTGCTGATCGGGACGGCGCTGTTCGAGGTCTCGCAGACCGGCTTCTGGCTGTGGCGCACGTCACGGCACAGCGCGCAGGTCGGCGCGGAGACGCTCCTCGGACGCGTGGTCGAGGTCGCCCAGGAGTGCCGCCCCGTCGGGTACGTGCGCGTGCAGGGCGAGCTCTGGCGGGCGCAGTGCGACGAGGGCGCGCGGCCGGGCGAGCAGGTGCGTGTCACCGGCCGCAACGGACTGCTGTTGACGGTGAGCCGTGAGCCTGCGGCGGGCTGAGGCGCTGGCGCGGCGAATCGGGTCCCGCGACGGGCTCCTCCCGCACGTGACGCGCGGAAACGGCCGCTGGGAGCTGCTCTCGCCGCTCGACGCCGAGCATGCCGCGCTCACCGGGCTGCCGTGGACCGGCGGCTTCGTCGCCGGCCAGCTCTGGCTCGCCGGCGAGCACGAGCGGGCCGCGGCGGTCACCGACCTGCTCCGCCCGCGCGCCGCCCAGCCGACCACGCACGACCTCGGGTTTCTCTTCTGGCCGTCGGCCGTGCTCGGCCTGGCCGCGACCGGCGACGACTGCTACCGCGTGCTCGGGCTGCGGGCGGCGGCGTCGCTCGCTCGACGGGCGCTCCCGAACGGCGTCATCCAGGTGATCGGCGCGCTCGACGACCCCGAGCACCGCGGGCGGACGATCGTCGACACGTGGCCGAACCTGCTGCTGCTCTGGTGGGCGCAGCGGCAGGGGATGGCCGGGGCAGCCGACGCCGCCGCGGCGCACCTGGAGGCGACCCTCCCAGCGCTGCTCCGCGACGACGGCTCGACGTTCCACGCCGCCCGCATCGCCGACGACGGCACCGTGCTCGAGCGGGGGACGATCAACGGGTACGCGGACGGCTCGACATGGGCACGCGGCCAGGCGTGGGCGATGCACGGGCTGGCCAGCGCGAACCGGGCTACCGGCGGCTACCGCGAGAAGGCCGAGCAGACGGCACGCTGGTTCCTCGACCACCTGCCCGACGACGTGGTGCCGCCGTGGGACTTCAATGCGCCGGCCGGCGGGCCGCTCGACGCTTCCGCAGGCGCGATCGCGGCGTCGGCGCTGCTCGAGCTGGGCTGGGAGGACGACGCCGGACGCGTGCTCGACGCGCTCGTCGCCACGTGCCTGAACCCGGGCGAGGCCGACGGGGTGCTCCTGCACTGCTGCTACCGGCAGCCGATCGGCCACGGCCTCGACTGCGCGACCGTCTGGGGCGACTTCTTCCTGCTCGATGCCCTGCAGCGGATCGAGGCGCCCCGCGGGCGCCTCGATCCGCTGAGCTGAGACCGCCTCTACGCGGCCGGCGGCTCGGCCGGCGGCGGCGCCTCGGGCGGCGCCTTGGAGAGGTTGACCTCGGTGGGCTCGTCGCCGGCGTACCGAAGATAGCCGCCGACCGCGATCACGATCGCGAGGATCAGCCCGACCCAGGCCGGCCAGTGCCGGAACTCGTTGTCGACCAGGAACTTGATGATCGTGAAGAGCAGCACGCCGGCCGCCAGGCCGACGGTGAGCAGCGCCGCCTTGAACGGCAGCTCCAGCTTGACGGCGAAGATCTGCATCGCCTCCCAGGCCACGAGCGCGATGGTCAGGATGCCCACGAGCACCCCCCACCCGTGCCAGCCGCTGCGGCCCGCGCTTCCGAAGGGCGTGCTGACCTGCTGCCAGTCGAAGAACAGGAAGATGAAGAGCAGCAGGCCACCCCAGGCGATCAGGTGGGACGAGCGGCTCATCGCTTTCAGATGATCCATGCGAGGCCTCCGAGGACGATTGACGAATGCGCTCTTTCGAGGACCATGGCACAGGTCCTGCTCCGTCAGCAAGACAGGCGGGCCGGACGGAGCGCCCCTTTTCGACGCGGCTACGCCTTCGCCGGCGCCTGCAGCTCGCGCTCGGCGGGCTCGCCGCGGCGCAGCTCGCGGGAGCGCTCGGCCTCGGCGTTGACCTCCGCGCCGACGAGGAGCGCCAGGGAGGTCAGCCACAGCCAGGTGAGCATGATCACGACCGCTGCGAGCGCGCCCCAGGTCTTGTTGTACGAGCCGAACCTGCTCGCGTAGAAGGCGAACAGCCCGGAGAGCGCGAGCCACACGACGATCCCGAACACCGCACCGAAGGTGAGGAACTGCCAGCGCGGGTGCTCGACGTTCGGGCCGAGGAAGTACATGCCGGCGAAGGCGATCAGCAGCCCGACGATCAGGATCGGCCACTGCGCCGTCCACCACAGCCAGGTGACGAGCCCCTGCTGGCCGACGGCGTCGCCGATCCAGCGCGTGATGTGCGGGCCGAGCACGAGCAGCCCGAAGATGAGCAGGACGCCGAGCCCGGCGAAGCAGACCATGGTCAGCGCCGTCACCCGTTTGCGCACGAACCCGCGCGTCTCGTCCCGGTCGTAGGCGACGTTGAGCCCCCACATCAACGTCTGCATCGCGCCCGTCAGCGTCCAGAGCGCGAGCAGAACGCCGACCACCAGCACGCTGATCCCCGTGCTCGAGTTGTCCGTGACGTTCGCGAGGCTGGACCGAACCAGCTCCTGCGCCTGCTCGGGGAGGACGGTGCCGAGCCGGTCGACCAGCCCGCTCGCGTCGCTCGGGTCGCCGACGAGCGCGAAGATGCCGACCGCGACCATCAGCACCGACGGGATCGCCAGGAAAGCGTAGTACGCGAGCGCGGCGGCGATGTTCGTCAGGTTGTCGGCGCCGACCTCCTTGAGCGCCCGCTTGAGAATGGCGAGGTAGTCGCGGCCGGAGAGCTTCGCCGGCGTCGGATCGGCCAGCCGCGGCTCCTCGTGCTCGGGCTGGGGCTGCGGGCCGGCGGCTACGTCCCCCGACGCCTCGGCTTGCTGATCCTTCCGACCCCGCAGCCTGATCGACATCGCCTGCTCGGGCTTCCACGGCCCGCGATCGATGAAACGAACGAGCTCCTTCGGCGGTCCGGGCAACCGAAAGGACGGAACGCCCGTATAGGCGACAATGTCACAACAGTGGACGCCGGGAGACGGCAGGAGGAGGTTGAGCATGGCGAGTGCACCACCGGTAGAGGCCGGCCTCGACGCGGAAGCGGTCGACGCCTTCGCCGCGGGGATCCGCGGACGGATGCTCCGGCCCGGGGAGCGCGGATACGACGAGGCGAGGGCGATCTGGAACGGACTGATCGACCGCAGGCCGGCGCTGATCGTGCAGTGCAGCGGGGCAGCGGACGTCGTCGACGCAGTCGACTTCGCCCGCGAGCACCGGCTGCCGCTGTCGATCAAGGGCGGCGGCCACAACGTCGCGGGCAACGCCGTCAACGACGACGGCGTCGTGATCGACCTGTCGCGGATGCGCGGCGTGCACGTCGACCCGGCCACGGGCATCGTCCGGGCCGAGGGCGGCGCCACCTGGGGCGACTGCGACCGCGAGTCGCAGCTCTTCGGCCTGGCGGTCCCCGGCGGAGTCGTCTCCACCACGGGCATCGGCGGCCTGACCCTGCACGGAGGCATCGGCCATCTCCGGCGGAAGTATGGCCTCTCGATCGACAACCTGTTGTCGGTCGACATCGTCACGGCCGGCGGGCAGCTGCGGCGGGCGAGCGCGACCGAGAACGCGGACCTGTTCTGGGCCGCGCGCGGAGCCGGAAGCAACTTCGGGGTGGTCACGTCGTTCGAGTTCCAGGCCCACCCGGTCGGGCCGCAGGTGATGGTCGGCGCGATCTTCTACCCCCTGGAGCAGGCCCGGACGGTGATTCCGGCCTGGCGCGACCACATGGCCTCGGCACCGGACGAGCTCAGCTCGATCGCGATCTGCTGGAGCGTCGCGCCGGGCGAGCCGTTTCCGGTCGAGCACCACGGCGCCCCGGTCTGCATCATCGCCGCCGTCTACTCGGGCTCTCCGGAGGACGGCGAGCCAGTGGTGCAGCCGCTCCGCGAGCTCGGCACACCGCTGATCGACCTGAGCGGCCCCTGGCCGTGGCTCGGGCTCCAGAGCAGCTTCGACGCACTGTTTCCCAAGGGCGGGCTTTACTACTGGAAGTCGAAGGCGCTGGCCACGCTCACCGACGCCGCGATCGACGAGATCGTCGGTTACGGCGAGCGGCGCCCGACGCCGCTCACGGACATCGTCATCTGGCACCACGGCGGGGCGATGAGCCGCGTCGGCGAATCCGACACCGCCTACGGCGGCCGCGACGCCGGCTTCCTGGTCACCGGCGAGGCCAGCTGGACCGACCCGGCCCAGAGCGACGAGGCGATTGCCTGGGGCCGCGAGTTCTGGAACGCGATGGACAAGCACTCCACGGGCGGCCTCTACCTCAACTTCCCGGGGCTGGGCGAGGAGAAGGAAGACCTCGTCCGCGCCGGCTACGGCGCGAACTACGAGCGGCTGGCACGGCTGAAGGCCGAGTACGACCCGGACAACCTGTTCCGGATGAACCTGAACATCACGCCGGCGTCGTAGGCGCGACGGGTCGCCGACGGGGCCTGCGGGAGCCCCGCGGCGACCCGCTCCGCTCGTGGGGACGGTTGTGCCGCCACCCGGCGGGGTCAGACCCTGCGGGTCAGACCCTGAAACGCAGCGACGGATCCTGTGGCGACCGACCCCGGGAGTACCTTCCTGCCCGTGGCGGCACGGTCCGGGCAGACGTGAACCTGCGGTTCTGGCAGCGGATCCATCCTCCGACCCACCCGGCGGCCTCCGCGGACACGCCGGCGATCGGCTCCGCCCAGCTCGCGGAGCTGTCCACCGTCTTCGCGTCGCCGCGCTGGCTGCGCGACCTCGGCCGCACGGCCTGGCTGCTCGTCGGCGTGCTCCTCCTTCTGGCCGCAGTCACCTGGCTGCTCGGCGCCACGTACACGATCGGCGGGCCGATGGTCGCGGCGGGGATCGTGGCCACGGTCGCCTCGCCGCTCGTCGGGGCGCTGCAACGGCACCGGGTCCCCCGGGCGGTCGGCGCGGTGATCGTGCTCCTCCTGGTCATCGCGATTGCGGTCGCGGTCGTCGTCGTCGTGCTCGGAGGGCTGCGCGCGCAGCGGGACGACATCGCCGGCAACGCGAGCGCGGCCGTCGGGAAGATCGGCAACTGGCTCTCCGACCTCGGCGTCGACGAGGCCGGCGTGTCGAGCGCCGAGAACCACGTGACCACCACGACGCCGGACGTCATCTCGACCCTGACGCAGGGCATCCTCAACGGCATCCGGGGCCTTGCGTCGCTCGCCTTCGCGCTCTCCTTCGCGATGCTCGGCGTCTTCTTCTTCCTCAAGGACGGGCCGACCCTGCGGCGCTGGATCGACGGGCACATGGGGCTGCCGCCGAAGGTCGCACAGACGGTCACCGGCGGGGTGCTCCGTTCGCTGCGCGGCTACTTCCTCGGCGTGACGATCGTCGCCGTCTTCAACGGCGTGGTGGTGGGCGTCGGCGCGCTCCTCCTGGGCGTACCGCTCGCGGGGACGATCGCGATCGTCACGGTGGTCACCGCGTATATCCCGTACATCGGCGCGTTCGTGTCCGGCGCGTTCGCCGTGCTGATCGCCCTCGGCGCCGAAGGGACGACCAAGGCGCTGATCATGCTCGTGATCGTGATCCTCGCGAACGGGCTGCTCCAGAACATCTTCCAGCCGTTCGCGATGGGCTCCGCGCTGCACCTGCACCCCCTTGCGGTGCTGATCCTGACGATCGGCGCCGGCTGCATCTTCGGGATGATCGGCCTGGTTCTCGCCGCGCCCCTGACCTCCGCCGCCGTGCACATCACGCAGGACCTCAGACAGGCGAAGGCGGCGGCCGGTCAGCCCGGCGAAGCCCACGCGCCCCCGGCGTGACCGAGCGCGCGGCCCAGGCTGCGCCGCCGGCCGTGACGGCGTAGCGTTCTCCGCATGGTGACGCCGGACGAGATCCGGGAGGTGGCGATCTTCGCCGGGCTCGACGCCGGCGCGCGCGAGCGGCTCTCCCGCGTCGCGGCCGACATCAGCCTCGTGCCGGACGAGTGGGCCGCTCCCGAGGGCAGCGGGCGCGCCCTCTTCGCCGTGCTCGACGGACGGATCGAGGCGGTCAAGCTCGTCGACGGGATCGAGCAGGTGGTCGGCGAGCGCCTCCCCGGCGACATCTTCGGCGAGGTGCCGATCACGCTCGGCACCGTGTTCCCGGCCGGGTTCCGGGCAGCGGAGCGGTCGAGGGTGATGCGGGTCGAGCCGCACGACTACCACGCCGTGGTCGCGCTCGAGCCGGATGTCGGCAGGGAGGTCGGCAAGCTGGCGAGCCACCGCATCGGCGGCGCGTCCGGGCTGCAGGGGCTCGCCGCCGAGCCGTCGCCGCCCCGCGCGGTCGTGGTCGGCCACCGGCTGGACCCCGCCTGCTCGGCCCTGCGCCACTTCCTCGACCGCAACCAGATCAGCTTCGCCTGGGTCCAGCCGGACGCGCCGGACGCCGTCGAGCAGTGGGGCGGCCCGTTGCCGCCCGCGGACGATTGCCCCACGGTCCGCGTCGTCGACGGCAAGACTGTGGTGCGGCCGCAGCTGCGCCGCGTGGCCGAGCTGCTCGGCCTGGAGACCGAGCCGCAGCATGCGGAGTACGACACGGTCGTGATCGGCGCCGGCCCGGCCGGGCTGGCGGCCGGCGTGTACGGGGCGTCGGAAGGCCTGCGCACGATCGTGATCGAGCGGGAGGCGCCGGGCGGCCAGGCGGGCGCGTCGACGCGGATCGAGAACTACCTGGGCTTCCCCTCGGGCGTGTCCGGAGAGGAGCTGGCCGACCGCGCGTTCAAGCAGGCCCGCAGGCTCGGCGCGGAGATCCTCGTCACCCGGACGATCGAACGGCTGGACGCCGCCGCCCGGCAGGTGCACCTCGACGGCGGCGACGTCCTGCGCGCGCGCACGATCATCCTCGCGTGCGGGGTCTCCTGGCGGAAGCTGCCGGTCGACGGCTGCGAGCGGCTGCTCGGCAAGGGCGTCTCGTACGGGGCCGCACGCGGGGAGGCCCCCAGCACGCACGGGCTGGACGTCCACATCGTCGGCGCGGGAAACTCGGCCGGGCAGGCGGCGCTGCACTTCTCCACGCACGCACGGACCGTCACCCTCCTCTGCCGCGGCGACGGCCTGGAGAAGGGCATGTCGCGCTACCTGATCGACCAGCTCGCCTCGCGCTCGAACATCGGCGTCCTCGCCCGCACCGAGGTCATTGCGTTGCACGGCGACGATGCGTTGGGGGCGATCGACGTCCACGACTCGTCCACGGGCGAGACGACCCGGCTGGAGTCGGGCGGGCTCTTCATCCTGATCGGCGCCGACGCCGAGACCGCATGGCTGCCGCCCGAGATCGCGCTCGACCGCCACGGCTACGTGCTGACCGGCCCGGAGCTGCGCGCGGCCGGTCGCTGGGAGCTCGAGCGCGATCCGTACCTGCTCGAGACCAGCGTGCCGGGGACCTTTGCCTGCGGCGACGTCCGCCTCGGCCCGGTCAAGCGCGTCGCCGCCGCCGTCGGCGAGGGCAGCATGGCGATCGCGTTCGTGCACCAGTACCTGCGCGAGGTGGCGGCAACCGACGCGCCGTCGCCGCAATAGAAGGTCGGGGCCGACGTGAGCTCGTGTGCCAGGTCTGCCTTCACCCATCCGATGCCCGACCCCAGCAATCGATTCGGGTCAGGTGCCCACGAGCTCGACCCGGCGGCTCAACCCGATCCAGCGCGCGTCGGCAGTCAGAACGCTCTTCGCCTTGCTCACGTCCGCGTAGGCGATCACGAGGGCGTCGGGCAGCCGGAGCGCGGGGCCGTGCCGGGCTCGAAGCCTGGCCGCGGCCACAGCGACCTCCTCGTCGATCGGGTCGACTGCGATCTCGAGGCCGGCGATCAGCCGACGAGCGGCGCGCTCCTTCCCGGCGCGAGCCGGGTGCACGAGCGCTTCCGCGAGCGTGTGCGCGGGGATGCGCAGATCGTCGTCTGCGTGCGCGTCGAGGCACGCACGAGCCTGCTGGTGGTGCGGGTCGTTCGGGTCGAGGAGCGCGATCAGCACGCTCGCGTCGAGGGCGATCAGCGCCACTCGTCGCGCAAGTCGTCGACCGAGCCGGCGGGCCAGACACCAGGGAGGGCGCCCGAGGCGCGCTCGAGCGCGCGCCGGCGGCGGTCACCGACGGTCTCCCCCGGGGAGCGGGAGACGACCACCCGGCCCTCGTCGTCGGCCTCGACGGCGAGCTCCTCCCCGACCCTGAGGCCGGCCCGCTCGACGACGACGAGCGGCAGGGTGATCTGCCGCTTCGAAGACAAGCGCGTGAACCCCGCTCTCCGCTTTACTCGTCGCTGCATGAGTAAAACGTAGCATGATACTCGGTCGACCCCACGTAGAGCAACTAGCTGCCGTCCTGCTCCTCCGAGTGTCCAAGCTTCTCGGTCATTAGTACGGAACGGGAATTACGGACGCGCCGACAGGCCGGAGCGCCTCAGCGGTCGAGCCGTGACACCTCGAGGTCGAGGTCGCGCTCGACTTGGCGCATCACCTCGTCGCTGATCTCGCCGGTGTTGCGCATCTCCACCACTGCATGGCGCTCGGCCTCGAGCAGCTCGCGGCGCAGCTTCTGGTATTTCACCGACCGCTTCTCGATCTTCCCGTCGCCGTCCGGGTCGGCCCTCGCGTTGAAGCGGTCGATCCGGAACCGGTACAGGCCGCGGAGCCGCTCGACCGTGTCGTCGCGCACCCAGACCTCGCTCTCGAGCTCTTCGAGCCGCTCGAGCGCCGCCTCGGCCGCGCGGATCCGGGCCTGCGCCTCCTCCTCCTCGGCGCCGCCGTCGTCCTCCTCCAGCCGCAGCGCGCGGATCACCAGCGGCAGCGACAGGCCCTGGCCGACGAGCGTCGCCAGCACCACCGCGAAGGAGAAGAAGACGATCAGGTCGCGGCCCGGGAGCGGCGCGCCGGCGTCGGTCCGCAGCGGGACGATCAGCGCGGCCGCGATCGTCACCGCCCCGCGCATGCCGTTCCACGCGATGAAGGCCGGGTAGCGCCAGGGCGGCGAGGGATCGTGCTCGCGCACGCGCTGGACGAGCCAGCGCGGGAGGTACGTCGCAGGAAAGACCCAGGCGATCCGGAGCGCGATCACCGCGAGGACGATCAGCGCCGCGTCGCCGACGAGCGACGCGCCGCCGTGACCCGAGAGCCCGTCCAACACGGGCCGCAGCTGCAGGCCGACCAGGCCGAAGAGGAGCACGTTGAGCAGGAACGTGAGCACGCTCCAGAAGCCCTCTCCCTGCAGCCGGGTCTGTACCGTCGTCAGCTCGGGCGTGTACCAGCCCATGTAGATGCCGGCGGTGACGACCGCGAGCACGCCGGAGACGTCGAGCGCCGAGGCGGGCAGGAAGGCGAAGTAGCCGGTCAGGAAGGCGATCGTCACCTCGAGCGGAGGGTTGTCGAGCATGCGCCGCACGCGCCGGATCGGGTAGCCGACCGCGAGGCCGACCGCGATTCCGCCGACGATGTTGAGGGCCAGGTGCCAGCCGGCGTCCCAGACGGAGAACGTGCCGGCGACCGCGGCCACGATCGCGGTGCGCAGGAGCACGAGCGCGGTGCCGTCGTTGACGAGGCTCTCGCCCTCGATGATGTCGATCAGCCTCCGGGGGACCCCGAGCCGGCGCCCGATCGAGGTGGCCGCGATCGGATCGGTCGGCGAGACGACCGCGCCCAGGACGAACGCCTCCGCCCAGCCGAGGTCGGTGATCGCGTGCGCGACCACGGCGACGCCGCAGGTCGTGAGCAGGACCAGGCCGACGGCGAGCAGCGAGATCGGCCGCAGGTTCCGCCGCAGCTCGCGCAGGCCCGTCGCGTACGCCGCCTGGTACAGGAGCGGCGGCAGGATCCCGACGAGGACGACCTCCGGCGGCATCGTCACCTTCGGCACGCCGGGCCCGAAGGCGAGCAGCAGCCCACCGAGCACGAGCAGGATCGGGTAGGGGATCCGCAGCGGCCCGGCCAGGATCAGCAGCGCAGCGCCGGCGACCAGCAGCCCGAGCAGCTGGAGCTCCTGGCGGGTGCCGAACTCGAAGATCACCATGCCGTCGACCGTCCTGAACGGTACAAGCCGCCGGTCAGGACGCTTCGGCGGCCGGTTCGGGAGCGCCCGCCAGCTGCCCGCCCGGGCACGCCTCCGCCCTGACGGCCCGCCGCGGGTTGACGATCCCCAGGAGGCCGGCCGCCCCGCCCGCCGCGACCAGCGCCGCGCAGATCGCCATCGCCTGGTGGAACGCGTGAACGGAGTCCGTGTTCGGCGCGAACGTGTCGCCGGCGAGCGTGCCGGCGACGACGACGCCGACCACGGCGACCCCGACGAGCCCGGCCACGCGCGCGACCGCGTTGTTGATCGCGGACGCGATCCCGGCGTCGCTCTCGTCTGCATCCGCCAGCACGGTCGCGGTCAGCGGGGAGACGGTGGCGGTCAGGCCGAAGGCGAAGACGAGCAGGGGCGGGAGCAGGTCGGTCAGGTACGAGGGGTGCATGCCGACGCGAAGCAGGAGCAGGATCCCCACGGCGGCGACCAGCGGACCGCAGCCCATGAACAACCGCGGGCCGTGTCGGTCGGCGAGCGCGCCGAAGCGGCGCGAGAACGCGAACATCACCAGCGTCACCGGCACCGTGGTCAGCCCGCTACGGACGGCCGAGTAGCCGGCGACCTCCTGGAGGTAGATGACCAGGAAGAAGAAGAGGATCGCGATGCCGGCGTACAGCGACAGGGTCTCCGCGTTGCCGACGGCGAAGTTGCGCCGCGAGAACAGCTCGAGCTCGAGCATCGGCTCGGCCGTCCGCCGCTCGTAGACGAGGAACAGCGCGAAGAGACCGGTCCCGGCGACGAGCGGGATCCAGATCAGGGGGCTCGACCAGCCGTGGCCGGGCTGCTCGATCAGCGCGAAGACGAACCCGCCGAGGCCGAGCACGCAGAGCAGCGCGCCGGTGGCGTCCACCTTCCGGCCGGCGACCCGCGCGGTCGGCGGCACGGCCGCGAGCACGAGCACGACCGTGGCGACCACCGGCGGGACGTTGATCGCGAACACCCAGCGCCACGAGGCGTGGTCGACGATCACGCCGCCGAGCAGCGGGCCGACGATCGTCGCGATCCCGCCCCAGGCCGTCCACATGCCGATCGCCGCCGCCCGCTGGCCGGTCGGGAACGCGGCGACGATGATCGCGAGCGCGCTCGGCGTCAGGAGCGCGCCGGCGGCGCCCTGCAGCGCCCGGGCGGCGATCAGCACCTCGATCGTCGGCGCCAACGCGCACGCGACCGAGAACACGCCGAACGCGCCGACGCCGAGGGCGAAGATCCTCCGCTCGCCGTAGATGTCCCCGAGCGAGCCGCCGATCAGGATCAGCGACCCGAGCGAGAGCAGGTACGCGTTCGCCACCCACTGCTGCCCCGTCAGCCCACCGCCCAGGTCGCGCTCGATCGACGGCAGCGCGACATTGACGATCGTCCCGTCCAGCGCCGCGACCCCGGAGCCGACGATCGCCGCGGCGAGCGTTAGCCGCTGGCGGCGCGACAAGTAACCGCATCGGGGCAAGGCGTAAGCCTCGCCCCGATCCCGTTGTTCATGGGCACCAGGACGAGAGCAGCCCGTCCCGGTCCCACCCGGCCGCGACGGCGCCCGCCTCGTACGCACTCTGCAGGAAGTCGAGCAGCGTCGCCTTCGGGTCGGCCGACGTGCGCACATCCTCGTAGGGGAACAGCGCCAGCGAGCCCGTGCCGGTGTCGCTCCAGCGGGCCGACCCGGGCGAGAGCGGCCGGTCGCGCAGGCCGGCAGGCTCCGGCGCCGTGTACGAGTAGTAGCTCGGCTCGCGGATGTTCTGGTCCCCCGCCCAGAAGCCGAACGAGACGACCTCGTGCGTGTACGCCTCCCGGCTGACCGCGTCCGCCTTCGGCTGCGGCGGTGCACGGCGGCCGCTGAAGCGGGTCAGCGCGAGGTCGAACGAGTGCCAGAACAGGTGCACGGGGCTCTGCTTGCCGCAGAACCAGCCGGCGAACTCCTCCAGCACGTCGCCGCTCCAGTCCAGCACGCGCCAGAAGCGCTCGACTGCATCGGCGTCGTACGAATGGTGCTCCTCGTCCTCCGCGAACGGCGTCGTCATCGGCACGCCGAACGGCCGCTCGAGGATCGTCACGTCGATGCCCAGCGTGCCCAGCGCTGCGTGCAGCTCCCGGTCGAACGCCGCCACCGACAGACCGTCGGCGAGCGCGAACGACTCGTCGGCCCGGGGCGTCTCGACCACCAGCCGGTGGGCGGTGAAGTCGAACCGGATCTCGAACGGCGTCCCGTCGGAGCCGTGCAGCAGCCGCGTGGTCAGCCCGTGCACGTCGAGGTACAGCGGGACGTGCCACCAGTGGTTCTTGGGCGGCGCGGTCGCCAGCTTCACCTTGCCGACGATCTGCGCCCACAGGTGGACGGTCTCCTTCGTCGGCTCCCACGGCGGGTACGGAAGCGGCGGCAGCGACGTCATTCGAGGACGAACGCGACCTCGTCGACGAAGCACCAGCTCCAGTCCTCGCCGGGCTCGGCCGAGCGGGCGATCGCATGCCCGGCCTCGTGTGCGTGCTTCGACGCGTGCCGGTTCGGCGACGAGTCGCAGCAGCCGATCTTCCCGCAGATCTCGCACATCCGGAGGTGGAGCCAGCGCCCGCCGGATGCCAGGCAGTCCTCGCAGCCGGCGATCGTCTCCGGCAGCTCCGTGACCTGGATCTGGTCGAGGTGGGTGCAGACCGGCGAGGCCACTAGACGAACCGTTGCACGAACGCCAGCGCGGTGTCGGCTACCTCGCGCCAGCCGCCGTCGATCGTCAGTGCGTGGCCGCGTCCCTCGAGCTCGGCGTACTCGGTCACGCCGGGGTTCTTCTTCTCCTTCTTGAACGACGCCTTGGCGATCGCGGGCGGGACGGTGTGGTCTCGGTCGCTCGAGATGATCAGCAGCGGGCCGCGCTCCGGATTCTTCGTGTCGACCTTCGCCTCCGTCCAGGGGTTGAGATTGGCGGCGGCGGCCTGGAAGATCGGCTTGCCGGGCCCGGGCACGGAGTAGGCCTCGTACAGTTGCTTCGCCTCGTCCTCCGGCACGGCGTTCGCGAACGCATACCGGAACTGCTCGTAGGTGAGCGGCACGGCCCGGTTCACGTTCCTCGGGTTCTTCAGCACCGGCTGCGAGGAGCGCAACGCCGAGATCGGCAGCGGCAGCACGCCGCGGAACGGCGCAGGGCTGATCGCGACCGAGACGGCGGCCAGCCCGCGTCCGGCCAGGATCTCGGTGAGCAGGCCGCCGAACGAATGTCCGATCACGGCCGGCTTGCGCTCCAGGCGGCGGATGACCGCCTCGAAATGGTCGGCGACCTCGCCGACGCCCTTGCGCGCGAACAGCTCCGGCTGCTCCTTCGCCTGCTCGACCGTCTCCGGGTCGTCGGGCCAGCCGGGCGAGATGGCGACGTAGCCGGCCTCCTCGAACAGCCGGGCCCAGCGCTCCCAGCTCGAGGGCAGGAGCCAGAGGCCGTGGACGAACACGACCGGTGTCGCGTCGGTCGCGTTCGCGCGGTCGATCTGCTCGGTCTCGTGGTCCGTGACGGTCGACGTGCCGGCGCTGGGGGTCATCTGATCACCTCTCGGTTCGTGATTGACGCTACCTACAACGAGCAGGGTCGCTCCCCGCATCCCGCCCGAGCTCGCTTCCTTCTTCGGGGACGAGTCCCTCTGCGCCCGAGCTCGAGCTCGCCGGCCGGCTCGACGTAGCCGTGCCGGCACGATCAAGACCCCGGCGGCTACCCGCCGGCGACCAGGCTCGGCGAGGGGCGCACGACGTCCTCGACGACGCTGCCCTCCACGCTCTGGACCGCGTTCGATCCGCCTCCGCGGACGACGCGCACGATCGTGATCGGCGACTCGGTGGTGTCGCCGTTCGCGTCGAAGCCGAACGATCCGAGGAGCCCGTTGCGCACCCGTGTGCGGAACAGCTCGGCGAGCACCGAGCCGCGCGTGCCGTCGGAGCGCGCGATCGCGTTCAGCAGCACCTCGGTCGCCTGGGCGGCGTAGACGGCGGACGGTTCGATCTCGACCCCGGGTTGGGTCTTCCCGAACGTCTCGACGAACCGGGCGCCGGCGGCGGGGAGCCGCTCGGTGACCACGCCGGCGAAGCTGACATGCACGCCGAAGGCGGCGTTGCCGGCCTTGTCGACGAGGAGCGCGAAGGGGATCAGGCCGTCCGGCCCGAGCAGGTCGACCGAGGCGCCCAGCCGCGCGCGCAGGTCCCGCACGACCCCGGCGGCGTTGGTGTCCAGGAGGCCGCCGATGAAGACGGCCCCGGCACCGGTGCGCGCCACCCGGTCGGCGAGCCCCCCATAGTCTCCGGCCTGGGGATCCCAGGTCGCGTGACCGACGACCGTCAGCCCCAGGCGCCGGACGGCGATCTCGAAGGCGCTCGCCATCAGCCCCCCGTAGCCAGGGTCGCCGTCGTCCAGGACGAACACACGCCGCACACCTCGAGCGCGAGCGAACAGGGCCAGCGCGGCGCCCTGAAGATCGTCCGTCGGGTACACGCGCAGGTAGTTGCGCCGGCCCGTTGGGTACAGCGCCGCCGGGAGCGAGGGATCGACGCCGGGCCCGCCGCGTGTCAGCCCCACGAAGGAGTTGGACGGCGAGATCTCGGCGAGTGGACCGCCTGCGGCGCGATTGAGCTCGGGCAGCGCCGCGACGGCGCAGGGGGAGTTGAAGGTGCCGATGACGCCGACGACGTCGGAGTTCGCCGCGTAGGCGCGCGCGTTGGCGGCGCACTTCGCCTCGTCGAAGAGGCCGGTGCGGGCCACCGAGTCGTCGCACGACTGGTAGGCGACTCGGAACCGGCCGGCCCGGAACCCGTGCCTGCGGAGCACGAAGGCGATCGCCTGCGCGATCTGCGTGGTCGTCACCCTGACCCCTCCCTGGAGCGGCAGGTCGGAGACGACGAGGACGTCAGATCCCTCGTTGCCGGCGAGCACCCGTTCGCAGGTGGAGGCCGGGAACGGATGGATGCCGGCAACCTCCGTCCGCGACGCGCTCGGGTCCGTGACGGAGGCGACCCAGACGGACCGACCGTCGACGGCGATCGACCGGGGGATGCCGTCGAGATCGATCGTGCGCTCCACCCGCGCCGACTGGAGCCCGACCTTCACAACGGTGCCCGCGAGCGGATTGGCGACCCAGATCCCGCCTGCCCCGACCGCGACGTCGGAGACCCCGTGCGTGAGCTCGATCGCGCCCACGGTCGGCTTCGACTCGGAGCCGATCCGCCAGAGCATGCCGTCGTCCGGAGAGGTCACCCAGGCCGCGTCCCCGCCGACGGCGATCGAGCCCACGGAGGAGGCCGGGACCTTCGCGCGTGCGAGCGGGCGCGCCGTGCGCTCGTCGAGCCTGACGACGGCCCCGTCGTCGCCGAGCACCCAGACGCCGGCCGGCCCCGCCGCGACCGCCGCGGCGCGGGCGGCAGTCGAGCGGGCCGTGATCGCGCCCGTCGAGGCGTCGATCCGCACCACCGAGAAATCGGGCGCAACCGCCCAGACGGCGCCGTTCGTCAGCGCCAGATGATTCTCGACGAGGTTGGAGACCGCCCCGCCACGGCGTGGCAACTCGATGTCGGCCCGTTCGGTTCCTGTTGTCGAGTCGAGCCGGGTGACGGCGGTCGCGACCGGGCCGACGAACTGCGCCCCCTCGAGCGGCCGGCCGTTCGCGACCCAGACCGACCCTTCGCCGACCGCGACGTCGGTCGGAGTGGCACCGGTCGAGAGCGTCTCGACCACGCGCGAGGACTCCGAGAGGCGCAGCACGGTCTGCGCGTCCGCATCCACGAGCCAGACGAAGCCGTCGCGGACGCTGATCGCGCTCGGTGTCCGGCCGAGCGAGATCCGACGTCGAACCTTGCCGGTCGCAGCATCGAGCCCGATCACCGCCCCCTCGCCCGGGACCGCGGTCGCGGCATTTCCGTCGTCCCCGTCGCGCACAACCAGCACCGCAACGGCGACCGCGGCGAGCACGGCGATGGCCGAGGCGGCCGCGGCCGCCAGCAGCAGCCGGCGGCTGCGCGGCGGCAGCCGGGCCTGCGCGGGCGCCTCGACGGCCGGATCGTGTGCGAGGATCGCCTGCTGAAGCCGTTGCAGCTCGGGGCCGGGCTCGATCCCGAGCTCACCGACCAGCGTGCGGCGGGCGTCGGCGTACTCGTCGAGAGCCTCCGACTGGCGACCGGCGCGGTACAGGGCGAGCATCAGTTGGGCCCGGAGCCGCTCGCGGAAGGGATGGGCGCCGGTCAATCGCCGGAGCTCGCCGACCAGTTCCGCGTCGCGCCCGGCCGCGAGGTCGGCCTCGATCCGAGTCTCGAGTGTTTCGAGCCGCGTCTCGTCCAGCCGCGGCAGAGCATCCCGAGCGAACGGCTCGGCGGCGAGGTCGGCGAGCGGCTCGCCTCGCCAGATCTCGAGGGCTGACCGCAGGGTCTGCGCAGCGTCTTCGGCGCGGCCGGCGTCGAGCAGTGCCCTCCCTTCGTCACGTAGGTGCTCGAACCGGGCGAAATCGAGCTGCTCCGGCTCGATCGCCAGCACGTACCCCGGCGCCCGAGTCTCGAGGATGTCGTGCGGCTCCAGCAGCTTCCGGAGGCGGGAAACGTGCTGCTGCAGCGCGGTCGGGGCGTCCTCGGGTGGATTCTCGCCCCAGAGCTCGTCGATCAGGCGGTCGCTCGAGACGACGTGACCGGCGTCGAGGAGCAGCAAGGCGAGCACGCTCCGCTGCTTGACTCCGCCGAGGCGAACCTGCCGCTCGCCCTCGCGCGCGTCGAGCGGGCCGAGGATGAAGAAGTCGAGGCCGGTCGCCAGAGACCGACCGTACCACGGGTGTCAGCGGCCTGAAAGGGCTCTGTCAGCGGGCGAAAAGCCGGCTCGCCGACCCTCCGTGCCGATCCGGTCACCCGGGCCGGACACGAGAGGAGGAGACATGACCTTCGGGCCGCACATCCGGATCGCCATCGCCGCCGTCGCGTGCGCAGCGGTCGCTGCTCCCGCCGCGCTCGGCGCAGGGGAGCCGAAGAACGAGCCGCCGTTCACGCAGCAGGTCGGCGGCGGCGTCGAGCGGCATGTCGCGGCGACGCCGAACAACGATCCGGCAGGCGAGCCGAAGAACCAGTGGCCGTTCACCGGCCCGATCGAGAGGGGCACGGCCTCGACTCGGCACGCGACGGCCGGCGTGGACGTCACCGGCGAGCCCAAGAACGGCGTCCCGTTCGTCAAGGGAGTCTCGACCACGCCGCTCCTCGTCCGGACGGGCGACGGGTTCGACTGGAGGGACGCAGGGATCGGGGCGGCCGCCGCCCTCGGTCTCGGCTGCGCTGCTCTGGGCGCCCTGGCGCTTCGAGCCGGCACGCACCGGCGCCCCCGGGCGACGGGCTCCTGACGGCGACGAGACCGACCGGGGCGTGGGGCAACCTCCCGTAACGGGCGCTGCGCCGGCTTCGTCACTCCGCGTGAACCCGTGCGCCCCGGTCGTCCCCTCTCGCAGCCTTTGCCTCAGGGTCGAAGGCTGCTATGACACTCGCACCTCGAGGAGGAAGGGAGAAAGAGGAATGAGGCTCACAGGAATGCTGCTCGCGCTGGTCGGTGCGCTTGTTGTGGCGGCCGTCGGCGCGGCGCAGGGACCGCCGCCGCCGCCGAGGGCGGTGAACGGCCATCCGGTCACGGTCGTCGCGCGCGGCGTCAACACGCCGACGGCGTTCGCGTTCGGCGGCGGGAACATCTTCGTGGCCGGCTACGGCGACGAGGAGAAGCCGAAGATCACCGGCGGCGTGTACGTGATCAAGGGCGGCAAGGCCGTGAAGGTGCCCGGCTCGCCTGCGCATGTCCTCGGCCTCGCCTACAGCGGCGGGACGCTCTACGTGAGCGGCGGCACCCAGCAGGCCGGCATCTACGCCTGGAGCGGCTGGAACGGGACCCGCTTCACCAAGTCCCGCGTCGTCGCCGCCCCGCACGCGAACTTCACCAGCTTCCTCGGGATCGCGATCGGACGAGACGGCAAGCTGTACGCCGGCGTCTCGGTCGGAGACAAGAAGGCGGACGACTACAGCAAAGGCACGACCAGGTACGCGAACAGCGTCGTCTCCGTCGACCCCGCGACCGGCAAGATCGGCGTCGTCGCATCGGGAATGCGCCAGCCGTGGCAGCCCGTGTTCGTCCCCGGCCACAACGGGGCGCTCGTCTCCGACCTCGGCCAGGAGAACCTCGGCAAGCAGCATCCGGTCGACCGGATCGTCGAGATCAAACAAGGCGCCGACTTCGGCTTCCCCTCCTGCCCGGCCAAGCCGGCGACCTGCGCGAAGTACGACCAGCCGTTCGCCGAGTTCCCCGCACACTCCTCGCCGATGGGCCTGGCGGCCCTGGGCGGAAAGCTGTACGTCGCCCTTTTCGGCGGCGTCGGGAAAGGGCCGGCGGTCGTCTCGATGCCGCTCTCCGGCGGAAAGTACACGCCCGCCCTCCGCGGCTTCGTCGCCCCCGTGGTCGCGCTCGGCGCGCACGACCGGAAGATCTACGCCGGCGACCTGACCGGCTCTGTCTACAGCTTCACCCCTTGACGCTGCAACCGGAGGCACCGTCCCGGGCGGTGCCTCCGGTTCACGCCGAATTCGCGCCGTGGACTTGGCCGCTGGCGACCTGCTCGCGCTGCGGGGCTGCGAGCGGCAAGACGCCCGCTTCTGTGCCGCCTGCGGCGCGCCCCTCGTCTGGTCGGCGGACCGGGAGGCTCGGAAGGTCGTGACGGTCCTCTTCTGCGATCTCGTCCAAACCGCCGAGCGCACAGATGCGCCGACGATGCCCGTCGTGCCTCCGGGTCGACGGGATGCCAACCACCCCTGGAGGAGCCTGCGCCGGTGCGAGATCACGAGCGGGTGGCCGGCGTCCGGGTCCAGGCAGTGGTCTCTCGGCGAGCAGCGGGTTAGCCGGTGGCGGCGCCCTTGCTTGCCAGCGCGGCGTTCAGCAGGCGGACCGTGTCGGTGCCGACGATGCCGTCCGGCTGCAGGTTGTTCGACTGCTGGAAATCGACCACCGCGGCCTCGGTCGCCGCCCCGAAGGTCCCGTCGGGCGAGCCGGTTGCGAACCCGAGCGCCGCCAGGCTCTTCTGGAGCTGCGTGACGGCCGCGCCGCTGTCGCCCCGCTTCAGCGTCGTGCCTGCCGGCAAGGTCACGCGCAAGGCCGTGCTGGGAGGGGTCGACGTCGTCGTCGTGGCGGTCGTCGTGCGCGCCCGTGTCGTCGTCGGAACGGTCGAGGTCGTCGGGGCCGTGGTCAGGGAAGTTGTCTGTTCAGCGCTGCTTCCGCCTCCGCCGAAGACGACGAGCGGGATGACGACCGCGCAGACGAACAGCGCGCCCAGCACGGCGAGCGCGGCGATCCGGCGCCGCCGGATGTCGGCGTTCCGCCCGACCGCCGCCGAGGAAGGCTGGCCGCCCGGGTCCCGGCCGGCCTCGGGAATGAGGCCGCTCCTCTGCCGCGGCGGATCGCCGGCAGCGGCCTCCGAGCCCGGCCGCCGGGCATGGTCGAACCAGTCGACGTCGTCGAACTGCCAGTCGTCGCCGGGTGGATTCGGTTCCGGCACGAAGCCATTGTCACAGCGACGCGAGCACAGTGCAGTTCCTTCTCTGGCAACCGTGCCCTCCTTCGGTCCCTCGACCCCGACGGAGCGGCGCAGGAGTCGAACCTACCCAGCCTGGGGTTACCAGACCTGACCGGTTTTGAAGATTGCCCGAAGTCGCCCGGATGACTCCGAATCGGCTTAGAGCCTATCCCGGTAGGGGCTCCGGTGCCGCCAGACGCCAGGTGATCAGGCCGCAGGCGAGTTGCAGCAGGGCGCGGTGATTCTCGGGTTTTTTCGACCAGCGGATGAGCAGACCGCGGAAGCGGTTGAGCCAGGAGTGGGTGCGCTCGACGACCCAGCGGCGGGCGCGGAAGCTGGCCTCACGTTCGAGCGCCTGCTTCTCCTCGCGGCGGGAGCGGATGTGCGGAGTGAGCCCGTACTCGTCGATGAGCTCGTATACCTCTGGGTAGTCGTAGCCCTTGTCCAGGCAGATCGCTTGCGGCTCAGCGGTGGCGTCCGGACGGGCGATCACGATGCGCTCGAGCGTCGACCGCAGGAGCTTGAAGTCGTTGACGTTCGCGCCGGCGATCTCGACTCCGAGCGGGGCGCCCCTGCCGTCGCACAGGAGCGAGCGCTTCCCCCTTTTTCGCTCTGTCAGTGGGGTTGGGGCCGGTCTCCTTCCCGCCCAGCGGCGCTTTGCCCATCAACCCGTCGCAGGACAGCCACTCCCACTCGATCCCCTGCAGCTCGTCATAGGCGAGCAGCCCTTGCCGCCAGAACTGCTCGAACACGCCCGCCTGCGCCCACTCCTGAAAGCGCCGGTGCGCCGAGCTCGAGGAGCAGATCCCGGTCGCGTTCAGCGCGTTCCACTGCATCCCGGTTCGCAGCACGAGCAGGATCGCGTTCAGCGCATCCCGATCGGGAACGCGCGGGTTGTGGCAGCCGAGCGGGTGCGGCGGCCGCGGCGGAAGCAGCGCCTCCATCCGCGCCCACGTCTCGTCCGGAATCCGCCAACCGTCGTCCTTGGCCACGAGACCCATCGTCTACCTCCTCCGTCGGATGACGAAGGACCGCTTCGCCGTCAGACCAGTGCAGCCTGCCTACAGAGATAGGCTCTTAGTTGAGGCTTAGTTGAGTACGGTTCGCTCCCGTTCGCTACGGCTCGCTACGACCCGTTCGGGCAAAACGGGGCACAAGATCTGAACGGCTACGGCGGAGCTATCGCGTCGGTCGCAGCGGTTTTGAGGGAGACGCTGTTCCAGGCGTCAGACTTCCTCCCATGCCGTTCCCCTTCTTCGCCGTCGGGCCAAGCGTGAGCGTCTTGAAGTGGGCGCGTGAGCGGGAGCACAAGCGGCGCAAGGTCGCGCTCACCGTCCACGTTGCGCACGAGGTCACCGGGCACCGAACGGACGGCACGCCGATCTTCGGGAGCGAGGTCTACTGCGTCGGCGTCGTCAACCGCTCACGCGAGCGCGACGTCGTGGTCACGCACGTGTGGTTCGACACCGAGCCTCCCGCGCACGTCAATGATCCCGACCTCCCCAAGCGGCTCGCCTACGACGCCCGGTGGGAAACGCTTGTCCCGACGAATCAGGTTCCTGCCTCGCCGGATCAGGCTCTCTACCTAGCGCGGTGTCAACTCTCGCCAGACGACAAGACTGTGAAGTCACGTCCGCGTGAGAACGTGCCCGACTACGGTCGCGTGCCGCGCGGCTAGCTAACAGGAATCGCAGCAACCCTCGCCGCGCCAACTCTGACGACCCTCGTGGAGAGCCACGGCGGCGATCACGAGCGCGGCGGCAGGATCGGCCCACCACCAACCTGCGAGCGCGTTCAGAAGCAGCCCGACGAGCAGTGCCACCGATAGGTAGGCGCAAAGCATGTTCTGCGCACCCTCCTTCACGGTGGCCGACGAGTTGAGCTTGCTCCCGACGTCGCGTTTCGCGCGGGCGAGCAACGGCATCGTCGGTGCAGTGAAGGCAGCGAGTCCGACGCCGATCCAACTCGCTTCGGGGTGATGCCCTTCGACAAGATCACGGATCGACTCGACGCCGATGTAGGCCGCGAGCACGAAGAACGAGGCGGCGATCAGTTGTTGGGCGTGGCGCTCAGCAGTTCCGGAGTGAAGGCGGCTCCCGGTGAACAACCACACCACAACGAACCCGGCGAACGCCTCGATGAGACTGTCGGCTCCGAACCCGATAAGGGCGATGGAGCCTGCCGCGATGCCTGCGCCGAGCGCAATCCCGAACTCGATGAAGTGCCAGGCGATCCCGCCCCACGCCAGTATCCGCGCTCGCCGTTGCAGCCGCGCCCGCTCGTTCGGCGGAAGGACGGTCAGGCGGCGAAGCGGAGCGACCCGTATCGACTGCTCGCTCACGCCGTAAGAGTAGTGCTGCTACTCACGGCGCGACCTGCTCAGTCCGCTCGCCCCAGAGCCGCCGTTCGAGCTGTTCGGCTTCCTCGCGGAACGTTCGTCTGCGAGCGAGATGTAGCGCTGAGTCGTGGAGAAGGACGCATGACCGGCGCGAGCCTGCAACGCAGACCAGCACGTCGAACGGGTTGCCCGTGCGCGGATTGCCGAACACAAGCTCCTCGTCACCTTCGTAGGCCGTCGCACCGGGGCCGACCTGATCGGCCTGCGCGGGAAGAGCGCATGAGCGGAACGATCTACCTCGCGACGACCGATGTCGCGATCGAGAAAGTCGATCCGCCAGGGCGCAAGGTCATGCTCGAACGAGACGAAATTCTCGACCCTCGGCATCACCCCGAGCACGCGATCGAGGTCGCAGTCGAGCAAGGGGTGGTCGCCATCGTCTCGCCCGCCGAGGCCGAGCAGGCAACCGCCCGCCTTGCTCAGCGCTGGGCGGGAACGAACTCACCGGGGGCCATCACGGACGATGGCCCCATAAGCGACCGCTACGTGCCCGTTCATAGGGGCGCGGCATCACCGAGCGCTGCGAAGTGTGCGCTCGAAGGCTCAACGAGCGCACGCGCGCGGGGCGACGCCTTTTGCAGTAGGCCGCGTGCAGCGGCGAGTTTCAGATTGGAAGGCAACCTCTGAGCCTTCCGCGTCCTCTCCAGGCGCGTGGGTGCGGCTTGACTACGCTTGCCCTCGGGCCTACGCTTCAGTCTCAGCCGGAAAGGATGTGGTCGTGTGTCCTGTCCATTGGTTTCGGCTGCGGCAGGCGGTGTCTGAGTCCGTGAAGCAGGCGGGTTCGCCATGCCGGTAACCGTGACACTTGGGCCGCTGGTCTGCATCGATGAGGGCGATGGACTCGGCATCTCCGCACCCTTCGCATGGCCGGTCTTCTTCAAGGTCGACAACGAGGCAGTGACTGAGATTCTTGGCGGAGACGCCGCTGTGGAGCCGTGGCTGATCGCCCCGGGAGGCGCTCACGGAAATCTGCCCGAGATGGATGCGGGCGATTCGACTCCCTTCGTTGCCACAGCGACGTTCGAGAACGTCATACCCATCCCGCTCATCGAGGACGCGACGATCGTCGGTTTTGTGGTCGCTCTTCTCGAAGAGGACGTGGTTCCGTCCGACGAGGAAATCGTCGTCTACTACGGCGAATTCGTTGAGCGCGTGCATGAGACGTTGGTCGGCGTAGTCAGGAGCAGGATCGATGAGGCGCTTCCTCATGAGGGTGGAGTGGGCACGGGACGCGCTCGCGCGCTACTTACGGACGAGGCGCGCGCCGCTGTGCTGCTCTCCGGCTCAGCGCCGAGTCCCGCTACCGATATGTCGGCGAGGGTTCGGGAGGAGCTCCGTGCAGCACTAGAGAGCGGTCTGTGGACCAGACTCGGTGATGTGATCGGGCCATTGGCGCCACTCGTCCGTCCCTTCCTCGATCGGGACGATGTCATCGGAGGATGGGCCGACATGTTCCAAGTCAGCGGACTCACACCTCCAGCCATCGGCGAGTCGAAAGGTCCTAGGGAAATGAGACGGCGTTCCGAAAACGGGACGTTCTCGATCGAAGCCCAAGCTGGCGCGCTCACGTCCGGGCCGTCGATCGCGTCCTGGGAGCCAGGCAGGCTCGACTTCTTCGCGCGCGGCGATGAGGACAACACGCTGTGGCATGCCTCCCACATCGCCACGGGCGAGTGGCGACCTTTCACCCAGCTCGACGGGACACTCTTCTCCGACCCGGCTGCCGTTTCCTGGGGGCCGGGGAGAATTGATGTGTTCGTCCGCGGGACCGACGCGGCGCTCTGGCACAAGTTCCTCGCCGGCGATACCTGGTCCGGTTGGGAGTCTCTCGGTGGCGTCCTCACCTCTCGACCTGCTGCTGCTTCTTGGGAAGCGGAAAGCATCGACGTCTTCGCGCGAGGAACCGACAACGCGCTATGGCACAAGTTCTTCGACCATGACCATTGGTCTGAATGGGCAAGCGTCGGGGGCGTGCTCACATCCGGCCCGGGCGCAGTTTCCTGGGATGGGGATCGCGTCGATGTCTTTGTTCGTGGCGCCGACAACGCGCTCCATCAAAGGACGATGCATCGTCTATCCACAACTAGACGATCCCGTTCGGGACGTCTCATGAGGTCGCGGCATCGCTGGACCGACTGGCACCGACTCGGAGGCAACCTCTTCTCCGGCCCGGCCGTCGCCTCGTGGGAGCCCGGTCGCCTCGATGTTTTCGTCCGCGGCCACGACAGCGGGCTCTGGCACCTCTGGTATGAAGGCGCATGGGCGCCCGACTGGCAACCGCTAGGTGGCGTCATCACGTCGGACCCAGCCGCCGTCGCCTGGGGCCCTGGCCGGCTCGACATGTGCGCGGCGTTCGACGATCGACGTCTTTACCATATGTGGTACGACAGTGGCTTCTCTGATTGGGAGCAACAGCCAAGGGGCGTCCAAGTCCACCCTTGAAGCGACCACCCCGGGAGCTAGCCCGGATCTTTCAGTAACGGCGATCGTGTGGCGTCGGGCTCAGTCTGGGGTTCGATGGCGAGGCGCGCGGGTGTGTGGCGGCGCGAGCTCCCCGGGTGGGATCGGGGGAGCTGTCGTTGGAGGCCCGGTCGGGCAGGCTCACGCCCGTCTGGCTCGTCGCGTCTCGCCGTCAAGTTACGCCGGCAGCGTGCGTAAGTCCTCGAAGGCGGCGATGAGCTCGCGCTGCCAGGGCCAGGCACGGGGCAGGTGCAGGACGAGGCGGCGGGCATGCCGAGTGAGGCGCCCAGCGACGTGCAGCAGCCGGTAGCGCAGCCGCTTGGGCTCGCAGCGGGCGAGCTCGGTCTCTTGGAGGAGGAGCCGCTGCGTCCAGGACAGCAGGTCCTGGCCGATCAGGACGAGCTCGAGCCAAGCCGCGTTCGCCTGGAAGTCGCGGAAGGGGAGGTTTCTGAGGCCGCTCTCCTTGCCGCAGCGGATGCGGTCCTCGCAGGCGGCGCGGGCGCGGTGCAGCTGCTCCAAGCGGGCGATCCTCGCGCCCTGCTGGTTGGTGAGGAAGACCTGGAAGCGGTAGCCGTTCGCGTCGGTGAAGAAGAGCTGAGCGCCGGGGTGGGGGCGCTCTCGCCGGCAGATGGCGCGCGTCCCCGCGGGCCAGGAGCAGAGGTCGAGGGGAAGCTCGGCCACGCAGGCTCCCTCCCGCTCGCCGCCGTCGGAGGCGAGTGCGGGCTGCCAGGCCGGCTCCGGGAGGGCGAGGATGGCCTGGCGCACGCGCTCTGTCAGGTCGAGCCCGACCGAGAAGCCAAGGCCGCGGGCGGCGACGTGATCGACGAACTCGTGCGTGGCGCCGGCCCGGTCCGCGCGTACGAGCAGCCCGGGCCCGACCACTTCCGCAGGCAGTTGGGCGAGCGCGCGCTCGAGCAACTCGATGTGCTCGCAGGCGGTGTTGAAGCCGGCGTTGCCGGGGCGCAGCAGGCCGGCGAGCGCCTCCTCGCTCGTCGCCTCGTAGCAAAGGAGCGGGTGGAAGCCGAAGCCGCCCTTGTAGGTGCCGGCCGCACCCTCCTTGTCCGAATGCGCCGTCACCAGCGTCCCGTCCAGGTCGAGGATCACTCGCTCGGGGGCGCCCGCCTGCTCCCACACGCGCCGCCGTGCTTCGGCGCGCGCCTGCCGGATCGCCTCGAGGCGCCGCTCGTCGAGGGCGGCGAGCACCCGCCAGGCGGTCGCATCGGAGGCGACCTCGCCGAACAGCGTCTCCTGGTCGCGCAGCGAGCGCAGGTCGGCCAGGCAGTCGCCGCCGTCGGCGAGCATCAGCGCGAGGTCGCGCAGCACGCGACCCGGATCGTGGCGGGAGCGGCGCTCGCGCAGGCCGGCGAGCGCCTCCGCGAGGGCAGCCGTGAGGCCGACCCGATCGGCGAGCGCAGCCACCAGCGCCGTCCCCGCACGCGAGGTCAGCCCCTCGGCGTCCGCGACCACTTGTACGCTCTCGATCGATCTCTCTCGCTCCACCTGCATGGTGACCCTCCTGGGCAGGGACGTTGGGCGTAGGCACCCCACATCGTCCCTGCTCAGGCGGACACCCCGGCCAAGGCGAATCCCAGCCCAGAGCAGCTACTGAAAGATCCGGGCTAGTGCGGCCTCTCATAAGGTTTGACCGGAAACAACGGCAGCTGGAGGCCGCACCGAGTTCTTAACGCGATCCTCTCGCGAGTTGGGTAGGTGGGTCATAGCCGCTGGCCCCGAGCGGTGGCAAATCGGGGCAGCGCGGGACGAAGTGCGCGGTCGCTGAACGGCCGCCGCACCGGAACGAAATGAGAGAGTGCGTCTCACTCGCACGGGCGCACTCTCCGCTGTCTGCGCCGATGACCTCGTGGATAGGTGACGAGAACGAAGAACCGCCGGGACGAGTGCCGACTTCGCGGCTAAGAGTCGCGGGCGGTTCGGGCACGAGCGTAGACCGGCGGGGATCGTTTCGCTAGTCGCTCTGACCGGCCCCCGTTTGTCGGTCCAGCCGCTATGAGAGTCGGGCGGTCACTTCTGCGGGTGGTTTGGTCAGGCTAGCGGCGTAGACGGTCGGTGGTTTCCAGCCGAGGCTGCTGTGCGGCCGCTTCTGGTTGTAGATGGTTCTCCAGTCATTTATGACCGTTTGGGCCTCAAGCACCGAGTCGAACGCCTCGACGGAGAGCACCTCGTCGCGGACGCGCGACCCGAACGATTCGACGAACGGGTTCTGCCAGGGCGAGCCGGGCTCGATGAAGCTGCGGCCGCTGCCGCCGAGGCGGCACCAGTCGCGGATCGCGTTCGCGGTCATCTCGGGGCCGTTGTCCATTCGCACGAGCTCCGGGGCAACGCCGCGTTCGCGGACGATCCGGTCGAGGACGCGGACGGTGTGGTCGGCGTCGATTGAGCGGGCGACCCGGATCGCCAAGGCCTCGCGGGTGTGTTCGTCGACGACGTGGAGCAGCTTCAGCGTGCGGCCGTCGGTGGTCGTGTCGAACTGGAAATCCAGCGCCCAGACCTGATTCGGCCGCTCGGCCCGTAGCCGCTTGGCCGGCACCGTCGAGTCGCCGAGCCGGAGCCGCTTGCGTTTCCGCTGCGGCACGCGCAGGCCCTCCTCACGCCAGAGCCGCTGGATCTTCTTGCGATTCACGGCCCAACCCTCGTCGCGGACAGCACCCCAGGCGAGCCGGTAGCCCCAGCGCGGGTGCTCCGCCGACAACCGACGCAGCCGCTCGCGCAGCGCGCCGTCGCGGTCAGCGCCGCGGCGCGGCTGGTGCCGCTGGGTCGAGCGGTGCTGACCTGTGATCTGGCACGCCCGCCGCTCAGACACACGGAGCCGCTCAACCAACATCGAGACGGCCTCGCGTCTGCGCGACGGGCTCACCAGTTTCCCTTCGCGATCTCCTTCAGCGCCTGGTTCTCGAGCAGCTGATCCGCGACGATCCGCTTCAAGCGCACGTTCTCGCGCTCGAGCTCCTTCAGCCGCTTCACGTCGTCGGCCTTCAAGCCGCCGTACTGCAGCCGCCAGCGGTGCAGCGTCTGCTCCGACACCTCCAGCTGCTTCGCGACCAAGGCGACCTCCTGACCCTCCCCGAGCAGCCGGTCGGCCTCGCGCAGCTTCCTGATGATCTGCTCCGGCGTATGCCGGCGTCTCGCATGCCCCATCGCTCTGATTGTCCTCCTTGCCCGTTCACGGGCGGTAAGACTCTCAATGCGACCGGACCGACCTCAGGGGGTCACGCCAGCTCTTTCGGCCGTGGCCGGAACCGTCTGGATCGCGGCGCTATGCTGGAACGTAGCTATGGGTTCAGAGAAGTCACCGCATCGGAAGCTCGGAGCTGTTCTTCCGGCGCAGCGCGTGGCAGCTCGAAGATCAGGTCGAGCGTGTCGGACTCAAGCTTGCCCTTCTTCTCACGTGACTCACTCATGGGAAGAGTGCGACCACTAGCACGATCATCGCGCTGGCGAATAAGCCCCAGACGAGAATCTGCACGGCGAGGATGAGATCCCAGATCTTGTGCAAGAGCAGGATCATGCGGAAGTTCATCCACATGCCCTGCGTCGGCTTCTCTTCGTTGTAGTCCGTGTCGCGGGCGTAGATGAGGTTCCGCGGCCTCAGCAAGATGCAGTACGCCGCTACGCCGTACAGCTTGAATCGCTCCTTCATGGTCGGCCGCCGCTCGCCATCGAAGTCCTGCGGCTGACGCGCCCGCCACGCGACCACGAACTCCGTGCGTGCCTCAAGCCACACCGACGCCGGTGCGAGTATCACGACCGCCGCGAAGAGGCACCAGCTCGCGGCGAGAGTCGTCTCGTTCGCCTTGATGTGTAGTTGCTGGATCGAGACCAAAGTCGCAGAGAACGCGACGATGGACGCAGAGAGAGCGGTGATCCGGTAGAGGGCGTCGCGCCCCACTGATCGCGCCCCTTCCGTCCAGCGATCGAGGTCGGCCTCGAACTTCTCCCTCCGGGCGCGACTCTCCGCTTCAAGGCGTTCACTGAGAGCCCGGTTTGGGTCGCCAATCATGGGCGCCAACGACCGTACTCCGGTCGTCGGACATGTCCGCTCGGTGGATGCGGCGGCGCCCGGTTGCGCTGCCGCCAGCACCTAACGAGAGGAACTTATGCGCCCCGTGAATGAGCCCGCACGACCGCTGGAGGCTGTGCTCGCTGCCTGACGTCTCGACGCGCTCGACGCGTTCGTGGGCGAGTGCGTGGCCGCCTCGATGCCACTGCGCAAAAAACGAGCGCCGCTGCCTTGCGTTAAAGCTGGGGCTCAGTGTTAGTTATGACGCTGATCATGCCGTCGTACTTGAATGGTCCAAAGATAAGATGAGGCTCAGGCGTAGACATTCTTCTATCACCAATCTCATTATGCGAGTAATAGCGTTCCAATGTACCTTTGGGCACCAGAGCGTAATGCAATACGTGATGCGGACTTGTAGAGAATCCTCTCTTATCCATCTTCTTTGGCGCATACGTTACTAACAGCTCAGTGCCCTCAGGAAAGCTGAACGTCGGATCATCGAAAACACTTGATGCTAAATAGAAATCATCACGGTGGATGATCGGTAACCGAGCAGGCTGATTGAGAGTAGGGGATTCAACGAGCAAATACCCATACGCCCCGGTCTCGCTTCTCGCTTCAACGCTTTGGACACCGGCATTAAGATCGACAGTCGTGTCGCTTCTGTCAAAGGACACAACTCGGAAAACCATCTGATTGACGTCGATCCATTCACAATGTGTCCCAACTTGAAGAGTGAGTGCGTCAGTATCGAATCCAGCAGCTTCTAGCTGTGCCTTGTTCTCATCCTGGATTTGCGCAAAACGATCGAGAAGGGCATCTCTATCCATCTCTTTCATGGCTAGGACTTCGTCTCGCGTGAGTCCCATTTCTCGAAATTGCTTCGCATAGCGCCTTTGGTCGCGCCACCGCCTTAGCCTCATAATTCAGAACCATAGAAGAACAAGTCCACGCTCGCCTCGGGCAACGCCGGAAGCCAATCGGACGCATCGCCCCACGTCACGCCCTCATCGACGCACGAGCGTGGCCTCGGGGGTCACGGGGAGGACGCGGGGCGGTCGGGAGAACCTCCATCCGGTCGAGAATAGAACGGGGGCGGGACGGAGCCTGTCAGCGATTCTCGCTCAGCACGACCTCCTCGACGGCTCCGGGCTACGCGCCCATATCGGGGCGAGCCTTTCTATTTCGGGCAAACGTTTCGGGCAAAAGTCCCGATCCGCACCCCTCGAAGTGGTCGCGTGTGAACTTAGTCTTGGCTCAACGGAGCGGCGCAGGAGTCGAACCTACCCAGCCTGGGGTTACCAGACCTCACCGGTTTTGAAGACCGGCTGCGGCACCGGCCGCCGCCGCTCCGGGAGCGAGAGTAGCTTCCGAAGACTCGAACGGAGCGGCAGCGGCGACCTCCT
Source organism: uncultured Actinomycetes bacterium (assembly GCA_963841405.1). GTDB lineage: Bacteria > Actinomycetota > Thermoleophilia > Gaiellales > Gaiellaceae > DATBLE01. The sequence continues at coordinate 86,025 of CAWJCM010000004.1, read as the reverse complement.
GGTCGCCGCTGCCGCTCGATCCTTACCGCAGCCGGCTCAGCCGAGCGCCTTGGCCTTGAGCTGGTCGAACTCGGCCTGGCTGATCGCGCCGCTGTCCAGCAGCTCCTTGCCCTTCGCGATCTGGTCGGCCGAGCCCCCCGAGCCGGCGACGGTCTTGACGTAGTCGTCCATCTGCGCCTGCGCGGCCTGTGCGTGCTTCATCCTCCGATCGGCCATCCCGTGGCTGTTGACGATCAGGTAGATGAAGATGCCCAGGAACGGCACGAAGATGACGAAGATCGACCAGGCCGCCTTCCCCCACCCGCTGATGTCGTGACGGCTGAACAGGTCTCCGAAGACCATGAACAGCAGCCAGAAGAACAGGATCCAGCAGAAGAAGATCAGCATGGTCCACATGACCTGGCCGAACGTCCAACTCGTCGCGAGCATCGCTTCCTCCCGGTTTCGTGGTTGCGCCCCTTCCGAAGCGCTCAACAATACGGCATTGCTACCGGCCGAACCGCTCCGCCAGCACGCCGTGGCGCAGGCCTCGGTCGCTGACGGTGAGCCGGTCCCGTCCGAGCTCGGCGAGAACCGTCCGGACGATCAGGGCACCGGCGAGGATCACCTCCGCTCGCTTGGGCTGCAGGCCCGGGATGCCTCGGCGCGCGTCGGCGTCGCGCGTGCGGTAGAGCTCGATCTGCCGGTCGACCTCGGCCGCCTCGAGCGTCGCCCCCCGGATCACGCTCGCGTCGTACGTGACCAGCTCATGCTCGACGGCCGCGAGGTTCGTCACCGCTCCCCCCATCCCGACGACGACGTCGGCCGGCGGCCGCCCGTGGAGCCTCTCCAGGTCGGCTGCGATCGCCTGGCGCGCCGAGGCGAGAGTCTGCTCGTCGACGGCCCGGTCGAGCCCGAACTGCTCGGTGAACCGGGCGGCGCCGACGTTCACGCTGAAGCGCTCGTCGACCCGACCGGCATGGCCGAACGTGAACTGCGAGCTGCCGCCGCCGGTGTCGAAGACGACCAGCGAGCCGTCGCCCAGGTCGAGCTCGGACGTGACCGCGAGGTAGGCGAGGCGGCTCTCCTCCTCGCCGGAGATGACCTCGACCTCGATCCCCGCCCGCTCCCGCACGGCGTCGACGAACGCGGCGCTGCTGGAGGCGATCCTCAGCCCGGCGGTCCCGACCCCCGCGATCCCGGCGCCTGCCTCCCTGGCCTCGTCAGCCATCTCGGCGATCGCCTCGACGGTGCGTTCGATCGGCACCGGCTGAAGCTCGCCGTTCTCCTCGAGCCCCTCCCCCAGTCGCGTCACCTCGGCCCGGTCGACCAGGGTCCTCCACGAGCCGTCCTCCTCCTGCTCGGCGAGCACGAACTTGACCGAGTTCGTGCCGACGTCGACGACCGCGTACCTCATGCGCCGAATCCGACGAGCGCCTTCAGCCCGCGGGCGACGCAGACGTTCGGCCGCAGGGGCAACCCGAGCTCCCGCACGGCACCGACCACGAGCACCGGGTCCTCCGACTCGATCGCGATCGTCCGCCGGGAGCCCGCCGCCGTCCGGATCTCGGACAGCTCCGCCATCGCGCCGCCGAAGGTGAAGCGCTCGCGGCGCTTGTGGACGTCCACCGCGCGCAGCGAGGAGCTCGGCTCGACCAGCTCGCCGACGAGCTGCTCGGGCGCATACTCGTCCCGGTCGAGCGAGGGCGCGAGGACGGCGAGCGCGCCGAACACCTCCCGAACGGCGTCGGCGGTCAGCGGGAACTCGGCCTTCATCGCCGGCCTCCACTGCTCGAGCCCGTCGCCGTCGACCGCCTCCAGGAGCTTCACGTCCATCAGCCCATCCCGCACCTTCACCGACGCGTCGGCGGCGACCGACAGCAGGTAGATCTCGTCGCTCTCGTGCACCCGCTCGGGCGCGGTCGCGGCCAGTCTTCGCTCCGCCTCGCCGAAGTCGTCGCCGAAGATCCGCCATTCCCAGCGGGGGACGATCACGATCCGGTCTCGGCCTCGGTCTCGGTCTCGACCTCGGTCTTCAGGCTCTTCGCGAAGTACTGGAGCGCCTTGCGGGTCTTCGTCTCCTGCTCGCCGGAGACGTCCACCCCTTGCCCCGCGAGGAAGGCTCGGGCCTCGGCGGCGACCTGGAAGGCCTCGTTCGTCGCGCAGCGTGTCGAGAGCTCGAGCAGCCTGGAGCCGTCCGGGTAGGTCCACATCTCGGCAACCAGCCGGCGGCCGAGCTGCTCCGGTGTGATCCGCAGCTTGAGCACGAAGATCGGACCGAGGATCGCCAGCTCGTCGAGAGGGATCCCCTCGACGTGCGCCGCGTAGAACGCGCGTTGCTCCTTCGAGAAGAGCTTCCGCAGCGGGCGGTCGCCTCGCACCGATCCGAGCACGTCGGCCGGCGTGCCCTTCATCGTCCCCGAGCAGACGAAGCCGCCGGGGAGCGCGTCGACCTCGACCCGGAAACTCGCCGAGGCCCGCAGTTCCTCGGGCAGCTCGCTCGGGACGACCGGCCGCAGCTTGACGATCGAGTCGTTGCCCTTGCGCTGGATCCGCCGGGCCCGGACGACGACGCCCTGGCTGTCGAGGGCGAGGTCGGGCGTGTCGAGGAAGAAGACCTGCCGGATCTGGGCCTCCAGCGGGTCGAGCCCGAGCCTCTGGATCGTCGACACCTGGTGGGACTCCGGCACGGTCAGCTTCAGCTCGACGCTGTCCGACTCCGCCGCCAGGGCGAGCAGCTCCTGAATCTGCTCGCCAGAGAGCGCGGGCGAGGTCTTCGTTGCCATGGAATCTCCTTCCGTCATGGGGCGGCGCGCGTCGCGTCTCCGGGGAACTGGCTCGGGCAGACGTCATGGTAGAAGCAGCCGGTGGGCGACCACGAAGCCGGTGCGCGTAGCCGCCCGGCGACCTCGTCGTGGGCCATGCTGCTGCCGGCACCCGGCCGTCAGCGCCGTCGCCCTCGGCTCCGCGCCGCAGGAGCAGAGCGGCCTTGCAGCCGGCGTCAACGACACGTTCCGCCAGGCCGGGATCGCCGTCGGCGTCGCCCTGTTCGGCGCGCTGATCCCCGGTTCGGCGGCGCTCGGACAGGGCACGGCCGAGTCGTTCGTGGACGGCTGCACACGGCGCTGATCGTCGGCGCCGTGCTGGCGGCGATCGGTGCGATCGCCTGCGTGAAGCTGATCCCCGTGCGCCGCGCGCCGGCCGCGGTCGAGCAGCTGCCGGCGCACACCGAGCCCGTCGAGGCGGCCGCGTAAGCCGTCCGAGCCGCAGGGTGGTGGAGGAGTTCACCGCGCCGGAGGCGGCGCCGGTTCGGCGCGCGAACCTCGCCGCAGTGTGCGTCGATCGACGTCTTCGCCCTCTACGCCGTGGCGCGCGAGCCCCGAACGAGCGGAGGTCAGCGGGGCAGGGCCCGCGCCCTCCGCGCCTGCCACTGGAGCACGAGCGCCCCGGCGACCACGTAGGGGAAGAAGTTGGCCGCGTGCAGGACGATCGCGAACGAGAGCGCGTCCGCCTTGTCGACGCCGTAGGCCTTCAGTCCGACCAGGGCAGCAGCCTCGAACACGCCGACCGCACCCGGCGAGGAGGGTAGGACGAGCGACAGCCCGGTCGCGATCGTCACCAGCAGGCCGGCGAGCACCGACAGCCCCAGGTGGAACCCGATCATCAGTACCCACGTGCTGAGCGCGAGCGGGATCCAGGAGACGACTGTCAGGACGACGGCGGCCGCGGCGAGACGCGGCTCCCGAAGCGACGCGGCGCCGCGGACGAAGCTCGCCGCAGCATGCTCGGCCCGTTCCAGCGTCAGGAAGGGGAGGCCGAGCCGCGTCAGCGGACGCAGGAGGACGAGGAACGGCTTCTCGCCCCAGCGGAGCAGCACGACCACCGACGCGACCGTGGCGACGAAGAGGACGATCGCGAGGATCGCGGCCGCGTGGATCCAGGTCACGTGCGGCAGCCACGGAACGAACACGAACAGCAGCCCGAGCAGGACCAGCACGTCGTACAGGCGCTCGACGACGACGGTCGAGGTCGTCTCCGCGCGTGACGTGCCGGCGGTGCGGTGGAGGGCGACGATCCGCCCGATCTCGCCGGCGCGCGCCGGAAGGATGTTGTTGAGGCACTGGCCGAGCAGGGTGGCCGCGAACACCGGCCCGTACGGCGGACGCGTCGCCGCGGCGAACAGGTACTGCCAGCGGAGCGCGCGCACGACCTGGGCGACGAACAGCAGCGCGATCGAGGGGACGAGCCACCAGTAGTCGCACTGCTCGAGCGCGTCGCGGACCTCGTCCAGGTGGACGTTCCGCACCGACAGGTAGAGGAAGAAGGCGCTGACGCCGAGGCCGAGCCAGATCAGGGCGTGCCGTGCCGCGCGCCGGTGCAGGGTCGCGCTATCCCTCGGGCTCGTCCGAAGCGCTCTCCGCCTCGTCCGAAGCGCTCTCCGGCTCGGCCGAGGCGTCGTCCGCCTCGGAGGCCGCGGCCAGCTGGGCCTTCAGCTCGCCGATCCGGGCGACCGGCTCGGTCAGCTCGGGATGCGAGAGAGCGCCGCTCTCCACCAGGTCCGCGACCGTGTGGCCGAGGTCGCCGTAGGCCTGCGACAGCTCGCGCTTCGTCTGCAGGGTCTCGACGCCGTCCTTCGTCATCTGGGCGACGTTCGCGGTCGCGTCCTTCAGACGGTCGAGGAACTTCTTGCCTTCGCTCTCCTCTGTCATGAGCCGATTCTATTCGGCCTCTTCGCCGGGGAGGTCTTCGCCGCCGAGCATGTCGTCCATGGCCACGCGGGCGCGGTCGTGGACGGCGCGCCGCCGTTCGTCGAGCGGCGCGGTCTGCTCCTCTGGTTCCGGCTGCGACTCGGGCTCCGAATCCACGGCCGGCGGCGCCTCGTCGGTGCGCGTCTCGGCGAGCTTCTGCTTCAGCTCCTCGGCCGGGTCGGCCGCGGGCGGCGGCGCGTGCTTCCGCCGTCGGAAACGCGCGAGGACGACCGCCGCCGCCGAGGCGATCCCGAGCCCGGTGAGGAGCCGACGCATTGGAGACCGATGCTACTCTTCCGCGGACTTCTCGCCTCGCACCGTGCTGATCCGTTCCCGGCGGCACCTGCACGCGAGGCCGATTCAGACCGAGGGAAGGGGAACGAGGGAACCGTGAACGAGTACGAAATCCTGCTCATGCTCGATCCCGAACTGGTCGAGGAGCGCCAGACGGAGATCGTCTCCCGGACGCACGAGCTGGTCGACAAGGGCAACGGCACGTGGCTCTCCCACGACGTGTGGGGCCGCCGGCGGCTGGCCTACGAGATCGACCACAAGGCCGACGGCACCTACCACCTGCTCCAGTTCGACGCGGAGCCGGCGACGCTCGACGAGATCACGCGCGTCCTGAAGATCACCGACGGGGTCATGCGCCACCTGGCCACCCGCCGCGTCAAGGGCGGGGGCCGCGCCGCGCCGCCGCCCCTGCCGCCGGTCGAGGAGCGCCCGCGCCACGACCGCGAGGAGCGGCGCCCGCCGGCTGCCGCCGAGGCGGCTCCCGCGGACGAGGCCGAGCCGGACGAGCCGGAACCCGCCGTCGCGGAGCCCGAGGCCGAGGGGTACGCTGAGCCGACCCAGTCGGAGCAGTCGGAGGCGTCCACGGCGACGCCGGAGGAGGAGGCCTAGCATGGCGAACATCAACCGCGTCGTCCTGGTCGGAAACCTGACCAAGGATCCCGAGCTGAGGCAAACAGGCGGCGGCACGTCGGTCTGCAAGCTGCGGCTCGCGGTCAACACGCGCCGCAAGGACGAGACCGGCCAGTGGGTCGACAAGCCGAACTACTTCGACGTCACCGTCTGGGGGAATCAGGCGGAGAGCTGCGCGCAGTACCTCTCGAAGGGCCGCCCGGTCGGGGTCGACGGCCGCCTCGAGTGGCGCGAGTGGGAGGCAACCGACGGGTCGGGCAAGCGCCAGGCCGTCGAGGTCGTCGCCGAGAGCGTCCAGTTCCTGGGTAGCCGTGGCGACTCCGGCGACGCGCCGCAGTTCGTCCCGGCGGGCGCGGCCGGCGACAACGCCGACTTCCCCTCGTCCGCGACCGACGACGACATCCCGTTCTAGGAGGAGAGGCATGGCACAGCCGAAGCAACGCGAAGACCGCTCGACCTCCCGCCGAAGGCCGCCACTGGGGACACAGCCCCGCCGGCGCAACTGCCGCTTCTGCCGCGACAAGGTCGAGGAGATCGACTACAAGAACATCGCCTCCCTCCGTCCGTTCATCTCGGAGAAGGGCAAGATCCGCTCGCGGCGGATCACCGGCGCCTGCCGCCGCCACCAGGTGCAGGTCGGCGCTGCGGTCAAGCGCGCGCGGGAGATGGCCCTCCTCCCGTACGTCTCCGGAAGCTGACGCCGGTGCAGGTCATCCTCCTGCACGACGTCGACAAGGTCGGGCTGCGCGGCGAGGTCGTGGACGTGGCGCGGGGGTATGCGCGCAACTTCCTGCTTCCCCGCCGCCTGGCGGAGACCGCGACGCCGGCGAAGGTCGCCGAGCTCGAGAAGCGCAGCGACCTGCGTGCGCGCCAGCAGGCGTCGACCTTCGAGCAGGCGCGCGACCTGGGCGCGAAGCTGGAAGGGGCGGAGCTGCGGTTCGACGTGAAGGCGGGGCCGACGGGATCCCTGTTCGGGTCCGTGACCGCCACCGACCTGGCCGACGAGATCTGGCGCGTCGCCAAGATCCGCGTTGACCGCCGCAAGATCGACCTCGTCGAGCCGATCAAGAAGGTCGGGCGCTATGCGGTGCCGGTCGAGCTCTTCACCGACGTCACCGTCGAGGTGGCGACTCTCGTCGTCCCTGAGGGCGGTGAGCTCGATGAGGGACAGATCCCGGAGGGGTCTGTCCCTGCAGGAACACCGGAACCTGCGTACGCGTCCGGAGCGACCGAGGTGTCCGAACCGGAACCCGAACCAGAAGCGCAAGGCTAGGACTTCCTGCTCAGCGACTCTCGGCACAGCCGAGTGCCGCGAGTGAAACATTCTGTCAACAGCCCTCTGTGGAGGGCTGGGGAAATGTGCACGAAAAGGTCGCTACGAGCGGCCTTTTCTTCCACTGCTCCGTCCGATCGGTATGGGAACATGCGTTCCGATCCGCCCGCAAACGGGCGGATTCACGTCTGTGGAGAGCGGGCTTGTCCAAGCCTGTTCGGCCGTGTCCGGAGGTGGTTGATTTTGTCGCATATGTACCAACTCGCCGAGGCTTCGCACCCGGATAGGACTTCGCCGACCGCCCCGGTCCCGCCGCAGAATCTCGACGCAGAGGAGTCGGTCCTCGGCGCGATGATGCTCTCCCCAGGCGCGATCGGGGCGGTCAGCGAAGTCCTCTCGGCGGGTGATTTCTACCGTGCGAGCCACGGTCTCATCTACAAGGCGGCGCTCGACCTGTACGCGAAGGGCGAGCCGGTCGACGCGATCACGCTCTGCGACGAGCTCGAGCGACGCGGCGAGCTCGAGGAGATCGGTGGCCGCACGCGGATCAACGAGCTGGCCGCGCTGGTGCCGACGCCGTCCAGTGCCGGGCACTACGCCAAGATCGTGCGCGAGATGGCGACCCTCCGCGGCCTCGTCCGGGCGGGGCAGGAGATCGCGCGGCTCGGGATGGAGCGAGAAGGGCTCGCAGCAGAGGAGCTGGTCGACAAGGCGGAGTCGGTCGTCTTCGACCTCTCGCAGGAGCGCGTCGCCGGCGAGTTCACCCACATCGAGGACCTGCTCAAGGACAGCTTCGAGCGGATCACCGCCCTGTACGAGGCGGGCGCCGACGTCACCGGCATCGCCAGCGGCTACCGCGAGCTCGACCGGCTGACCTCCGGCTTCCAGCCCGGCAACCTGATCGTCGTCGCCGCCCGTCCGAGCATGGGCAAGTCGGCGTTCGGCCTCTGCGTCGCCGCGAACCTCGCAGTCCGGCAGAACTTGCCGGTGGCGCTGTTCACGCTCGAGATGTCGAAGATGGAGGTGACGCAGCGGCTGATGTGCTCGGAGGCCAAGGTCGAGTCGCAGCGCCTCCGCACCGGCAAGCTCGCCCAGGAGGACTGGCCGCGCCTGACCGCCGCCTGCGACAAGCTCTCGAAGGCGCCGATCTACGTCGACGACACGGGCTCGATCACCCTGATGGAGATTCGGTCGAAGGCGCGACGGTTGAAGATGAAGCAGCCCGACCTCGGCCTGATCGTGATCGACTATCTGCAGCTGATGACCTCGGGCACGTCCGTGGAGAGCCGCGTGCAGGAGGTCTCCCAGATCTCGCGCTCGCTGAAGGTGCTGGCGCGCGACCTCGATGTCCCGATCATCGCGATCTCGCAGCTCTCCCGGGCGGTCGAGCAGCGCCACGACAAGCGGCCGATCCTGTCCGACCTGCGCGAGTCCGGCTCGATCGAGCAGGACGCCGACCTGGTCATGTTCATCTACCGCGACGAGTACTACGCAGGCGAGGAATCCGACCAGCAGGGGCTGGCGGAGGTGCATCTCGCGAAGCACCGGAACGGGCCGACCGACACGGTCAAGCTGTCGTTCCTCCGACGCTTCGCCAAGTTCGCCGACCTCGCCCAGGCGTAAGGAGGTAGCGCACGGAGGTCCATCAGGTGATCTGGCTCGGCGCAGATGCCACCGACTACGCCGTCCACTGCGAAGCCTGCGAGGAGGATCGCAGCTGGCCGCGCCTGCTTCACCCGACGCCGGTCGAGGGGACCCTGCGCGCGGACGCCGACGTCGGCTTCACCACCTGCTTCCGCGGCCACCGCATTCGCGTTCGCCGCATCGCCCGGTTGAGAGTGGTGGCAGCCGGCTAAAGGGCGCGGGGGAAAGCCGGCCGCGGCGGGCCGTCTTCACGCGGCCGGCGCCCTGACTCGCGCGCGGACCGCGGGGGAACCCCTGGTTCCCCCGCGAGCCCCCTCCTTGCCGGCGCCACCGCCCTGCCGGTCGCAGCGGAGCCGGCGGAGCGTGCACAGGTACCGACGTTGCTTTCAGCGACAGCGGCTTCCGGCCGAGCAAAGCTCGGCCTCGAGAACCTCTCTGGAGGGAAGGCGGCTCCCGAGAGCGGGCCTATACTCGGCACGTGCCCGCGACCGTGATCGTCGGGGCGCAGTGGGGCGACGAGGGCAAGGGGAAGATCGTCGACCTGCTCGCCCGCGACTCCGACCTCGTCTGCCGCTACAACGGGGGGCCGAACGCCGGACACACGATCATCGCCGCCGGCGAGACCTTCAAGCTCCGGCACATGCCCTCGGGGATCCTCTGGGGCAAGGAGTGCGTGATCGGCGCGGGCTGCGTCGTCGACCCCGGCGTCTTCATCGAGGAGCTCGAGAGCTTCGAGGCGCGCGGGATCTCGACCGAGCTCGTCCGGCTGTCAGGCAACGCCCACGTGATCATGCCGTGGCACCTGGCGATCGACCAGGGCGGGGAGCGGCGGCTCGGGAAGCTCCAGATCGGCACCACGCGCCGCGGAATCGGCCCGACGTACGCCGACAAGGCGTACCGGCTCGGAATTCGGCTGCAGGACCTGTTCGACCCGAAGATCCTGCGCCAGAAGATCGAGGTGGCGCTGGCCGAGAAGAACGTCTGGCTGGAGCGCGTGTACGGCGTCGAGCCGATCGAGCTCGAGGAGCTGGCCGCGCGGTCCGAGGGCTACGCGCAGCGGCTGCGGCCGCACCTGGCCGACACGTCGCTGCTCGTCGACCGCGCGATCCGGGAAGGCAAGCAGGTGCTGCTCGAAGGGGCCCACGGCACGCTGCTCGACATCGACCACGGGACCTACCCGTTCGTGACCTCGTCGCCGACGGTCGCCGGCGGCGCCTGCACGGGCATCGGCATCGGCCCCACCCGGATCGACTCGGTGATCGGCGTCGCGAAGGCCTACGTGACCCGGGTCGGCGCCGGGCCGTTCCCGACCGAGATCGAGGGGCCCGACCAGGACCGCATGCGCGAGCTCGGCGGCGAGTTCGGCACGGTCACAGGCCGCGAGCGCCGCTGCGGCTGGCTCGACCTCGTCGCCCTGCGCTACGCGGTGCGCCTGAACGGGATCACCTCGATCGCGCTGACCAAGCTCGACGTGCTCGCCGCCTTCGACCGGGTGCCGGTATGCGTCGCCTACGAGCTCCGCGACGGGACGAGGACGGACGAGTTCCCCGAGCATCAGAGCGACTTCCATGCCGCGCGGCCGGTCTACGAGGCGCTGGCCGGCTGGGGCGGAGAGCTGGGCGGAGACGAGCTTCCGGACGCGGCACGCCGCTACGTCGAGTTCGTCGAGCGCGCGCTCGACGTCGAGGTCTCGTGGGTCGGGACCGGCGCCGAGCGCGAGCAGGTGCTCGTCCGCTGAGGAGGAGCGATCGGCGCTTCCTCCCTGCCGTCGCGGCTCTGGCCGTCGCGCTCTCGGGCTGTGGGCACCACTCCTCAGGCGATCTCTACGACGCTCGCGCGACCCGCGACTGCCTCCGGGATCGGCCGGAGTACGCCGGAACGCTGCCGGCGGACGCCGGGACGGTGCCCACGCGAACCGTCATGTACGTATCCGGCATCTACCGCTATCCGAAGGCACTGTACGACCGGAAGCTCGGCCTCGGCGTGGTCGAGGGGACCGAGCGGATCGGTCTCTTCTTCGACGGGCCGGCAGACGAGACGCTCAGTCAACTGCAAACGCCGGAGCTGTTCTTCTATCCGGAGGCAACGACAGCCCGTCGGGCGTATCGGGCGCAGATCGCCGGCCTGGACAGAGCAACCGGCAAGCTGCCGGGCGAGCAACGAGTATCGCTACGGCGAATGTTCGGGATCGGGCAGAACGCCGTGATCCTCTGGGCCCGGCCGGATGTGCCCCAACGGCTGCGGACAATCGTCCGAGGCTGTCTCCGTCCGTAGCTCCGGCCAGACGCCACTAGCCCTTCGCGGATGGGCGACTTCAGGAATCCCGCGGTGGCCGAGAGCTGGCACGCCACGCAGCTCGCACACCGTGCGCGTGGTCGACAACTCGACCTGCTGATCGACCTGGTCATCGGTCTCGCGCCGGCGCGCCTGCTGGATATCGGCGTGGGCTCGGGCCTCGTCGCCGAGCGCATTCTCGAACGCCTTCCCGACGTCCCGCTGGTCGGCGTCGACTTCTCGGCGGTGATGCTGGCCGATGCGCGGACACGGCTTGCGCCGTTCGCCGACCGAGTCGATCTCGTCGAGGGGGACGTGAGCCGTCCAGAAAGGATCGGCCCGAGCGATGGCGGGGCGTTCGACGCGGCGATCACCGTTCAGACCCTGCACAACATCGGCCACGACGGGCAGCAACGGGCTCTCGCCTGGGCGCACGGTTTGCTGGCACCCGGCGCCGTTCTCCTCTCGCTCGACAAGGTGGCCGTTTCACGGCCGCTCTACGACCTGTACGTGTCGCTCGGCCCGACCTCGACGCTCGGCGAGTTCCCCGAGTCGTTCGACGGCTACGAGGCGCGAGAAACGCGGGCGGGTGAGCACTCGCCGCCGCTGGAGGTGTACCTGGACTGGCTTCGCGACGCAGGTTTCGAGGCGGGCGTGCTCGATGTGGAGGCCAACTACGCGCTGGTCGCCGCGCGGGCTAGAGCGTGATGCTCCCGTCCTCGGCGAGCGTCCAGTGCGGGTTGTGGGCAACCTCCCAGGCGTGGCCTTCCGGGTCGGCGAAGACGCCCGAGTAGCCGCCCCAGAACGTGTCCGCGCCGGGACGGAGGATCGTCCCGCCCGCTGCCTCGGCCTCGGCGAGCACCGCGTCGACCTCCTCGGATGAGCGCGTGTTGTACGCGAGCGTGAACCCGCCCCAGCCGCCCGCATCCTCGACGCCGGTGTCCTCGGCGAGCCGGTCGCGGCCCCAGAGCGCGACGACCATGCCGCCGGCCTGGAAGAAGACGACGTCGTCGTCGGCCGTGGCGTTGGTCCGCCAGCCGAGCGCCTCGTAGAACGTCCGCGCCCGACCGAGGTCGCGGACGCCGAGCGTGACCAGGCTGACGCGCTGATCCATCAGACAGTGCCGGCTGCAAACCAGGCGGTCGCCGTCAGTTCGAACGCTCCGTCCGGCGAGCCGAGCTTGCGGCGGAATGCCTCCCGGACTGTGTCCAGCGCATCGCCTTCCAGCGACTCCGCGTGGACGCCAACCGGGCCCACCCCTGCGCGGAACGTCGCCCAGAGCTCGTCGAAGTCGCGATACCCGGACGAGACCGTGATCGCACGGTCGTCGACGTCGCGCAGTCCGGCGTCGCGCCAGAGGCCCGCCAGCTGGCCCGGCTTGCCCCCGAAGCGCTCGACCTCGGACTGACCGGGCACGCCGACCTCGCTCACGGCGGCCCAGTAGGCACCGATCATGGTCATCCCGCCGGTCATGTCCCAGACGCAGGCGGCGACCAGCCCGCCGGGCTGCGTGACGCGGGCCATCTCCCGGACCGATGCAGGCGGGTCCTGCACGAAGGTGAAGACGAGCTGGGAGAGGACACGGTCGAACGTCTCGTCCTCGAAGGGAAGATCCTCGGCCGGTGCGACGCCGATGTCGGCTCCAGGGACATTCGACCGACATTCCTCGACGAACGGCTCCGACGGATCGACGGCAGCAATCCGGTCCGCGCCCACGAGATCGGCGAGGACGGTCGTGAGCGCGCCGGTTCCGCAGCCGACGTCCAGCACGCGCTGGCCCGCTGCCACGCCGGCGGCACGCGCGAACTCGGGAGCAAGCGCGCGGCTGTAACGCCCCATGAACTTCTCGTAGGCGTCGGCCTTCTGGAACATCGTGTTGTCAGATCCGGCCGAGCTCATCGGGCGTGTTGACGTTGACCAGCAGGGCGGGGTCGATGTCGAAAACGAGCCTATCGAGACCGGCGACTGCGTCGCGGAGGGAGAGCCGTCCGCCCGCGAGCGCCGCCTCCAGGGCCGGCAGCACTGCCCGGCGGTACACGCCCGGGAGAGGGCCGGTCTGCGGAGTGGCGACATCGGCGGCGGCGGAGGCCAGGTCGAGGAGCATCGCGGGCGTCACCCTGGGCGTGTCGACCGGCAACAGCACGCAGACGTCGTTGGCGGCGGCGCGTAGACCTGCGACCACCCCGGCGATCGGTGCGCGGACCTCGCTTCCGTCGTCGAGGGTGGGAAACGGCAGCTCGAGCCTGTCCTCCGCCTTCCCGACGGCGATCCGCTCGTCGCAGAAGGCGAGCGTCTCCCAGCCGATCTCGGCCAGGCTGCGGCCGTCCAGCAGGGCGAGCGCCTTGGGCGAGCCGAACCGCCGGCTCGCGCCACCGACGAGCAGGATCCCGGTCAGCCTTCGATCCGCCACGGCGCGGTGTAGACGTTCGCCCGGCCCTCGCGGACGAAGCCGCAGAGCGTGATGCCGCGGTCGGCGGCCAGCTCGGCCGCGAGGCTCGAGGGCGCCCCGACCGCGACCAGGATCGGACAGCCGGCAACCGCAGCCTTCTGGACGAGCTCGAACGACAGCCGTCCGCTGACGCAGAGGATCGATTCCGCCAAGGGCAGACGACGCTGCTTGAACGCCCAGCCGACGACCTTGTCGAGCGCGTTGTGGCGACCGACGTCCTCGCGCACGCAGGCCAGCTCGCCGCGCGCGTCGAAGAGGCCGGTCGCGTGAATACCGCCGGTGGCCGCGAACGCAGGCTGGGACCCGCGCAGCCGATCGGGAAGAGAAGCGACGAGCGCGAACGGCACGGAGAGCGGGCTCGTCACCGGCCCGGCCTCGACCGCGACCGCCTCCAGCGCGCCCTTGCCGCAGACGCCGCACGACGAGGACGTATAGAAGCTGCGCTGCACGCGTGTCGGGTCGAAGCCCGGCGCGTCCACCTCGACGGTGTTCGCAGCCAGATCGCAGGGGAGCCGGGCTCCGGCCGGCCGGAGGCCTTCCGAGAGGCAGAAGCCGAGCGCCAGCTCCTCGTCGTGACCCGGCGTGCGCATGGTCACCGCCACGGGCCGCCCCTCGATGCGGATCTCGAGCGGCTCCTCGACAGCGAGCACGTCGCGCTCGACGCCTCCGTCCGGCAGCCGGCGCACGTCGACCGAAGCCGCGCTGTACGGCGGAGGCGCCTCGCCCGCCGAGTGGCCGACTGTCACGAGTCGAAGCCTAGCCCGAGGCTCCCGGCGCGCCACGGCAGGCGACGCAGGCCGGTTCGGACACTCTCCACCCCGGGGAGGGACGACGGTCCCAACACGAACGCTACCGGCGTGCGCATGCCGTGTCTGTCGCGGGACCGGGCCGGAAGTGTGCCGACGTCGTCTTGCCCGGCGCATAGACTCGCGGCGTGCGCGTGCTGATCGTCGGCTCCGGGGGCCGGGAGCACGCCCTGGCGTGGAGACTCGCCCGGGACGGGCAGGTCGAGCTGCACGCGGCACCGGGCAACCCCGGGATCGCGGCACTCGGGACGTGCCACCCGGTCCTCGGCGAGGACGCCGACGGATTGCTCGCGCTCGCCCGGGCGCTCGATGTCGACCTCGTCGTCATCGGCCCGGAAGCGCCGATCGTCGCGGGCGTCGCCGACCACCTGCGCCACGGCGGACTCTCGGTCTTCGGTCCGAGCGCAGCCGCCGCACGCATCGAGGGGTCGAAGCTCTTCGCGAAGCAGATGCTCGAAGCGGCAGAGGTACCGACCGCCGCCACGCTCGAGCGGCCTGCGCCGCCGTGCGTGGTCAAGGCTGACGGGCTCGCGGCCGGCAAGGGCGTCTTCGTCTGCCGGACGCAGGCAGAGCTCGACGCCGGACTGGCGGCCGCCGCCAGGCTCGGCGGCCGGGTACTGGTGGAGGACCTGCTCGAGGGCGAGGAGCTCTCCGTGTTCGCGCTCTGCGACGGGAGCCGGGCGATCCCGCTCGCCCCTGCGCGCGACTACAAGCGCGCCGGCGACGGCGACACCGGGCCTAACACCGGCGGCATGGGGTCGTTCTCGCCGGTTCCCGGCGTCGGTGCGCCGGAGATCGAGGAGCTGGTCGACCGGATCCACGCGCCCGTGATCGAGCAGCTCGCCCGGCGGGGCACGCCCTTCGCGGGGGTCCTCTTCGCGGGGCTGATGCTGACGCAGGACGGCCCCCGCGTGCTCGAGTTCAACTGCAGGTTCGGCGATCCGGAGACGCAGGCGATCCTGCCGCGGCTGGACGGCAACCTGGGCGAAGCCCTCGCCGCTGCTGCGGCCGGCGACCTCGCCGGGATCGATCTGACCACGACGGACCGCGCCGCTGTGACCGTCGTCGTCGCGGCGGGCGGCTACCCCGACCGCAACGACTCGGGCTCCGAGATCCACGGCACCGACGCAGCCGAAGGCCTCGGCGCGCTCGTCTTCCACGGTGGAACGGCGCGGCACGGCGAGCGGCTGGTCACGAACGGCGGCAGGATCCTCGGCGTGACGGGCGTTGCCGACGATCTCGAGGCGGCCCGCGCCCTCGCCTACGAAGGCGCAGGGGCGATCTCGTTCCCGGGCGCTCGCCACCGCTCCGACATCGCGCAGGGGGAGTCGATCCGCGTTGGCTGACCCGGTCGTCGGGATCCTGGTCGGCTCCGAGTCCGACCGCGAGCGCATGCAGGCGGCGATGGACGAGCTCGACGCCCGCGGGATCGTGCACGAATTCGAGGTGCGCTCCGCCCACCGGACGCCGGACGCCGTCGCCGAATACGCGAAGAGCGCGCGCGGGCGCGGCCTGCGGGTGCTGATCTGCGGCGCCGGCCTCGCCGCCGCGCTGCCGGGCGTCGTCGCGGCGCACACGGACCTGCCGGTGGTCGGCGTCCCGCTGCGCTCGTCGAAGAGCGTGCTCGACGGGCTCGACGCGCTCCTCTCGATCGTGCAGATGCCCCCGGGCGTCCCGGTGGCCTGCGTGGGCGTGGACAACGCAAAGAACGCTGCGGTCCTGGCGGCGCGGATCATCGGCTCCTAGCACTGGGAGACGACCCCCTGGTTCTCCGGTGAGGCCCCTTCCTTCGCGCCTCCGCGTTCCGGTCGAGCGGAGCCGGCGTCGGCAATCGACCTCGCGCTGTCGCCTCTCCGCAGCAGGCCTTCCGCCGGGCCCGGCCCGGCTCCGGCGGCAGATCGCCGGAAACCCGGCATGGACTGGTCAAGCCTTCCTGAGCCCACGGTACGATCGATTGGTGATCGCCCGCTACTCCCGTCCCGCCATGGCCGAGGTGTGGTCGGACGAGAGGAAGCTCGCGAGCTGGCTCGAGGTCGAGCTCGCGGCGCTCGACGCGTGGGCCGAGGTTGGGGTCGTCCCCCGCGCAGCGGCCCGCGAGATCCGCGAGCGCGCGACGCCGCCGACGCCGGAACGCGTCGCCGAGCGCGAGCGCGAGACCGGCCACGACCTGGCCGCCTTCGTCGACGCTGTTCAGCGGGAGCTGGGCGAGCAGGGGCGCTGGCTCCACTACGGGCTGACCTCGTCGGACGTGATCGACACCGCGCTCGCGCTTCAGCTCCGGCAGGCCGGCGGGCTGCTCCTCGACGGCATCGCGCGGGCGCAGGCCGCGGTCGTCCGGCGCGCCGAGGAGCACCGCCTGACCGTCTGCATCGGCCGGACGCACGGCGTTCACGCCGAGCCGACCACCTTCGGGCTGAAGCTGGCCGGCTGGGCGTTCGAGCTCGACCGTGGCCGCGCGCGGCTCGACCATGCGCTCGCCGGCGTTCGCTTCGGCAAGCTCTCGGGGGCGGTGGGGACGTACTCCGTCACCGAGCCGGAGCTGGAGCGGATCGCCTGCGAGCGGCTCGAACTCGAGCCGGAGCCGGTCTCGACCCAGATCGTCCCGCGCGACCGGCACGCCGAGCTCCTCTCTGCGCTGGGACTGCTCGCGTCTTCGCTCGACCGGTTTGCGACGGAGATCCGGCACCTCGCCCGCACCGAGGTGCGCGAGGTGCAGGAGCCGTTCGGGAAGAGGCAGAAGGGCTCGTCGGCGATGCCGCACAAGCGGAACCCGGTCGTCGCCGAGCGGATCTGCGGGCTCGCTCGGGTCGTCCGCGCCTCCGCGCAGGTCGGCCTCGAGAACGTCGCCCTCTGGCATGAGCGCGACATCTCGCACTCCTCGGCCGAGCGGGTCGTCGTGCCGGACGCGTTCCTCGCGCTCGACTACATGCTCGACCGCTTCGCCTGGCTGGTCGAGGGGCTGGTCGTCTTCCCCGAGCGCATGCGCGCAAACCTGGAGGCGAGCCACGGACTCTTCTTCTCGCAGCGGGTGCTGCTCGCACTCGTCGAGGCCGGACTGCCCCGCGACGAGGCGTACCGGCTGGTGCAGGAGCATGCCCTTCGCGCCTGGGACGAGGGGCTCGACTTCCGCGAGCTGGTCGAGGCCGACTCGCGCATCGCCGGACGCATCGACCTCGCCGCCACGTTCGACCTGGCCGCGTACACGCGCCACGTCGACGGGATCTTCGAACGCCTGCACGTAGTGACCACCGAACGGGAGGCCGCCCATGCCTGAGACGCTCACCCACGTTGCCAGCGGGAAGGTCCGCGAGCTCTTCACGATCGACGACGAGCGTCTGCTGCTCGTCGCCAGCGACCGGATCTCGACGTTCGACGTCGTGCTCCCGACCGAGATCCCCGACAAGGGGCGTGTGCTCACCGGCCTCTCGGCCTTCTGGTTTGCGCGCACGCGGGACATCTGCGCCAACCACCTGCTCGCGCTGCGCTCCGACGGACGCTCGACCGAATGCCGTCGGCTCGAGATGCTCCCGCTCGAATGCGTCGTCCGCGGCTACCTGGCCGGCTCGGGCTGGAAGGACTACCAGCGGAGCGGCTCCACCTCGGGGCACCGGCTGCCCGAAAGCCTGCGCGAATCCGACCGTCTGCCGGAGCCGATCTTCACGCCGTCGACCAAGGCGACGAGCGGCCACGACGAGAACATCGATGCGGAGCAGGCGGTCGCGCTGGTCGGCCGCGAGCGCTACGAACAGGTCGAGCGAACGGCGCTCGAGCTGTACCGGTTCGCCTCCGGGCACGCCTCCGAGCACGGCATCCTGATCGCCGACACGAAGTTCGAGTTCGGCCTTGACGGGCAGGGCACGCTGGTGCTCGCCGACGAAGCGTTCACGCCTGACTCCTCCCGATTCTGGCCTGCCGACGAGTACGCACCGGGCGGCCCGCAGCCGTCGTTCGACAAGCAGTTCGTGCGCGACTACTGCGAAGCCCTCGGCTGGGACAAGGAGCCGCCCGGCCCGGAACTACCGGACGATGTCGTCGTCGGGACGCGCGCCCGCTACGTCGAGGCCTTCGAGCGGCTGACCGGAATCGGCTTCGACGTCTACCTCGCCGATCCGGAGGTGGTGGCCCGGTGAGGGCGACGGTCCTCGTCCGCCCGAAGACCGGGATCCTGGACCCGCAGGGAGACGCGGTCCGGGAATCGCTGCTGCACCTGGGGTTCGCGGTCGGGGGCGCGCGGATCGGCCGTGTCGTCGATCTCGAGCTGGCCGACGGCGATCCGGCACGGGCTCGCGCCCAGGTAGAGCGCATGTGCGAGCAGCTGCTCGCGAACCCGCTGATCGAGAGCTACGAGATCGAGCTGATCGAGCCGTGACCGACCGGGAGCCTCGCCCGACCGTCGCCGTCGTCGTCTTTCCCGGATCGAACGACGACCGGGACGCCGCCTGGGCGCTTCGTGCGCTCGGCGGCGACGCCAGGCTCGTCTGGCACGGCGAGCAGGAGCTGCCGGCGGACACCGGCGGGGTCGTCCTGCCAGGAGGGTTCTCATACGGCGACTATCTGCGCTGCGGCGCGATCGCCCGCTTCTCGCCGATCATGCGCGCGGTGGAGGCGTTCGCGGCCGGGGGCGGGCCGGTGCTGGGAATCTGCAACGGGTTCCAGATCCTCTGTGAGGCGGGTCTTGTGCCCGGCATGCTGCGCGCGAACGCCTCGCTCTCGTTCGTCTGCCGCGACGTGGCGGTGCGCGTCGAGCAGTCACGGCCTCCCTTCACGAACCGGGCCGAGCCGGGACAGCGGCTCGTCATCCCCGTCAAGCACGGCGAAGGGTGCTGGTACGCGCCGTCGGTGCTCCTCGCCGAGCTGGAGGCCGCCGGCCAAATCGTGCTCCGCTACGAGCCCGGCGAGAACCCGAACGGCGCGGCCGCCGACGTCGCGGGCGTGACGAACGACCAGGGCAACGTCATGGGCCTGATGCCCCACCCGGAGCACGCCGTCGATCCGATGCTCGGTTCGGGAGACGGCGCGCTGATCCTCGCCTCGCTGGTGGACGCCGCTCGCTGTCGCGTCGTGGCAACCGTCTAGGCGCCGCCTTCCATCCCGAGCGCGGCGGCCAGCTCCGGGTGCTTGCCCAGCTCGGTCCGCAGCCGCGCCAGGTCACGCGCCCGCAGCGTGACCGGCCCGCGCCGTGCGACGCCTCCGGTGGCGTACGAGAAGCGCACGAGCCGCTCGCCGCCCGCGTCGAGCAGCTGCACGACCGAGGCAAACCGCTTCTCGCCCGCCCGCTGCTGGACGCTCAGCTCGTCGACGACGGTGGCCGCTCCCCACGGTGTCGCGCTCGTCTTCGCCATGACCGCAAGCTACCGAGGAAGGTCGAACAGGTCTGTCCCGCAGGTGCGCCGGAAGTGTGACGACCGGGACTACGCTCCCGGGCCGTGACCGTTCCCACGGATCCCACGCTGACCTGGGTCCAGCCGGCCTGGCTCGAGGAGGCGACGGCCTGGATCGGCGATCGACTCGCCGAGCGCGGAATCGACCGGACCGGCGAGATCGAGCAGCCGCACGTTCGCTGGTGGTCGACCGTGATGCGCGTCCCGACGAGCGAAGGCGACCTCTGGTTCAAGGCCAATGCGCCGCCCCATGCCTTCGAAGCCCGGCTCCTCACCATCCTCGAGCGCGTCCGGGCCGGTCACGTGCCGGAGCTGGTCGAGATCGATCCCGAGCGAGGCTGGTTGCTGATGCGCGACGGGGGCGAGCGCCTCCGGGAGCTCGTCCGCACGACCCGTGACCTGCACCGCTGGGAGACGCTCCTGCCCGAGTACGCAGAACTCCAGATCGCGCTCGCGCCGCATCTGGACGAGCTCGTCGCCGCAGGCGTTCCCGACGAGCGCCTGGCCCGGCTGCCCGCGCGCGTCGCCGGCCTGCTCGACGACCGGGAGGCGTGCATGGTCGGCCGCGAGAACGGCCTGACCGAGGACGAGTACGGGCGCCTACGCGCGCTCGTCCCGGAGTTCGCCGAGCGTTGCGCCCGCCTCGCCGCCCTCGGCATCCAGGAGACGATCCAGCACGACGACCTGCACGACGGCAACGTGTTCATGCGCGACGGCCGCTACCTGTTGTTCGACTGGGGCGACAGCTGCGTCTCCCACCCTTTCAACAGCCTGGTGGTGACGATGCGAGCGCTCGTCCACCGGCTGGGACTGCCGCCCGGCGGGCCGGAGGTGCTGCGCCTGCGCGACGCCTACCTCGAGCCCTTCCGCCGCTTCGGCTCCCGCGACGAGCTCGTCGAGGCAGCGGATCTCGCGCACTACGTCGGCACCGCCGAGCGCTCGCTGAGCTGGAACCGCTTCATTCGCGTCCGCGAGCCGCAGTACCGGTTCGACGACGAGGACGCCGTGCCCTACGGGCTCAAACGGCTGCTCGACCTCGGCCCGCTCGGCAGCTGGAGCTAGATGCTCCGCCCACCCGGGTCGACCGCGCGCACCGTGTAGGTGTGACTGCGCGCCTGCCCGGCAGTGGTGTCGAGGAAGCTCGTCGTCTTCGTGGCCGCGAGCAGCTTCCCGTCGCGGTAGAGCTCGTACGACGACGCGACCCGGACGGGGCTCCAGCGCACGCGGATCACGCCGACCCGGACCGGTGCCGCGAAAACGCGGGCGGGCGGCGGCGGACGGCAGTCGCCCGCGAAGCGGGCTCGGCCGGAGAAGCGGGAACCGGCCACGCCTGCCGCGAAGGACGCGAGCGCAGCCGCGGGCGCGTCGACCCGCGTCGCGGCCGCGCCCGCAGACCAGATCGCCGCCCGCACGCGCGCGTAGCGCTTCGAGCGCAGGGCGCGGAACGCGTCACGGATCCACCCCGGCTTCCCGCCGACCGTTCCGCCGACGACCGCGACCGGCCGCCGGCTCAGCCGGGTCAGGATCGAGTAGACGCCCGAGTCGGCGAGCCTGCGGGCGAACGGGACGACCGCGGCGTCCGGGCCGAGCGAGCCGTAGTCGGAGATCGCCAGCCAGTCGACGAACGCATCGCCCGGGTAGTAGAGGCGAACGGCGTTCCAGTCGGCGGCCGACCGCCGCGCGTCGGCGGAGAAGACGAAGCTGACGTTCCGCGCCCCTTCCGAGCGGAAGAGCGTGACCACGCGCCGGTACGCGTCGCGGTACCGCTCGGCGCCGTCCGGCGTGTCGAGGTCGCCGTAGTCCTCGGTCTCGCCGGCGCCGTTCCAACGTCCGTTCCACGGGCCCCAGTCCTCGTTCACCTCGGCGCCGAAGGAGAGAAGCAGCGGCACGCCGAGGGCGCGGGCGCCGTCGGCCCATGCGGTCAGCTGCCTGTCGAAGTCGCCCGCGGCGATCCGCTCGAGCGTGTACCGCCGTTCGGGCCCGCTCGCGCTCCGGCCGGGGACGTAGTCGGTGGAGGTCGGCAGGAACGCGACGTAGGGGACAGCGCCGTGGCGCCAGATCGCCAGCACCCGCTGCCGCGGGAAGGCCAGCCCGCGGGACCACCGCTGCGAGAACGCGACCCAGGAGAGTCGGTGCCCGGCGCGTTGCTCGAAGGCCACGAGCTCGGAGCCGGAGAGTCCGGAGGCGCCGAGGTAGATGCCCACTGCAGGCGGGAGGACCTTGCCGCACGTGGCCACCGACGCGCCCGGAGCAGGCGCGGCGGACCACGCGGCGATCGCCGCGGATGCCACCAGCGCGCAGGCGATCAGCCGGCGTCTCTCTCCCCACACGTGACGAACGCTACAGCGAAAGGGCGGCGCCGACCGGAGGACCTGCCTCCGCCGTGTCCGGCGCGGCGGGCGCAAGGCCGCCCATGCGCCCCCGCGGGCCGTCGGGGCGCGCATCGGCTGATCGACGCGGCACTTGCCCGCGCGCAGCGCCAGGACTGTCCCCAACGTCCAACTACGGCGGAGAAAGAACACGCAGGCCCGCGACCCGGCCGAAGTCACTCGTATTGCGCGTCGCAACACCGAAGCCGTAGGCGAGGGCTGTCGCGGCAATCCAGAGGTCGTGGAGGCCGATCGGCTCGCCGGAATCGACGAGACGGGCCCCTGTTTCCGCATGCACGCGGGCGATCGGGGCGGTGATCGGGATTGCCTCTGCCCCGGCGATGAGCTGTTCGACGAACGCTGTCCGGCGAGCACGACGGGCTCCCCCGGCGCGGAAGACGCCGTGCAGGAGCTCGCTGACGGTGATGACGCTGATCGCCCATTCCTCGCCTCCGACCACGTCCTCGACCGGCCATCCGGTCCGCTCGTGCTCGACGAGTAGGTCGGTGTCGATCAGGACTGCCAAGGGTCTTCCGCGTAGCCCGACTCGCGCCGGATCCGGCGCAGGTCCTCGGCAAAGTCCTCGTCGACGGGCGGGAGCGACTGCAACAGCGTCCGCAGCCGGCTCGCCGGCAGCGTTCGCGCACGGGGGGCGGAGAGAAGAGCAATCGGAGCGCCGTTGCGCACGATCTCGATCTCCTCGCCGGCGGCAACCCGGTTGAGGACATCCGAGAAGTTCCTCGCGACGTCGGTCGCAGTGAGTGTCGTCACGACACGAACATATCAGATAAATCTGATTGTGCGCCTCGGACAAGGCTGCACCGGGGCACCTGCGCAGAAGCAAGGTGGATCGAGTCGAGCGTCCCGAGTCCACAGGCTTCAGCGTGCGGGCGACGCAGGTAGCGACTCAGGCCGGACGGAGTTCACGTACACCAGCGCGGGCGGTGCCCAAAATGCAGCACATTTGTAGCCACATTTCGGTCGGCCTATCCGGTCTCGATGATCTCCACGCGATACTGATCAGGGTCTCTCACGAACGCAATCAAGGAGCCGCCCTCCCGGACCTGATAAGGCGGGCGCTCCGGTTCGATGCGGCGCTCCTTCAGGCGAGCGAGCGTCTCGTTCAGGTCGTCCACCCCGATCGCGATGTGCCCATAGCCGGTGCCCAGCTCATACGTGCGTCCGTCGTGGTTGTACGTCAACTCGAGCACGTTCTCCTGGTCGCCGATCGAGAAGAAGTAGTTCGTCGCCTCGAGCTCGCCTTCTCGGACGATGTCCATCTCGCTTGAGAACCGAAACCCGAGCGCCTCGTAGAACGCCCGACTCTTCGCCGGGTCGGTGATCCGAACCATGGTGTGTAGGAAGCTCGCCATATCCAGGATCCTAGCCTCGTTCCCGAGGCATGAATCTAAGAGAACTAGAGGCTTGACGTGCAATAGGCGCCATTTCTTGCCTTCTGCGGGCCTTCCACGCTCAGGATGCAGAGGACCGCGGAAAGGCGGCCTTCCGCGATCCCTGCATCTCAGCCTTGAGTCTTAGCCTCGTATCTATTACCCGGTGGATCTGCAGCACCGCCCAGCCACCGTCACGCAATAGCGCCGACCTGCTCTACGTACACGGCCATCTCGCGCTCCAGGCGCTCGGAGTCGCCGTCCTGCTCGCCGGGGTGAATCCGAAGAACCTCCTGCTCACGGTCGGCGCGGCCACCGCCTCGCCCAGCTCGGCCTGTCGACCGGCGACGCGGTCGGCTCAATCGTCGTCTTCGTGATCGTCGCAAGCCTGACTATCGCTGTGCCCGTCGTTTACTACCTCGTCGGCGGCGAGCAGGCTAGGACAGGCCTCGACTCGATGAAGGCGTGGCTGGCGGTCCACAACGCGGCCGTCATGACCGTGCTCTTCCTCGTCTTCGGGGTCGACCTCATCGCCAAGGGCATCCCGCCGCTGACGAAGTAGTAGACCCGACCGGGAGGCCTCCCGTGGCTTCACTTGGCTGCGTGGCGTGCTCTTGGATGCACGGTCTCGTCTTGATCGGATGATGCGGCGCTTGTGTCCTGTCGTGACAGTCGATGGCGTAAGCCTGCTTTGTGAAGCACACGAAGGGAGCCATCATGAGCGCGCGCGCAACATCCACGGGGCCAGGACAGCGGATCGAGATTCCATCCGTACCCAACCTGCGTGACATCGGTGGATACCCGGCGGCTGGGGGTGGCCGGGTGCGGACGGGGCTGCTGTATCGCTCCGTCGAACTCAATCACCTACGCGACGATGATCTTGCGGCGTTCGCCGAACTGGGGATTCGCACCGTGTTCGACCTGCGGACTGCGGCCGAGCGGTCGGCCGAGCCTGACGTTGTGCCCGAGGGCACCGAGCTGGTCATCTGTGATGTGTTGAAGGATTCCGACTCTGCGGCTCCGGCTGAACTGATGAAGGTGCTTTCCGATCCATCACTCGCCGAGAAGATGCTCGGCGAGGGCAGGGCGGTGCAGATGTTCGAGAACGGCTATCGCCAGATCGTGAGCCTTCCGAGCGCGCTCGCCTCGTACCGCACCTTTTTCACCGTCATCGCCGAGGACGCACACCGACCGGCGCTCTTCCACTGCACGACCGGCAAGGACAGAACCGGATGGGCCGCAGCGGCGACGCTGCTCCTGCTCGGCGTATCCGAAGAGGACGTGGCATACGACTACGGCCTGAGCAACCGCGACCTGCTGCCCGCGCTGAAGCCGTTGTACGAGCACTTCCGCGCCGCCGGGGGCGATCCACACCTGCTTGACCCGGTCTTCGGTGTCGACCAGGCCTACCTGCAAGCAGCCCTTGACGAGATGACCCAGCGGTTCGGCTCGATCGAAGGCTATTTCGCCAAGGGACTTGGCATCGACGAGACGGGGCAAGAAGAGCTCCGTACCACACTGACCGAATAGCCGAGAGATTGCCGCCGCCCGCACCCCTCAGTGGAATCCCGAAGGTTCATGTGGCCACTCTCCGCATGACGACCGGGCGAAGCTTCGGTGTCCTTAAGACACGGTCTATTCGAAGGAGATTTCCATGCCAAGAGGTGTCGTGAAGGCCCTGGTGCCGACTGCTGCAGCGGCTAGCTTGCTCTCTCAGGAGTTTCCGGTCTCCGACCTGGTCATCGACGGCACACTCTTCACTGTCGTCATCCATGCGGCCACCTATTCGGATGCGGTCGTCCGGATTAGGGCGTGGATGCGCAGGACCCGCCTTGGGCCTGTCCTCGTGACCGACGACAAGGCGGCCGAGGACCTGCTGACCGAAGTCAAGCCACCAAGGTCGCGCCCGGCACTGAGGGTGGCCTCGCCCTCTTCCGATCAGAGGAGATGACTCTGTGACCAGCTATGTCGCGCAAGAGCTCAGGCAGTTCGAAGCCGCGCTCGAAGACTTCAAGACCCGAGCCAGGAGTGGAGACGGCTCTTTTCCGAGCTGCTGGGGACGTTCTTCCTTGTGCTGGTCGCCGCCGGCGGCGGGATGATGGGGCAAGCGTTTCCCGACACCATCACCCGAACGGCCGCCGTGGTCGCTCCTGGGCTGATGTGATGGCGATCATCCTGTTCATGGGCAAGGTGTCGGGGGCGCACCTCAATCCCGCCGTGAGCATCGCGTTCTCGCTCCGGGGGGACTTCCCGTGGCGGCGGGTGCCGGTTATGTCGTGATCCAGCTGATCGGCGCGACGCTCGCCGTTTTGTTCCTGCATGCCGTGATCGACGTCTCGGGTACGTACGGCTCGAACTATGTGGCGCACGGGTTCTCTGGCGGCGATGGGTTCCTGATGGAGGCGGTGCTGACCCTGGGCTTGGTCAGCGTCATCCTCGGAACTGCTTCCGGCGCCCAGAACATCGGGATCTTCGGGGCCCTCGGCGTCGGTGCCTACATCGCACTCGCCGGACTGTGGGGGGAGCCCGATCTCGGGCGCCTCGATGAATCCCGCGCGGACCTTCGGCCCCGACCTGGTCGGCCGGGACTTCAGCGACTACTGGGTCTACGTTGCCGGCCCGCGGATCGGGGCCCTGCTCGCGGTTGGCGCGGCATGGGTACTACGAGGGGCTGGCGGTGGTCGGTCCGGCTCGGGTGCAGCCCAGGGCGCGCTCGGCACCGAGGTCCAGCACCCGGACAAGCAGTGAATCGCCTGACCCAACACCGGATGACCGTCGGGTAAATCGGCCGAGTGGGCAACCCGCATCACTTGGAGTGCGTGGTCACTGCGCTCTGGATCGGAGTCCCCGTTCGAAGCGCCGCCGGCCATTCGCAGGAGGCGTCAAGCTCCCCTGGACTAGTCGCCGCAAGAGTGCACCGGTAGGGTTCGCCTCGTTGGCGCGCGCTATGCCGGAGCGCATCGTCTCGAAAAGCGCTTGGAGAGCGGAGTGGCCAGGGAGACCGAGCGGCAGCGCAGTAGGCGGGAGCGTATGCGTCAGCGCCAGGAGGCGATGCAGGCGCGGATGGGGCGTCTCTCCGAGCGGGCGCAGGAAGAGCGGGGGCGGCGCGGCTGGGTCGACGCGATCTTCGAGGTCGTCGACCGCGACATCGAGGTCGCGGGCGGCATCATGGCTGGCGCGCTGGCCTACCGGCTGTTCATCTGGCTGCTGCCGTTCGGGCTCGTGTTCTTGGGCGGCCTCGGGGTGATCGCGGGTAGTTCGTCTGACTCGCCGAAGGGCGTTGCGGAGAAGCTCGGCGTCGGCGCCCTCGTCTCGAGCTCGCTGGACAGCGCCTCGAAGTCCCATTCCGCCTGGTACGCGCTCATCGTTGGGGTTCCGATCTTGCTGTTCGCGACGCGGAGCGTGCTGCGTGTCCTCATCGGGACGCACCGGCTCGCCTGGGGAGACGTGCGCGACGCGGCGCCGAAGCCGACGCTCCTGGATGGGGCGAAGCTGCTTGGCGTGTTCGTCGCTTACTTCGTGCTCGCCGGGATCGCGGCGTGGGCCCGGTCCCGCTCGCCCGTGGCGGGGCTGGTCGCGACGATTCTGGTCATCGTCGGTTTCGGGGGCTTGTGGCTGATGACCTCCCGCCGCCTTCCGCACCGGGACGCCGGCTGGGTGGATCTCGTGCCGGGGGCGATCGCCGTCGGCCTCGGCGTCGGGATCCTGCAGGTGGTCGCCGCGTACCTGCTCGGGCCGTACGCCCTCGAGAAGCAGGGAACCTACGGCGCGCTTGGCCTCGCCGCGGCATTGCTCCTGGGTCTGTGGGCGCTCGGACGCCTGCTCATCGGAGGGGCGGAGATCAACGCAACGTTATGGGAGCGCAAGAGGAGGGAGAGCACATGAGCAAGGGCCGGGGACGCGTCGGTACACGCGTCGGCTCGATCAGGGACTGGCTTGGACGGCAGACGGATTCGTGGGTCGGCCGGCTCTCGTTTCTGTGGTTCAAGCGCTACATGCAGGCCAGCAAGAACTCCGGGTCGGCGACGACGGCGTATTTCATGCTCTCGGTGATTCCGACGGCCCTCGTCGCGATCGCGTTCTTCGACCAGTCCGGCGGCAATACGAATGCACTGGCGGAACGCCTGATCACGCACATGCACCTCGGCGGCAGCGCAGCGGACATCGTCCGCCAGACCTTCGGCACGACCGCCAACAACGCGGTGGCGGCGACGGTTGCGGTCGTGATCAGCTTTCTCTTCTGGGGTATCGGAATCGGTCAGCTGTACCGGGACGTCTACATGCGAGCGTGGCGGGTGGAGACGGCTCAGGCCAGTGACCAGGCGCTGTTCACGATTTGGTACTTCATCACCTGCGGCCTGATCGGGCTCATGTTCGTGGCGACAACAGAGACCGCGTCCTCGAGCCGCGCGCTCTTCATCCCCGTCTGGCTCGCGGCATCGATCCTTTACTGGCTCTGGACGCCGCGCTTCCTGCTGCACCGCAAGGTGCCGACGAAGAAGCTCCTCCCCGGAGCCATCCTCGCAGCCTTCGTGCTCGGCGGCACGATCGGCACCTCGCCGCTCTGGATGGGGCCGACGCTGAACCAGAACGCGAAAGCGTTCGGCTCGTTCGGTGTCGTCCTCGCCATCATCGCATTCGTCCTGATCGCGATCACGATCTCGATGGCCTGCGCCGTCTTCGCCCCAGTATGGGAGGAGTTCCGACAAGCAGAAAAGGAGCGGAAGGCGGCACAAGCAAAGGCGCCCGCAACTGAGCCGACAGCGGACGTTCAGGTCAGTTGAGCCTCGACGGCCCCGGGCAACCCTGGAAATGGAGGGTATTGACCAAAGCGGACTCGAACCACGCCCGAGGATTGACGATCCCAAGAACTCCGCTTCGAGGCTCTTGCCCTCTCGCGAGTGGCACTTTCGGCCATAAGTAACACTCGACGCGGTGGGATGCCGTCGGTGAGCCTGTCGTAGAGTGCTTCGCGAAGAGCGACGTTGCGGCGCATCTGGTCGATCTGTGGTTCTTTCTGCATTCAGGGTGTTCGCGGATGTCTCATTCGGACTCTCGTTTGGGTCGCGTTTGTTCCGTCGCGCGGGATGCGACAGCGAGCACCGGCTCATCCGATTCGAACGAGACCCCACGTCGAGCTGGCATCTAGCCTCGATCGAGCGTTGAGTACGATGATGGTTTTCCGGTGCTGATTCGCGTGCCTACTCCTCGCACGCGCCAAGCTGAGAATATTGGGCTTGGTTTCGCCTACGTCTGCGCCCGTGCCGGTGTGACCGTGGCGCGAGTCGCGTTGCTGCCGCTGCGCGTCGCCGCCCGCGCGCCAATCGTCGCTTCTGTCCTCGATCGGACGGAGACAAATCTGGCAGCCGAGGGCCGGGCAGCCCGTGTTCAGGTGCTCGGTCGACTCGAGGCGGTCGCCGACCACGTGCTGTCTTCGGCAGAGGTCGGGCGCGTGGTCGACAACGCACTTGCGGGCCCGCTGCCGGAGACGGTGGCTCGCTCGCTCGTGGAGCGGCACGTCGTGCAGAGGGTGGTCGAAGAAATATTCGAGCGCGCCGACGTGGAGGCGGCGATCACGGCCGCCCTCGACAGTGCGGAGACCGAGCAGCTCGTTCAGGAGACGCTCTCGAGCCCCGGCTTCGAGAAGTTGGCAACCACTGCCTCGGACAGGTTGCTCGCGTCCAAGCTCCCCGAGCACGTCGTCGAGAGCCCCGAGATGCAGCAGTTGGTAGTGGAAATCGCGACGAGCCCGGCGATCCGCGCCGCGCTCGTCCGATCGACGGCCACGCTGGGGACGGAGGTCTCGGCCGGCCTCCGCAGTCGCATCGAGAGCCTCGACAACGCGGGCGAACGCAAGGTGCAGAGTTGGCTTCCGGGGCGGGCAAAGCTGGAGCCTCGCGAACCGACAGCCCCTGTGGAATACGGCGGCTTGGGAGCTCGGGGCATCGCCTTCGCCGTCGACCTGGCGATCTGCACCGTGGTCTTTCTCGTGGGCGCTGCGGTCGCGTGGCTCGTCTCCTCGATTGCAGGGGGCCTAGGGCCCGGCTGGCTCGAGGGTGTGCTGGCCGGCTCTGGTTGGGCGATTGTCGTCGCCGCTTATCTCGTTCTCTTCTGGGCGGTCACGGGTCAGACGCCCGGGATGCGATTCATGCATCTGCGAGTAACCGACGGGCGGGGGGCGCCGTTCGGCGTTCTTCGATCGCTGGTACGCCTGATTGGCCTTTTCCTCGCGATCGTGCCGTGCTTCGCCGGGTTTGTGCCGGTGTTGTTTGACCGTCGTCGGCGCGCGCTCCAGGACTTCATCGCCGGCACCGTCGTCCGTGTCGAAGACATTCACCCGCTACCGGTCGAACCGATTGCCGAGTTCGGCGAGGTGAGCTCGTCGCCCGTCTCGTGAGCGCGCAAAGCTTGAGTCTTCGCCGTCTCGTGCTCGCCGCACCTCGCGGCTACTGCGCCGGAGTCGAGCGTGCCGTCAACGCGGTCGAGGTGGCGCTCGACCGCTGGGGCCCGCCGATTTACGTGCGCAAGCAGGTCGTGCACAACCGCCACGTGGTGCGCGACCTCGAGCGTCGCGGCGCGATCTTCGTGGACAGCGAGGAGGACGCGCCGGTCGGCGCCCGCCTCGTGTTCTCCGCCCACGGTGTCAGCCCAGCGGCCCGCGAGCGGGCCCACGCGCGCGGGCACGGGACGATCGACGCGACCTGCCCGCTCGTCGCGAAGGTGCACGCCGAGGCGCGCCACTATGCGGCAAAGGGGTACTCGATCATCTTCGTCGGGCACGGCGGCCACGAGGAGGTCGAAGGCACGATGGGCGAGGCGCCCGACCATGTCCTCCTGGTTGAGACGGTCGAGGACGCCGAGCGCGTTCAGCCGCCGCGGTCGGGCCGGATCGCGTATCTCACGCAGACGACGCTCTCGCTGGACGACACCGCGGCCGTGGTGGAGGTCCTGCGCCGCCGCTTCCCCGCGATCGAGGCGCCGCCCCGCGAGGACATCTGCTACGCGACGACGAACCGGCAGCGAGCCGTGAAGGCGATGCTGGGTGAGATCGACCTCTTGCTCGTGATCGGCTCCGCCAACAGCTCGAACTCGAACCGGCTGGTCGAGGTCGCCCGGTCCGGGGGCGTTCCGGCCCGCTTGATCGACGACGAGAGCGAGATCGATGAGACGTGGCTCTCCGGCGTCGAGTCCGTGGGAGTCACCGCCGGCGCGTCCGCACCCGAGTCGGTCGTCAGCCGGGTTGTGTCCTGGTTTCGCGAACGGGGCGTGGGCGAGATCAAGACGCAGGACGCGGACGCGGAGACGGTCAGCTTCCGCGGCCCCGTCGAGCTGCGGCGGAGCAGCGGGGTCTCGTGAGGAGCCGCGGCCGTCCGGAAGTCGCCAGCTGCCGGATTGTTTCCGGCGGCGTGGGGATCCACACGTGGACGGCGGGCGAGGGCGACCCCGTCGTGCTTGTACATGGGTTCGGCGTCTCGGGTCGATACATGCTTCCGCTCGCCGAGGCGCTCGCACGCTGGTTCTCGGTGTTCGTTCCCGAGCTGCCCGGGAACGGTCGCAGCGAGAAGCCGCCGACGCCGCTCGGCATCGGCGGTCTCGCCGAGTCGCTTGCTGGGTGCATGGACACGCTCGAGCTCCGGCGGCCGGCGTTCGTCGCCAACTCGTTGGGGTGTCAGGTCGTCACCGAGCTCGCCGTGAGACTCCCCGGGCGGGTGGGGCCGCTCACCCTGATCGCCCCAACTATCGACCCCGACCAGCGGCGGGCCCGCCATCAGGTGCTCCGCGGGGTTACCGACCTCAGGCGGGAGCCGCTCTCGCTGCTCGCGCACCCGGCCCAGGACGGGGTGATGGGCATCAGAGCGCTGCTCTCGACGGCCCGCTCCGCCCTCGCAGACCGGATCGAGGACCGGCTGCCGCTGATCGAGCAGGCGACGCTCGTGCTGCGCGGCTCGCACGACTCGTTCGTCAGCGCCGCGTGGGCCGAGCGCGTCGCCGCGCTACTGCCGCGGTCCCGGCTCGTGGTCGTTCCCGGCGAGCCGCACGCCGTCCACTACACGCGGCCGGACCTCGTCGGCGAGCTCGTTCGGGAGCTGCTCCTCGAGGAACGCCAGGAGGCTGGCGGCCAGCTCGTCGGGGGCCTCCCACATCGGTACGTGGCCGCACGGTAGGAGCACGAGCCGCGAGCCCGGGAGGGCGTCTTGCCACTCCTCGGCGACTCGAGTTGGCACAAGCTGGTCGCGCTCACCCCAGACCAGGAGCGACGGCGCGCGAACCGCCGCCAGATCGGCTCGCAGGTCGCGGTCCGAGACGAACACGACCCCGCGCATGATGTCGAGCGGTCCCGTGCGCACCGCGTCGCCGACGATCGTCGGCAGCCGCTCCCGCACGTCGTAGAGCGTCTCGACGAGCCGCAGGATCCTGTTGAGCAGCCCGCGTCCGCACGGGATCCCGGCGGGGGCGACCAGGGCGAGGCGCCGGATCCGCTCCGGTTGCAAGGCCGCCAGCTCGGCCGCCACGAGCCCGCCGAGCGAATGACCCACCAGGTCGACACGCTCGAGTCCCGTACGCTGCAGCCAGCGGCCTAGCCACGCGGCGAGCTCGGCCGCACGGAGCCGCCGCCCCAACCGCGGCAAGTCCAGCACGTAAACAGCACGTCGCTCCGCCAGCGACTCGGAGACCGGCGACCACCAGCGCCACGAGCCGGAGAGACCGTGCACGAGCACGGCAGGCGGACCTTCACCGAGCAGGCGGTAGTGGACTCGTACCCCGTCAAACTCGACCTGCCGGGACTGCACCTCGGCAGTCTGGCAGCCAACGTCCGCTCGCGGTATCGTCACAGCATGCCCCAAAAAGCGCAGACGAGTAGCAGCGACGCGATTTCCCGCCTCGCAGATTCAAGCGAGCACGCGATGCGCAATCTCGTCGCGCTCCCGCTGCGGATGCTTGCCGGGGCGCTTGGCGCCTTCGAGGCAGTACTCCGCACCGCCGCCGATGCGGTCAGCGAGATCGATCCGATCGAACGCGTCGTCGACTTGGAGAAACGCCTGGACTCACTCGAGAAGCAGGTGACTGGTCGCGGAAAGAGCGCAGGCACGACGAGCGCAGCGAGGCAGAGGACACCGAGAGCTTCAGACACCGGCGCACCGAGAGCTTCAGACACCGGCGCAGAGCATCGCGGCGTCTGAGACGCAAGCAGTCGGCAAAACCGACGGGTTACCGGCCGACCTCGACGCCGACGCCGCGGTCCTTCAGTCGCGTGTGATACGCGTCCGAGCTTTACAGCGTCGTGTTCGATGAATCGACTCGACTCGCTCAGGTGAGCGCACCTCGCAGGTAATCGGCGACGGTCGTCTGCCGCCGCAGCCACTCCGGCGCTGCTCCGATCTCGTCACCACGGGTCTGGCGGCGCTCGTGATCGGCTGGTGGATCTGCTTCGCTCGGGAGAGCAGCGTGTCTTCCTCGGCCCCGGTCCGACTATGCGACGTGCGCGGGTACCACCGGTTGGAACGGGTGCAGCTCGTCCTGGCCGGGTTGGACGATCCCGTAGCTCGCCTCGGGCACCTCGTTCCAAACGCCAGGCAGATCGCCGAGTGGCTCGGAGACGACCAGCCGCGTCTCCTCGTCGAAGAGGGCGAGGCGCGGGTCGTCGGGGTAGAGCTCCTTGAGCGTCTCGTACGTGCTCGAGTAGAAGAGCGACCGCGACCTTCCCTCGCTCGAGTAGCGAAACGCCCAGAGCCGCTCGCCGTTCGTCGTCACGATCGTCCCCTGGAACGGGAACTCGACGTCGTGCTCGTGACCGACCTCCTCGACTAGCCCGAGCGTGCGGGCGACCGCGGCGGGCGGATCCTCGTCGAGGCCAAGCGTCAACGCGAGGAAGAAGAGCACCTCCGAGTCGGTCGTGCCCTCGATGAACGGATAGAGCTCAGGATCGACCGCGAGCACGAGGTCGCGCTTCACCTGCAACCAATCCGACACCACGCCGTTGTGCGCCCACAGCCACCTGCCGTGGCCGAACGGGTGGCAGTTCGTCTGCTGCACCGGCGTTCCCGTCGTCGCACGGACGTGGGCGACGAAGAGGTGCGACTCGACGTGGCCGGCGAGCTGGCGCAGGTTGCGGTCGTTCCAGGCCGGTTCCATGCTCTTGAAGGTTCCCGGCCCGTACTCGCTGTACCAGCCGATCCCGAAGCCGTCCCCGTTCGTCGGCTCGGCGCCCATGCGCGACTCGAGGCTCTGCTCGATCAGCGAGTGCTGCGGCCCATAGAGGACCTTGTCCATCAGGACCGGCTTTCCGTAGTACGCAAGCCAACGACACATGATCCGTCTCCCTTCTGAATGACCAATTATCGAAGTCCGCCTCTTATCAATTCTTCCATCTGGGGAGAGGAGGAACGGATGCGCCCCTGAACCGATGCTCCCTCTCCGACGGCGCCCCCGCAGGCGTGTGCCGCTCGAGAAAAATCAGTTCGCGATCGTTAGCTTTCTGTCAGGGTCTTTCACGAACGCAATGACGGAGCCGCCCTCCCGAACCCGATAAGGCGGGCGTTCCGGCTCGATGCCATGCTCCTTCAAGCGAGCAAGCGTCTCGTCGAGGTCGTCCACGCCGACTGCGATGTGCCCGTAGCCGGTGCCCATCTCGTACGTGCGTCCGTCGTGGTTGTACGTCAACTCGAGCACGTTCTCCTGGTCGCCGATCGAGAAGAAGTAGTTCGTCGCTTCCAACTCGCCGTTGCGGACGATGTCCATCTCGCCCGCGAACCGGAACCCGAGCGCCTCGTAGAAAGCTCGACTCTTCGACGGGTCGGTGACCCGGACCATGGTGTGGAGGAAGCTCGCCATGCCATGATCCTATGCTCGCTTCAAGCCGCCCGAAGAATCCATTACTCCTGCTGGGAAGGTCGGCGGGGCGAAGTGTCCGGACACGAAAACGGAGGTCTCAGATGAGCGTTCGGGCGAGCCCAGGGCGCCCCGATTCCACGTGCGAGGGAGGCAGAGACGCAGGCCCGCTTCTCATCACGAGCCCAAAGGCGGATACTGCCCGGGTGGCGAGAAAGGTCTTCCGGACGGAGCTGAATCCGGTCGACCTGCTCGAACGCGCCGCGTTCGTCTATCCGAACAAGGTTGCGCTCGTCCACGGCGAACGTCGCTACTCGTACGCGGCGTTCGGCGAGCGGGCGTGGCGCCTCGCCAACGCGCTCCGCGACGCCGGCCTGGAGAAGGGCGACCGCGTGGCGACGCTGCTCCCGAACTCTCCTGCCATGCTGGAAGCGCACTTCGGGGTGCCAGCCGCCGGAGGCGTCCTCGTCACCGTCAACACCCGCCTCTCGAGCGACGAGATCGCCTACATCCTCGAGCACTCGGGCTCCCGGGTCCTGCTGCTCGACGCCGAGCTCGCCGGGCTCGTCGATCCGATCGACCTTGGTGGCCTTCAGGTGATCGGCGTGGACGACACAGGCAGGACCGACGATCCGTACGAGCAGCTGCTCGCCGGCGCGTCTCCCGACCGGCCGCCGAGCCTGCTCGAGGACGAGGAGGAGACGATCTCGGTCAACTACACCTCGGGCACCACCGGTCGCCCGAAGGGCGTCCAGTTCACGTACCGCGGTGCCTACCTCAACGCCCTCAACGAGGCGATCGTGGCCGGCCTCTCCCCGGAGTCGGTCTTCCTCTGGCTGCAGCCGATGTTCCACTGCAACGGCTGGTGCTTCACCTGGGCAGTGACCGCGGTCGGCGGACGGCACGTGACCATCCGCACTGTCGATCCGAACTCGATCTGGGATCTCGTCGACGCCGAGGGCGTGACCAACTTCAACGGCGCGCCGACGGTTCAGCTGATGGTGATCAACCACGCGAAGGCACACCGGGTCGAGCGTCAGGTGACGGTCGTGGTCGCCGCGGCGCCGCCTTCGCCCACGCTCTTTGCGCGAATGGACGAGCTGAACTTCCGCGTCGTCCACGTCTACGGCCTGACGGAGACCTACGGCCCGATCACGATGTGCCCCGAGCAGGAGGACTGGCGCGATCTGCCCGCAGCCGAGCGGGCCGTGCTCCTCGCCCGCCAGGGGCAGGCGTACCCCGGGGCCGACCTCGTGCGGGTCGTGGACGAAGGCATGAACGACGTGCCTCGCGACGGCAAGACGATGGGTGAGGTCGTGATGCGCGGCAACAACGTGATGGCCGGGTACTTCGACGATCCGGCGGCCACCGAGCAGGCTTTCCGCGGCGGCTGGTTCCACTCCGGCGACCTCGCCGTCTGGCACCCGGACGGCAACGTCGAGCTCCGCGACCGCGACAAGGACATCATCATCTCCGGCGGCGAGAACATCTCGTCGATCGAGGTCGAGCAGACGCTCGTCGCCCACCCGGCGGTGCTCGAGTGCGCCGTCGTCGCGATCCCCCATCCGCACTGGGGCGAGCGCCCCAAGGCGTTCGTGGCGCTCCGAGACGGTGCGAGCGCGAGCGCGGACGAGATCATCGCGTTCACCCGCGACCGGCTCGCGCACTACAAGTGCCCCGACGCGGTCGAGTTCGGGCCGCTCCCGAAGACGTCGACCGGGAAGGTCCAGAAGTACGTGCTGCGGGAGCAGGAGTGGGCCGGCCACGAGACTCGCATCGGCGCGGCGTAGAGGAGTACCGTTCAGGGCAATGGCGACGGCGACCCGTGAGCATCTGCTGGTCCGCGACGAGCCGCCCTCGGCGCGGATCACGCTGAACCGGCCGGAGAAGCGGAACGCGCTCTCCCTCGCCCTGATGGAGGAGCTGATCGCGACGCTCGATGAGATCGGCACCGATGCGGAGGTGCGGGCGATCGTGATCGAAGGCGCCGGCGCGGCGTTCTCGGCGGGGCACGACCTCGGCGAGATGGTCGGCCGCGACACCGCCTTCTACGAGCGGCTCTTCGACGTCTGCACCGTGATGATGGAGACGATCCACCGCCTGCCGCAGCCCGTGATCGCCAAGGTGCACGGCGTCGCGACCGCGGCGGGCTGCCAGCTCGTCGCCGCCTGCGACCTCGCGCTGGCGGCGACGGGAACGCGCTTCGCGACGCCCGGCGTCAGGATCGGCCTGTTCTGCTCCACGCCGATGGTTCCGCTCTCGCGTGCGGTCGGGCGCAAGCGCGCGCTCGAGCTGCTGCTCACCGGGGAGCCGATCGACGCGAGGACGGCGTGCGACTGGGGGCTGATCAACGGCGTCGTTCCAGAAGAAGAGCTCGAAGGCGCCGTTCTCGACCTGGCTGCGAAGGTCGCGCGCTCGAGCCCGCTTACGCTGCGCATCGGCAAGCAGGCGTTCTACGACCAGATCGACCTCGACGAACGCGGCGCCTACCGGCTGACCCGCGGCGTGATGGCCGCGAACGCGCAAGCGGACGACGCGCAGGAAGGCATGTCTGCGTTCCTCGAGAAGCGCAACCCGACCTGGACTGGCCGATAGCTCGGCCGATCCCCGGCCGGCACCTCCGGCTACGTGCTCGAGCGCGAGGTCGACCACGACATCGCCGAGGCCTTCCGGGCGGCACTTCGACGTGAGCCGTTCATCGACCCGCAGGTGATGAGCTCGCTCATGCGAGACACGGCCGATCGCCGGCTGGCGCCCGGGTTCACGCGGGCTCGTTCGCGCCCGCCGTCGGCAACGGGGTCTGCTGGTGCACCACGAGCTGCCAGCGTCCGTGGGTACGTCGATATACGCTCGTGACGGCCGCGGCGTAGGCCGGTTTGGCCGACCGCTCGGCGCAGGCGCGATAGACGAGGGCGACGACGTCGGGTCCCAGCTCGACCAGGCGTCGATGCTCGATGGTGAAGTTCGTCCATGGGGCGGAAGCTGCCACTCCTTCCAGCGCCTGGTCCCGATCGACGATCCCCCACTCGGGAAACACGTGCACCGCGTCCGCGGCGAGGTTTGCCTCGTAGGACGCACGATCGCCGGCCGACCGCCAGAACGTCCGCTCGATCTCGATGATGTCCGCAGGGATCACGCTGCTGTGGCTTCCCACGCGGTCGTTGCGCAAAACGAGGACTCGGGAGAGGAAGGACGAGATCTCTCCTCGCACCCACCGGTCGAGAGGTCAGGTTCCGTCCGGGCGGCGCTCGGAGTCGACGACGACGATCTCCTCGAGCGGCTTGCGCCGGAGGTCCGGGACGACGCAGCCTTCGGCCGGGTAGCCGACCGGGATCAGCACGAAGGCCCGTTCGTTCGCCGGGCGGTCGAGCAGCTTGCCCAGGAAGCCCATCGGAGACGGCGTGTGCGTCAGGGTGGCGATCCCGGCGCTGTGGAGCGCTGCGAGGAGAAAGCCGACGGCGATCCCGACCGACTCGCGCACGTAGTAGTGCTTCGCCTTGGCCCCACCGTCGGAGAGTCCGTAGACCTGCTCGAAGACCACGATCAGGTAGGGCGCCTCCTCGATGTGCGGCTTGCGCCAGTCGGTGCCGAGCTTGCGGAGGGCGGCGATCCATTCGGCGCTCATCCTGCCCCCGTAGCTTCGGCGTTCCTCCTCCTCGGCGGCGTCCCTGATCTTCCGTTTGGTCTCCGGATCGGAGACGACCACGAACGTCCAGGGCTGCTGGTGTGCCCCGGACGGCGCCGTTCCGGCGACCTCGATCGCGTTCAGGATCACCTCGGACGGCACCGGGTCCGGCGAAAAGCTGCGGACCGACCGCCGTCGCCGCATCGACTCGAGGAATCGTCGCGACGCCGAGATGGACTCGGCCGCCGCAGGGCGCTCGTAGTCGAGCGCGACCGGGACGTAGTCGAGGTCGCTCATTCGCCTCCGCGAAATCAAGCACATCACCGGCGACTGCAGATCTCGGGGGCGCCGCGAAGGCGCCCCCGAGAGGTGGACTTCTCCTAGAACGCGACGAGTCCGACCGAGCTTGCGGGGAGCCCGCTCGGATTCCCCCCGATCGGCGCGAGGCTGCCGTCGTTTGCGACTGCGAAGCCGCTGATCGTTCCGGAGCTGATGGCGTACAGGTATCGGCTCGTGCGGTCGAGGGCCATGTCGATCGGGGCACCCCCGGTGGTGGCTGCGACGGAGGCGAGCAGGGTGAGGCTGCCGTCGTTGCCGATGCGGTAGCTCGAGATCGTGCCGCTGCCGGTGTTGGTGGTGTAGGCGTAGCGGCCGTTGCGGGTCGTGACCACCCAGCACGGTGCAGCCTGGTTGTCTCCCGCCGATCCGGTGATGAGATGCAGCTGCCCGCCCGGCGTGACCCTGTAGGAGGACATGGCGCCGGCGCCGGCGGCGCCGCCGAAGGCTTCGCTGACGATCAGCCTGTTGTCGCGGTCGAAGGCGAAGCCGAACGGCGTCTGGCCGGCAGATGTCTGCGAGTGCGGCTTGTGGGCGCGGCCGCCCGGCCCCACCCTGTAGGTGTCGATCAGATTGGTCGCCTTCTCGGTCACGACCAGCAGACGGCCTGTGGTGTCGAAGGAGATCTGAGCCGGACCGACGGAGTCCGCGCTCAGCGGCTGGGTCGAGCCGGAGATCGGAGAGAGCCGACCTTCGTGGAGTCGGAAGCCGCTGATGTTCGCCGGGCTGGAGGCATCCCCAGCGTTGAGCACGTAGAGGAGGTCGTCGTCGACGGTCAGGCTGATCGGGTCGACGCCTCCGGATGGAACGGTGCCGAGCAGGCTGAGGCCGGATCGGCGCACCGTGAAGGCCGAGATGCTGTTGCTGCCGGCGTTGACGACGAACAGGTAGCGGCCGTCGTCGCGACTCAGGGCCAGTGCGCCCTGGCTTCCCAGGCCGGCTCCGGTGCCCAGCCCTCCGGTCGCCGCGGAGCCGGCGGCCGTCAGCGTCCCGTTTGCGGCCCGCTGGTAGACGAGCACGGAGTTTCCGCCGGCGTCGTTCGTGGACGTGAATACGAAACCGGCCGGGGCCGGATCGGCCGACGCAGAACCGGCGGCGAGCGCCGACAGGGCGGCAGCCGCGGCCAGCGCGAGCGCCAGCCGTCCTGCTGAAAGGGACCTACGCATGTCGCTCTCCTCTGTCGAGAATCGAAGTGCCAGGAGCGAACCGGCCGGTGCGCGTCCTCAAGTGTGCAGACGATCCGTGCCCGTGTCCCTGAACGATTCATTAAGTCGCCAGGTCGGCGACACGACCGCGACGCCGAGCCGGAAGCGGTGCGAGCCGCGAGAGCCGAGCCGGCCGCGGTCGATCAGCCCGGCCGGTCCGTGAGCCCGGCGACCGCGAGGATCAGGTTGCGCGGAAGGGCCAGGGAGAACTGGTCGAGGATCGGCCGGGCACGCTGGACGGCGAACGAAGCGACTTCGGGCATCGCGCGTGCCCGACTGTCGGCCGTCAGGCTCACACGAGCGACCGCCGCCGCTCCCTCGGAGCTGGCCAGGAAGGGGCCGCAGGCGACCCAGGTCTCCTCGAGCACCCCGTTTGCCGCCAGGGTCCGGAAGAGGCTCGGGAGATGTCGTGTCCCGTAGACCGAGCAGATCTCCGGAAACAACGGATGCTCGGCACGGTCGGAGAACTCGGGCCCGGGCACCGGCGCCGCGGCCGGGAGATCGAGCTCCGGCGCGGGCTGCCGCGGCAGCTCCCCACGGAGCGACAGCTGGAGCGAGGTCACGATCAGCAACATGAAGGGGAGCTCGGCGGCGAACGGTGTCAGTACCTCCTTGACCCGACGGCTGGGCCGAAAGCCGATGCCCTCCCCGGCGCTCCTGCGGATCTCCTCGGCTGCGGCGGGAGAGCGCGGGTCGTCGTAGATCCTGCGCGCCTGCAACCAGGCCGCCACGAGAGCCTCTGCGTCGGCGGCCAACGCCTTGAACAACGCCGGTACGAAGGGCATCCGCGCCCGAACATCGACGAACACCGACGAGACGACCCCCTCGACCTCCTCCTCGTGGAGCAGCCGCAAGCCGATCGGTCGCATCCGGGTGAACTCTACGGCGCACCCGACGGACTGCGCGGACCGCCGTCGTGACGACCTCGGCGCGGGGCGGTTCCGGTCGGTTCCGTCTGCGCGAGGTCCGGTCCGGGGTCGCCGCCCTCGGCGCGGAGGCGCAGCCGCTCGAGGTAGCGCTCCCAGCCGATCCGATGGTGCTCGGCGACCGATGGTGGCGCGAGCGCGCTGTGCGTGAGGCGGAGCAGCGTGCCCGCCCGATCGGGCTCAAGCTCGATGACGACGGTGGTCGAGCCCGGCGGTACCGGTGGAGCGTCGCCCTCCCAGCCCCACGTGAAGACGAGCCGCTGCCCGGGGACGACCTCGACGAAGCGGCCCGAGGCGACCTGGCCGCCGGGCATCCTGATCCGGAGCAGGCCGCCCGGTCGGAGGTCGATCTCGCCGTCGACGCCTTGCCACGAGGCCCAGCGTTCGATGTCGGCGAAGAACGAGTAGACCGTGGCGGGCGACGCCTCGATGCGCCGCGTCACGACCACGTCGGTCACGGCCATTCCGCCTTCTCGGCCAGCTCGGTCAGCCTGTCGAGCTGGTCGGCCCAGAACGACTCGAGAAACTGCGTGAGCGGGCCCAGTCCGTCGTGGTCGGCACGGTAGAACCGCTGCTTCCCAGCGCGGCGGACGGTCACGAAACCGGCCTCGCGCAGGAGGGCCAGGTGTTGCGAGACTCCGGCGTAGGAAAGGTCGAGCCGGTCGACGAGCTCTCGGACCGCGAGCTCGTCGCGCCACACGTGGCGGAGGATCTCCTGTCGGTGCGGTTCCGCGACGAGCTGCAGCGCATCCACGGGTCGACATTTTACCGACGACTGAAATGTATAGTACGTTTCCGTCGCGACTGAAATGATCCCGACGATCAATGAGAGGAGCCCGATGACCGACGTGCTCTTTCGCTTCGACGTCGACGCCTCCCCGGAAAAAGTGCTCCGGGCGGTGAAGACCACAGAGGGAATCAAAGGTTTCTGGACGAGCCGCGCCGACGTTCCGGCCGAGGTCGGCACGACGCTTCACCTCGAGTTCGCGGTCGCGCCACGCCCGTTCGACCTCCGCCTCGAGCAGTCCGACGACCGGGTCGTGGTCTGGCGGACGGAGACGTTTCCACCGCACTGGATCGGCACGACGATCCAATGGGAGGTAACGGCGCGCGAGGGCGGCTCGACCGTGAGCTTCCGGCACGAAGGCTTCGCCGGCGACGACGACGCGGGTCAGGTCGCGTATACCTGGGGAGCGATCATGGTGCGGCTCAAGGAGTACGCAGAATCGGACAGACCGAACCCGGTGTTCGCGTAGCCGGATGCCGGTCGACGTCCGCTCGGAGACCGAGATCGCCCGGCCGCGGAGGGAAGTCGCCGCGTACGCCGCCGACCCCGACAACGCCACCGCGTGGTACGAGAACATCAAGAGCGTCGAGTGGAAGACCGAGCCGCCGCTCGCCGTCGGCTCGAGAATCGCGTTCGTCGCCACCTTCCTGGGTCGGGACCTCGCCTACACCTACGAGGTGAAGGAATTCGTTCCGGCCGAGCGGCTGGTGATGAAGACCGACCACGGGCCCTTCGCCATGGAGACGACCTACAGCTGGGAGGACACGCCTGCCGGCTCGACCAGGATGATCCTGCGCAACCGAGGCGAACCGACCGGTTTCTCCAAGCTCGCCGCGCCGCTGATCGCGAAGGCGATGCGTCGCGCAAACCACAACGATTTACGGCGGATCAGGGAGATCCTCGAGTCGCGCCCGACCCGCTGACACCGCACCGGTGGCGTGTGGCAACTCGCCGACGTCGATCTTCGAGACACGGCTCTCACCGGCAGGGAAGGCGGTCGGCACCTCGACGGTCGCGACCGGCTGGCAGGGGAACAACGGCCTCGGCCTGGTCGTCATGCCCGACAAGACGCTCCGGCTGTTCGCCGCGGGAGCGGGCGGCATCAACACCTTCACGGCGCCAAGCGAGAGGAGCGCCGTTCCGACCAGTCGCCGCTCGGGCGGCCGACGGGCCGGCATGCGCAGGAGCGCCACCTCGAGCGCGTCGCGCTGCGGCGCCGGAAGCGCGGCGAGCCGAGCCTCCGGAGCGCCCGCCAGCAGGTCGGCGAGCCCGGCGAACGCCAGCTTCGCCTCCGACTCCGACGGGCGCGCGACCAGGACGGTGGCCTCGCGCCCGCGGGCCCGGGCGACCGCCTCGCTCCACATCGTCGTCTTGCCGATCCCGGGCTCGCCCACGATCACGAGCGTCCGGCCGGTCGGCTCGCCGGCGAGGTATGCGTCCACCAGGGCCAGCTCGGCCTCGCGCCCGACGACGCTCTCCACACGGAGAGAGTAAGCCGTGCTGCGGGTCGACTCTGCCCTCACGCTGGGGCAGACCGGTCGAGACGTCCTCGCCGCACTCAGTCGTCGAGGGTGACCACGAGCCTTTCGATCGCGGCGTCGCGCAGCGCGAGCAGCAGCCGGCCCGCGGGCCGCTCCGGTGCGACCGCCCACGAGTACCGCGCCTCCACGCCGTCGGGTCGTTCGGCCGCCGAGAGAACCCGTACCTCGTCGTCGGGCGGCCGCTCGCGGTAGGCGGCGAGGATCGCCTCGCGTCCGGCAAACGGCCCGACCGCCTCGCCGTCGAATTCGAGGCGGACGTCGTCGGCGAAACACTCGCCGAGCGGCTCCCAGTCGCCGCTCCGCACGCCTTGGTTGTACCTCGCGACGTATTCGTAGAGGACGTCGACCACGGGCGGCAGGCCGAGATCCTCGCGGACGAGCCCGAACGTCACGCCGTCGGCCCACTGCCCGTGCCGGCGGTAGGCCCTCCGCTTCACGCCCTCGCGGACGAAGCCGACGCGCTCGGCGTGGGCGACCGCCCGCTCGTTGAAGCCGTAGACCTCCAGCTGGAGGCGGTGGAAGCCGACGTCGAGCAGGAGGTGACGCACGAACACCTGGGCGGCGGCGTGGGCCAGCCCGCGGCCGCGGAACTCCGGGTGCACCGCGAGCCCGCCGAGGTCGGCGATCCGGCTCCGCTCGCTGAACGTCCCGAACTCGATCACGCCGGCGGATCGACCGTCGGCCTCGATCACGAACACGCCCGCGGAAGCCGGCTCGCGCTGCGACCGCCCGATCCGGGCGAGCACGTCCTCGCGCTCCCGGCCGCGGTGCATCGAGAGGAACGGCTCGATCTCCTCGTGCGCCAGCAGCTCGACGATGAAGTCCGCGTCGGCCGGCTCGGCTCGACGAATCACGCCGCCGAGTCTGCGACCGGGCGCCGCTGCGGGCGCCAGACGCCGGAGCCGAGCGCCACTCCGCCGAGGATCAGCCCGAGCCCTGCGAGCATCGACGGCCGCAGCGGCTCGTCGAGGATCAGCGATCCATACAGCAGAGCGAACGCCGGCATCAGGTAGGTGACGAGCGAGAGCCGCGCCGCGCCGAACAGGCGCAGGATCCTGAACAGGAACAGCTGCGCGACCGCCGTGCCGAGCACAGCCAGGCCGAGCAGTGAAAGCACGGGCTTCCAGCCTGGCGCGTGGTCGGGAAGCTGGAAGAGCGCGAACGGCAGGAGCAGCAACCCGCCGTAGAGCATCGAGGCCGTCGCCAGCACCGGCCCGGCCGCGCGAGTCAGCGCGCGCTGACCGTACAGCCCGCC
This sequence comes from uncultured Actinomycetes bacterium, assembly GCA_963841405.1. Lineage (GTDB taxonomy): Bacteria > Actinomycetota > Thermoleophilia > Gaiellales > Gaiellaceae > DATBLE01. Next base: position 42,282 of record CAWJCM010000004.1, on the reverse strand, counting down.
GGCCGCGTAGGACACCGAAGCGAGCACGACAGCCAATGTCCCCAGCACCGCCCAGCCTCCGCCCTCTGGATGCACGCCCGCGAGGATCCCGACGCCGACGAGGCCGACCAGGATGCCGACCAGCTTCATCCCGGTCGACCGCTCGGCCGGGTTGAACTTGATCGCGAGCAACGCGACGAAGATCGGCACCGATGCGTTCGCGATCGCGGCCACGCCCGAGTCGATGTGCGTCTCTCCCCAGGCGATCAGCGTGAACGGGATCGCGCCGTTGATCGCGCCGAAGACGAAGCCGTCGCGCCAGGCAGCGCGCACCTGCGCGACCGCAGTGCGCCCGCCGGTCGTCGCCGCCAGGAACGCGAGCAGCAGGAGGCCTCCGATCAGCAGGCGGAGCGTCATCAGCACCGTCGGCTCGAAGTCGCGGACACCGACCTTGATGAACAGGTAGGAGGCGCCCCAGATCGCCGCGAGCGTCAGGATCAGCGGGCCGTAGCGGCGGGACATCTCTTCACGGTAACGCGGCCGGCGTCGTCGGGCTTCCCCGGTGGGCTGCCCGCTCGTTGCGATCCGGGCGGGCTCTGCCCGTCCGGATCTGGTGGCTAAACTGGCTTTCTGAGCCAGGTCGCGGAACCTCTCCACCGCACGCTCGGTCTGACGGACGGGGAGCTCGACCGTATCCGTGGGCTGATGGGCCGCGACCCGAACCACTTCGAGCTGGCGGTGTTCTCGCTGCTCTGGTCCGAGCACTGCGGGTACAAGCATTCCGCGCTGCTCCTCCGCCGGTTCTCGAGCGAGGGTGAGCGCGTGCTCCAGGGCCCGGGCGAGAACGCGGGTGTGCTCGACCTCGGCGACGGCGAGGCGGTCGCCTTCAAGGTCGAGTCGCACAACCATCCGACCGCGGTCGAGCCGTTCCAGGGAGCGGCCACCGGCGTCGGCGGGATCCTGCGCGACATCGTCGCGATGGGCGCGCGGCCGGTGGCTCTGCTCGACGGGCTGCGTTTCGGCGAGCCCGGTCACGCGTTCGACCGGGCGGTGGCGGGAATCGGCGCCTACGGCAACTCGGCGGGCGTGCCCACCGTCGGCGGCGAGGCCTTCTTCCACGAGAGCTACGCGGACAACTGTCTGGTCAACGCGATGTGCGTTGGGCTACTCCCTTCCGACCGGGTGACGCGCGCGAGGGCGACGACGCCCGGCCACCTGCTCGTCCTCTACGGCGCCACCACCGGCCGTGACGGGATCGGCGGCGCCAGCGTACTCGCCAGCCAGGAGCTCGGCGAGGGAGCGGCGGAGAAGCGGCCGTCCGTGCAGATCGGCGACCCGTTCACCGGCAAGAAGCTGATCGAGGTCTCGGTCGAACTGGTGGAGCGCGGGCTGGTCGAGTCGCTCCAGGACTGCGGCGCGGCCGGGCTTGCCTCCGCGCTGGCAGAGATGGCGCGCGACGGCGCCGGTGTCGACGTCCACCTCGACCGCGTGCCGCTGCGCGAGGAGCTCGAGCCCTGGGAGATCATGATCTCGGAGTCCCAGGAGCGGATGGTCGCGGTCCTCCGTGAGGATTTCCTCGGCTCTGCCGAGGAGATCTTCACGCGGTGGGAGCTGGCCCATGCCGTGATCGGCACCGTGACGGACACCGCGGCCCTCCGCTGCTACCACGACGGCGAGACCGTCGGCGAGATCCCCGCGCGGTTCCTCACCGACGCGGCGCCCCGCTACGAAGTCGAGCTCTCGCCGCGCCCGGCCGAGCCGGAGCCGCCGGCCCCCGTCGGCCCGTACGTCGAGAACGCGCTGCTCGAGCTGCTCGCCTCGCCGAACATCCGCTCGCGCGCGGGAATCTACGAGCGCTACGACCACCTGGTCGGCTCGCGGACGGTGCGCCGCCCCGGGCTCGACGCGGCGGTGCTACGGCTGCGACCCTCGCTGCGCGGGCTGGCGCTGGCGCTGGACGGCCCCGGTCGCGCCGCGCAGGCGGCGCCGCGGACCGGCGGAGCGCTGGCCGTGCTGGAGGCGGCGCGGAACGTCGCCTGCGCCGGCGGCGAGCCGATCGGGCTGACCGACTGCCTCAACTTCGGCAACCCGGAGAAGCCCGAGATCGCCTGGGAGCTGGCCGAGGCGATCGAGGGGATGGCGCGCGCCGCCGAGGCACTGGAGATTCCGGTCGTCTCCGGGAACGTCTCGCTCTACAACGAGACCGACGGCCGGGCGATCCTGCCCGCCCCGGTGGTCGGCTGCGTCGGTCTGGTGCCGGACGTGAGCGCCGTTCCCGGCCGCTGGCGCGAAGGCGACGTCGTACTGCTGGCCGGGGCTCCCGATCCGACGCTCGCCTGGTCGGAGTACCAGGCGCTCTACGGCGAGCCGGGCGGGGCGCGGCCGCACCTCGACCTCGCGGCCGAGCGCGCCCTGGTCGAGTTCCTCTGGCGCTCGGCGCCGATCCTGTCGCTCGCGCACGACGTCTCGGCAGGCGGGCCGGCGGTCGCGCTTGCGCAGGCGGCGCTCTGGAGCGGCATCGGCGCGGAGGTCGACCTGCCCGACGACCTGCCTGCCTGGTTCGGCGAGGGCGGCGGCCGGGCCGTGATCGCCTGCGCGCGCGAGGAGGTGCCGCGCCTCGACGGCGTGCCGCTGCGCGAGCTGGGCGTCGTCGGCGGCGACCGCCTGCTCGAGATCCCGCTGCAGGAGCTGGGACAGGCCTGGAGGGACGCGTAGATGTGCGGCGTGCTCGGCGTCTGCGCCCCCGACCGCGACGTCGCGCGGCTCGCGCACTTCGGCCTGCACGCGCTCCAGCACCGCGGCCAGGAGTCGGCCGGGATCGCCGTCTCCGACCGCGGCCGGCTGACCGTGCTCCGCGAGATGGGGCTGGTCACGCAGGTCTTTAGCGAGCAGAAGCTCAGCGGCCTGCGGGGCCAGCTCGCGATCGGGCACACGCGGTACTCGACCACCGGCTCTGCCCAGTGGTCGAATGCGCAGCCGATCGTCCAGCACGGTCGCGTGCGCACCGTCGCGCTCGGGCACAACGGCAATCTGGTGAACGCCGGCGAGCTGCGCGACGAGCTCGCGGCCGACGGGGTCAGGCTCGGATCGAGCTCGGACACGGAGCTGATCGCCGCGCTGATCGCGAACGACCCGGCGCCGCTGACGGACGCGGTCGCGAACGCGATGGGCCGGCTCGAGGGGGCCTACTCGGTGACCGCCCTCTCGGAAGGCAGGCTGGTCGCCTTCCGCGACCCGCACGGCTTCCGCCCGCTCGTCCTCGGCCGAGTCGCAGACGGCTGGGTGGTCGCATCCGAGACGTGCGCCCTCGACCTGATCGGCGCCGAGCTCGACCGGGAGCTCGGCCGCGGCGAGCTGGTGGTCGTCGACGAGAGCGGCGTGGAGTCGGTGCAGGCCGTTCCGGCCGCCGAGAGCGCGCTCTGCATCTTCGAGTTCTTCTACCTCGCCCGGCCCGACACGCGGCTCGAGGGCGTCGAGGTGCACGCCGCCCGCGTGCGGATGGGTGAGCGCCTGGCCGGGGAGGCGCCGGTCGAGGCCGACCTCGTCCTCCCGATCCCCGACTCGGGCACTCCGGCGGCGATCGGCTTCGCCCGGGCGACCGGGATCCCCTTCAGCGAGGGCCTGATCAAGAACCGCTACGTCGGCCGCACGTTCATCCAGCCCGACCAGGCGCTGCGCCAGCAGGGGATCCGGCTGAAGTTCAACCCGCTCGCCGAGGTGGCGGGCAAGCGGTTGGTGGTCGTCGACGACTCGATCGTCCGCGGCAACACCACGCGGCAGATCGTGGCGATGCTGTTCGATGCCGGTGCGGGGGAGGTGCACGTGCGGATCTCGTCGCCGCCCGTGATCGGACCGTGCTTCTACGGCATCGATCTGGCCGACGAGGAGGAGCTGATCGCCGCCTCGCGGACGGTCGAGGAGGTGCGGGCGTCGATCGGCGCGACCTCGCTCGCCTACATCTCGCTCGCGGGGCTCCAGGCGGCAACCGCGCGGCCGGCGTCGTCGCTGTGCCGCGCCTGCCTGACGGGCGAGTACCCGACGCGGATCCCCGAGGGCCGGCGGCTGGCGAAGCTGCGGTTCGAGCCGGCGTCCCTGTAGGGTCAGACCCCGCGGGAGGCCTGACCCCTGCCTTGTCTTCGAAGTCGCCGTGCGCCCCCGGGTCGCCGCTGACCGGTTCGAACAGGCTTCCCGGGCGCGGTGGATCGATCGGTTCCTGCGTCAGCTGCGACTCGACGCCGGTCCTTGCCATGTACCAGTCCGCGTCGAGCGCGAACGATGCGTCGCGGACCCAGGCGAAGCGGTAGTCGTAGTTGCGGATGCGGAATCGGTTCGTCGTCGGTTTCGACGAGGGCGAGGAGGCCCTCGTCGCCCTTGACGAGGTCGGCGGCCCCGGCGACCTTCGAGTCGGACAGCTCCGGGTTGCCGAGATCCCATGCGAGCACGGCCACGCGAAGCCGGTCGCCAAGCGCAACCGGCACGCCGCCGATCGAGGTCAGCCTTGTCTTTTCGCCACCGAAGCCGAATCGCGGCGTAGTCGCCGATCGGGGCGTAGCCGGCAACGCGCGCGACGGGCGTCCGCGCGGCGACCGTCATGCGATCAGGGGATGGCGGCGATCCGGGTGACACGGCGGCGGAGACGCGACTGCTGCTGCACCTCGCTCGTGCTCGCGACGTCGTGGCGCCGCTCGCGTGCGGGAGGAGACCGAGCGGCAGGAAACCGAACGAGCAGTGGCGAGAGCGCGTCGACCGGCGTCGCCACTGTGAACGCCCGGGCTACGCCGTTACCGGCTATCTACCTCGGGCCGGATATCTCCCGGCCGTAGCGAACCGCGCGGCTGGCCGCCCGGTGTTCGACTCCCTGGTCGAGTAGCTGCTGGCGCTCCTCGCTCTCGCGCGCCCAGCGCAGGAACAGCCAGGCGAGGGCGCCGAGCGTGACCAGCGAGCCCTCGAGCATCATCACCCCCCCGGCGATGCCCTGGTCGGCGTGCGCGGAGATCCCCCAGCGCTCGACCGGGTGCTCGTAGGCGGGGTAGAAGACGCCGCCCGACCAGATGAAGACGTTGCCGAGGATCGTCTCGACGAGCCGGACCGAGGCGATGTACCCGAGCTTCATCCCGGTCCCGAACCACTGCGGCCCGGGCAGCACTTCGACCACGGGCGCCCACATCAGCGCGCCGCAGGTGAAGAAGAGCAGGTGCTGCACCGCATGGATCCCCGAGTGGTGCAGTGCCGCCTGGTAGGCGACCGGCAGGTGCCAGAGGAGGAGATTCACCGCCCAGATCGGGAACGCAACGTACGGCAGCGTGAGGAAGCGCAGGCGCATCACCGCCGGCAGCGCGAGCACCGGCCTGAGCAGCGGCCCTGTCAGCCCGGCGACGAAGCAGAGCGGGGCGAGGTCGCCGAGCAGGATGTGCTGGATCATGTGCACGAAGAGGAACTGCTGCTCGCCAAGTGCGTGGATCGGCGAGGCGACGGCGAGGAAGGCGATGATCAGCCCGAGGCCGAACACCAGCCGCCGCCAGAGCTCGACCGGCGTGCCGCGGCTCGCGAGCGTCGCTGCACGGCGGTAGTAGAGGAAGCCCGAGGCCGCGATCAGCAGGAGCGCCGCGGGATCGAACGTCCAGCTGGTCAGCGGCGACGGGGCCACACGATCAGTCTAGGAGTCTCAGGCCTTCCGGAACGGCTCGCCGACGACGCCGAAGCCGCGCGCCGCGCAGCAGGAGCTTCTCTTCGCCGGTCGGGAGGCTGGGTGCTTACATTGGGCTCGTGGGCAACGAGCCGACCTACGAGGCGGCGGGGGTCTCGCTCGCGACCGCCGGAGCGGTGGTCGAGCGGCTGCGTGCGGCGGTCGAGTCGACCGGGGTCTCCGGATTCGGCGCGTTCGCCGGCCTGTACCGGCTCGACGGGCGGCGGCTGCTGGCGGCCTCGATGGACTCGATCGGAACGAAGCCGATGGTCGCGCGGCAGCGCGGGCTGCTGCGCAACTGCGGCGCCGACATGGCCGCGCACTGCATCAACGACGTGGCGACGACCGGCGCCGAGCCTCTGTTCCTGCTGGACTACGTGGCCGCCAACCGGCTCGAGCTCGGGGAGGTGACGGAGCTGGTCGAAGGTGCGGCAGAGGTCTGCCGCGCGGCCGGCTGCGCGCTGGTCGGCGGCGAGACGGCGGAGATGCCCGGTGTCTACCGGGAGGGCGAGCTCGACTTCGCCGCCACCTGCGTCGGGCTGGTCGATCGGGCGGACGTGATCGACGGGTCGCGGGTGGGGCGCGGGGATGTTGTCGTCGGGCTCACGTCTACAGGCGTGCACGCGAACGGCTTCTCGCTCGTCCGGCGGGTGCTCGAGGTGGAGGAGTACGACGGCGAGGATCTGCTCGCGCCGACACGGCTGTACCTCGAGGACGTCCGCACACTGCGGCGCGACACCGACGTGCGTGCGCTCGCGCACGTGACCGGCGGCGGGATCGAGGGGAACCTCTCGCGGGTGCTGCCGGACGGGCTGCACGCGGAGATCGACTGGGGGTCGTGGGAGCGGCCTCCGGTGTTCGAGTGGCTCGCGCGGCACGTGGACGAGGAGGAGCTGCGCCGCGTGTTCAACCTCGGGATCGGCTACTGCGCGGTCGTGCCGGAGGCGGCCGGGCGGCAGGTGATCGGGCGCATCGCGTGATCGGGGTCCTGGCCTCGGGCGAAGGGACGAACCTGCAGGCGCTGATCGACGCCCGGCTGCCGATCGTCGCGGCGGCGTCGGACAAGCCGGAGGCGCGCGCGCTCGAGCGGGCTCGCGCCGCGGGGATCCCGGCGGCGTCGTTCGACGACGAAGCCCGGATGGCCGACTGGCTGGAGGAACGAGGGGTGAGTCTGGTCGTGCTCGCGGGCTACATGCGTCTACTGTCGCCGGCGTTCCTCGAGCGCTTCGATCCGATCGTCAACGTCCATCCGTCCCTGCTGCCCGCGTTTCCGGGCCGGCGGGCGATCGAGCGTGCCGTGGAGGCCGGCGTTTCCGAGACCGGAGTGAGCGTGCACCTGGTCGACGAGGGCATCGACACGGGCCCGGTGCTCCGGCAGGAGCAGGTGCCGGTGGAGCCGCGGGCGACGCTGGTCGAGCGGATCCACGCGGTCGAGCACCGGCTACTGCCGGAGGTGGTGAGGGAACTGTGCCTCGCGCGCTGATCTCGGTCTACGACAAGTCGGGGCTCGATGGGTTCGCGGGCGGCCTGCACGAGCTCGGCTGGGAGCTGGTGGCGAGCGGCGGCACGGCTGCGTTTCTCGACGGGCACGCGCTGCCGGTGACGCGGCTGGAGACGCTCACCGGCTTCGCGGAGCTGCTCGGGCACCGGGTGGTCACGCTCCACCCGGCCGTCCACGGCGGCGTCCTGGCCCGCCGTGATGTTCCGGAGGACCTCGCCGACCTGACAGCGCACGGGATCGAGCCGTTCGACCTCGTCGTCGTCAACCTCTACCCGTTCGCGAAGACCGCCGCGCGCCGCGGCGTCACCGAGGTGGAGGTGGTCGAGATGATCGACATCGGCGGGCCGACGCTGCTGCGCGCAGCCGCGAAGAACTTCCTCCACGTCGGCGTGGTCGCGCGGGTCGACCGCTACGAGCGCGTTCTCGCTGAGCTGCGCGAGGCGGGCGGGCTCTCGGTCGACACGCGGCGCTCGCTTGCCGGCGAAGCGTTCGTCGTCACCGCTGCGTACGAGTCGGCGGTCTCGACGTGGTTCCACGAACGGGAGGCGTTCCCGGAAGCGCTGGTCCCGATGTTCCGGAAGGAGCGAGACCTCGCCTACGGCGAGAACCCCCACCAGCGGGCCGCGTACTACGCGCAGGCCGGCGCGCGGCGGCATTTGCTCTCGCGGGTGGAGCAGCGCGGCGGGAAGGAGCTCTCGTACAACAACCTGAACGACCTTTCGGCCGCGCGACGGCTCGCCGACGAGTTCACGCTGCCCGCCTGCGTCATCGTCAAGCACGCGAACCCGTGCGGAGTCGCGGTGGCAGGGTCGATCGAGGAGGCGTATCCGCGTGCGGTCGCATCCGACCCCGTGTCGGCGTACGGCGGGGTGGTCGTGGTGAACCGGCCCGTGTCGGCCGAGGTCGCCGAGCGGATCGCCGGTCAGTTTGTGGAGGTACTGTTCGCGCCCGCGTACAACGAGGGCGCACTCGACGTGCTCCGCCGGAAGGAGGCGGTGCGGCTGCTCGATTCAACCGAGCGGCGGTCGACGCCCGCGGGCGAGCGCGACTACCGCCGTGTGATCGGCGGCCTGCTCGTGCAGGAGTCGGACGACGAGGTCGAGAAGCGTGAACGTATGACCGTCGTCTGCGGTCAGCCGGACGACGCGGTCTGGGCAGACCTGCTCTTCGCCTGGCGCGTGTGTAAGCACGTGACCTCGAACGCAATCGTGATCGCGAAAGGCCTGCGGACGGTCGGGATCGGCGCCGGGCAGATGTCGCGCGTCGACGCGGTGCGGATCGCGGTCGAGAAGGCCCGAGAGCAAGGACACGACCTTGCAGGCGCCGTTCTTGCCTCCGACGCCTTCTTCCCGTTCCCGGATGGCCCCGCGTTGGCGCTCGAGGCAGGTGTCGGCGCGATCATCCAGCCGGGCGGCTCGAAGCGGGACGCGGAAGTGGTCGCCGCGGTCGAGTCGGCCGGCGCGACGATGGTCCTCACCGGCCGTCGCCACTTCCGCCACTAGCAGCGGTCACGCAGCCCGAGCTGCAGGGACAGACCCATGGGTCTGTCCCTGCAGGAAACATGTGACGCCTTCGCAACGGCTCGATTCGGCCACTAGCCCTCCGCCGAAGACGGCGGTAGCTTCACCTCGTTGCCTCGCCGACCCCGGAGCGACCTCCCCGATGGACTCTTCCACGTCACGACGCGTGGGATGTTCGGTCTCTCGGTCTTCACCGATGACGAAGACCGCCGCCGGTTCCTCTACCTCCTCGGCGAGATCACGGTCCGGTTCGACGTCCGCTGCCTCGCCTACTGCCTGATGACGACTCACTACCACCTGATCTTCGGGTGCCCGACAGCTGACCTATCGCCTGCGATGCGACGGCTCAACGGGCGTTATGCCCAGTGCTACAACCACCGTCACGAGCGTGTCGGCCACGTGTGGGGCGGGCGCTATTCCTCGTACGTGATCGCCAGTGAGGAGCACCTGGCCGAGGCGCTTGCTTACATCGCGGCCAACCCCATCGCGGCAGGTCTGTCCAGGACTGTCGACGAGTGGCCTTGGACGTGGTTCGCTTCAGCCTCGAGCAGAGAGGGATCCGCAGGCGCAATCCCGGTTCCCGGCATCGCTCGCGCCGCGGGCTAGAGATCCGCTTCGGCTCCTCCGCTCGGGGCGTCGCCGTCGAACCCTCGACGGCAGGTCGTGCGCTTCACTGCAGGGACAGACCCAAGGGTCTGTCCCTGCAGTAGCGTCCGCGCCTGCAGTAGCGTCACGCCGATGCAGCTCCGTCCGCCGACGTTCGAAGACGTGCTCGCGGCGCGGGAGCGGATCGCGCCCTATCTCCGCGAGACGGCGCTCAACCGCTACCCCGCCCTCGACGAGCTGGTCGGCGCCGAAACCTGGGTGAAGCACGAGAACCACCTGCCGATCGGCGCCTTCAAGGTGCGCGGTGGGGTCAATCTCGTCTCGCAGCTCTCCGCCGACGAGCGGACGGCAGGGGTGATCACCGCCTCGACCGGCAACCACGGCCAGTCGATCGCCTTCGCCGGACGGCTGTTCGGAGTGCGCACCGTCATCTGCGTGCCGGAAGGCGCCAATCCGGTGAAGGTCGGCTCGATCCGTGGCCTCGGCGGCGAGATCGTCGTGCACGGCCGCGACTTCGACGACGCGCGCGAGCACTGCGAGGCCCTGGCCGAGGAGCACGGCTACCGCTACGTCCACTCGGGCAACGAACCGCACCTGATCGCCGGCGTCGCCACCCATACTCTCGAGACGCTCGAGCGGCAACCCGACCTCGACGTCCTGATCGTCCCGATCGGCGGCGGCAGCGGGGCAGCCGGCGCCTGCATCGCCGCCGTAGCGAGCCGAGCCGGGCTGCGGGTGATCGGCGTCCAGTCCGAGGCCGCGCCCGCCGCCTACCGCTCGTGGAGAGACGGCGGCATCGCCCAGGACGAGATGCACACGGCCGCCGAAGGCCTGGCCACCAGGATCGGCTTCGAGCTCCCCCAGCAGATCCTGCGCGAGCACCTCCACGACTTTGTGCTCGTCTCCGAGGACGAGCTCAGCGCCGCGACCCTCGCGATGCTGGAGCGCACCCGGAACCTGATCGAGACCGCCGGGGCCGCGCCGCTCGCCGCCGCCCTGAAACTCGACCTCGCCGGGAAGAAGGTCGGCCTGATCGCGAGCGGCGGAAACATGACGCTCGCTCAGCTGCGGGACCTGCTCGCGGCTCCGGCGTAGACTCCCGCGCGTGCCGACCGAGGGCCGCATCCCCTACGCCGGCGGCGAGACCTGGTATCGCATCGTCGGCGACCGCGAGGAGCCGGGCAGGCTCCCGCTCCTCTGCCTGCACGGTGGACCGGGCGCGCCGCACGACTACCTCGAGCCGCTCGGGCAGCTCGCCGCCACGGGCCGGCGCGTCGTCTTCTACGACCAGATCGGCTGCGGCCGCTCCTGGGTCGAGCAGCCCGCGGACTTCTGGACGGTCGACCTGTTCGTCGCCGAGGTCCAGGCCGTCCGCGACGCGCTCGGCCTGGACGAGACACACCTCTTCGGCTCGTCCTGGGGCGGGATGCTGGCGATGGAGTACGCGCTCACCCGGCCGGCCGGCCTCGCAGGCCTGATCCTCTCCTCCTCCCCGGCGAGCATCCCACTCTGGGAGCAGGAAACCAGCCGGCTCCGCAAAGAGCTCCCGGCCGAGACCCGCCGAATCCTCGACGAGCACGAGGCCGCCGACACGCTCGACTCGCCCGAGTACGAGACTGCTTCCATGGAGTTCTACAAGCGCCACGTCTGCCGGGTCGACCCGTTCCCCGACTGCGTGCTGCGCACGTTCAAGAGCCTCGCCGAGCACCCCGACGTCTACCTGCACATGCAGGGCCCGAACGAGTTCGTGATCACCGGAACGCTGAAGACCTGGGACATCACCGACCGTCTCGGCGAGCTCGACGTTCCGACGCTGATCACCGCAGGCGCGCACGACGAGTTCACGGCGGCTCAGGCCCAGCGCCTCAACGAAGGCATCGAAGGCTCCGAGCTCGTCACCTTCGAGGACGCCTCGCACATGCAGTTCGTCGAGGAGCCGGAGCGCTACCGCGAGCTCGTCGCCGCGTTCCTCGACCGCGTCGAGGAGGGGTAGGCTTGCCCCACCGGGTTTAAGGCAAACAGAGCTTGGCGCGCGAGTATCCTCAGCTGCTCGACCTGATCGGCGGTACGCCGGTCGTCCGCCTCCAGAAGATCGGCCGGGAGCTCGGCTGCACCCTCCTCGTCAAGCTCGAATACCTCAACCCCGGCGGCTCGAACAAGGACCGGATCGCGCTGAGCATGATCGACGAGGCCGAGCGCACACGGAGGCTGCGACCGGGCGGCACGATCGTCGAACCCACCTCCGGCAACACCGGCGTGGGCCTGGCGCTCGCAGCCGCGATCAAGGGCTACAAGATGATCTTCGTCGTTCCGGACAAGGTCGCCCCGGAGAAGATCGCCCTGCTGCGGGCGTTCGGAGCCGACGTCGTCATCTGCCCGACCGCGGTCGAGCCCGACTCGCCGGAGAGCTACTACCTCGTCTCCGACCGGCTCGCCGAGGAGATCCCAGGCGCCTACAAGCCCGACCAGTACTCGAACAGCGGCAACCCCGAGGCGCACTACCGCACCACCGGCCCCGAGATCTGGGAGCAGGTCGGCGCCGACCTCGACGTCGTCGTGATCAGCGTCGGCACCGGCGGCTCGATCACCGGCACCGCCCGCTACCTGAAGGAGCGCCATCCCGAGCTCGTCGTCGTCGGCGCCGACCCCGAGGGGTCGATCTACTCCGGCGGCCCGGTACATCCGTACCTGGTCGAGGGGATCGGCAAAGACACGTTCCCGGCGACCTTCGACCCGTCGGTGGTGGACGAGTACGTGCAGGTCTCCGACCGCGACACGTTCGTGACGACGCGCCGGCTGGCGCGCGAAGAGGGCATCCTCGCGGGCGGCTCGGGCGGGACGTCGGTCTTCGCGATGCTCGAGGCGGCGAGGCGACACGGCCCCGCGAAGACGATCCTGACCACCATCCCCGACGGCGGCCGCGGCTACCTCTCGAAGGTCTACGACGACAACTGGATGCTCGAGCACGGTTTCCTCGAGCGGCACGGGCCGCCCGACACCGTCGAGCAGGTGCTCGCGTTCAAGCACGCCGAGAACGGCATCCCCGACCTGGTCACCTGCGAGCCGCACGAGAAGCTCGGCGCCGCGATCGAGCTGATGCAGCGCTACGGGATCTCGCAGGTGCCCGTCGTCCGCCACGCACCGGTCGAGAGCCTCGCCGACGTGATCGGCTCGCTGAACGAGCGGACGCTGCTCGACCGCATCTTCCGCAACCCGGACGCGCTCGGCGAAGAGGTCGCGGCGGCGATGCAGCCGCCTCTCGGTGCCGTCGACATGCTCGATTCCGTGGACGAGGTCTTCGCCGACCTGCGCGAGCGCAACCAGGCGGTCGTGGTCGCGCGCGAGGGAATGCCGGAGGCCGTGCTCACCCGCTCCGACCTGCTCGAGTACCTCGCCCACCGTCGCTAGTGCGCGTCGCGCTCGTCCCGGACGCGCACGGCAACGCCCTCGGCCTGCGCTCGGGGCTCGACGACATCGACGGCGGTCACGCGTGCGAGCGGGCTGCCGCTCGCGGAGGAAGTATCCCGCCGCTACCGGCGTTGCTGACAGAGATGCGGCTCTACAACTCGCAGCTGTCCGGGAACTGCTGGAAGGCGCGCCAGATCCTCGCCCTGCGCGGGATCGAGTACGAGCGCGTCGAGGTCGACGTGTTCGACCGCTCGAAGCGGCCCGAGCTCCTCGGCGGCAAGAACCCGGCGTTGCGCGTGCCGACGCTGAAGCTGGACGACGGACAGTTCCTGGCCGAGTCGAATGCGATCCTCTGGTACTTCGGGGACGGCTCGCCGTACCTCCCGGACGATCCGCTGGCAAGAGCGCGGGTGCTCCAGTGGATGTTCTTCGAGCAGTACGAGGTGGAGCCGTCGATCGCAGTCGCGCGCTTCTGGATCACGCTGCTCGGCGAGCGCGACACCTACGCCGGCGAGCTCGAGTCGAAGTGGCGCGCCGGCAACCGTGCCCTCGCCGCGCTGGACGGCCATCTCGACGGCCGCGAGTGGCTCGTCGGCGACGGCTTCACGATCGCCGACATCTCGCTGTACGCGTACACGCACCTCGCCGGGGAAGGCGGCTTCGACCTCGACCGCTACCGGCACGTCCGGGCGTGGATCGGACGAGTCGCGGCGGTCCCGGGCCATGTGCCCCTCGAGGCCTAGACCGCCGTGACGATGGAGACCGTCTCGGCGGCGCAGCTGCGCCGCTACCTCGTCGCCCACCAGCGCTATGCCACGCGCTTCCGGCGGGCGGGCGCGGATGACGTCGCGAAGGCAGTCCGCCGCCTCGGCTGCGTCCAGCTCGACTCGATCTCGACCGTCGGCCGAGCGCACCGGCTGACGCTCGGCTCGCGGATCGGCCGCTACCCGGAGCCGGCCATCTCGCGGCTGCTGAAGGCCGGACGCATCTTCGAGTACTGGGCGCACGAGGCCTGCCTTGTCCCGATCGAGGACTATCCGCTCTTCAAGCGCCGCATGGAGCACCTGCGCGAGCGGCACTGGTGGGGCCGCAAGCACGATCACGACCCGGAGGTGAAGGAGCGGGTGCTGGATGCGCTGCGGACGAACGGAGCGCTGCCGACCCGCTTCTTCGAGGGCGGAGGTGGAGGCGGCATGTGGAACTGGAAGCCGGAGAAGCGGATCCTCGAGGATCTGTTCGCAGCCGGGGAGGTGGTCGTCGCCGGCCGCGACGGCTTCCAGCGGCTGTACGACCTGCCCGAGCGGGTGATCCCGCGGGCGCAGCTGGAGGCGCCGGTGCCGTCGGAGGAAGAGTTCCGCCGCGGCTATGCGTTACGAGCCGTCCAGGGGCGTGGAGCGCTGACCGAGGCCGGGATCGCCGAGCACTGCCGCTTCCGGGGCGGAGCCAGGGCGATGCGGCCGGTGGTGGACGAGCTCGTGGCCGAAGGACTGGTCCGGCGGGTCGCGGTCGACGACGGCGGGCCGCCGGTGGTCGTGCCGGCCGGCGCCGAGGTCGACGGCTCGCCGGCCGGAGGCGTGCTTCTCTGTCCGTTCGACAACCTCGTCTGGGATCGCGCTTTCCTCGCGCGGATCTTCGGCTTCACGCACGTGATCGAGGTCTACAAGCCGGAGCCGCAGCGCGTGTACGGCTACTACGTGCTGCCGTTCCTCTACCGAGACGGGCTGGTGGGGCGCGCCGACCTGAAGTCCGATCGCGGGGAGGGAGTGCTGCGGGTGCGTGCGTTCCACCTGGAGCCGCAGGTGCGCCGCTCGGCCGCGCTCGAGTCCGCGCTGGAGAAGGCGCTCGACCGGCTGGCACGTGTGCTCGGCCTGGAGCAGGTCTCGCGATGAGGGAGGTCTCGGCCGAGGAGGCGCGCCGGATCGCGGTGAGGGCCCAGCTCCTCGACGGGTCCGAGGCGGGGGTGCTCGAGACCGTCCGCCGGCTCGGCTTCCTCCAGATCGACCCGATCTCGACGGTCGCACCGCCTCAATACCTCGTGCTCTGGAGCCGGCTCGGCCGATACGACCGTGAGGAGCTCGACCGGCTGCTCTGGGAGGAGCGCAGGCTGGTCGAGGTCGACGCCTTCATCTACCCGATCGAGGACCTGCCGCTGCTGTTGGCGCGCGCGAAGCGCAGGCGTGAGGACAACGCGCGCGAGCGCCGGATCGCCGCGTTCCTGAAGGACAACGGCGCGGTCCGTCGCTACGTGCTGCGCGAGCTGGAGCGCCGCGGACCGCTGCTGTCACGCGAGATCCAGGACCACGCGACCACGCGGCGCGAGGCCCACCCGTGGTGGGGCGAGCGCAAGATGGGGCTGATGCTGATGCTCCTGGCCGACCGCGGCGAGGTGGCGGTGGTGGGCCGGCGCCAGGGCCAGCGCGTCTGGGACCTGGCGGAGCGCTGGTATCCGGAGGTCAGCCGCATTTCCTGGGTCGAGGCGCAGCGGCAGCTCGCGGAAAGGCGCTTTCGCTCGCTCGGCGTCCGGCTGGAGCGCGGCCGGCTGCTCGCACACCCGGATGCTGCCGACGACCCGGTGCCGCCGCGCCGCGTGACGTTCCTCTCGCCCTTCGACCGGCTCGCATACGACCGCAAACGCGCGGAGGCCCTGTGGGGCTTCCGCTACCGGCTGGAGATGTACGTCCCGCGGGCGAAACGCGAGTACGGCTACTACGTCCTGCCGATCCTCCGCGGCGACCGGATCGTCGGCCGGATCGAGCCGGTGTACGACCGCAAGGCAGAGCAGCTGCAAGTACGCGGCGTCTGGTGGGAGGACGGCGTGCGGCCGTTCTCGCTCGACCGGCCGCTGCGGAGCCTCGCGCGCTGGCTCGGAGCTACGATCGCCTGATGGACTTCGAGACGCGGGCGATCCACGAGGGCCAGGAGCCCGACCCGGCGACCGG
The DNA here is from genome assembly GCA_963841405.1 of uncultured Actinomycetes bacterium. Classification (GTDB taxonomy): domain Bacteria; phylum Actinomycetota; class Thermoleophilia; order Gaiellales; family Gaiellaceae; genus DATBLE01. Next base: position 26,643 of record CAWJCM010000004.1, on the reverse strand, counting down.
CTCGGTCACCGTCCCGATCTACCAGACCTCCACCTACGTCCAGGACGCGGTCGGCGAGAACAAGGGCTACGACTACTCGCGTACCGCCAATCCCACGCGGCGCGCGCTCGAGACGTGCCTCGCGTCGCTGGAGAGCGCCGAGTACGGCTTCGCCTTCTCGTCGGGGATGGGCGCGACGACGACGGTGATGCACCTCGTCTCGCCCGGGGAGCGCGTCGTGGCGGTCAACGACGTCTACGGCGGCACGTACCGGCTCTTCTCGAAGGTGTACGAGCCGAAGGGCTATGCGTTCGAGTTCGCGCCGCACGACGGGGTCGTCGAGGCGATCGACTCGCGGACGCGCCTCGTGTGGGTCGAGACGCCGACGAACCCGCTGCTCAACGTCGTCGACATCCGGGCGGTCGCGGAGGCGGCGCAGGCAGTCGGCGCCGTCGTCTGTGTCGACAACACCTTTGCCACTCCGTACCTCCAGCGGCCGCTCGAGCTCGGAGCCGACATCGTCGTCCACTCGACCACGAAGTACCTCGGCGGTCACTCCGACCTGGTCGGCGGCTTCGCCGCGACCGGCGACCCGACCGTCGCGGAGCGGCTCGCCTTCCTGCAGAACTCGCTCGGTGCGGTGCCGGGCCCGTTCGACTCGTGGCTCGTCCTGCGCGGGCTGAAGACGCTCGCGCTGCGCATGCAGCGGCACTGCGAGAACGCGGAGGCGGTGGCCAGCTTCCTCGACGACCACCCGAGCGTGGAGCGCGTGCTGTACCCGGGGCTGGCCGGCCACCCAGGTCACGACGTGGCCGCACACCAGATGTCCGGCTACGGCGGGATGGTCTCGTTCCTCGCCGCGAGCGCCGACGAGGCGGCCGCTCTCGTCTCCCGCACGTCGATCTGGAAGCTGGCCGAGAGCCTGGGCGGCGTCGAGAGCCTGATCGAGGTTCCCGCCGCGATGACGCACGCCTCGACGGCCGACGCGCCGTTCGCGACGCCGCCGAACCTCGTCCGTCTGTCGGTCGGGATCGAGTCGCCCGCGGACCTGGTCGCCGACCTCGAGTCCGCGCTCGTCCGCACGGCCACGACGGCCTGACGCACCGACCTCGCCGACCAATCCCAACCGGACCGGTCTCCGAGAGCCATGCCCCAGTCTCTGAGACTGGGTTGAAACAATTGACCAACAGTTCGTCCACAGGGGTGCGGAAGAGTTCGGTGAGAATCAGGACGTGGACGCCCCTGATCTCATCGATCTCCACCACCAGACCGAGCGCGTCGTCGGCTGCTACCTGCTCGGGACCGCGGACGGGCTCGCGCTGCACGACTGCGGGCCGACCACCTGCCTGCCTGTGCTGAAGCAGGCGCTCGCCGACCGGGAGCTCGAACTGACCGACGTCCGCCACCTGCTGCTCTCGCACATCCATCTCGACCACGCCGGCGCGGCCGGTACGCTCGTCCGCGACCACCCCGAGCTGCGAGTGCACGTCTCGGAGATCGGCGCGCAGCACGTGGTCGACCCCTCACGGCTGGAGGCGAGCGCCCGCCGCCTCTACGGCGACGCCTTCGACGTGCTCTGGGGAGAGCTCGCGCCCGTGCCGGCCGCCAACGTCGACGTGGCCGGCGACCGCGTCGTCGGGCTCGAGTGCTTCCCCTCGCCTGGCCACGCATCACATCACGTCTGCTACCTGCACGAGGACGGGACGCTCTACGCCGGCGACGCGGCCGGTGTCCGCATCCAGCCGGGCCGGTACGTGCTCCCCGTGTGCCCGCCCCCCGAGCTCGACGTCGAGGCCTGGTTCCGGACCTTCGACGAGATCGAGCGCCGGCAACCGGGACGGCTGGCGCTGATCCACTTCGGCGTCGCCGACTCGCCGTCCGAGCACCTCGCGCTCGTCCGCAAGGAGCTGGCGAAGTGGGCGGAGCGCGGTCGCCAGGACCTGGACGAGCAGGCGTGGGTCGAAGCAGCCCGGCGCGACCTCGAGGCCGCCGTCGGCGCGGAGGAGGCGGACCATTGGGAGCGGGCGGCGCCTCTATGGCAGTCCCACGTCGGGATGAAGCGGTACTGGGACAAGCGGTCAGAGGCAGCAGGCTAGGCCCGCTCGCCGAGCGCGAGTTCCGCCTGCTCTTCGCAGGCCGGGCGATCTCCTTCCTCGGGAACGCGATGGCACCGATCGCGCTCGCCTTCGCGGTGATCGACCTGACGGGGTCCAAGTCCGATCTCGGTCTCGTGCTCGCCGCGCGTGCCGTTCCCCAGGTCGTGTTCCTCCTGATCGGCGGCGTCTGGGCCGACCGCCTGCCGCGGAACAAGGTGATGGTCGCCTCCAGCCTCGGCAGCGGAACGACGCAGGCGGCGGTGGCGGTCCTCCTGCTCACCGGCAACGCGGAGCTCTGGCAGCTGCTCATGCTCGGGGGCCTGAACGGCGTCTCGACCGCCTTCTTCTTCCCGGCCTCCGCCGGAATCGTTCCACAGACCGTGCCGCCGGAGCTGATCCAGCAGGCCAACGCGACCCTGCGGCTGGCGCTGAACTCGACGAATGTGCTCGGCGCGGCGCTGGGCGGGGTAATCGTCTCGGCGTCGTCACCGGGATGGGCGATCGCCGTCGACGCCGCTACCTTTTTCCTCAGCGCTCTCTTCATCGGCGCCATGACCCTTCCCGCCTCGCTGCGAATCGAGATCCCGAGCTTTTTCGGCGAGCTCAGAGACGGCTGGCGCGAGTTCAGCTCCCGCACCTGGCTGTGGGTGATCGTCGTCCAGTTCTCGATCGTGAACGCCTGCGAGGGAGGATCGCTGAACGTGCTCGGACCGGTGCAGGCGGACGCCCACTTCGGCCGACTCTGGTGGGGCGGGATCCTCGCCTGCTTCGCAGCCGGCCTGATCGCCGGCGGCGTGACGATGCTGCGCTTCCAGCCCCGGCGCATGCTTCTCGTCGCCACCTTCGGCGTCCTCCTGATCGCGCCGACGCTCGTGCTGCTCGCCGTACCTGCGCACGCCGCGGTGATCGCGCTGTCGGCATTCGTCACCGGTGTGGGGATCGAGCTCTTCGCAGTGCTCTGGGACACGACCATGCAGCAGCAGATCCCGGAGGAGAAGCTGTCACGGGTCTACTCGTACGACATGCTCGGCTCGATCGCGCTCGTGCCCGTCGGCCTGGCCGCGATCGGGCCGATCGCCGATGCATTCGGCACGGAAGCCACGCTGGTCGGCAGCGCGGTCTTCATCACGCTCGTGACCCTGCCGGTGTTCGCCGTGCGCGACGTCAGGGAGCTGCGAAGGAGGTGACCGCCAGGGTCTTCTCCTCGCGCGCGTCCCGGTAGTCCGCGCCGAGCTTCTCCTCGAGCGTCCGCTCGAGGTCGCCGGAGGCCTCGAGCTCCTCGACGATGTCGGCACCGCCGATCAGCTCGCCGCCGACGAAGACCTGCGGGATCGTCGGCCAGCCCGACTGCGCCGAGAGCTCCTGACGGATCGCCGGATCCGGGAGCACGTCCACGGCCGTGACCGGTGCGCCCGCACGCCGGAGGGCCTCGAGCGCCCGCAGCGAGTTGCCGCACATCACCATCTGGGGCGTGCCTTTCATGAACAGGGCGACGTCCTCGTCCTCGATCACCTGCCGGATGTTCGAATTCAGGTCACTCATCACGTCCCTTTCGTCTTGATCCGCAACTCGTGGATCGTGCCGTCCGCGAGCGGCCCCGCGAGGGCCTCGTTGACCAGGCGGTGCTGGTCGATCAGCGAGAGCCCGGCGAAGCGCGGGCTCGCGACCATCACCTGGAAGTGGTCGCCCGTGCCGGTACGGTCCCGCACTTCGACCTCGGAAGCGTCCGGGAACGCCTCGGTCAGCAGCGTGCGGATCGTCTCGACGGCCACGCGCCCATGCTAGCCACCCGGGTTCCCGCAGGGACAGATCCCGGGATCTGTCCCTAGTCGACGACCGAGCGGAACGCGCGCAGGTAGTCCCCTACCATCCGCTCGGGCGAGAAGTGCTGCTGCGCGTAGCGAACGAGCTCGAACGGCTCCAGCCGGTCGGCCTCCTCGATCGCCGCCCCCATCAGCCGATAGTCGTCGACGATGATTCCGCTGCGCCCGTGCTCGATCACCTCGGGCACGGCGCCCCATCGCGTCGCGATCACCGGCGTGCCGCACGCCATCGACTCGATCATCACCAGGCCGAAAGGCTCCTCCCACTCGATCGGGAACAGGGTGGCGCGCGCGTTCTGGAGCAGCTCGACCTTCTCACCGTGCGTGACCTCGCCGAGGTACTCGATCTCGTCGGAGAGGTGCGGCGCCACGAACTCGTCGAAGTACTGCCGCTCGAACGGCTCGCGGTTCTTGCCGGCGATCTTTAGCGGCAGCCCGGCCGTGACGGCGACGTCGATCGCGCGGTGACAGCCCTTGTCCGGGCTCATCCGGCCGACGAAGAGAAGATAGTCGCCGCGGTGCGGCTTCACGGGGTAGAGCGAGAAGTCGAGCGCGTTCGGGCAGTTGGCCACCCACGGGAAGTGCGGCTTCGGCTTGCGCTGGTTCATCGAGATCGAGATGAACCCGATTCCCTTCGCGACCTCGGCGATCTGCTCGTAGATCGCCCCGCCCTCGCCGTCGAGCGGCCCGTGGATCGTGTGCAGCACCCGCTTCTCGATCAGGCCGCCGATCGCCGCCGCCGGCAGGCCCGAGTGGTCGTTGATCACGTCGAACTCGTCCGCCCGCGCATACGCGGCCAGGCAGTGCCGGAGCTCGGGAAGCGTCTGACCGATCCGCGCGCTGGGCGCGATCGGAAAGACGGCCGACAGGGTCGCCTTCGTCCGCGAGTCGCCCGACGCGAACAGCGTGACCTCGTGCCCGGCGTCGACGAGCCCGTCGGCCAGCAGCCAGACGATCCACTCGATCCCGCCGTAGCCGGTCGGCGGGACCGGGAACCAGACGGGGCTGACCACGGCGATGCGGAGGCGGTCGCCGGTCACGACAACCGCTCCACCCGCACCCGGCGGTCCTGGATGACCACGTCCCAGGAGCGCCCGAAAGCGCGCAGCCCGGAAAGGCGCAGCGAGCCGGCCCATTCGGGGAGCTCGTCCTGGACCGTGGTCTCGAGCGTCCGCGACACGCGATCCGGCTCGAGCCCGAGCAGCACCTGCAGGAGCAGCACCGGCGTGCCGGCGGCCCAGGCCTGCGGCCGCGCCGCGGTCGGATAGGCAATCGGGAACGGGGTCGAACCGCGCGGCAGGCCGGCGAACACCTCCGGCAGCTCGAACGCGAAGAACGCGGCCGCGTCGAGCATCCGCCGGACGATCTGCAGCGCCTCCTCCCAGTACCCGTACCGAGCGAGGCCCGCGGCGATCAGGGAGTTGTCGTGCGGCCAGACGGTGCCGTTGTGGTACGAGAGCGGGCTGTACCCGGCGTCGTCGGTCGACATCGTCCGCACGCCCCACCCCGACCAGAGCGAGTCGCCCGCCAGCGCGGCGGCCACCTGCTCCGCCCGCCCCGGCGGGACGATCCCGCTCCAGAGCAGGTGCCCGATGTTCGAGCAGAGCGAGTCGACCTGCCGCTTCTCGGCGTCGAGCGCGAGTGCGTAGTACCCGCCGCGCTCCTCGACCCAGAACGCCTCGTCGAAGCGCTCCTGCAGCCCGGCGGCGTCGCTCTCGAGCCGTTCGGCGAGCTCGGGGTCGCTCCACGCCTCGCGCGCGAGCTCGGCCGCCCGCAGCTTCGCGTCGTAGACGTACCCCTGCACCTCGCAGGGCGCGATCGGCGCCTCCGCGAGCCGTCCGTCCGCGAAGCGCTGCGAGTCGCCGGAGTCCTTCCACGACTGGTTCTCCAGCCCGCGCTCCGTCCGGCGCCGGTACTCGACGAAGCCGTCGCCGTCGAGGTCGCCGTGCTCGTCGATCCACGCTATCGCCCTCAGCGCAGGCTCGCGCAGCCGCGCGACGAGCGCCGTGTCCCGCGTCCAGCGCCACACCTCCGACAGCAGCACGAGATAGAGCGGCGTGGCGTCGACGGTGCCGTAATAGCGCGGGAACCAGACCTTCGCCGCCTTCCCGTGGCGGACCTCGTGGACGATCTTGCCCGGCTCGGCGTCGATCGAAGCGTCGTCGTCGACCGCCTGGAGCTCGGCCAGCACCTCGAGCGCGCCCCGCGCCAGCTCGGGCCCGAAGAGGAGCGTCTGGTACGAGGTGATCAGCGTGTCGCGGCCGAAGACGGTCATGAACCACGGCATGCCGGCGGCGGGCAGTCTGGTGATGCCGTGGTTACCGCCCCGCATCCGCAGCGACGCCAGGTCGGACACCGAACGGGCGAACGTGTGCTCGAGCGCATCCCAGCTGGCGACCAGCTGCGGCACGCGCAGCTGCCAGGCGGTGAGCGACTCGTGGACGCGAGCCCGTTCCTGGCCGAACCGGCCGGGGCTGACCGGCCGCGCGACCTTCCGGCGCTCGTTCGGGTTGGGGACGACGTCCGTCGTCACCTCCCAGCACGCGCGAGGCGGGAGCTCGACGCAGTAGCGCATCGTGCCGCCGTCCACCTCACCCGGCTTGGAGAACGCGACCTGGGTTCGCACGGTCGCCTCCGGGTCGTCGAGCACGAGCTGAGCGTGCTCCACGTCGAAGACGGGCGTCGCCGGCTCGGGAAGCGGCTTCGCGCGCACCGGGTCGCCGAGCGCGAAGTCGTACTCCTTGACCGCGAAGATATCGGCGAAGTCGCTGGCCACGTGGATCGCGAGCTCGAACGAGACGGTCTCCGGCGTGACGTTCTCGACCACGATCCGCTCCTGCATGGCGTCGGAGACGAAGCGCTCGCGGACGATCGCGACCGAGTCCTGCGCCAGCCCGTCGACCGGCGCGTTGCGCAGGTAGAACGCCGCCGAGAAGTAGTCGACCTTTCCCGACGAGAGCAGTAGCGGTGCCGCGCCGTTGACGGTCAGCCGGAAGCAGGAGAGGAAGCGCGTGTCGCGCGCGAACAACCCGCCGGTCTGCTCGTCGATGTTCCCGCGCTCGTCGCTGATGCAGAACGTCGAGCCCTCGAGAATGGTCAGCGACATTCCCGCCGAGGCTACTGGTCGCGCAGGATGCGACCGCCGCTCGTCTGGGCCAGCGCCTTGACCACGATCTCGTCGACGTTCACGTGCAGCGGGCGGGTGAGCGCGAACAGGACGCAGTCCGCGATGTCGTCGGCGGTGAGCGGCTCGACGCCCCGGTAGACCGCGTTCGCCTTCTCCTCGTCGCCCTTGAAACGGACGAGCGAGAACTCGGTGCCGCCGGCGAGGCCCGGGGCCAGGTCGGTGATGCGGATCGGCCGGCCGAGCAGGTCCTCGCGCAGCGCCTGGCTGAACATCGAGACGGCCGCCTTGACCGTGCAGTAGACGGCGGCGTTCTCGTAGGCCTGCTTGCCGGCGATCGAGTCCATGTTGACGATGTGCCCGCCGGCGCGGATGTGCGGGAGGCAGAGGCGCGTCATTCTGATCAGCCCGTGGACGTTCGCCTCGATCATCCACTCCTCGTCATCCTCGTTCGACTCCGAGAACGGGTAGCGTCCGATCGCGCCACCGGCGTTGTTGACGAGGATGTCGAGACCGCCGAGCGCCTCGACCGCGGCGGCGACGAACCGCTCGGCGCTCCCCGGATCGGTGACGTCGAGCTCGTGCGCGAACTCGCCCTCCAGGCGGTCGGTGCGGCGGGCGCCGACCGCGACCCGGACACCCTCCTCCCGGAGCCGCTCGGCGATCACCTTGCCGAAGCCGCTCGAGGCTCCGGTGACGATCGCGGTCTTGCCTTCGAGGGGAATCGCCGGCACGGCGGGAATCTATCGGTGCAGCCCCGGTTTACGCGCGCCGGCGGGCTGTGCCCGGCGGCGCTGCGCGCAGGGCCTCGCCTCGGCGGTACGACGGTCCCAGCTGGACCGTGCCCGGCACGTGCTCGACCTGGAGGGTCGAGTGCTCGAGCCCGAACCGCTGGCCCAGAATCGCCTCCAGCCCGCGGCGCAGCCCGTGACAGTCGACGCCCGGCGCGACGAGCACGTGCGCCGAGAGGACGGGGAAGCCGCTCGTCAGCGTCCAGACGTGCAGGTCGTGCACCTCGCGGACGTCGGGCACGGCGACGATCGCGCGCGCGACCTCGTCGGGGTCGATGTCGCCCGGGGACGCCTCCAGGAAGATGCGCGTCGACTCGCTGATCAATCCGTACGCCGCCCAGAACATCAGCGCGGCGACGAGCAGCCCGGCGATCGGGTCCGCCCGGTCCCAGCCCGTGAGCAGCACGATCAGGCCAGCAATCGCGGTGCCGACGAACGCGAGCAGGTCGGTGGCGACGTGCAGGAACGCGCCGCGGACGTTCAGGCTCTCGCGGTTGGCGCGTGAGAGGAGCGCGGTCGCGACCAGGTTGACGGCGATCGCCGCGAGCGCGACGACCAGCACGATGCCGCCGCGGACGTCGACCGGCGCCGCGAGCCGGCGAATCGCCCCGTACACGATCCAGATGCCCACGAGCCCCAGCATCAGGCCGTTCGCCTGTGCCGAGAGGATCTCCAGCCGACGGTATCCGTATGTCCACCGGCCCTGCGCGGGACGCGCCGCGAGCGTCGCGGCGACGACCGCGAACGCGAGCGCGAGCACGTCCGAGACCAGGTGTCCCGCGTCGGCGAGCAGGGCGAGTGAGCCGGCGACGATGCCGGTCACGATCTCGCCGACCATCAGCGCCGCGATCAGCGCGAGGGCGGCGATCAGCAGCTTCCGATCGCCCTCCAGGCGGTGCTCGTGGCCGTGTGCGTGCACTCCCGTCAGGCTAACTCGACTGGCCGAACGCACGTCTTTACACTTTCAAGATGAGTAGTGCGGAGGATGCCGTTCGGCCGCCCGGGCTCACAGCACCCGAGGAGCAACGCGCCCTCAACGACCAGTGGCGGGCGTTGCGCCGGTCGGCAACGGTCGTCGCCGTCCTCTGTGCTCCCGCGGCGTTCCTGTGGCTGTGGAAGGTGCAGGACGTCGGATTCGGGTGGGCGCTCGTCGCCACCGCGCTGGCGGTGTTCGCGTTCCGCGGCCTGCTCGACCTGATCTTCTGGAGGTTCATCCCGCGGCCGAGCATGTTCGCGCTCGACGACGAGCGGACGCGCGAGGAGGATGTCCTCAACCGCCGCCGCCACTGGTTCTGGCGCTCCATCTTCCGGGTCGTGTTGCTGGTCGCGATCTTCATCACGATCGTCTTCGTCGCTCAGTGGATCTTCGGTGGCGACGTCACCTGGTGGGGCACGGCCAACTCGATCGCGACCGGGTTCTGGCACGGAATCTCCAACACGTCCACCTGGGCGCAGTTCATCATTCTGCCGATCTTCTTCATCTTCAACTTCCTGATCCTGATGGGGCCGATGATGATGATGGGGGTCTCGCAGATCAAAGGCTTCGAGCCGGGAGACGCCAACTGGGGCGTCAAGCTCGACGACGTTCGCGGCCAGGCCGAGGCGAAGGAGGAGGTGCGCCGGATCGTCAGCCTCTGGACGTCGGGCGAGGCGTTCGAGCGAGCGGGCGGCCGCCGCGAGCGCGGCATCCTCTTCCACGGCGCGCCCGGCACCGGGAAGACGATGCTGGCGAAGGCGATCGCGACCGGGTTCAACTCACCGTTCGTGACCATCCCCGGCTCCGGGTTTGCCCAGACCTTCATCGGGGTCGATGCCCTGATCGTCCGCTACCTGGCCCGGAAGGCCAAGCGGCTCGCCGCCAAGTGGGGCGGCCAGTGCATCGTGTTCATCGACGAGATCGACGCGGTCGGCATGCGCCGCGCGTCGCTCGGCTCTTCGATGACCCGCTCGACCACCGGCCGGTACGACGACCATTGCTTCTACGGGCCGAACGGCTCACTCACGCCCACCGGCGACCTGATCCTGGAGACGCGCGGCTGGCGCGACCGGATGTTCGAGCAGCGCGACTCGCGGCCGAGCTCTCCGTACCCCGCCTGGTACACGAAGCTGGCCGGAATCGTGAACCAGGCTTTCCCCGGGGGGATGATGGGCGGAACGGGCCAGCTGGCGCTCAACCAGCTGCTGGTGACGATGGACGGGATCGACAACCCGCCGTTCTGGCGCCGCTTCTGGACGAACCGGCTGAACAACTTCCTCGACGCGACGTACGTCGTGCCGCGCCGGATCGGAAGCATCCCGCTCCGGCGGCCGGCCCCGAAGCCTGCCAACAACCAGATCTACTTCATCGGGGCGACGAACGTGCCGCTCGAGGCGCTCGACCCGGCGCTCCAGCGCCCGGGCCGCATGGGTCGCCACGTCTGGTTCCGGACTCCGACGAAGGGCGACCGCGAGGACATCTTCAACCTCTACCTGGGCAAGGTCACCCACGACCCAGAGCTCGACACCCAGCGAGCCCGCGACGAGCTCGCGCGGATCACGAACGGCTACAGCCCGGCAATGGTGGAGCAGGTCTGCTCCATGGCGCTGACCCGGGCACACCACGACGGCCGCGACGAATTCAACCGCGAGGACATCATCGAGGCGATGACGACGGTCGAGTCGGGAACGGCGGTCGGCGTCGAGTACGTGCCCGAGGAGACCCGTGCGGTCGCGATCCACGAGGCCGGCCACGCGGCGGCTGCGCACGTCTTCCTCAAGGGCGCGGAGTCTACGCGGATCTCGATCCGCATGCGCGCCGGGTCGCTCGGGCACCACCAGGCGCTGGAGAAGGAGGAGCGGTTCAGCTCCTGGAAGAGCGAGGAGATGGCAAAGCTGGCGTGGACGCTGGGCGCGCTCGCGGCCGAGCAGGTCTTCTACGGCGAGAACGCAACCGGTGTCGGCGGCGACCTCCAGAGCGCGACCGGCCGCTCGGCCTGGATGGTCGGCGTCTCCGGCATGGGGCCCGACGCGATCCCGATCGACAGCAAGGCCCGCATGAGCGTGGAGAAGCGCGAGGAGGCGCGCGAGAAGCGCGCCAGGCGGTTCGAGTCGATCGGGCTGCAGCTGATGAACCGTGCCAGCGGGGACTTCCAGCACGACTCGATCGCGGCCGTGCTCGGCGATCCGACCAAGAGGCGTCTCGCCGCCCAGATCATCGGCCAGGCGTACGTCAACGCGTACCAGCTGATCCTCCAGAACCAGGACGCGGTCGGGACGATCGCCGACCACCTCGTGGCCCGCAAGGAGCTCTACGGCGACGAGCTGATCGATCTGCTGAACTCCGTCGGGTTGAAGGAGCCGACGGTCGACCTGAACAAGGAGGAGACTTGGCCGACATTGTGAGCGAGCAGCCCGCTCCCCTGGCCCAGCCGAAGCCGGAGCCGTCGGTCTCGCGCCACAAGTTCGCGCTCGCCTACCTCGCGCTGGCGGCGATCGTCGGCGCCGCGGTCGGCCTCGTCGTCGTGTTCGCCGGCGACGACGGCGGCACGTCCACGAAGGGGCAGACCTGGTCGGGCTGGAGGCCGACGGCGACGGGGACGCTCGGCGTCCGCGAGATCGCCCGCCACGTGTCGAGCCAGTACCACCTCGAGAACGGCGCTCTCTTCACGTCGGTCGTCGCCGGCCCGATGCAGATCGAGTCGTCGCAGGGCCCGATTCCCATCTCGGCGATCCTCGTCCGCTCCGGGCGGGCCGGCGTCACACAGGAGCGGATCGACATCGCCTTCCCCCAGGCCGGCGTCTTCTACCAGCTGGCCGGAACCGCCCAGAACCGGTCGATCCCCGGCCAGGCGACTCTCGCCCGAGGCCAGCTCGTCCGCCGCCAGGCGCTCGAGCTCGCGCTCTACACCTTCCACTCGATCCCGCAGGCGGACTACGTCGTCGCGTTCATGCCTCCGCCGGCGGGCCTGCCGCAGACGAGCCCCCTGTTCAACCGCGCCGTCCTGCTCCCGCGCGCCGGATACAGGCCCGAGCTGCAGGGGCCCCTGAAGGCCGTGCTGCCGCCGGGTGAGGTGCAGATCACGCCGAGCACCCTGACGCCGAAGCAGGCCAACGGGATCGAGGCGCTGACCGCAGGTCGGGTCTTCCACTGGGACTTCCAGCAGGCCGTCGACCAGAGCGCCCTGCTCGTCCTCTCCCCCGTCACGGGCTGACCGGCGCCGCCGAACGCGCTGCGCTCGCCCGCGCGAAGACCCGGCTCGACCGGCTCGACCTCTACCCGCGGCCGGTCCGGATCGACCGGGTGCGCGTGCTGGTCTTGCCATGGCTGTTCCGCGTGCCGTGGTTCCGCCGGTTCGACGGCTACGCCGCCTGGAGCACCGTACTGCTGCGCGTGCCGGTGGAGGACGCGGGGGACGATCTCGTCACCCACGAGCTCTGCCACGTCTGGCAGCTGCAGCACCGGCCGCTGCACATGCCGCTCTCCTATCTCGGCGGGTACGAGCACAACCCCTACGAGGCAGAGGCGCGGCGCGCCGTGAACCTGACGAAGTAGACGTCCAGAGGTTCGCCGCCGCGCCCGGCCGTCGTGCGCGGCCACATGGCCAGGCTCGGGATCGGCGCCGCGCGCGTGACGCTGCGCTGGTCGCCCGGCGAGACGAGCCCGCGCGGCTCGACGATGGTTGCGCTCCGGCGACGGCGCGCGGTCGCAGGCTCGTGCTCGCCGTCTACTCCAGGGCGCGACGGGCTCCGCTGATCGCCCGACGCGGCCACGACGACTGCACGTACGTCGCCGGCCTGCTCGCGCTCGCGCCGCGGGTAAACGACGTGGTCATCTGGAACGAGCCCAACTCGAGCCGATTCTGGTGGCAGCCCCAGTTCGCCCCCGACGGCTCGAGCGCGTCGGCGCCGGCGTACGAGCTGCTGCTCGCCGAGTGCTGGGACGTGCTGCACGCCGCGCGCCCGGGGGTGAACATGATCGCCGCCAGCGCGCCCTGCGGCAACGACGACCCGGCGGCGGACCGCCCGTCGCAGTCGCCGGTCGCCTTCTACTCCGTCCTCGCCGCCGCCTATCGGGCCAGCCGCCGCGACCTGCCGATCTTCGACATGGTCGGCCACAACCCGTACCCGAACACCTCCGCCGAGCCGCCGTGGATCCGCCACGAGGGCGGGACGATCGGCGAGGGCGACTACGGCAAGCTCGTGTCGGGTTCGGGGTACGGCACAGCCGTGCCTGGAACTGGCCTGACCATCTGGTACATGGAGGACGGTTCCAGACCCGCGTGGCGCCCGGCCTCAGCCGCGACTACGCCGGCCGGGAGAGCGACCAGTGGGCGCTCGACCCGGTCATGCACGAGGGCCGCACGGCCGCCGGCCGCCGCCGGACCGACGACCAGGCGACGCAGCTCGCCGACGCCTCCGGCTCGCCTAGCCTGATCGGGCGGCGCCGCTGCTTGATCCCGGCGGACGGCTTCGACGAGTGGGCGGTCGGCAGCGACGGGAAGAAGCAGCCGATCCACTTCCACCTGCCCGACTACGAGCTGTTCGCGTTCGCTGGGCTCTGGACGGCGCGCACCGAGGACGAGACCGGCGAAGTCATCGAGAGTTGCACGATCATCACCACCCAGCCGAACGAGCTTGTTGCTCCAATCCATGACCGGATGCCGGTGATCATTCCGACCGATGCCGAAGCGGTCTGGCTCGATCCGTCGATCTCGAAGGAGCACGCGCTCTCGCTCCTTGATCCGTACCCGGCCGAGCTGATGGTCGCCTTGCCCGCATCGTCCCGCGTGAACAGCGTTCGCAACGACGACTCGGGCTTGCTGCTCCCGGACGACGCGCTCGCTGCGTGATTCCCTGAGTCCGGTGAACGAGCTACCGGCGGGCCGATTCGCGGGCTGACTTCGACCTTGTTGCGCTTCGAGTGACCGCGCCACCTCGCGTGGGACGGCCGTGGGGGCCGTCCCGCCGAACCTGCTTGCGCCATGGACGCCACGGGCCGTCACTGGGCTCCACGGTCTGTCGAACCGCCCACAGCACGACGAACACGAGCCAGAGGAACGCAATCGGAAAGAGAACCACGCGCCCAGGGTAGCCCGAGGTTGGTGGGGCCGCTACGGGGCGTAGTAGGCCGTCGCGGTCAGGAGTTGTCGAGCAACCATCCGTGCCGTTATGCCACGAACGTCGACCGCGGCAGATTGGCGCGCACCTTCTCGTACGCCTCGGCTGGGCTTGTTGTCTCGCGTTCGACGCTTACGCCGTGGCGGGCGGCAGCCTCAGAAACGGTTGGAAGAAGTCCCAAGCTCTCAGTCGCCGCTCCTGCTCCTCGACGATCAGCAAGCATCCCCCGGCCAGTACGAGGAATCCCTCCTGCGTGTTCTCGCGGTGGTACATGCCCATCGCCTCGCCGGGTTCGAGAACGCTGATGTTGATCCCGAACTGGGGGAACCGCCGCTTTCCTTCGAAGTTGCAGTAGGGGCTGAGCGGCCCTTCATCCTTCCAACGTGACTCGCGGGCATTCACGATGAACCACCCCTCGCCGTCAACAACGGGGGACGACCTGGGAGACCTGCTCGGAGCGGCGCTTGTGGCTGGCGGGCAGAGCTGACGAAGACTGCCGGGTGAGCACCGAGCACGTAGACGATGGCCCGCTTCGGCGGGCCGTTGTCGTTCTTGAGCACGCTGACGCGTGCCCCGCACTCGGCGGGGCGGAAGGGCGTGCGCTGACACAGAGGGCCTTTCAGCTGACATGAGCGCCCGCGAAGAGCGCCTCAGTGCATCGGAAACGGCTTGTCTATCGGATGGGCGGTGCAGGGATCGAACCTGCGGCCTCCTGCGTGTAAGGCAGGCGCTCTCCCAGCTGAGCTAACCGCCCGGCGCGAGAGAAAGCCTAGCCGCGGCTGCGCCGCGCACGAGCTCCCGGCTGGTCACCGGCTCCGGAGTCGAGGCGCCACGACAACGTGAGGCGGGGACAGACGCAGAAGGCGCCGCGAACTCCGATCGGGAAGACTGAGCGCATGGCAACGATCCGCGACGTCGAGAAGCTCGCCCTCGCGATGCCGGGCACGACGAAGGACGTCGACGAGGACGGCCGCCCCGGCTACTCCGCCCACGGGAAGTTCTTCTGCTTCCACCGCCGGCCGCGGCCGGACGCGGTCCACCCGAGGACGGGCGAGCGGCTCGAGGACGTCTTCGTCTTCCGTGTTGCGGACGCCGAGGAGAAGGAGCTGATCCTCTCCGACCCGCGCGGCATCTTCTTCACCACGCCGCACTGGAACGGCTACAACGCGGTGCTGATCCGCATCCCTGACCTGAGGCAGGTCGACCGCCGAGAGCTCGCCGACCTCGTCGCCGGCGCCTGGCTCACACGCGCCCAGAAGCGCGAGGCGAAGGCCTGGCTGGCGGAGCAGGAACAGGACGCTCAGTAGCCGACGTAGTTCTCGGCGAGCGAGGTGGCCGCCGCCTCCGAGTCCGTCACGTACCGGAGCTGTGACAGGCGCAGCCGGTATCCGAACGGGTCCTCCTCCGGCGGCAGGTGCAGCATCGTCGTCATCCACCACGAGAAGTGCTCGGCGCGCCACACCCGGCGCAGGCATTCGGTCGAATAGCGCTCCAGCATGGAGTCGTCGCCCGACCGGTACCAGTCGACGAGCGTCTCGGCGAGCAGGCGCACGTCGCCGATCGCGAGATTCAGGCCCTTGGCGCCGGTCGGAGGCACGATGTGCGCCGCGTCGCCGGCGAGCAACAGCCGGCCGTACTGCATCGGCTCGACGACGTAGCTGCGCATCCCGGTGATGCCCTTCTCGAGGATCGGCCCCTCCCCGAGCGCCCACCCCTCGACGCCGACGCGCAGCTGGAGCTCCGCCCAGATCCTCTCGTCCGGCCACAGCGAGAGATCCTCGTCGGGCGCGCACTGGAGGTAGTAGCGCGACAGCTCGGGCGTGCGCAGGCTGAGCAGGGCGAACCCGCGCTCGTGTGCCGAGTAGACGAGCTCGTCGATCGACGGCGCGACCGCGGCCAGGATTCCCAGCCACCCGAACGGATACTCGCGCGAGAACTCCGTGATCACACCGGCGGGGATGCTCGGCCGGCAGACGCCGTGGAAGCCGTCGCAGCCGGCGATCACGTCGCATTCGAGCTCCTGCCGCGCGCCCTCGTGGGTGAACACGAGCCGCGGCCGGCCGGTCTCCAGGTCCGAGACCGAGACGTCGGAAACCTCGAAGAGCAGCGGCCGGCCGCCCTCGAGACGCGCCTCGATCAGGTCCTTGACCACCTCGGTCTGCCCGTAGACGACGATCGACTTGCCGGTCAGCTCGTCGAAGGCGATCCGGTGCCGCTCGCCGTCGAACTGCAGCTCGATCCCGCCGTGGACGATCCCCTCGCGCTGCAGCCGGCCCCCCACGCCGGCCTCGACCAGCAGGTCGGCCGTTCGCTGCTCGAGCACGCCCGCGCGGATCCGCGCCTCCACGTACTCGCGACTGCGGTCTTCGATCACGACCGAGTCGATCCCCTCGCGGTGGAGCAGGTGGGCCAGCGTCAGCCCGGCCGGCCCCGCGCCGACGATCCCGACCTGCGTCCTTAGCCCGGGGGAACCCATGGTTCCCCCACCGACCCCCTCCTTCGCCGCAGCGACCCATACGCCGCAGGGAGCCTTCCGCTGGGCAAAGCCCACCTTCGGCGACCACTCGGATCGACATCATGATCCTGACAGGCGTTCATTCGGTTGCGATTGCGCCAAACCAAGCTGCGCTACTCCTCCTCGTCGAGCACGCGCTGGGCGATCGCGAAGGCCGAGTTGGCCGCGGGGACGCCGGCGTACACGGCCGTGTGGAGGAGCACCTCCTTGATCTCGTCGACGGTCAGGCCGTTGCGAAGCGCGGCCCGGACGTGGAGCGGCAGCTCGTGCTCCCGGCCGAGCGCGACCAGCGCGGCGAGCGTGATGCAGCTGCGCGTCTTCCGGTCGAGACCTGGCCGCGACCAGATCTCACCCCACGCGTACCTCGTGATCAGCTCCTGGAAGTCTGCGGTGAAAACGGTCGCAGACTCGGTGGCACGGTCGACGTGCGCGTCGCCGAGCACCTCGCGCCGCACCTTCATGCCGCGCTCGTACGTCTCGTCTCTCACAGTGTCTCCTCTCCGCCCAGGTGCGCCAGCGCCGCCCGGCAGAACGCCTCCGGCTGCTCGACGTTCAGCAGATGCGCGGCGCCGGGGATCACCTCGACCCGCGCGCCTGGGATCTTTTCCGCGATCAGCCGCGCCTGGTCGGGCGGCGTCGCCGGGTCGTCGGAGCCGACCAGCACCAGCGTCGGCGCCGAGACCGATCCGAGCTCCTCCCGGAAGTCCCAGTCGCGCAGGGCGTCGCAGCACGCGGCGTAGCCCTCCGGCGGCGTCGAGACGAAGCACTCCCGGAACCCGTCGGCGTCGCCGAACGCCGGCGTGAACCAGCGGCCCATCGTCGCGTCGGCAATCGGCTCCAGGCCGTCTGCTCGAACGGCCTCGGCGCGCTCGATCCAGCGCTCGGGCGGCCCGAAGTACGCCGACGTCCCCGCGAGCACGAGCCGCTCCACCCGATCGCCCGCCTTCGCCCCCAGCCACATGCCCACCGCTCCGCCCAGGGACAGCCCGCAGAGCGAGAACCGCTCCACGCCGAGCTCGTCGAGCAGTGCCAGCAGCTCCCGGGCCAGCAGCTCGACCGTGTACGAGCCCGGCCGCACCTCCGAGCGGCCGTGCCCGAGCTGGTCGTAGCGCAGCAGGCGGAATGGCCCTACGAAGGCCGGCACCTGGCGGTCCCAGAGCTCGAGCGTCGTCCCGATCGAGTTCGAGAGGACGAGGACGGGCGCGCCCTCGGGCCCGTCGAAGCGGTGGTGGAGCGCAGTCACTCCTGCTCCCGGTAGCGGGCGAGCGCGCGGTCGACCCACGCCTCCGCCGCACCCGCGTCGCCCTCGAGCCCGGCCGCGTTCTCGGCCATCCGGTCCGGATGAACCTCCAGCCCCTCGAGCGACCGCCGAGCCGCCGCCGCCGCTCCGCCGGCGAGTGCGTGCGCGGCCGAGAGCGCCGGCCACTCCGCCTGCCACGCGCCCGCGGCGCGGTCGAGCTCGTGCTCACCTCCCGTCAGCAGCGACGCGTTCGCGTGGACGAGCCGCGCGCAGGCCCGGGCGAGGACGGCCGCGGCCGGGTTCTGCTTGTGGGGCATGGACGACGAGCCGCCCGCCTCGGCTTGGGACACCTCGCCGATCTCGTTCTGGGAGAGCAGGACGATGTCCAGCCCCACCTTTCCGCACGCCGCGCCGACCGCGTCGAGCGCGGTCGCCAGCTCCGCGACCGGCCCCCGGTCGGCATGCCACGGCACCACCGGCACCTCCAGCCCCAGCTCGAAGGCGAACCGCGACACGAGCTCCGGATCCAGCGTTCCCACCGGTCCGCCCAGCTGGGCCGGCAGACGGGCGTCGACCAGGCGGCGCCGCGCCTCGACAAGCGCGACGAGCCACCCGGCCGCCCGCAGCCCGAACGTGGTCGGCCTCGCCTGCTGGAGCAGCGTCCGCCCGGCCATCACGGTCGAGCGGTGCGCCTCCGCCAGCCCGGCCGCGGCCGCGGCCGCCCCGTCCAGCTCGGCGAGCACCAGCGACCGGGCGCTGCGCGCGACCAGCATCGCCGCCGTGTCGAGGATGTCCTGGCTCGTCGCCGGACCGTGCGCACCCGGAGCTCGCTCACGCAGGGCCTGCGCCAGCGGCACGACCGGACTCGCGTCCGCACGGCCCTGCTCGCAGAGCACGTCGATGTCGTAGTTCTCGGGCAGGAAGGCGTCGTCGGGGACGTCCGCGCCCGTCGCCCGGGCAACCGCCCGCTCGGCCTCGAGCATCGCCGCCAGCCACGCCCGGTCGGACACCGCCTCGCGCAGCGGCGCCGGCACGTACAGCGCCTCGAACGTCGTCAATGCGCGAAGAAGACGGTGTGGCGGACGCCCTGCATGCGGATATCGAAGCGCAACGCGCCGTCTTCCGCCTCGGCGACGAGCGTCGCGCGGCTTTCCTCGTCGAGGGCCGACCACACCGGGTCGGCCGCGTTCGCCTCGGTCTCGTCCGGGAAGTAGACGCGCGTGAGCTCGTGCTTGAGCAGCCCGCGCGCGAACACGAGCGCGTCGAAGCGCGGCGCCTCGCCGGGTAGCGGCTCCGGCTTGGTGACCACGAACGAGAACCGGCCCTCGGAGTCGGTGCCGCTTCGCCCCCAGCGCCTCCCGACGGGATCCCAGAGCTCGACCATCCCGTCGGGGATCGGCGACCCCTGGCCGTCGCCGAGCACTCCGATCAAGCGCACCGCCGCGGGGTCGCGAGGATCCGCGAGCTGGTTCTGCGGGTCGCGCGAGAGGCCGATCGCATAGAACGGCCCGACCGTCTGCGACGGCGTCCGCGGGAGCGTCACGCGGCCTCCAGCGGCGTCGTGCCCGCGCCGCCGCGGCCCAGCACGATGTCCCACTGGTAGCCGAGCGCCCACTCGGGCTGCGTGGTGTCGAGGTCGAAGCGCGCGACCAGCAGCGCCCGCGCCTTCGGGTCGCGCACCGACGTCGCGATCGGGTCGTACTCCATCAGCGGATCGCCGGGGAAGTACATCTGGGTGACCAGCCGTTGCGTGAACTGCCGGCCGAACACCGAGAAGTGGATGTGCTGCGGGCGCCAGGCGTTCTCGTGGTTGCCCCACGGGTACGACCCCGGCTTGATCGTCACGAAGCGGTAGCGGCCGTCGGAGTCGGTCAGGCAGCGGCCCGCGCCGGAGAAGCTCGGGTCGAGCGGCGACGGGTGCTGGTCGACCTCGTGGCGGTAGCGTCCGCCGGCGTTCGCCTGCCAGATCTCGACCAGCGTTCCGCCGATCGGCCGCCCGTCCTCGTCGAGGATCCGCCCGGTGACGATGATCCGCTCGCCGATCGGCTCGCCCGGATGCTGCCGCGTGAGGTCGTTGTCGAGCTCGGCGATCGCGTCCTCGCCGAAGACCGGCCCGTCCAGCGCGTGGAACTCCTCCGGCAGTGTGACGAGCGGCCGTTCGGCCACGCGCCATCGCGTCGAGCGGTAGCCCGGGTAGTCGACCTGAACCTCCGGCCCGCCCCCAGGATCGTCCGGGAGGACGACCGGCTCCGCTTCCAGCTGTGCCATCAGTCGCGTCCTTTCGTCTTCAGGGCCCGCAGCGCCGTGAGCTCGTCGTCCGACGGCGCGTCGGTCTCGCCGACGTCGTCGGCGACCCGCAACTCCCAGCCGGTCGCCGCGCGCACGTCCTCGACGTCCACGCCCGGATGGACCGACACCAGGGTCAGCTCGCCGTCGCGCCGCTCGAGCATGCCGAGGTCGGTGATCACCACGCGCAGGTTGTCACCGAGGCTCGTGGTGAAGTCGAGCCGCTCGACGAACGCGCGCGGCGAGTGGCGCAGCATCACGAAGACCTGCTCCACGCCCAGCGCGATCTCGGGCGCACCGCCGCCGCCCGGCAGCCGCACCGTCGGTGTGTCGTAGGAGCCGATCACCGTGCTGTTCAGGTTGCCATGCCGGTCGATCTGCGCGGCGCCGAGGAAGCCGACGTCGATGCGGCCGCTCTGCAGCCAGTAGCTGAAGATCTCCGGCACCGAGACGACGGCATCCGCTGTCTCGGCCAGCTCGCCGTCCCCGATCGAAAGCGGCAGCTCCTCCGGCTTGGCGCCGATCGTCCCGCTCTCGTAGATCAGCGTGCAGCCAGGCGCGTGGGTGTGGCGCGCAAGGTTGGCCGCGACGCTCGGCAGGCCGATGCCGACGAAGCAGACGTTGTCGTCCGTCAACCGGCGTGCGGCGGCCACGGCCATCATCTCGTCGGCGGTGTACATGGCCGTTGCGGCGGTGCTCATGCTCCCTCCTTAACGGTGCCAGGCACTGTAAAGAGCCTGCTCGGAGCGAACTCTTCGGCTCGGTTCTTAACAGTGCCTGGCACGGTTACCGCGCTCACGCCGGTACGGCCTCCGCCACGCTCGCCCGGTACTCCTCCACGTCCGCGGTCTCCAGGACGTGCCGCCGCATCCACGCGAGGAAGGTGTCGCGGTCGCGGCTGATCTCGTCCCAGGCCACGTAGAAGTCGTTGTCGCGCTCGTAGTAGCCGTGCGCGTACGAGGGGTGGGCGCCGTGCGGCGCGAGGCAGACGGCGTCGACCACCCAGGAGGGCAGGACGACGCCGCTCGGCCTGGGCTCGAGCTCGTCGACAACCTCCTCGACGGTCACGATCGCACGCCTGGCGGCGAGCACCGCCTCCTTTTGCACCCCGGCGATGCCCCACAGCTGGACGTTGCCGCGGCGGTCCGCCTGCTGGGCGTGGACGACGGCGACGTCGGGCCGATTGGCGGGAACGGCCGCGAGCTCCTCGCCTGTGAACGGGCAGGTCACCCGCTCCACACGGGTCCGGGCGGGAAGATCGCCGCCCCGGTAACCGCGGAGCACGGCGAACGGGAGACCGGCCGCGCCTGCCGCGTACGCGGCCGCCATGCCGGCGTGCGAATGCTCCTCGAGCTCGAGCGGCGCCGGCCACCCGTGCTCGACCGCGTCCCGGAACCGGTGGAGCGACCCGACGCCGGGATTCCCGCCCCACGAGAACACCATCTTCCGGGCGCAGCCCATCCCGATCAGCTGGTCGTAGACGATGTCGGGGGTCATCCGGACGAGCGTCAGGTCGCGCCGTTCCTGCCGGATCAGCTCGTGTCCCGCCGCGTGCGGAATCAGGTGCGTGAATCCCTCGAGCGCCACGACGTCGCCGTCGTGGACGTGCTCGGCGACCGCATCGGTGAGGGGGACGATCGCGCCCATACCACTACCGAGACGCTATGGGGCCGATTGTCCACTTGTCAATACACCTTCCCAAGTATTAGAACACCGGGATGCAGCAGGGAGAACGGGCGGCCAAGGCGGCACGGCGTGCGCACTCGCAGTCGCTGGAGCGCGGGCTGGCGATCCTTTCCTCGTTCACCTCGGTCCGGCCGCTGCTCGGGGTCAGCGAGCTGGCCCGCGAGGTCGGACTGAACCGCAGCACCACCCATCGTTACATCGCCACGCTGGCCGCGCTCGGCTACCTCCAGCAGGACGCACCGACGAAGAAGTACCGGCTCGGTCCGCGCGTCGTCGACCTCGGCTTCTCGGCGATCAACTCGATGGAGGTGCGGGAGATCTCGATGCCCCACCTGCAGCGGCTGAGCGACGAGACGGGCCACACCGTGAACATGGCGGTCCTCGACGGGGCAGACATCGTCTACATCGAGCGCTGCCGCAGCTCGCGGCGGGGGCAGCGTGAGATCGACCTCAACCTGCACGTCGGCTCGCGCCTGCCGGCCTACTGCACGTCGATGGGCAAGGCGCTGCTCGCGTTCCTGCCCGACGAGGAGCGGGACGCCGCCGTCGAGCGCGTGCAGTTCAGCCGGCTCGGCCCGAACACGCGCACCAGCCGCCAGGCCCTGCTGAGGGACCTGGAGCGCGTGCGGGCGACCGGGATCGCCGTGAACGACGAGGAACTCGCCTACGGCTTGCGCTCGATCGCGGTGCCGGTCCGCGGCGCCTCGGGCGACGTGGCGGCCGCGATCAACCTCGCCGTGCACCGGACCATGGTCTCGCTCGACGACCTGATCGTCCGCCTCGGCCCCGCGCTCACCCGCTGCGCGGGCGAGATCTCCGCCCGGCTCGGCTACCGGACCCCGGCCCCGTAGAGCGGCGCGGCCGGCGCGAGGCTCGAAGGCCTCGCGCCGGCAGCAGCCGGAATCACGCTCCGACGGTGAAGCGGCCGCGCAGCTTCGGATTCGTGTCGGAGTAGTACACGTACGTGCCCTTCCGAAAGACGACCGTCCACGCGATCTTGCCCGCCGCCTTGACGCCGGTCTTCTTGTCGACGCCCGGCCCTTTCAGGTGGAAGTTCTGCCTGGCAGAGCGATCGGAGACGGCGATCGTGTCCGCGCCGGCCGTCAGGGTCTTGACCGACGCCTTGTCGAGCCTGAGCGAGATCGATCCGGCGCCGACATCGCCCTTGAGGATTACACCGCTCGAAATCGATCCCGGCACGAGCTTCGTCAGGTCGGGAAGCCTGCTGATCACTCCGAACTGCTTGGCGAGCTGCGCAAGTTGCAGGAGCTTCTTGCGGTCGAGCACGGGGCTCCAGACGGGCAAGCGAATGTTCCTCGTCGCCGCCGGAAGCAGCGCCCGGATCTCGTCGGGATGACCCTGGGCGTAAACGAGGGACTCGTTGAGCGCGAGGCGGAACTGCTTCGCGAGCGCAGGGTTGTCCTTCGTCCACTTCGTGCGGGCGACGTATACCCCGTTCGGCAGGTACGGCATGATCACCGGCCCCGGCGCCATCACGATCCGCGCGCCATCCTGGTTCAGCGCCTGGGACAGGAAGGGTTCAGGTGTCCAGATCGCATCCACCTGGCCGTTCGCCAGCGCCGTCCTCATCGCCGGGAAAGGAATCGCAACGAGCTTCGGCGACTGCGGATCGAGTCCGAGCTTCTTGAACGCGCCCCGGATCACCACTTCGCCCACGCCCTTCAATGCGTTGACGGCGATCGTCTTGCCGACCAGATCCTGTGGCGTGCGGATGGAACTCGAGCCCTTGACGAGGATGTTCTGCCAGTTGTCCGCGACGTTCGTACCCTCGACCTCGCTCGCCGCCGCGGTCGTGATGTCGATCCCCGAGGTCGCGGCGATGAACGCCGGCGTCCAGCCGACGTAGCCGATGTCCCCGCTGTTGTTCGCGAGCGCAAGGATGATGTCGTTGCCGCTCTGCAGTGTGACCTTCTTGATCTCGATCCCGTGGTTGGCGAAGAAGCCCTTGCTGATACCAAGATCGAGGGGCAGACCGTTCGCGATCGGAAGCGTGTCGATCGTCACCGTGGTGAGCGCGCGCCGCTCGTGCCGGGCCGATGAACCGGCCGCCGAACCGACCACGACAAGGAGCGCGATCACGCCCGCGAACCCGAAAGCCAGCGCCTGCCGACGTCTCGTGCTTCGTGTCATTGCATAACCTCCTCGACCTTGCAGGCCGCGTCGTGACACTTCGTCCTGGAAGCGTGTGCGGCCGATTATGCGGGTCGGATAGTTCGATTGCTACACACCCGTCCCGCTATGCGGAACACCAAGTCCTCGTTCTGTGCCCACCGCAGCGTCCGCGAGCGACTCGACCTCGTCCGGCGCGCGCTTGATCAGCCGGTACACGTGCGTTCTGAGGCGCGCGAATTCGGGCAGCTCCTTCGTCGCGATCTGATCGCGAGCCCCGCCGAGGTCGACCGAGACGATCTCCTTGACGCTGGTCGGGGAGTTGGTGAGCACGACGATGCGGTCTGCGAGGTAGACGGACTCGTCGATGTCGTGGGTGACGAAGACGACCGTCACGCCGTAGTCCTGTCGCACCTTCAGCACGAGGTCCTCGAGGTCGTCGCGGGTCTGCGCGTCGACGGACGCAAACGGCTCGTCCATGAGCAGGATCGAGGGCTGGTATGCCAGCGCGCGCGCGATCGCGACCCGCTGCTGCATCCCGCCTGACAACTGCCACGGGTAGTGGTCCATGAAACCGACGAGCCCGACCTCCTCCAGAGCGTCCTCGACCAGCCGGTTTCGCTGCTGCTTCGCGAGCCTCTTGTGGTGAAGCGGCAACAGCACGTTGCCGCGAACCGACATCCAGGGAAACAGCGAGCGGCTGTACTCCTGGAAAACGAGTGCCATCTCCTCGGGCGGCGAGTTGACCTGCCTCCCGCGGATCAGAACCTCCCCGCGGGTCGGCGGCAGCAGTCCGGCGACGCACTTCAGAAGGGTCGTCTTGCCGCAGCCGGACGGCCCGACGACGCAGACGAACTCACCCTCCCCGACTAAAAAGGACACGTCTCCTATCGCGTGCGTCGCCTTCTGGCCGGTGCCGTAGGTCTTGCCCAGTCCTTTGATCTCGAGCATTCGTCCGCCCCTACTTGGTCGCCGCCCGCCACCCGCGGTGCCAGGACAGCACCCGGCGCTCGAACAAGCCGAACAGGAGGTTGAGGAGGTAGCCGAGCACGCCGATCAGGAGGATCGCCGCCCACATCGGCCCGAGCCGGAGCAGATTCTTCGACTCGAGCAGTACGTATCCGACTCCGCTCGTGCTGGCCCAGTATTCCGTCAGCACCATCATGATCACCGCCAGAGCCAGACTGGTCCGCATGCCGGCGAAGATCTGCGGCATGGCCGCGGGCAGGACAATGCGGCGCACCGTCTCGCGCCAGGGAACGCAGTACGAACGCGCAGTGTCCATGAGTGTCGGTTCAATGCCGCGCACGCCATCGATCGCGTTGAGCAGGATCGGGAACAGACAGAAGAAGGCGATGAACGTCACCTTCTGGGTGTTGCCGATCGAGTGCAGCAGGACGATCGAGATCGGGATCAGCGCCGGCGGCGGCATGGCGCGCCAGTACTCGACATGAGGCATCACCCACAGCCGTGCCCAACGGGAAAGACCGATCGGCACGCCGATCCCGATGCCGAGCACGACGGCGATCGCGAAGCCGAGCAGAATTCGTTCGAGGCTGGGAACGACGTGCCTTCCGAACTCGGAGAAGAGCCACAGATCTCGGAACTGGACCAGGATCGTCGACAGGCGCGGGAACTTGGGGTCGTGCGCGTGGACGGTCCACAGCTGCCAGGCGACGAGGATCGCGATCGGGACCGCGACCTCCGCGGCGATCCGGAGTGTGCGGTAGGTGCGTGCGCTCACGCCAGCTCCGATCGCCGGGAAGGGTGCCAGCGCAGCAGGCGGCGTTCGACCGCGACGAGCGTGTAGTGGATGCCGACGCCGAGGAAGCCGGTGGCGAGCGCGATCGCGTACGTCTGCGTGGTCAGGCCGTAGGCCTGCGCGTAGTTCAGCAGATGGCCGAGCCCCGGCGTGCCCATGAACAGCTCAGCGGTGAAGGCGAGGATGAGAGCGACGGTCGAGGAGATGCGGATCCCGGTGAAGACGTACGGGAGCGCACTCGGGAGCGTGATCCGGTACAGACGCTCGTGCCGCGGCACGCCGAACGAGCGCGCGGTGTCGACCGCGATCGGGTCCACGTCGTGGACGCCGTACGTCGTCTGGACGAGGAGAGGCCAGAATGCTCCGAAGGTGGCGAGGAAGATCTCGCTGTTCAGGTCGGTCCCCAGCGTCAAGAACAGCAGGGGGATCAGTGCCGCCGACGGGATCGGACGCAGGAACTCGATCGGGACGCGGAACGCGTGGGCGGCGAACTCGCTCGAACCCAGTCCGATCCCGATCGGCACGGCGAGGACGGTGGCCAGTCCGAGCCCGATCGCCCACCCTCGCACGGTTTGCCCGAACGCGATCCAGAAGCTCTCGGTCTTGACCATCGACCACAGCGCCTCGAAGCTCGAGCTCATCGAGGGGAGGTCTCTCTGGGCGATGAGCCCGCCGCGAGAGATCAGCTCCCAGAAGACGAGCGCCGCCGCAATCGACAGGACCGGAACCACGATGGCGAGCACGCCTTCAGACCCGCGCCGCCTCGATGCCTGTCCAACGGGCAACGAGTCCGACACGGGGGCCGCGCTCACTCCACGTGTTCTAGCGTGCGGAACGCCGTCTTGACAACTCCACACCCGGAGCGAGTCACGAACTGCGGGCTAGCGGGCGAAAGCGCCCGCGCCGATCGCTGACCACCGTTCACGTGCCGGGGCTCGGGGGCCAGGCACTTACTCAGCCTGGGCCCGGCCCTTCGTCGGCGTAGCCGAGGCCAGATCACCGGGCAGTTGACCACGATCCCCGCCGTCTTCACGATCACCTCGCCGGCTCGGGCCGCCGCGCGTAGGCCGCAGCCGTGGTGAGCTTGCGCGGCGTGACGCCGTCCTTCCAGGTGA